>JAVBLD010000017.1:0-37863 GCA_031553705.1 Marinifilaceae bacterium | reverse complement strand
TTCTACGATGACTGTTGATAGTGATGATGAAGAGGCTGTCGATGAATATAAAACATGGCTTAAAGAAGCAACTCATAGTTTTGATGAAACCCAACCGATAGATGCAGATTTGTTATATGAAAGATATGATGAGATGATCGGGTATTTTCATTCCAATACAGCTAATGGTTACAATAGCTCCACGACTGAAAATGTATATTTTGAAGCACTACTCGAAGTAATAAACAATTAATGACTAAAGCGATGAAAATATTAGTTTTAATTTTAGCATATATTATCGCAGCGATAAATATATATGCACAATCTACAAGTACTTATAATAATACAGTTTATCAAAATATTAAAGTAGGGAATAAAGTCTATTTAAAAAAAGATAATCCATGGCTATTAAAAAACAAAGCCCTACGAGATAAATACGATAAACAATATAAAAATGCTTATAAAGGTCTTGATGAATATAGAGTGAGTGAGGCCATGAGAAATATAAGAATATTAAATAGTAACGATTCTATTGTTGCGGCTGCTAAATCAATATTTCCCCCTACTGAAATTGGAGAATTAAAAGACGAAAAGCTTTCAATAACATTTAGAATAGATAAACATGGAGAAATCGTATATATGTGGTTCGGTACTAATAGCGAAAAACTTAAAAATCTGGATTTATCCAAATATTCATTATTAGAAGATAAACTCATCTCAACAATGAGATTTAAAGTGCCTGATCCGGATATAAAAGTATATACGATAAGTCTTCCTTTTATTTTTAAAGGATTATATGATGATACTTATGTATTTCCTCAGAAATTATATGCTAATCCGAAATGAGTAAAGCTCGTAGTTCGGCTGCAAAATTTGTAGCCGAACTACTGATATATTTATCATCCGTATACGTCATGATAAAGCTATGAAAACATTGATTTTAATTTTAATATGGAATTGGTGAACAGCAACAGCGGACAAGTCGAATATGATGGTATCCGAAAAAAATAAATATCAAACCATACAAAAACTTCTAATTGTCCGCTTATGAAAAAAGTGCTACTTACTACAATCTGCCTTTACATGCTGTTAGCATTAACGGCACAAGAGAATTTCCCGCAAGCAACAGATTCGATATCGCGACAAAGCGGTAATATCCTGGTTTCCGAATATGGAGACAGTACCTATACTTCCCTGCCCTCACCCATTTCCGTAGGCAAATGGAGGATTGCCGGTGATATCGGGTTTTCTTACCGTATGGCAAAAACCGCTGAAGGAGTTGAAGGTCGTGCAAAGGATTTCGTGAATAAAATGCGTGCAGGCGTTATATACGGAGCGGAAATTCATCATTTCCCAAAAAATTCTTTCGGATTTGGGGCAAGATTTTCCGGACACTCGTACTCACATGACGAAATAAATACCTCTTCTAAAGTAAATACTGCATATTTCGCTCCGTCGATTATGTGGCGTTTTTTTGACCGTAATTATCAAAATGCATTTATGTGGGGATTTTCGTTAGGATATTTAACATACTATGAAAAAACAACAATATTTAATGATACCCATACGCTTAAAAAAGAAGGTGTAGGATATACTGCGGGGATCGGTTATAACTTCAGAATATACGGGAATACTTTTTAAGGATTTAAGTTTATATTAACGAATGGCTTCGTCGATCTTGGCGTGAAAAATGACGACGGAGACAAAATACTTGAAAGTCTCAGCGCCATAGACGCCTCTATCGGACTACGCTTTTAAAAGAATCAGAAATTTAATTTTCAGATATGAATCCGGCCTTTGTACCGGATTTTTTTTTGACACTTTCTGATCCGGGTAGTGTTTATATTCATAAAACAGCAGAAAAATATGAACACTACTTTTCATATAGCAGAAATTATAAAAAAATATTTTTCCGGAGCCATTACAAATGAGGAGCAACAGCAGTTGGAGAAGTGGTTATCGGAAGACAAGACTCATCTCCAGATGTTTCAGGATTTCAAGCGCTCCGGATATGTCGACGAACAACTAAAGGCACACCAAATATTTGAAGTGGAGAGAGGATACCGGAGATTTCTGCAAGGAAAACACCGGATAAATCGTCTCCGGCACATTCGCCGATGGGCAGTGGTTGCTGCAATTGTGATTCCATTCGTAGCAGGTTCTACCTGGTTTCTTTTCTATGACACCCCCACAGATCCTTCTCACGAAGTGCAGATCGCAAAAATAAAACCGGGCTCCTTTCATGCTTCCCTGAAATTAGCCAACGGGCAACAGATCGAATTGAACGACTCCATTTATACCCATATAAATGAAGAGGCCGGCCAGATCACGATACAAGGTCAAGAAATTAACTACTCTTCGGTAAACCGAAAAGATACACTAGTCTATAATACACTCTCCACCCCTCCGGGCGGAGAGTACCGCCTGATATTAGCCGACGGTACGCGAGTGTGGATAGGCGCGGCCACAGAATTCAAATATCCCGTAGTCTTTTCCGGAAATACACGGGAGGTACAAATCGCTGGAGAGGCTTATTTTGAGGTGGCAAAAGATAATACAAAGCCTTTTATTGTAAAAACAGAATATACGGATGTTAAGGTATTGGGAACGTCTTTTAACATCAGAGCCTACCAGAATGAAGCGGAACAAACGACGTTAGTACAGGGGCAGGTAGAAGTTATTACCGAAAAGTGGCGGCAACTGCTGACCTCCGGCGACCAGTTGAATGTACAAAACAGTACATTTGAGATACGTAAGATAAAAGTACAAGCTTACAATACATGGAAAAACCAACGTTTTATCTTCAGCGACGAACTGCTGGAAGATGTGGTAAAAAAACTCGAACGTTGGTATAACATTCCTTTCGACATACAGGATGCAATACTAAAACAATTACGATTTACCGGTAATATACCGAAATATGAGAATTTAGATGAAATACTGAAAAAGTTAGAATTGACAACCCGTATCCACTTTGTGCAGAAAGCAGGAACGATACTTGTCATGCAGGACAAAATCTAAAAAAACAGGGAGGCATGTACTGAGCCTCCCTGATTAAACAATTTTACTAACGCCATTGTGCAGATGGCTATTATAAATCTTTAATACTACAAATGTATGAAAAAGAAATGGAATTCAGACACAGGTTGGCGAACCTGTGGTATCCAGAAAAAATTTTTAATGATGAAAATGCTCTTCTGCTTGTTGATACTGGGAGTAACGGTATCGGCAAAAACACACTCTCAAGTGCGTTGTAGTATCTCCGTGGAGAATAAAGAGTTGGCGGACGTGTTTGAGGAGATCACACGCCAGACCGGTTACGAATTTGTTTACAGCAATTCGGAGCTAAAAAAATTGGGGCGGGTTAATATAAAACTTGTCGATTCCGATATAAAAGACGTCCTATCCAAATGCCTTGAGAATACCGGTTTATGGTACATGATAGAGGATCATATCATTGTTATCTCTCCGAAACTGCAACCACCTGTTTCTCCGCAGCAAAAGACTCAGGTCTCCGGGACGGTAAAGGATCAAAAAGGGAATGCCTTGCCCGGTGTAACGATTATGATTAAAGGCACTTCACTTGGAGTCGCTACCGACATTGACGGAAAATTTGAATTGGACATTCCGGCAACGGAAGATGTCGTACTGGTTTTCTCTTTTGTCGGAATGAAAACCCAAGAGATAAAACTGGATAAACGGACCGAATTACGTGTAGTCATGGAAGAGGAGGAAGAAAAACTGGAAGAGGTGGTGGTTACCGGTATCTTTAAACGGAAAAAGGAGGGATTTACCGGTTCCGTCACACAAATCTCAGGCGAAGATATCAAAAAACTCACTACCGGCAATGTACTGAAAGCAATAGAGATCATGGACCCCGGCTTTAAGATGAACACCAGTAATATCAGCGGATCGAATCCGAATGCTATTCCTGATTTCCAGATGCGGGGACAGGCCAGTATCGGCGATTATAAAAGTGATGACTTTGTAGTGATGCGGGGAGATTACAATACCCGTCCGAACCAACCGTTGTTTGTATTGGATGGAATTATCGGCGTAAGCGCCACTACCATTATGGACCTCGATCCGAATCAGGTGGAATCGATCACCCTGTTAAAAGATGCGGCAGCGACCGTTATCTACGGTTCACAAGCGGCCAATGGAGTGGTTGTAATCGAAACCAAGGCACCTGTGGCCGGTACATTACGGTTCACCTATAACGGAAGTTATAAACTGGAAATGCCCGATTTAAGTGTATATAATCTGTTAAATGCCGAAGAAAAATTGCGGATTGAAGAGTTGGCAGGTTACTATAATGATAAAAATAATTATGGATTACAAAACTACTATAATTTCATTCAGCAAGAGGTACTCAGCGGAGTAAATACCGATTGGATTGCACAACCGGTACAAACAGCTTTCATCCACCGGCATGGCCTGAATATTGAAGGTGGAGATAACACATTACGCTATAAAATATATCTGGGAGCTAATTTTTCTCCGGGGGTAATGAAGGAAACAAACTTAGATACCAAGAGCGGACGGGTAGATATTATATACCGGGCCGGTAAATTCTTGATAAGCAACCAGGTTTATGTCGACTATTCCAGTGGTACCCGGGTTTCTCCTTACGGAAATTTCCAAGAGTATGCCCTGCTTAACCCTTATTACCGGATAAGGGATGAAAACGGGAATTATAAAGCGGTGTTGGATGATCACTCTACAGGAGATGAGCGCGTCCCCGAAAACTATGTAGGATTTTATGCGCAACCCACAATGAATCCGCTTTACAATACGCTATTCGAATTTAAAAATGAGAGCCGGGACTTTGATTTTCAGGAAGCGTTAAAGGTGGAGTATGTTCCGGCAGATAACCTGCGGTTAAGCTTAGATTTCTCGTTAGGTCGCAACGACGGAACGCTTGAAGTCTTTAAGCCGGCCCAACATACCGACTTCTATGATATTAACGATCCGGCACTACGGGGAAATTTCCTTTGGCAGAAAGCCGAAGGCTTCAACTACCGGTTAAGCTTGTCCGGAGCCTATAACAAAAATTTCGGAGGAAATCATCTTGTATCGGCCTATGCACGCTATAGCATAAGTGAGAGCTCCGTCCAGCAAACTCAACTCACAAAAACCGGATTCCCAAATGATAAGCTGAGTGAGGTGTATATGGGCTCCACATACGAAAATACGACTGGCTCTGAAGGAACAACCCGTGCATTAGGATTTATGTTTACATTAAACTATTCCTACAAGCAGCGCTATGCCATAGATTACAGTATGCGCATCGATGCTTCTTCCGAATTCGGGGAAAGCAACCGTTATGCTCCGTTCTGGTCGACCGGTCTACGCTGGAACATTGATAAAGAGGATTTTATCAGAAATTTAGGCATATTTGACGAGCTGATCATCCGGGGTACTTACGGAATAACCGGTTCACAGGGTTTTACCCCCTACCAGGCATTACAGATGTACACCTATCAAAACCTGATGAAGAAATATAAAAGCTCCCCAACGGTAGGCGCGGAAATTGCCGGACTCGGCAATTCGGATTTGAAATGGCAACAGACCGATAACTATAATGCATCGCTGGACTTTTCAGTACTCCGGAACATCATTAGTGCAAAGTTAGAGTACTATGAAAAATATACCAAAAACACATTATTGGATTATTCGTTAGCTCCCTCTGTCGGTTTCTCCAGCATTAAAGAGAATCTGGGCAAAATTTCCAATAAGGGAGTTGAACTGACCCTTCGTCTAATGCCATACAACAATCCGGCAAAGCAGGCCTATTGGAATATAATTCTCACCGGAGCTAAAAATAAGTCCCGGATAGAAGAGATCTCCAATGCATTGAAATACCGCAACGAAGAACAGATGAACAATGTGACCAACCGGCCGTTACCTCGTTACGAAAACGGTTATTCACAAACCATTATTTGGGCAGTACGTTCCCTTGGAATCGATCCGATGACCGGCAGGGAAGTCTTTTTACAACGGGACGGCCAACGCACCAATATCTACCGGGCCATTGATCAGGTACCGGTGGGAGACAGGGAACCGGACGTAGCGGGTTCCATCTCCACATCATTCAATTACAAAGGATTTAATCTAACTGTTTCGGGCCAATATACATGGGGCGGTCAAGTATTCAATTCAACCCTGTTAGATAAAGTGGAGAATGCCAATCTACGGTTGAATGCGGACAAACGGGCGCTGACCGAACGGTGGCAAAAACCGGGGGACAAAGTATTCTTCAAAGCCATTGACGGAGATATCCGTAAAACGGAGACCAAGGCGACCTCCCGTTTTGTAATGGACAATAATGAGTTTTCAATTTCTACTATCAGTCTCTCTTACAGAATGGATGCACAAAACAGCAGTTTCCTGAAACATACAGGGATCGATATGGCCTCTTTCGGACTCTATTTTGAAGATATATGCCGCTTCTCCACCGTCAAGATGGAGCGGGGAATCGATTATCCGTTTGCCCGGCAGATATCAATGTCGCTGAATCTGACTTTCTAAAACCACAGATTTATACAGATTATGTTCAGATTTACATAAATTAAAAAAGTGATGAATTATAGGGTACAAGGTGCAAGATACAAGAAAGTAATCCCTGTCACTTGTCACTACAATTAACTTTCAACTATTAATACTATGAAAAGATATACAACAATCAGCCTTTGTATCACCCTTCTCTTCCTGGTTTCGTGCAGTGACTGGCTAGATGTCAAACCGAAGACTACCGTCGAAGAGGATGAGTTTTACAGCCGCGAAATCGGCTTTATGGAGTCGTTGACCGGTATCTATATCAAAATGGCAAATACAAATCTATATGCCCGGGACCTGACTTATGGATTCTTGGATGTATTAGGACAACGTTACCAGAACTCCGGTTCGGCAATAGATCCCTATCCGTTTCAGGACCCGCTATACTATACATTTCCGTCAACAAGAACAGAAGAAACTACTGCCAACATCTGGGGAAGCATGTATAATACTATCGCCAACATCAACAACCTGATCATGTGGACTAATAAAAACCGGACTGCATTTACTACTCCAGGTTACTATGAGATCATTCGGGGCGAAGCGCTCGGGTTACGGGCCTTCTTACACTTCGATCTGTTAAGGATGTACGGGCCGGTATACAAAAATAACCCGGAGGCAAAACGGATTAGCTACCGGAGTGAATTGACCCGGGAGGCAAAAGAATTTTCTCCGGCCAATACAGCGATCGACAGTATCATTCGCGACCTGAAAGAGGCGGAAAGATTATTGCAGGATAACGATCCGTTATTGTTTGATTTTCCCCAAAACGCCACAGATGAAATGTTTATGCCGGGTGATCGTTTCTTAGTTTACCGGCACAAGCGGATGAACCTGTATGCCGTAAAGGCAACATTAGCCCGGGTATACCTGTATGCAGGCAATAAAGTGGAAGCAGCTAAATATGCCCAGGAAGTCATCGACAGCAAATTGTTCAATCTTGTGGCTGAAGTAAATGATCTGATCCATTCCAAAGAAATCATCTTCTCAATCTATGTGGATCAGTTTGCAAAACAGATCGTAAATGAATTTGAAGATCAATTTTATGTAGCTCAACGTACTTTTCTGAATGATATCTTTGATGTAGCCAATGACGGAACCAACGATTTTCGGATAAAAGAAGGGGTTGGATTTGATTATGGCACTTTTGCTATCAGTCTACGTAAATTCAAACAAGATGATATATGGGTGTCTACTGAAGGAACAATTCCATTGATCCGCCTGCCGGAAATGTATTATATCCTGGCAGAGTGCACTGATAACTACGCTCTAGCGACCAAATACCTGAACGCTATCAGGAATTCGAGAGGAGCAGACGAAATTCCCCCACTCAGTGATAACGCCGGAAGACTACAGGAAGTTGAAAAAGAGTATCGTAAAGAGTTCTATGGGGAAGGACAATTATTCTTCTTTTATAAACGCCATTTCTACAAAACATTTTTACACTGTCCAGTGACAAATATGACCGAAGAGAATTATATGTTTAACTGGCCGGACGATGAGGACCTGTTTGGAAAGACAAACTGAAAAAGGGAGCAAGGGGCGGATGGCAAGAGTTTATAACTTTTAAAAAAAATGGATTATGCAAAAAGAGATAAAATGGATGATCATTGCAACGTTGACCTTAATGGCAATCAGTTGCGAGGAATACAAAATGGTCACATATGACGAAGGTGGACAGATAAATTTTATGGGATGGGATGAATGGAATTATGAAAGAGATGGCGTTGAGTATCTGACCTGGAACAAGAATTTTGGAATCAATCCGTTAGGCGACTCATTACGGATCGATACGGTAAGAGTAGGAGTAAAAATTATGGGAGAACCTACCGACTATCCGAGGCAAGTGGTTTTTAAGGTAAAAGCTTTGACAACAGAAGAGATGCAAGTTGAATTTTTACCGGAGGGATATGTGGTTCCGGCCGGAGAAGGCAAAGCCGCTTTTAAATTTGTAATAAAACGTCCGGCAAAACAGAATGTAGTTTATAAGGCCGATCTGGAATTCGATTATCAAACATCAGCTTTCACGCCGGGCACAGTGGAACGGCAAACATTCAAGCTACAATGTTCGGACATTGTAAACCAAGAAACATGGAATGTGAATCCAGCGACTTGGGAGGGACTCAGTTCTTTTTGTTTAGGAGACTGGAGCGAGACAAAAGCACGTTTTATCATTACAACTTTAAAAATTACAGATTTTGCGGTATGGGCGAGCGATGACTGGGGGGTGTTTCTCGATTGTTTGGACCTGTATTATATTTTGGACGAATACAAAGCCGCTTCCGCCATCGATCCGCAGAAGTACTCTCCTTTATGGGACGAAACAAAGCTGCCGGACAAGGTCTGGATCTCTTTTCCATTTTAGGTTCAATGATATGACAATATATCATTGAAATATACACCTGCAAATAGATATGAAGAGATAAAACAATATATAATAAACATTATACACATATGAAAAATATAGCATATTTACTTGGAATATTGCTGTTTATAGCATGTCATGATGATAATGGCAATTACGATTATATCGATGTCAATAGGGTACAGCTCCGATTGGATGCAGTCTACGGATACCGCATAAAAGATACTGTCGTCGAGATCAAACCCGAGTTATCCCAAACGTTAAGCCAAAACAAAGAGAAAATGAAGTTTGTATGGCTGCACAGTACTATAACGCCGAATATGTATGTAATATCAAGCGGCGCGTTATATTCCGATACGGATACGTTGTCCCACTCGGAGACACTCTCCTTCCCGATCTCTAAAGATACGAAAACCTACACTCATTACATCCGGCTGAATGTATACGACAGTATCACCGGATTAGAATATGCAGCGGGAACAACAATCAAGTTAGTCAAACCCTATCATGGCAGTTGGATGGTGCTCCATCGGCAGGATGATATGACAAAATTAGGAACGGTAGAATATATCGGAGATAAAATGGTGGTGCAGAACGACTCTTATCACAAAGAGACAGGGAAACGATTACAAGGGAAACCGATCAGCCTGTTCGGTATCGACCGTATCAATTATTCTCTCTACAGGGGTTATGCGAATCTTCTCGGCATATTTACCGATATTCCGCAGGAATCCGGCGTTTACTATCAGTGGGAGAAATTCCGACAGGCAGATTCCATGTCCCGTAGTGTTGCCCCTATATACAGGGCTACATTTAATTATTCGCAATATGATTTCTTCTGGGGATTTGGAAATGACTACGGGTTCGGATGTATCTCCGACGGTGTTTACTATCAAAGTCCGAGTGCTACAAAATATTATAAAGCCCATATTGATCCGGCTTTAGGAAATACATATATTTCCCATTGCGCGAAAGCCGGATTCTTAAGTGTGCTATACGATAATGCCGGAAAAAGATTTCTTCACTATTATTCTCCAAACCGGAATCCGCAATATGAAGCTCTCATTTTTAATGAAGATAGAGATAATCCGATAAACGATATGATAAGGTTAATTCCTATCCGCAAAGGCCTTAATACTCCAAAAGCAGATCCGAGTAATATCGATCCGGCACAAAAGGTTTTGTATATCGGCACGGGATATAAATACAACGCTTCACGGAACAATTGCACCTATGCCTATGCGGTTGCCGTGGAGGCTGACAGTTGTTTAGTATATGAGTTCGCCTCTTATGGGATTGCCAACCCGTCCGAAGCCTCTTTTTCCGGATACTACGGCATGCCGTCGATCCCGGGATTGAACGAAAACTCCTGTTTTGCGTCGAGTGAGGACTATAGTGGTATCCTGTTTTATACCTCCGGCAATAAGGTATATCGCCTTGACTTTAAACAATCGGGTGGTAATGCTACGCTGATCTATTCTCATCCGGAAGGTAAAGCGGTAAAAATGCGGTTTGCCCGGAATACTGCATCCGAGCAGGATTATTCCGGTTATGAATTCCCATTGAAAAAGAGCCTCGGCATAGCATTTGAAATGCCGGACGGAACCGGGGAAATGGTCATATTAAACCTTAACGCCAGCGGTAGAATTGGGGAAAATAGTACCACTTGGGAAGCCAAGCAGGTCCATAAAGGTTTTGGAAAAATCAAGGATTTTGTATTTATCTGATGATAAAACTCGCAACAAAATGAAGCATTTACAGATATTAATTTTCAACTTATTATATATGAAAAATCATATAGCCATTATTGTATGTATACTTATTTTATCAGCCTGTCGTGCCGAAGTGAAAAATGTCAGGCTACACGGTTCGCTGAAAGAGTTTAACACGACAGAGGTAAAAATGGAATTCGGCGGAGCGGCAGGAGAAATCTCCGATTTCCGCACCATATTGATACCTGTAGAGAAAGACGGATTATTTAATTTAACATTTCCGCTGGAACAGGCTGCCTATTACCAGGTTGGACGCAATACTCTTTACCTGACTCCCGGCGATGATATGGAAGTTTATCTGGCCGATAACCAAACCAAAAGTACATTTAAAGGCGAAGGTGCTGAAGCAAACAAATATTTGACAGAACGACTCTTCCCAAAAAGCGGTTCCTTCCTGGAGGCAGGAAGAAACCTGAGATCCGACTTTGTCAGTACCAAACAAGTTATCGACAGCCTGGCCACCCTCCGGGAAAAGGAGTTACAGGAACTATCGTCCGTCAGTAAAGAATTTCGGGAACTGGAGATGATGCGGATAAAAGCAGATATCGTTAACAGTTACCTCTGTTACCCGCTCTATCAGAGAACATTCTTTGAAGGCTGTGATAGCCGCGAAGAATATAATAAAAGAATAAATGGGTTCTACAATATCATCTGTGAGGAGGTAAATCCGTTATTAAAAGAAATCTCTGCATCGGACAAATACCTGGACATAGCCGTAGTCCGGCAGGTGCTGGTATCCAGTTATGCCGTTACCGCCTTCGATTTTCCAAAATCAAAACGTTTGGCGGAATTGTATAAGACAATAAAAAAGGGTAAATCATTAGATCAAGACATCACTCCGGAACTTTACAAAGAGCTGAATATGTTCACAGATAGCCTGGAGAACAAAGATTTCGGCGAAGCGCTCCGGGTACGTATAGAAAAACGGGCCAAATTAATGATAGGACGGCCTGCTATCGATCTTACGTTGATAACTCCGGCAGGCGAACAGAAAAAACTCAGTGATTACAAAGGAGCAACACTCTATGTTGATTTCTGGGCCACCTGGTGTGGGCCATGTATGGGTGAAATGCCCTATTATAACGAGTTAAGCAAAAAATATCCGGATATCCGGTTTATCGGAATCTCACTGGACGATAATGAGGAGGCCTGGCGCAGAACAATTGATGGAGGCGATCATGGAAACGTGATTGAATTGCTATGTCATGATCCGAAAGTCAGGACTGAATGGGACATCATCGGCATTCCTCGGTTTCTCCTGATTGACAAAGATTTTAATATCATCTCTGCCGACGCTCCATATCCGTCTCAGCAGGAAAAAATCGTTCCGTTATTGGAAAGTAATAAGTAATCCTTGTATTGTACAAAAGCCCGCTTTGCTTTTATAAACTTTGCAAAGCGGGCTTTTATCACAACGAAATAGATAAAAAATACATCAATCCCTTCAACTTCTCTTTTAATATCTGTTTCCCTCTTTTTTTATAGGCTTTGATGGAATCAACCGTTAACGAAAGTTCCCGGGCAATCTCTTCGTTACTCAACCCTTGAAGGCTAAACTTATATATTTTACGGGGTAGTTCAGGTAATACATGGATTGCATTTTTTAATAAAAAATAGACCTCCTCTTCAATAATATTGTCCAAAAAGAAACGATCTTCCTGTTCTGATAGAGCCCTATGCAAATAACGGTTCTGCGCTTTATTTCCGCGCAACCAGTTTAGGCTACGGTTTTTGATCGAGAGAAAAAGAAATGACTTCAGGGCAACGATGTTTTCAAAATGATGCTTACGGCTGTAAAGTTCCAAAATTACATCATTTACAATATCCTCTGCCACCTCTTTCTGCTTTACATATTTCAAAGCAAAATACCCGAGTATTTGGTAATACTCTTCAAAGAAGACCCGATAAGCATCTTCGTCCCCATCCCGGAGTTGACTAAGCCAGTGCTCCTGTTCCATATTGCGGTATTTGAAAGAGTTTATTAAAACTGCAATTATGTTACTATGTATTACTGCCAAACCAAAACAAAGATAATATAAAATTGAAAGGAAGGATATAAAACCAAAAAAAACTCTTGCCACCGTCATTTATATTGTAATAAAAACGTAACAAAACAGTAACACTCTTGTAGTAATAGCTCTGTAAACTTGTATTGTGAAAATAAAGACCACTTAATTTTAAAGAAATGAACAAACTACTTATTATTACATTAGCATTAGCTATCGCAGCATGCGGAGCCAAATCGAAGAAAAAAGAAAACACGAACAGAAAAGAGGTTACTATCTCCGGTGCCGGAGCAACATTTCCGTTGCCTTACTACAATCTGGCCTTTAAAACATACCAGGATGCAACCGGCATATCGGTGGTCTATGGGGGTATCGGTAGCGGTGGAGGTATCCGTAGCCTGAAGGACCGGATCGTAGATTTCGGCGGTAGCGATGCCTACCTTTCAGACCATGAGGTCAGTGAAATGCCGGCTCCGGTCATTCATATCCCGACCTGTATCGGCGCAGTGGTGATGGCCTATAATCTACCAGAAGTAAAGATATTAAATCTTACCGGACCGGTTATTGCGGATATCTACTCAGGGCAAATTTCCAAATGGAACGACAGCAGGATTAAAGCGATCAACGCAGGAGTCAATCTGCCGGATAAGGAGATTCTTCCGGTATACCGCTCGGACGGAAGCGGTACGACTTTCGTATTCAGCGACTATCTGTCGAAAGTAAGTCCGGTATGGAAAGAGAACATCGGCACCGGCAAATCATTACAATGGCCTAAAGGAATGGCTGCCAAGGGAAACCCGGGTGTAGCCGGAATCGTCGGCCAAACCGAAGGAGCAATCGGATATATCGGTTCCGAATATGCCCTCTCGCTCAACCTGCCTATGGCCCATTTACAAAATTCTGCAGGCCAGTTTGTACTACCGAATACCGAAAGTATCTCCGCCGCTGCAGCTTCCGACATTCCTGCTGACACCCGAACGATGATCACCAACTCATCTGCGCCAAATGCCTATCCGATCAGTTGCCTCACCTGGATCATTCTTTATAAAGAACAGGCTTACAACGACCGGAGCAAACAACAAGCAGAAGAGACTGTCCGCTTATTAAATTGGATGCTCGACGATACGACGCAATCGATCACGACCAAAGTACACTACTCCCCGCTTCCGGCACAAGCCATCGCTAACGCCAAAGTGCTGTTGAAATCTGTCACCTATAACGGTAAACCGTTGAATAGTGGCAAATAGCAGGTGGTAAGTGGTAAGAAGACTCCATTTTCAACTGTCCACTTTCAACTTCTCAACTCTTGTTTATGCGCGATTATATTTTTAAACGGTCATTAATTGCCTGTTCATTACTGGTGCTACTGATCAGCGGAGGTATGATCTACTCTTTGGTGAGTGGAGCCATACCCGCTTTCAAACACTTCGGATGGTTCGATTTTATCTTCTCGTCCGAGTGGAATCCGAATAAAGAGCAATACGGAGCACTGGCATTTATTACAGGCACGTTAATGACCTCATTTTTAGCTTTGCTTTTCTGTCTGCCTTTCTCGCTGCCTGCTGCACTGTTTACCGGAGAATATTTCAAAGGGAAAAAGATAGCGATATTTATCGGTGCGGTAATCGACCTGCTGGCAGGTATTCCGTCGATTGTGTATGGATTGTGGGGATTTTATACTCTCCGTCCGATCCTTACCTCTCTCGAAATCTCCTCCCAGGGTTTCGGCATCCTGACAGCCTCCATTGTGCTGGCCATTATGATCATACCGTATGCCGCATCACTAAGTACGGAGTTCATTACAATGGTACCGAACGAACTGAAAGAAGCTGCCTATAGTCTCGGCGCCACCCGGATGAATGTCATCCAACGCATAGTGCTCCCGGTATCCGGTTCGGGTATATTTGCCAGCTATATCCTGGCATTGGGAAGGGCTTTGGGGGAAACGATGGCGGTCACCATGCTGATCGGGAATACCAATAACATACCGACATCGCTTACTGCGACCGGCAATACGATGGCCAGTGTTATTGCCAATCAGTTCGGTGAAGCAGACGGCCTGAAATTAAGCTCACTGATTGCGATCGGATTATTGCTTTTTCTGATCACTGCTATAATTAATGCAACCGGAAAAATGATCCTAAAAAAACTAAGATAACGACAAAAATGACAGATTATCGTCACATAAAAGATAAGGCATTCTTTTACGCCGTCTGTTTTTTCTCTTTTCTGACAGCCATTCCATTGGTTTTGATCCTATGGGAATTACTGAAAAAGGGATACAAACAGATCAACCTCAGTTTCTTCACCGAAACGGCGCCTAATACACTGGACGCCATGCTGGCCCGAAATAGCGGCGAAATTATTCCGGGAGGAATCAGTAATGGTATCACCGGTACACTGCTGACAGTCGGGATAGCAGCTATTATTGCTATTCCGGTCGGAATATTCGGAGGCATTCACCTGGCCGAAAAGCCGAAAACGATTTTCTCCCATACGGTCCGCTTTTTCACCGATTTGATACAAGGAACCCCCTCAATTGTCATCGGCATCATTGCCTATGCATGGGTCGTCAAACCGTTAGGCAGTTATTCGGCGTTTGCCGGTAGCATTGCTCTGTCGATCATAATGCTGCCGTCAGTTATCCGCTCCACCGAAGAGACACTGAAAATGCTACCCGCGAGCCTGAAAGAAGCCGGTCTGGCATTAGGCGCGTCTTATACAAGTGTGATATTAAAGATACTATTACCGGCTGCCTTTGGCGGGGTATTTACCGGAATCCTATTAGCTATATCCCGAATTATGGGCGAAACCGCCCCACTAATGTTGACAGCGCTTGGCTGTTCGACGATAAACTGGGATGTTATGAAACCAACCAGCGCCGTCCCCCTGTTAATCTGGGAATTTTACAACGATCCGAATTTAATTGATATGATATGGAGTTCATCCCTGTTCTTACTGATGTTGGTGTTGACACTAAACATCATCGCAAAAAACATTACCGCAAAGTGGAAAATACAATGACCGGATCTTCCGTAGCAACCGGACCTGCAAGGCATCCTATCCTGCAATTCAACCACGTGTCGATCTCATACACTCCCGGAAAAAATGCGGTAAACGACATCAATGCCTCTATTTATGAGAAGTGTATCACAGCGATCATGGGCCCGTCGGGATGCGGAAAAAGCACATTGCTACGCGCCGTCAACCGGATGCATGAGCTGTATCCCGACATCAGTACCAACGGAGAGATCCTGATCGGCGATCGGAATATCCTGAAGATGAATCCAATGGAAGTCCGTCGGATTGCCGGCATGGTATTTCAACGCCCTAATCCGTTTCCGACCATGAGTATTTATGACAATGTATTGGCCGGATACGGATTGAACGGTATCTCGATGTCAAAAAAAGAGAAAAACGAACTGGTGGAGACCTGTTTGACTAATGTAGGCTTGTGGAACGAGGTGAAAGACTCGCTGTTCAAAAAAGGCACTTTCCTTTCAGGAGGCCAGCAGCAACGACTCTGCATTGCACGCGCCCTGGCATTAAAGCCGGAAGTATTGCTAATGGACGAACCTACATCAGCGCTGGACCCGATCGCTACGAACCGTATCGAAGAACTGTTGCTGACCCTGAAAAAAGAGTTCACGATTATTATTGTAACCCACAACATGGCACAGGCCGCCCGGATCTCCGACTATTCGATGTTTATGTACCTGGGCGAGCTGATTGAATACGACAAGACCGATACCATGTTCACCAACCCGAAAGACAAGCGTACCGAAGAATATCTCGGCGGACAATTCGGATAGTATACTTTGAGTTTTCGGTTCAGACCGAACAAAAATAACTTATACAGAAAAATAATGAACAAAAAATATGAATACTCTACAGGAAAAGATTTTCACAAACATCACCGGCGACTTTAATGCCTTGACCAAAGTCGTCGCCAAGCAACTCAGTCTGACTGTCCGGTTGCTGGAAGATAATCGGAACGAAGAGATACATGCCGAAATACAACACAACGAACGGCTTATCGACAGTATGGAGATAAAAATCCGTGATGAAGTGATCCATGCGATTGTCCTCTACACTCCGCGGGCCAGCCACCTGCGTAAGATCATCTCCTACTACGACATGACGGCTTATCTGGAAAGGATCGGCGACCTGCTCCTGAACATTGCCGGTTTCTTAAAACAGATTGCGATAGACGGTACTATTTTTGCGGATTACAAAACAGATTTGTCAAATATGTTCTCGATTGCCCAAAACATGACGCAAAATGCTATATTTGCTTTTATTTGCGAAGATAATCATCTGGCGCAAGAGACGATCGAAACGGATCATTCGGTGGATGATTTACATCACCACATTAATGAATGCCTGCAAAAACGTTGTGCCGGGAAAGCCCTCACAACGCAACAAGTGACGGATATTATCTTTATCAGTAATATGGCATACAATATAGAGCGGATCGGCGACAACGCCACCAACATTGCCGAAGCAGCCATCTATTTGATGGAAGGAAAAAATATCAAACACTGTTCAACACAACTTCCGACATTACATGCCGGAAGCGAAGGCGAGCAATTCCCGGCCACCAGCGAGTAGGCCATAATACCATACAATGAATAAATCCGAATGAAATGGACAGAAAACATATTTTGGTTGTAGACGACGAAGAGGATTTGTGCGAGATTTTGCAATTCAACCTCGAAAGCGAGGGTTTTGCGGTAGATATTGCCCATTCGGCTGAACAAGCTTTGAAAACCATTTCCGATAAACACGAACTGATCCTGCTCGACGTAATGATGGAGGGAATGTCCGGTTTTAAAATGGCTGAAAAACTCCGGAAGGAGTTGAAAATGACGACCCCTATTATTTTCCTGACCGCTCGGGATACCGAAAACGATATGCTGACCGGATTCAATATCGGCGGCGATGATTATATCTCCAAACCCTTCTCGATAAAAGAAGTCAGTGCAAGGGTCAAAGCAGTACTTAAACGCACCGGTAGTCAGAACGTGCCGGAGAAGAAAAAGACGGTCGAATTCGAAGGCCTGATTATAGACCTGGAAACCAAGACTGTGAAGCTGAAAGGCGATACCATCTGGTTGACAAAAAAAGAGTTTGAGATTTTATATATGATAGCGAAATCCCCAAGCCGCATTTTTTCCAGGGAAGATATACTGGGCAAGGTGTGGCAGGACGAAGGGTATGTGCTGGAACGAACCGTAGACGTACATATCACCCGTTTGCGTAAGAAACTCGGAGAATATGGTAAACATATTGTCAATCGTTCCGGCTATGGCTACTGTTTTGAAAAATAAATTCTTAATTCTATCAGATCTTTATGAAATTATCATATAAAAAGAGATTATTCCTCTATTTTCTAATGGTGTTTACCCTCTTTACCGTTATCATCGTGATGATGCAGCAAAACAGGGAAAAAATGTATAAAAAAGAGTATCTCCGTACCAACATGGACGCCTATTCGGAAGTCATCTCAAACTATGTTACAAAACATCAACTTCTTGCCCGGCAGGCTATCAATTCGATACAGGAAATCCTTCCGCTGCTCCCGGAGGAGTTACGTGTGACGATTATCGACCGGCAGGGACGCGTGTTGTATGACAACCGGATTGGAAAAAACCAGATCGTCGAAGACCACCTTAACCGTCCGGAAATTTCGAATGCATTGATTCATAAATCGGGATCGGATATCCGGATATCGGCGACAAAAAATATTCCCTATTATTACTACGCCCGATATGTAGACCCCTATTTTGTAAGAGTGGCTTTTCCTTATAACGACCAGATAAAAAATACGCTGAAAGCAGATGAGATATTCGTCTACTTTATTCTTCTGCTTTTTTTTATAGCGTTGGGATCGATCCTCTATCTTTCCGACCGTTTCGGGAAAGCGGTTTCCAGCCTGAAAGACTTTATTATCACTGCGGAAAATAACGCTCCCGGCTATGATAAGATCAAGTTTCCCGACACCGAACTCGGCGAGATCGGGAATAAAATCGTGACAAACTATAAACTACTGGAAGATAGCAAAAACCGGCTGAATCTGGAGCGGGAGAAACTACTCCGCCATTTTCACTACTCTAATGAAGGGATATGCATTTTTTCGGCCAATCATGAAAAAATCTATGCCAATACTCATTTTATCCAACACCTGAACACAATCGTCGACGAGCCGACATTCGAACCCGGATTGATACTCGATGAACCTGATTTTAAAGAACTGAAGGTGTTCCTGAGTAAAAGCATTCCGGTAAATCCGCAAGCCAAAACGATACCGGCCTATCAGGGAAAGATCTCGAAAAACGGAAAACATTTTGCGGTCAGGTTACTGATTTTTTACGACAACAGTTATGAAATTACATTGGAAAACATCTCTTCAGCAGAGCAAAACAGGCTCTTAAAACAAGAGATGACCAATAATATCGCCCATGAGCTAAAAACACCGGTAAGCAGCATCCGGGGCTATATCGAAACATTGCTGGAACAGGACCATATCGACCCGGTCAAACAAAAGTTTTTCCTCGAACGCACTTATATGCAAGTGTTGAGATTATCCGACCTGATCCGGGACGTAGCGCTGATCACCAAAACAGAGGAGGCGTCCGACCTGTTTGAGAAAGAAACAGTAAACATCGGGGACACCGTCCGGGAGGTTGCTTCCGACCTTGCCGAATCGCTCAAAAACCACTATATTACACTCTGCAACCAGCTCAAAGACACCATCGAAATTGAAGGCAACCATACCTTGCTATACTCTATCTTCAGGAACCTGATTGATAACAGCATTCATTATGCAGGCGAAAACATCACGATAAATATTGAACAGTATACCGAGGACGACGAGTTCTACTATTTCTCCTATTACGACACCGGCCATGGTGTCGATGACATCTTTCTGGACAAGATATTTGATCGTTTTTTCAGGATCAATGAAGGACGCAGCCGGAAAACCGGAGGTTCGGGCCTCGGACTCTCCATTGTTAAGAATGCTGTGCTGTTCCATAAAGGGTTGATCTCAGCAAAAAGCAGGAAAGAGGGAGGATTGGAGTTTATCTTCTCACTGAGAAAAAAACTAAGATAAGGGTAAGCGATAAGGATCTGGGGATTTCTGGTAAAAGCCGACCGATCGTTAAATACTAAAAAAAAACTCTCTTATTTTTGTTTTTCTTAAAAAAAGGTATACTTTTGTATCCGCTAAAGAAAGCAATATGTTCTTTGAAAATGGGGAGATACCAAAGTGGCCAACTGGGGCAGACTGTAACTCTGCTGGCGTACGCCTTCGTAGGTTCGAATCCTGCTCTCCCCACAAATAAAAATAAAGATAAACAGAATTTATCTTTATTTTTATTTGTAAGGCTCCTTCTTAAGGATCAGTGAGCAAAGCGAGCTAATCCTGCTTAAGAAAGCCCGAAAATTATGCGGAAATAGCTCAGTCGATAGAGCACTAGCCTTCCAAGCTGGGGGTCGCGGGTTTGAGTCCCGTTTTCCGCTCACAAAAAAAGGTACCTCAAAAGGGTACCTTTTTTATATCCAATCTCCACGATTTTAAAATCAAAGAGAGCCACTTTCGGATAGCTCTCTTTGTTTATTTGATTCTCTTCTATTTTATCAACGTTGCAACGGAAACTGCAATGCAGGTTCTTTTTCCGGTTTTACCGAAGATTTACTTATTTCCGCATCTTCGATCAATATGGATGACGGATAGATCAACGATGACAGTACCTGACGGTTCAGAACATAATTGGACACATTCTCTTTAGCAGAGATCTCCAGTACCCTCTTAATCTTGGCAAGGTTGATCGCGCTCAGGTCTCCGAAACGTACTTGCGTTTCACTGCCGTCCTTTACATTCACCTTATAAATTAAAGATGCCGGACCGGCTATCTTTCGTACGATATAGGCATAATCCAACCCCTCTTCTTTAGCTGCTTTAATCAATGCCTTTTTCATCTTATCCGGTTTCAGTCCTTTGTCCACCTGGATATGGATCGTACCCGGAGCGGTAACATATACCAAATCCGAATTGGTGAGTATAAAACGTGAGTTACCGGTAGAACCGGCGCTCTTTAATGCCGGGACCCGGCCGTTCAGCATATTTTTGAAAATACCATTCTCTACCAATGTCAACTCTTTCTCTGGAACAACTCCTTCGGCATCGATCTGGTATGCTCCAAGCAACGGCGTTCCATTATATTTATCCAATGTACTGTAATGTTTCACTGATACACGGGTGTCAACGATCTTCTTTCCTATGCGCCCCTCAATTGTCTTGAACGGTTGGCTTTGTCCTGAAAGCGGTTTCCGATATGCAAACAAACCGGACTGGTTCAACAGGTTACCCACAAAGACAGCCGAAGAAGCACCCTCTTCAAAAAGAATCGGACCGGAATAAAACTCCTGCACTTCAGGCGCCTCTTTCAATTTCATCAGATTATCTGCAAAATTCTTAATGCTTTTTTTCATATCCTCCATAGAGGGAAGATTCTGCGGACGAGCCACCGTCACAACATAAGCATCAGTGATCTTCACGCCCTCTTTTGTCCTGATCGTACCCTGGGCGATCAGGTTCACATAACCTACCGGCTCTTTAAAAGTCACCCCTTCCGAGGTCTTTTTATAAACATCCATATCGAAACCGCCAATGGCTACACTTGAATTAAAGATCTCTTTGTAATCCTTGAAGATTGCCGACAGTTCACGCACCTTATCCTTCAGTACAGACATATCTATTACATAAGGAATTTTATCGGTTACGATCTTGGTAATAGGTTCGGCCTTCACCAGATCAGGCAGTTTTGCTTCATCTTCGGGGAGTGGATTTGCTTTCAGCGCAGCAGCCTTCCCTGCGGCTTCCTGCAATGCATATTTATAAGCAGCATCCGTTCCTAACCAGAAGTTTGTACGGATCTGATTGTAATCGGCTTCAGCAGGCATTCCCACCTTAGGAAACTGTCCGACATACCTGGAATCGCTCGTGCGGTTATAATCCCCCAGTAGCAACTGAATCGTTCCGATTCCCCTGCTGGGTTGCTCATAGGAGCTCGTTAAAGCTCCTAATACGCCCATCACCTCAAACTGACGGGACATACCCAATGTGTATGACAGATAGAAAGGCTTGCCCATACCCGGCAAAGCCAGCTCTTTCATGTTACGGTCCAACTCATCCTGCATCGCCCCGAGAATCACCTCGTCTTTATTGCTTTGCGCCATCACCGACCCAACGAACAGGAAAATGGTAAATAATAATATATAATGTTTCATTGTATATAATTGAAATTTAAAAATTGAAAGTGTATTCGCTTATCACTTTGTTGCCTGAGGTTTAGGTAATACCGGAGGTAAATTCTGCGATTTAGCCTTGATCTGAGTCTCAACTTTGTTCACCAGTATGGTAGGCGAAATAGCCGTTACCGGGATCGATCCCGATTCGGCGCCGCACATTCCGGTAAATACACGGTAATCATTTCCTGCATGAACGATATTGGAAAACATCGAAAGCGGCGTACCGATCAGGTCTACTCCACGCACCAGCTGGTCGGGACGACCGTCTACAAACACCTTATATACTACCAGCGGCGTCACATTGAACGAGTTGGTACCTCCTTTTCCGGTAAAAGTAAACCCGCTGGTCACCTCTTCAAAGAAATAGGCATACTCTTTCCTCTGTTTTTTCGCCTCTTCGATCAACATACGGCGCAATTCGGCGTTAGTTTTAGGCGCTTTGGTTTCAATAATCAGGTTTGACTGGCGCGATACCGGATCGTAACCGTCAGTCGCGCGGGCATGGCCGTTACTGCGCGGATGTCCGTCGATCGGAGTACGTGTCATCAGGAATTCATGGAGCTTTCCGTCTACCACCACATCCACACGCTCCCCTTTTACCCCCTGATCATCATATTTATAATATCCGTTAAGATCTTCCCCCGCATATTTTTTCAACGTAGGATCGTCGTACACCTGCAGGGCTGACGGTAACACATACATGCCAACCATCTCCTTAAAGGTCTGGCCGTCGGACTCGCTCTTCATCCGTTGCCCTTCGATCCGGTGACCGAAAATCTCATGAAAAAACACTCCGCTGGCAGGGCCCGACAACAAAGCAGGGCCTGTATACGGTTCGGCAGTCGGAGCTTCACGCAACGCAATCAGTTTCTTTACCACCTCTTTGGTATCGGCCACCATTTTCTCGGTAGAAGGCAAATCCTTCGGGTCGTAGGCAAAATAAGAAAGATTGAGCGGCAACTCCATTCCATCGTCGGCTTTGGCCTGACCGCTTATCATCACCCTTGCATATGTTAGGTTTTGTACCACTTCTGCTCCGTCGCTGTCAACAAAATAACGCCGTTCCACTTTATATATTATAGTGGCACTTCCCTGGATAATTTTAGGGTTCTGGTTGAATACGGCAGACACCTCTTTCATTTTTGCCTTCCACTGCTCCGTACTTATCTGTAATTTTTCTGCAGGAAGCGGAGCTTCATAATATTTTTCAACCGGAGCTTTTGAAAAGTAAGGCGCTTTATCCTTCTCTTCCACGTTGACAGTAGCCTGGGCCTTTGTCTTCTGGTACATATCCACCGCAAATGCATAACGATCGTTTACCTCATCCCAGATAGCCTGGCGTACGGCATCTTCACTATTTTCCTCGTCCAGTGGTAATCGGGCAAAACCAGGTCCCTTATACGGAGAGATTGCCGTCCCCATCTGGCTATACTTGAAGTTATCCAACTTATCGTCTCCAAGACGCAATTGAGGCACTAACAATCGCGAACGATATGCCTGACTGTTCACTAATGCTCCGAACGACGCCGATACCATTGATGTGGTAGCGTCAATCACTCTGTAGTTCATGTGATAAGGAGAAAGTTCCGCTCCCTTTAATTCTTTTTGTTGTTGCACCAACTCCTGTTTCAGCAGTGTCAGCAGCTTGTCTTGCTGTTGCCCAAACGCACCCGACAAAAACAGCATTGAAAACAAGAAACTTAAAATTGTCAATCTGCTCTTTTTCATAAAAAAATTTTAGTTCACCATTACTTATTCTATCTATTCAATAACCCTTTTCTCTCAAAAAAGAGTTTAAAGATACAAAAGTATAGACGATATCAAAGCCAAATATTACAGAAGAAGATAGTGTTTAATAGTTATTTAACAAGAAAACGATACAAATTTCACCTAAATTATAAATTCACCATACCATATTATTTCTACCGGCGACACAATTTAATTTCCAATAATTTCAAAAGAACTTTGTCGCCTTATATCCTGTGATGGACCATTAACCTATATCGCTTTCATTAAAACAAAATCAAAGCATTATAACATAAAGAAATTTATTTCATAATTTTAATAGATCACTCGAAAAAAAACTATTTTTATACTCGTTAAATTTTATGGTATTTAAAGGTCTAAAAGACAATGGACCGTCGTTTATATTATTCATTATGAAAAGAATACTACTATCTACTGCATTTATTTTATGCCTTTTCGATGTTTCTTCCGGACAAAGCGATAAAGAATATAAAAATTCCTGCTGGATCCGGAAGGGAAAGAGATTGCAAGAACGGAAGGCACCAAAGGTGTACAATCATTTAAAGAGTTTCTGAACAAAGGATTAAAGCGATAACCAGTTTATAACTTTCAACTATCAATTTTCTACACATGAAACACATTTTTATTCTAGTAATCATTCTATTATCGATAGCTGCAGAAGCCCAACCATTCTCACAGTTTTTTACGGAAGGGAGTTTGCGGGTGGATTACCAGTTAGCCGGAGATGACAAAAAAACAACGGTTTTTATCGATGAGCTGCTCCGTGAGCCTTATTGGGGAGGCCCAAAAACCATTCCTTCCAAACCGGAGGATGCGGGAGGATTGCGGTATAATCTATATGACCTGGCCACCGGGCAATTACTATACTCGAAAGGATTTGTCTGCCTATTTCAGGAATGGCAAACAACCGAAGAATCAAAACGGTTGCAAAAAAGCATGCCTATGACGGCGACAATGCCTTTCCCCAAAAATAAAGTGCGTTTCGAAATCGAACAACGTCTCTATGAAGACGGGAAATATGTTCGCATTTTCTCGCTCGACATCGATCCCGCCGATTATTTCATCCGGCCCGGATTAAGGAAAAAATATGAAGCGTCCAAACTCGTGGATCATGGAGATCCGGCCAATCATGTGGATATTGTGTTTCTCCCGGAAGGATATACTGCAGCCGAAATGGAAAAATTCCATGCCGACGCTTCAAGAATGTTCCAATATTTTTTGAATCAACCTCCTTTCAATAAATACAAAGAAAAATTCAACCTGTACGTTGTGGATGCCGCATCGGCAGAATCAGGCACGGATGTTCCCGGCAGAGGGATCTACCGCACGACTCTGCTTAACAGCTCTTATTACACTTTTGACCTGAATCGTTACCTGACGACCAGCGATATAAAAACAGTCAGCGACATTGCGGCCAATGTGCCTTACGATGCCATATTTATTGTTGTCAACAGCAAGATATACGGAGGTGGAGGATTCTATAACTGGTATGCAATGGGAACCTCGGACCATCCGCAGGCCGACACCGTAGCAATCCATGAATTCGGGCATAGCTTCGGAGGACTGGCCGACGAATATTACACCTCTGCAGTCGCCTACTCCGATTTTTATAACCTCAAGATCGAACCTTGGGAACCCAATATCACCACCAATGTCGATTTCAACTCAAAATGGAAACGGATGATCAAAAAAAACACTCCGGTTCCTACTCCCCGGACAGAGGAATACAAAGGGATAGTCGGAATGTTTGAAGGAGGAGGCTACCTGTCGAAAGGGATATTCAGTCCGGTTCAGAATTGCCGGATGAAAAGCAACGGGGAAGAAGGATTTTGCCCGGTATGCCAGCAAGCCATTGAAAAAAGGATAAAATACTATTGCGGAGAAGAGAATGGGAAATAAAATAAATAAAGATCATGAATAAAACATTTTTTCTCTTTTGTATGTCACTGGCAATAACCGTCTCCGTATTTGCCCAGCAGGAAGCTCGCTTGATGCGGTTCCCGACAATCCATGACAATCAACTGGTATTCAGCTATGCCGGTGATCTATACATTGTTCCTTCCCAGGGAGGAGTAGCTCGTAAACTTACCAGTGCCAGCGGATACGAAATGTTTGCCCGATTTTCGCCCGACGGTAAAACCCTTGCTTTCACGGCACAATATGACGGGAATACCGAAGTATACCGGATGCCTGTCACCGGCGGCGAACCGGTCAGATTGACCTATACCGCCACCCTCGAACGGGATGATATTTCCGACCGGATGGGACCGAATAACATTGTGATGGGCTGGAAAGATAACGAATCTATTATCTTCCGCTCCCGGATGAATTCGTTCAATGATTTTAAAGGAAAATTATATCTGGCTCCTGTAAAAGAAGGGCTACCCGAAGAATTGCCATTGCCTGCCGGGGGATTCTGTTCCTACTCGCCGGACAAAACCCAATTGGCCTACAACCGGGTTTTCCGTGAATTCCGTACCTGGAAATACTATCAGGGAGGGATGGCCGATGATATCTGGATCCATGATTTTAAAACAAAAAAAACAGAAAACATTACCAATGATCCGCATCAGAACATTATTCCAATGTGGACCGGGAAAGAAATATACTACCTCTCCGACAGGGACCGGATCATGAACCTGTTTTGTTATAATACGGAGACAAAGCAAACGAAAAAGATGACCGATTTCAAAGAGTACGATATCAAGTTTCCGAGCCTCGGCAATAAATCCATCGTCTTTGAGAACGGAGGATATATCTATAATTTTGACCTGGTAACCAAGAAAACCGAAAAGATCACCATCTATATTCAGGAAGACTTGGCAGGAGGCCGCAAGCAACTGAAAGATGCAGCCTACAGAATAAACCGTGCCGACATGTCGCCCGACGGTAAACGGCTGGTCGTAGGGGCACGGGGTGATTTATACTCCGTACCGGTAAAATCGGGCATCACCTACAACCTGACCGGAACCTCCGGAGTACATGAGCGCGACGCACAATGGTCTCCCGACGGACGTTGGATCGCCTACATCTCCGACGAGACCGGCGAAGATGAAATATATCTCCGTAGTCAGGACGGCCTACAAAGGCCGGTGCAACTCACCAAAAACAGCGACACCTACAAATATGATTTCAAATGGTCGCCCGACGGTAAAAAGATCCTATGGAGCGATAAGATGCTCCGCCTGCGCTATATCGACACCGATTCGAGAAAAGTGACCGATGTCGAACACACCCCCGACGGCGAATTACGGGAGTTCAACTGGTCGCCGGACAGCCGTTGGATAGTCTATACCTTGCCCCGTTTCAATACCACTTCGGTGGTCATGGTATACAACCTTGAAAACAAAGAAAAGCAGATCATTACCGACGAATGGTTCGATGCCGGTTCTCCCTCTTTCAGCAACAACGGGAAATATATCGTATTTACATCCGCCCGTACATTTGCTCCGACTTACAGCCAGACGGAGTGGAACCATGTTTATAATAACATGAACAAACCGTATATCGTACCGTTGAGAAGGTCTACCCCCTCTCCTTTTGCATACGAAAACGACGAGGTTGACATAAAGAACGACGAGGGCGAAAAGAAAACGGAAGAAAAAAAGGAGAGTAAAAAAGAGGAAAACGGGAAGGCATCCGCAGGAGTAAAAGTTGAAATCGATTTCGACGGTATTCGGGACCGGTCACTTGAACTTAAAGTGCTCCCCGGAAGGTATAACAATGTGATCTGTGTCGGAGAAAACGTATACTACAATCGTCAGGGAAACCTCTATATGTTTAACCTGAATAAAGAAAAAGAAAATGATATCGGAGGCACGATGATCACCGTCAGTCCAGATTACCGGAAGATGTTGGTAAGCGCCGGAAGAGGATATGCCGTGGTCGATATGCCTTTCGGAAGAATCAATGCGGAGGAAACGGTGAGTATGTCGGACGTTAAAACCGTTGTCGACCTGCATGCCGAATGGGCCCAGATATACCGGGAGTGCTGGCGGCAGATGCGCGACTTCTTCTACGATCCGGACATGCATGGGGTAAACTGGGACAAAATACGTGAAAAGTATACCCCATTGGTACCTTATGTCAACAACAGAAATGACCTGAATTATATCATTGGAGAAATGATCGGGGAGTTGAACTGTGGTCATGCTTATATCTCCGGAGGCGACAAAACCGAACCCCGGAAAATAAAAACCGGCCTATTGGGCGCCAAATTGAGCAAAGATGCTTCGGGTTATTACAAAATAGAGAGGATACTTGAAGGCCGAAATTGGTCGGAATCGTTACGCTCCCCGCTGACCGAAGCCGGCATTGAAGCAAAAACGGGCGATTTTATTACGGCCGTCAACGGAAAATCGACCAAAGAGATTGCCAATATCTATGCGACCCTTTACGACAAGGCCGGAAAGCAGGTGGAACTTACCCTGAACGGAAAGCCTACCGAAACCGGCGGGCGCAAAGTGATCGTCAAGCCGATCGCCAGTGAAGCGGCCTTGTACTATTTTGACTGGGTACAAAACAATATCGAGAAAGTAAATAAAGCGACCAACGGACAAGTCGGATATATCCATATTCCTGATATGAGCGCGGAAGGGCTGAACGAATTTGTGAAGTACTACTACCCGCAACTGAATAAGAAAGCCCTGATCATTGACGATCGCGGCAACGGAGGTGGTAACGTATCTCCGATGATCATCGAACGGTTACGCAGGGAATTGGCGATCATGGCAGTTCCCCGGAACGGACAGCCGACACCGAAACCTGCCGGTATGATGATAGGGCCTAAAGTACTACTGTTGGACAATTACTCCGCTTCGGACGGAGACCTGTTTCCATATCAATTCAAGTTCTATCAGATCGGGAAAACGGTAGGAGTGCGTTCCTGGGGCGGAGTCGTCGGCATCCGGGGTACATTGCCTATCATTGACGGAGGTGCATTGAACCGTCCCGAGTTTGCCCATTACGACGCAGAAGGAAAACAATTTGTCATCGAAGGGTATGGTGTCGAACCGGACTATGTAGTGGATAACGATCCGGCTAAAGAGTACGCCGGCGAGGACCAGCAGCTAAACAAAGCAATCGACCTGATCATGGAAGCGCTGAAAGCAAACCCGGGCACCTACCCCAAAGCCCCTGCGTATCCGAATAAATCAAAATAAACAGGATATAAGGAGTCTAAAAAGCGGGCAGGCGGTAAAGTAGGACAAGCGGAACGTATGAATATAACCTGACGGATCATCTGGGGAATGTAAGGGTAGTGATCAGTCAGGCGGAAGGGGTTATTCAGTCTGCGGATTATTATCTCCTTGGGATGCCGTTTACACAGACGGGAAGCAGTACAAATAAGTACTTTACAATAGCAAGGAGCTTCAGGAGCAGACCGATTGGTCGGATTATGGGGCAAGGTAGGATATTCACCGGAGCCATGATTGGAAACTAAATGCAAAAAGTGCTTAACTTCTTGTGCAGATTTTGTTGGGAAATCCACGGGAATATATCGTCAATTTGCTAAACCATATAAATGCCATTAGCACTTATGCTACAATTTTTGACTCTTCACCCGTTTATATTTTAAAAAAGCATTAGTTTTGCTTTAAATACAAGACTTTTAAAAATCGGATTATGCACCTGTTTTACACGCCTGACATAGAAGAACCATACTATACGTTAAACGCCGAAGAATCAAAGCACTGTGTGCGGGTATTGCGGCTTGTCGAAGGAGGCGAGGTTTCGCTGGTCGACGGGCGGGGAAACTACTACCGGGGCATTATAGACAAAGCTGCAGTACAGGGCTGTCGCATCCGGTGCATCGAAAAAATCACCGGCTATGGAAAGCGAAACTTTTATATCCATATTGCAATTGCCCCGACAAAAAACATCGACCGGATAGAATGGATGTTGGAAAAATGCACTGAAATCGGGATTGACGAAATCACGATGCTCGATACCCGCCACTCCGAGCGAAAAACAGTAAAAGAAGAACGATTGGAGAAGATACTGATCTCAGCTATGAAGCAATCGGTAAAAGCCTATTTGCCGAAATTGAATCCGATGGCCGGATTCAAACAATTTATCTCCTCATGCAACGAGGGGCAAAAATTTATCGCGCATTGCCACGACAGTGATAAAAAAAGATTAGATGAAGTGTATTGTCCGGGGAGCCATGCCATCATCCTGATCGGGCCGGAGGGCGATTTTTCGGAAGAAGAGATAGAGATGGCAACACAAGCCGGATTCCAACCGATCACATTAGGGAATAGCCGGTTACGGACAGAAACAGCCGGAATGATAGCCTGTCACAGCATCCATTTTATAAACGACGCATCCTGAATATAAACTCAGGATATTTCAACCCTCAAACTAACTCTCAGCAAGACACCCCTCTTACCACCTGCTATCTGCTCCTTGCCCCTATGCGTTTTTGACATTTTGTCATTTTTTTTGTTTTTATATGACATTCTGTCATTTCCTTCCTTTTGAAAAAGCCGTACAACTTTTCAGATGATCATCCGGTATAAAGTTTGTATCATCTATACTTGAAAATCAAACAGACCAGGTCATGAATATGAACAATTATACTATCAAGTCGCAAGAGGCCCTGCAAGAAGCGGTGCAACTTGCTCAGAGTAAAGGACAACAAGCCGTTGAGACCGGCCATTTGTTAAAGAGTGTGGTCAAAATAGGCGAAAACGTTACTGATTTTATCTTCAACAAACTCAGTATTAATAGAACGAACCTATTAACCGCTTTGGACCGGATCATCGATTCCTATCCGAAAGTCTCCGGAGGTAACGTCTATCTCTCCAATGATTGTAACAAAGCATTGGAAAAAGCGACCAAGCTGGCAGGAGAGATGGGAGACCAATATATCTCCCTGGAACATATCCTGTTAGGCCTGATGGAGACAAAAGACCAGGTAGCGCAACTACTGAAAGACAGCGGCATGACCGAAAAAGAGACCAAAGCAGCCATCGCGGAGTTAAGAAAAGGTTCGAAAGTAAACTCGCAGTCGGCGGAAGAGAGCTATGATGCATTGGGTCGCTATGCAATCAACCTGAATGAGCGGGCACGAAACGGGAAACTTGATCCGGTGATCGGACGGGACGACGAGATCCGGCGCGTGCTCCAGATCCTCTCCCGCAGGACAAAGAACAACCCGATCCTGATCGGCGAACCGGGAGTAGGTAAAACAGCCATCGCAGAGGGGTTGGCGCAACGGATTGTTAATGGCGATGTCCCTTCGAACTTGGCCTCCAAAAATATCTTTTCACTCGACATGGGTGCGTTGATTGCAGGAGCAAAATATAAAGGGGAGTTTGAGGAACGGTTGAAAGCAGTTGTAAACGAAGTGATCTCTTCCGAAGGGGAAATTGTCCTGTTTATTGATGAGATACATACCCTGGTCGGAGCCGGAAAATCAGAAGGAGCCATGGACGCAGCCAATATTTTGAAACCGGCCCTGGCAAGAGGCGACCTGCGCGCTATCGGAGCAACGACCCTAAACGAATACCAGAAATATTTCGAACAGGACAAAGCGCTGGAGCGTCGTTTCCAGAAGGTGATGATCGACGAACCGGATGTGATCAGTGCGATCAGTATTATGCGGGGATTAAAAGAGCGGTATGAAAACCACCATAAAGTACGTATCACCGATAATGCAATCATTGCATCAGTGGAGTTATCACACCGGTATATTTCGGACCGTTTTCTTCCGGACAAGGCAATCGACCTTGTCGATGAGGCTGCGGCTAAGCTACGGCTGGAGATGAACTCGGTGCCCGAGGAGATCGACGAGCTTGATCGGAAAATTCAACAGTTGGAGATCGAAAAAGAGGCAATCAAACGGGAAGGGGAAAGCAAAAAGTTGGACGACATCAAAAGGGAACTGGCCGAGCTGAATGAAGAGCGCAATAAATTGCGGGCGCAATGGCAATCGGAACGTTCGTTGATCGACGAGATTCAAAAAAACAAAGACGCTATTGAACAATATAAATTCGAAGCCAGCCGTGCCGAACGGGAAGGCGACTACGGCAAAGTGGCCGAACTGCGGTATGGAAAAATCAAAGAGGCCGAACAACGGATAGAGACGTTACATGCAAAGCTCTTGGAGATGCAGCGCAAAGAGTCGCTGATCCGGGAAGAGGTAACGGAGGACGATATTGCGGCCATCGTGTCAAAATGGACCGGAATCCCGGTCAATCGGATGATGCAAAGTGAAAGAATGAAACTGCTCTCGTTGGAAAAAGAGTTGCATAGAAGAGTAGTAGGCCAAGATGTGGCCATTGCCGCTCTGGCTGATGCGGTACGCCGAAACAGGGCCGGCTTGCAGGATGCCAAACGGCCGATCGGTTCGTTTATCTTCCTGGGCACCACCGGCGTAGGTAAAACCGAACTGGCGAAAGCATTGGCGGAGTTCCTGTTTGACGACGAAAGCCTGATGACCCGCATTGATATGTCGGAATATCAGGAAAGACACTCCGTATCCCGCCTGATCGGAGCGCCTCCGGGATATATAGGATACGACGAAGGGGGACAGCTGACCGAAGCCGTCAGACGGAAGCCCTATTCAGTGATCCTGCTGGACGAGATCGAGAAAGCGCACCCCGATGTTTTCAACATCCTGCTACAGGTGCTGGACGACGGCAGGCTGACCGATAACAAAGGGCGAGTGGTTGATTTCAAGAATACGATCATCATTATGACCTCAAACATCGGAGCACACATTATCCAGGAAAAACTGAAAGGTCTGAACGATTCCAACAGGGAGGAGGTATTGGAAAGAACCAATACCGAGGTATTCGAACTGCTGAAACAGACGATACGCCCGGAGTTCCTAAACCGGATCGATGAAATCATCATGTTCACGCCGCTGTCAAAACCGGAAATTGTGGACATTGTCCGGTTACAGCTTAACAGTGTCAATAAAATGCTGGCCAATAACAACATTATTATTGAAGTTACCGATAAGGCCGTCGAGTGGATCGCCAATGAGGGTTTTGATCCGCAATTCGGTGCCCGTCCGGTAAAGCGGGTAATTCAACGGAATTTACTAAACGATTTGTCAAAACAGATCCTGTCGGAACAGGTTTCCAGAGATAGCCGGATCATCATCGACGTAAAAGACGGTCATATTATTTTCAAAAACTAAATAATATATCAACCAATCTTTCTAAAAATCTCTTCCCGGTATAGGCAAACAACCTATACCGGGAAGAGATTTGTTCTGGTAAATTAAGTTTTTCTTTCTGACCCTGCCAGAATTTCTATATTTTTTAAGAATGAGCTATCAGAATTGTTTTTTATAAGGATAATTTGAAAGACCCTATGTTATATTCATTGGAATGATGGAAATAATGTAGGGTCTTTTTTTATTTATAAACTATAGACTTAAAGCATTTATTTTATTATTTTGAATTTTGATTAAAAAAAGTTTATCCTTTTGTCACCTCATTTTTTGTTTCGTGGCTTATATATATAATGTGAATCACTTGTTGAATTTATTCGCTGATTTATTTAGTAAAAATATTCAAATTCACTAAGAAATATTAAATACTCGTCCAACATGTTGACAATCATAAACTTAAATGAATATTTCCACATATTTCTTTAGTTATGATTCCCGAGGAGAAAGAGCTTAAACTGATAAAAATTTGTATGTATATCTGTGATTTATACGAATCAGAACTGAAATATCACTGCCAAAGATACAGTAATAATTCTAATCCTGTTTTTACCGATTCTGATTTCAATTATTTCGACCAACAAAAAATGGAAAAACAAAATATAGATATGATTACACCTGTGAAAACAAGCAAGGCTCTATCCGAAGAAGAAAGACAGAGAGATAAAGCTTATAATGACTTGTTTTCTAAAGCTGTGTCTAAGGATAGACAGCCCATTGCATCTTTCTTCAATTGGTTAAATGAACATACAAATTTTCAAAGAGCAAATAAAGTCAGATCTAATGCCGGACTCTTGATTCATGCGATGGGAAAAATTGCTATCGCATTTATTTATCTAATATTTTGAATAGTGATTCGCATTATTAATTAAACTTGTTTTATGGAATGTCTCATTGAAAAATACTCTGTCGTAAACGGAGCTATAGACAGAGTAAATTAGGTAAAATACCTGAAAAGCGATTGTATATTTCGCAAGTTCCAAAAATAATTCTTCAAAAACAACCTAGTCGCTTACGATTGGGAACTAACTTAAAATTTAAATCAATATGAAAAATATTTTTAAGATCATGTTTGTTGCAGTGGTGATTGTGACTGGCATGGCTACCGCGCAAACAGCAAATGCACAAACAACATCAGAATTAAAAAGAGTCGTCCTTGATAATGACGACTCTCCCTTGGCAGGCGCCATTGTTACAATAACATTACCAAACGGCACGACAAGATCAGTAGTAACAGACATCGATGGTGTAGCATCATTCCCTAATCTCCCTGCGGGAGAGTATAAAATAAAAATTGAGGCGGAAGGTTACGCTATAGTTACATACGAAAAGATTAATCTTGGAAAAAATACTATTAATACGAGGACAATTCAAATGATGCCTAATAGATGACAGGAGAGTATAACACCTTCCCTCCCCGAGATAAGTTTCGGGGAGGGAATAACGATATACAAAAAGAACTCATATTGCTGTATTAATCCATGTTTAGCCATTATGAAACCCTCACGAACAAATGTTCGCCAAAGAACATGAATATTGCCTGAGAGTTCCATATGACTATAAAAACCAAATTATATATATGAAATCATTTCTTTTGCTCGCGATGTTTCTGGCCCTTATCGTTCCGAGGACAATAGCACAGACTATGAAAGAAAGTGAACTTAAAGTCGAGAAGCAGACTGCAAACCGTGATGGAACCTTCAGTCTTGATTTCGACTGGTGGGGTATATATGTCCGTGATTCGATCTCCGGCAGCTATATAGATGGCGCAGTGGTAACAGTCGCATATAAAAAGGATACTGTTGTAAAAGTGACTGGGTCAAACCTTGTCGAGTTCAACCGCTCTTTAAAAGACAGCTTATCCGTTACCATAACTTATTTGGGATACAAGCCGTTTCATAAAAAATTTGCGGGTAAAGATCTTTGGGGCAGCTATGACATATTTATGGTCGAAGATCCCTGGGAACTTGCCGAGGTAGTCGTGGTGGGCAAAAAATTGGCAATGATCGTTCGGGGAGACACAGTTATTTACGATGCGAACAAGTTCAACACGTTGACAGGTGATAACCTTGGCGAATTGATAAAGCAGATGCCCGGATTAGAATATAACGAAGGGACCCTCACATTCAACGGTGAACGCATATCGAGGATCTCTATTGGGGGTAGAAGATTGTTCGGCAACGATATACAGGCAGCGCTCGCAAATATTTATGCGGAAGATGTAGAAGGGATCGAAGTATACAAGCAACAGAGTGATGTCGCCAAACACTTCGAGCTGGAGAATGCCCCGTTGGAACAGGTTATGAATGTGAAAACAAAGCGAAAAATAACGATTGTTAAAAAGATGGAGCTCCTTGCGGAGGCAGGCCAAAGTACGCCTAAAAACAAGGATTTCGATGAAGATGTACGAAACCGGGAACGTCTATTGAGCGGATTGTTTATAGAGGACCTGCAATTACAATCGGGATTGGAGCATATTAACAGCACAAATCAGCATATACGTCACCCCAATGAATCGTATCAGGCTTGGCTGTCTGTTAACCGTTCGAAAGATAATGCGTTTAATATATCATCGGACAACCGTTTCAACCATAATTCGAGTCAGGACGGCTCCGTCAGTATACGGGACTATTTTTCGTCGGATCAATATACATCGAGGGTACACCGATCTTCCGGCACATCAGACAATAAAGCGATAGCCGTTGCATCGCGTAACTATTTCTCACTATGCAAGGGAAAACATAATATATCAGGGGGTATCACCTTTGATATGGATAACACCAAGTCCGATCACCGTAGTTTGGTATCCGACATAACCGACGGAATTGAGGTATCAAATTCTGACATGAAAAGTTATAACAAGCTGAATAATCACCTGATTAACTTCTCCTTAAGTGATTATTACTATTTTAAAAACGGCGGAAATATCAGTGCATCCATACATGGTTCCGTCAGCCGTAATTACGGCGACGGATGGCGGGTAGACACTACGGCGACAACCTCCTTCAGCACCTGGCTCACAAACGATAATAACGGTAAAAATATCTCTTATGGGGGTAACATCGGATATGAAATAGCTTTGACAAAAAACGCTTCGATTACAACGAGATATATCATTGATTATTCGAACGTTACATCCAAGCGGGCTTCATACGACAACCTGCTGCTTCAGACCGACATAATGAATACATTTGACTATACATTAAAATCTGTCGACAACGGAGGTAGATTAGGTTTTTCTTTAAACAACAAAACATTAGACTTTAATGCCGAACTTGGATTCAACAATAGACATATATTACGGAACGAGCGCTTTCCGAGCGATTACGGGTTCCCGAGAACATTCAACACCTTATTGTCGTCAGTCTCTTTCAACTATTCGTTCAGTGCAGTAAAAAAGTTTGGTTTCAATTACTCCTCTTCCGCACTCGATATGTCGATCGAACAGCTTCGCGGAGTGATAGACAACAGCAACCCGTCGATACTCAAGGCCGGTAATCCGAACTTGAAACAGCTTGCGGCTAACAAGATTATGGTAACGTATGACATCGTCAAACCCTCGACAGGCGGTTCTTATGGGTTTAGCTTCAATGCAGCGCACACGTCGAATTATATCGCCTATAAAACCCATTACTTTACCTCCGATGCTGACAACTATTGGGGATTCAAGTATCCGTTCACACAAGGAACGACATTTATGATTCCGGATAACGTAGGCGGCAAATGGGATGTGAAAGCTGGGATAAACCACAAGAGACGGAGCGAATGGCTGCGATCGACGCTGAGCGCCGAGTTGAACTATGATTATTCCCGAACGCCGTATATTTTCAATGAAGTGCTTAACGTCAGATCGGACAATGGGGGTTCGCTCAGATTGGACTTCAACAGCGGTTTTTCGAATAAAATAACCATCAATATCTATTCTATCACCGGTGGAGGCTATACATACAGTAACTCCGACAACAACAGCTACTACTTCAACCAACAACTTAATGCAATGATTCGCACGGTTATAAAGAAGAGGCACACCTTTGGTACTAATGCTAATTATAATTACGCTTACTACTCCGCCATGCCTGATTTTATAAGAAATGAGATTATCTGGAATGCCTATGTAGGTCGCAAGTTTGGCAAGAAGAATAAAATGGAGTTAACTGCAAAGATGTTCGATATACTGAACCGAACGGATATGCGCAGGATTAGCATCATTGACAACTACGTCCAGACTTCCACATCGTGGTTTCTGGGTAGATTCTGGACAGTAGAGATTATCTATAAATTCTAACTCATAGGTAAACAGCGAGAATAGTACAAAGGCAGTAACACAAAACACAAACATAACCAATTTTATACAAATCGATAGATGTCCCAGATGGTATTGTATTGTTTCTCACATGCAATACTAAAGAGTACTATAACCATGATTTTCAAGCCAGTAAAAGCCGGAACACGATCATTAAATAACTACCACTCACAAACCTAAATCGATTTTTTTGAAAAAAATAAAAAAAAACTTCTCATTCATCCTGCCTACCCCTTTTTGGTGTCTTTATATAAAGAAGGATCAAAAAATGAGTGAGCACAAGGTCCAAATATCAGTGGAAATCATTGTGCGGATCAAATTGGCTACAGCTATAAATAGCGACTGGCTTCTACTTGAAAATTATTACAAATCAAACTTATCTTATGGAATATCTGACTGAAAAACGCTCTGCCTAAACGGGGCTACCGGCAGGGCGAATCGGACAAAATACCCGGAAAGCGACGATACATTCCGCAAGTGGAAATTCCAGTGATTGTGCCCCCCTTTGGCCATTTTAAATTGCCCCCTTGTAGTTGTTGGTCAAAACTGTGTAGATAAGTATTGTTGTTTTAGAGTCCAAAAGCATTTACTCTGCCTGGTTTACACTTAAATTA
>JAVBLD010000040.1:0-12281 GCA_031553705.1 Marinifilaceae bacterium | reverse complement strand
GATCTTCGAGTACATAGAAATCTGGTATAATAAAATCAGACGCCACAAAGCTCTGAATAATATGACAATAGATGAATTCTGGAAACTAAATGCAAAAAGTGCTTAACTATTTGTGCGGATTTAGTTAGGAATTCCAGTTAGATAAAAATTGAGATTAAAAGAAGGTGGAAAGTCTGCGCGACTATGTCATTATACTGATAAACCGGAAGATGGTGTAAACATTCCGTCTCACCTTATTCCCAATCAGGCCCCTTTTTGAAAAACGTCATAGAGTTTGGGCGCAATACTCCGAAGCGATAAAATGCCCTTCTTCCGCCAGCTTATATCAATCCCTATATGAAAGAGTGTGGTTCAAAGAGTCATACTGCCGGGCAATTCCATTGAAAATCTGTTCAGCTTGCTTATCTTTCGGCATATCGGAATCGGGTACTATTTTTTCAACATTGCAGCTCATTGTCCAAAATTACTTTCGTCACAAAGTTACAATACTTTTTATCCCTGTTTGGATCATGGATAATATTTGAGATCTCCCGGAAACAAGTTAAAAAAGCATATAGTCTTGCTATATCAAACAAAGCATTTTACCTTTGTTTACCATTCAATAATTCAATAAGATAATGGCTGCCATTCGCAAAATCATCCATATTGACATGGATGCTTTTTATGCCTCAGTTGAGCAACGGGATCATAAAGAATACCGGGGTAGGCCCTTGGCTGTTGGCTATTCCGAAGCCCGCGGAGTAGTGATGACGGCCAGTTATGAAGCCCGGAAATTTGGAGTGCGGTCGGCAATGCCTTCGGTCACGGCAAAAAAAAAATGTCCGCAACTCATCTTTATCCCGCCACATTTTGAAGTATACCATGCTATTTCGCAGCAAGTTCGTGCCATTTTTCTCGAATATACCGATCTGGTAGAACCTCTTTCGTTGGACGAAGCCTTTCTGGATGTCACCGTAAATCATAAAAATATTCCGTCTGCCACCATCATTGCAAAAGAGATCCGGCAGCGGATTTATCAGGAAACGGGTTTGAACGCTTCTGCCGGCGTATCGTGCAATAAATTTCTGGCAAAAATCGCCTCGGATTACAAGAAGCCAAACGGTCTTTTCGTCATACTGCCCGAAGAAGCTGAAGAATTTGTCGAAACGCTGAAGATTGAGCAGTTCTTCGGCGTAGGAAAAGTGACTGCCAAACGGATGCATGAGCATGGTATTTTTACCGGTCTGGATTTGAAGAAACGTTCGGAAACCGAGTTAGTCCGGCTTTTTGGAAAAGCGGGGCATACTTTTTACAAAAATGCCAGAGGTATTGACCTGCGGGAGGTAGAGTCGAACCGCATCACAAAATCGATCAGTGCGGAGACCACTTTCATGCGAGATCTTGATTCACTACCTGTCCTAAGTGACGAACTATATCCCCTTGCCAAAGAGGTAATGCAGCGAATGAATGAGGAGTCTTTCTTCGGCAGAACAATTACCCTGAAAGTCAAATATGCCGATTTCAAAACTATTACACGGAGTAAAACTTTTCCCTACCGGATTACTGATTTTGAAATGCTTTGGGGTACCGCTACAGAGATACTGAGGCAGATAGACCTGTCGCAAAAAAGCGTCCGGTTATTAGGACTGGGAGTAAGCAATGCAAATAGCGAACCGGAGAAAAAATACACACAACTGGAATTGGATTTGTTTTAATCCCAGGACTAACAAATCAAAATATTCGGTCGAGAATTGAATATTCAGTTTCGCTCTCAAGCAGGGAGTTGAAAAAACGGGGATACCAAACATCTGTTAGTACCTATCTGTTAAACAAATCTTTGTATCCATGCGGAGCGGAACGCAGGTACTGATTCGGTACCGTTACCCTAGCACCCAACCTGGCCGCCGCATGCCACGGCCAACGGGGATCGAACAGGATACCTCGTCCGATAGCGACCATATCCGCCTGTCCAGTAGCGACAATAGCTTCGGCCTGCTCCGCCTCAGTGATCAGCCCAACGGCAATGACAGGTATTTTCACATGCTCCTTAATTCTTTGCGCATACGGAACCTGGTAATTAGGACTTAATTCTATATGTTGCTGTTCCGATAACCCGCCACCGGATACGTGGATATAACTACATCCCAATTTTTCAAGCTCCTGCGAAAGGAGAACGGATTCTTCGAGATCCCAGCCTCCTTCCACCCAATCGGTAGCCGAAATACGCACTCCGACAGCCTTTTCTGTCGGAAACACTCGCCGAACAGCCTTAAATACATCCAATACCATCCGCATACGGTTTTCCAAGGAAACGCCATATTGATCGCTCCGTTGATTGGATAAAGGAGATAAAAATTCATGGAGAAGATAACCGTGAGCGGCATGTATTTCAACCACATCAAATCCGATACGATCGGCCCGTTCAGCTGCCGCAGCAAAAGCTCCGACAATCACATCGATCCTCGATTGCGTTAATGCTTCCGGTACATTATGATCTTTATTATACGCAATTGCCGAAGGCGCCACCGGCGTCCAGCCTCCACATTCCGGAGGAACCCCTTTGCCGCCTTCCCAGGATTTTGCTGTAGAGGCTTTTCTTCCGGCATGGGCCAACTGAATACCCAAAGGCATCGGCGAGTGAGATTTTATCACTTTTACCACTTCACCCAACGCCTCTTCTGTCTTATTATTCCATAAACCCAGATCACCCGCAGAGATTCGCCCCTCAGCTTCCACTGCCGTAGCTTCCACAATCAATAACCCGGCGGCAGATAGTGCCAGATGTCCTAAATGGATAGTATGCCAATCGGTAGCTTTACCATCTACAGCCGAGTACTGGCACATCGGCGGGATAACAATGCGATTCTCTAAAATAAGAGATCCTAAACGAATCGGAGAAAACAACTTGCTCATCTCTCTATTTTTTAAAATGACAATCGACCAGATGATCATTCACGTATCCGACAGCCTGTAAATGGGCATAACATATTGTCGTACCAAAAAATTTGAAGCCCCGTTTCTTCATGTCTTTACTAATAGCATCGGACAGCGGAGTCGAAGCCGGTACCTCTTTCAATGCCTTCCGGTAGTTTACCACCGGTTTTCCATCCGGTAGAAAAGATTTCAGGTAGTTACAAAAGCTGTCGAACTCTTTCTGAACATCCAGAAAACAACGGGCATTAGAAATGGTAGCCTCAATTTTCAAACGATTACGGATAATCCCGGTATCCTGCATCAATCGTTCCACATCCTTTTCCGTAAATTTTGCGACCTTATGGGCATCAAAATCGGCAAAAGCCTTCCGGTAGCCTTCACGCCTTTTCAATATCGTGTACCAGTTCAACCCTGCCTGGGCACTTTCCAATACGAGGAATTCAAACATTTTGTTGTCGTCGTTCACCTCTTTCCCCCACTCCTCGTCATGATAGCGGACATAGAGCGGATCGCTCCCACACCATCCGCAACGCATTATATTCTCCTTATCCATTTTACTTTTTATTAACCGATGTTATTCCGATAAAGGTAAACAAATATTATTTATACCCAAAAACACCCGCTATGATAAAAACAAAGAAGCCCACAAAAATGCGGGCCTCTGTATTAAAACACTCAGGATGATCATTTACTTTATTAACATTGCTTGAAGCAACCCCTTACGTGACGATTCCTTTGCATTTTTCAATAATATATTCACTAAAGCGTTATATTGTTCCTTTTGACCTTCCTGATCTTTCTGAATATTTTTGCCTATGTACGCCAGTACGAGTGCACCCAGATCAATTCCGTCGGAACTTTTCAGGTTTTTTAATTCTTTCTTGGAGGTGGCCATAAGTGTTGTCACATCTTTTCCGAGAAAAATTTTTGAAAGCTCAATTGCTGAAAGAATTTCCTTCTTAGACACAATTTTATAAGCAGCAGCTTCCTGCTGCATTTTATTTAGGTCATCGATTGATACCGATTTATTCCGTCCTGTAAGAATTGGTCTTAGCTCAACAGAATATGCATTCATTATCCTGTTTTCAACCTTCTTCTCACCGATTGTTTTATTAAACTCTTTTTCGTGTTTTATCAGATAATTAAAATTATCCGAACCTAATCCCGACAGGTCGTTATTTTCGTATATAAACCAATAATCGGGAGAAATCTTCTCTGCATCGGTCAATGTATTTACAAGAGCTCCTGCAACCTGCACCGGCTTCTCTTTTTCATAATTTCTGATCAATTTATTCAAATAGGAAACTAAAAAATCCTTATCCCGGTTTCCTTCTTCATATTTCTTGTCCATACCACCGGTCGATGTCTCCTCATTCAATCCTTGTGTAGCGCGTTCGATAATCGATTTGGCATCTCCTCCGCCAACCGTCTTGTGCTGAACCGAACCGTCAGGACGGAGAATCAGAAAGGTAGGATAAGCACGGATACCATATTTTTTGGCTATTTCCGGACCATCCCCTTTTTCCATATCGATTTTAATATTGATGAAATGGTTATTAAAAAAATTGCCTACCTCTTTTTGCGGGAATATATTTTTAGTCATATTTTGACAAGGACCACACCAGGCTGTATAGCAATCTACGAACACCAGGCTTCTGTTTCTCTTAGCTAAATTCAATGCTTCCTGCATAGTAAGATCTTCCCAGTAGACACCAATGCTGGCATATTTTCTAAAGTAGCTGAAAGACTTGTTAATAAAGGTCGCCTGGGATGGATTGTCTTTTACATTACTGACAAACATATCTCCTAATTTAGCCACTCTTGCCATCAAAGCTTTATCGGTTTTGTCCAAACGATACAGAACATTTGTATAAGTCATTATATCATTCATCGAAAAAAACGAGACATTATTTTCCAAAAGGTTCAAAAAACGGTTCATATCATTATTCTGCACGGCATCCGCCAAATCAGCCTTTACCACGACCTCCTGTTTTCCCGGGAAATTGGCCGCACTCAATTGTTGCTTGATTGTACCTAATCCATCTTTTTGATTACCCATGATATATTGATTCAATAATCCGGTATATCCGCCTACTAAATAGTCACCTACTTTCTTTTCCCCAATATTTTTTACATACTGTTTATAATTGTTCAATACAAATTGCATATTTTCGATAGAGAGCGGATTCATTTGCGGATTGGAGAAAACAGGCCAGAATTGAGACGTTAACTTATCTTTCGGTGTAGCCATTTTCATCAATTTCTCCGAAACCTCCTTTGACTTTTCGTTTTCATAAGCGTCGCTCAGGACAATCGCATAATCTAGCATTCCGGTTTTCTGCATTTTACCGGATTGATACTCTTTTTCCAATGCCACAAGTGCTTTTTTCGATGCAAGCCCTCTTTCGACCTTTTCAATGAAATTCTTTAAATCTCCTCCTCCGACAATCCGATACTGCTCGATACCTTCCGGAGTCAGGATCAGAAAAGTCGGATAAGCCCGTACTTTGAAATTTTTTCTGATTTCAAGCCCCTCTCCCTTCTCCATATCAAACTTCACATTTACAAAATGTTTATTGAAAAAATCACCTGCTTCTTTTTGAGGAAAGATTGTATTCGCCATATACTTGCAGGGACCGCACCAAGAGGTATAACCATCAAGGAAAACCAGTTTTTTTTCCATCTTGGCCTTATTCAATGCCTCCTGCAGGGTTAATTCTTCAAAATTAACACCTTGAGAAAATGAATAAAGGCTCAATGCCAGACAAGCCGAGATAAATGTAATTATTTTCTTCATACGCATATAATTTGTTTTCAAGGCGATAAAAAACCTTAGGATAATATCCACATTTTTAATAAAGGTTTTCATTGTGCCTATTTTATTGATACTGCCACGAAAATAGGTAATTGTTCGGCATATACAACACTTGCATATAATAAATATTTCTTAAAATATCGCTGTTTTCGGCTTACTTCTTGATGATAAATAGGATAATCTTCGCTATAACGGATTAACCGTTGGAAAAATTGAGAAGAAATAATATGAAAAAGAGTATTCCACATCCTTGTAAAATACTCTTTTTCATTAAGAACCGTCCGTTTTACTACATCGTCATCGATTGGACTCTATCCCTAAGTACCGGATCTTTGATATTTTTCGCCAATGTATTTACCAAATCGTTAAATTGCTTTTTTTGCTCTTCCTGGTCTTTTTGAATATTTTTATTCAGATATGCCAGTACAAACCTGGCCACCTCAACTCCGTTAGAGCTTTTCAGGTTTTTAAATTCTTTCTTGGAGGTAGCCATAAGCACTGTTACATCTTTTCCGAGAAAAACTTTTGAAAGCTCAATTGCTGAAAGAATTTCCTTCTTGGAGGTAAATTTACAAGCAGTTACTTCCCTTTGCATTTTATCAAGGTCACCGATTGATGTCGAATTATCCCGTCCCGCAAGAATTGGTTTTAGCTTAGTAGAATATACATCCATTATTCTGTCTTCTACTTTCTTCTCTCCAAATGTTTTCTTGAACTCTTTTTCGTATTTTACCAGATAATTAAAATTATCTGAGCCTAATCCGGACAGATTGTTATTTTGATATATAAACCAATAGTCGGGAGAAACTTTCTCTGCATCAGTCAACGCATTTACAAGGGTTCCTGTAACTTCCACCGCTTTCTCCATTTCATAGTTTGTAAGCAGTTTTTTCATGTAGGAAACCAAAAAGTCTTTATCCCGGTTCCCCTCTTCATACTTTTTGTCCATGCTACCTGTTGATGTATCTTCATTCAGGCCTTCCTTAGATCGTTCAATGATCGATTTAGCATCTCCCCCGCCAAGTATCCTATGCTGAACCGAACCATCAGAGCGAAGAATCAGGAAAGTAGGATAAGCACGGATACCGTATTTTTTAGCTATCTCAGGGCCATCTCCCTTTTCCATGTCGATTTTAATATTGATAAAATTGCTATTAAAGAAATCGCCTACCTCTTTTTGCGGAAATATATTTTTAGTCATATTTTGACAAGGACCGCACCAGGTTGTATAACAATCCACAAATATCAGTTTTTTACTTAATCCGCCCAGAACCAACGCCTCATGCAAAGAAAGATCTTCCCAATAAACGCCAACATTCGAATATTTCCTGAAAGGACTAAAAGCTCCTTTAATATACGTTACGGCACTTTGATCCTCTTTCATCTGATCGATAAACACATCGCCTAATTTAGCCACTCTTGCCATCAAAGCCTGATCATTTCTGTCCTGGCGTTCCAGAAAAAATGCATAACCCATTATATCATTCAATGAGAAGATGGAAGCATTGCTTTCCAAAAGGGTTAAAAACCGGTTTATATCATTATCCGACACAGCGGCTGCCATCTCAATTTTTGTCCCGATCTGTTGTTTTTTTGAAAAATTGATAGTATTAAATTGCTGTTTAATGGAGTCCAATGCCATCTTATCCGTCTTCTTACTAATAGTAAGTAGTTTCAATATTACATCATATTCGTCAAACAAGTAGGCATCCACCTTTTCCGCTCCGATATTTTTTACATAACTCTTATAATTGTCGGTTATAAACTTCAGACCAGCGATAGAGTACGGATAAAATTGCGGATCGGAGAAAACAGGCCAAAATATAGCTGACATTTTATCTTGCGTTGTGATGGTTTTCATTAGTTTCTCAAAAACCTCTTTTACTTTTCCCTTTTCCTTTTTATTACCATCGTTAAGAACAAGCAAATAATCTATCATATCCTTTTTCTGCATTTTGCCGGATTGATACTCTTGCTCCAGCATTGCATGTGATTTCGGAGCGCTAATCCCTCTTTCTATCTTTTTAATAAAATCTTTTAGTTCCCCTCCTCCTACAATCCTGTATTGCTCATCTCCTTCAGGAGTTAGAATCAAAAAGGTTGGATATCCCTGAACCTGAAATTTGTTTTTGATTTCGATCCCCTCTCCCTTCTCCATATCAAATTTCACATTTACAAAATGTTTATTGAAAAAATCCCCAGCCTCTTTCTGGGGAAAAACATTGTTTATCATATATATACAAGGGCCGCACCAAGTCGTATAACAGTCAAGAAAAACCAGCTTCTTTTCTGCCTTAGCCTTATTTAAGGCCTCTCGTAAGGTTAACTTCTCAAAATTAACTCCTTGAGAAAAAACCCGGAGTCCTGCAAGTAAACAAATAAAAATAAATACAGATAGTTTCTTCATCGATTTTAATTTATGAAGTAAGAAGATAAAAAAAAATCCCCCATTTCTCACTTCGTTTAACAATAATATACCATGTTATTTTATAATACTTTTAGCTGTAATATAAAATTTTACCCGTGTGAAAGGTAAGTAATTGTTCAATATATGCAAAATCCACACATAATAAATATTTCTTAAAAATATTTATCTTCATATCATCGAAATCTCAATCACCAGAAAATATATTTTGTTATCTTATCTATTTATATGGCCGCGCCTGTAGTATGATGATTTGCCCACCGACTACAGCCCATTCTATATCAATATCACTGTTAAATAACTGTTTGATTTTCTTAGCATATTCCGCAAGCCCAATAATCAATTCATCGGTCATCACCCTATCCGGATTGGTCACAGGCACTTCTTTCACACCGCCTTGCATGTCAAGCCGGAGTTCAGTGGTTTCTTCCGAGCGGCTAATCAGTTGTACTGCTTTCGTGCGTTCGGAATACATCACTATCCGTTTCCCTTCCACGACTTTTATCCCAATACCTCGTTTGGCTGCAATGTAAACAACATCCTGGCGCAGCGGATTGTAAGGATCCTTGGTAATCATTACCCCTGAAATATCCGGATCGACGGCAAGCTGCACCAACACCCCCATCAGGATCAACGAATCGGGAACACCTGCCTGTCTCCGGCTCTCGTAAGCTTCAAAGTTATACACCGACGCCCACACCTTTTTTATCGCTTTTTCCAACTCCTCGGCAGTCATAATATTCGGAACAGAGGTAAAAAGCCCGGCACCACTGAAATTTTTCAGATCTTCGGCATTTGACGAACTACGAACGAACACGCTTTTTCTGCGCAATTGAGCACTCCATTGCCGCATCCATTCATTCACCATCGTACTATCCACACCGGCCGCCTCGATTTCATCACGTAATTTCGCAAGTCCGTTCCGACGCACATCCGCTTGTTGGTAAAACCCCGGCAGGTTTTGTATGGTCTTAAGCCGTTTATATATTCCGTTACATTTCATAAATGTGTGGTAATGAGCAAAAGGGATTGAAAAACCATCAGGGATTATCGCCTGTTTTAACCTACTCTTTATTTCTCCCAGGTTAGCCGCTTTCGTACCCCCATAAATATAATCGCCCGCCCGCATTTTATCCAACGGAATCAAATCGCTTCTTCGGGTATCCGATTTAATGGCATAACGGCCCTTTTTTGACTTCATTATCAGCGGTTCGACGATCTCTTTTATTTTATAACCATTCATATCGGCCTTCAATTCGACAAATTTCCCATCATACGCCTGCATCTCCGCCGTTGCATCTTTCAAATAAATGCTGGGGATTTTTAATCCCCGTGCGAGGATGTTCACATGGGACAGTAAGGTAGAAGCCCGCTCTGTAATAACTCCCGCCACCGCAGGGATCGCAATCGGTACTTCTTTCAATACCAATATATCATAATCGGCAATGTCCTTCACCCCTTCCAACGAATCGGCAATACGTATACGTCCCTTTGTATTCCCGGCATTCAGGGCAATATAAGCATATTCTTTCACCAACTGTTCCTGTGTGACATAAGCTATTGACAGCGCCTTTGCCGCATATTCATGCAAAGTCGAATTGGTTTTGAAAATAATCGGATCGGCAAAACTTCCGGTAATTGCTTTTTGAGCGCAAACCAGTATATCCGGGGTAATCCGGTCGCCCTCCCAAAATTCATACGTATATTTTTTAATGAGATTCTGGAATGCAATAGTCCCAAATACAAACCGGCGGGTAGAGTCGAGATAGTTGCTCCGGATATCAAACGGAGTATAGTTTCTAACAAGCTGTTCGTTAATAAAATTCAGGTGAAATTCGTATTTCGGCGTATTGATATAATATATCCGGTTTTTATTATTCCGGTCAATAGCAAACAGCAAATGTGGTATTTCGTTGATCGTTCCTTTATTATACACCCGGGCAAGTTGATCGAAATCTCCTTTCTTCTTAATGACGGAAAGGCTTGCTATTTCAGTTTTCACTTCCGTCTTTTCACGGGTATAGCTTGCCGAAGGTTTCTGTGCTGTCTGGGCACTGGACTTTAAGCACAATAATCCCCCAAATGGGAAAAGTAAAAATAAATATTTAGTCAATATCTCTTGTAACAGAATTTTAGAGATGTATATTTGTACAATAATCACTGCAAATATACATCTCTAAAATTTAATCCTTTATCCAAAGACCGGAATTTATGGATAAAAAAGAGAAAGAGTTTTTTGTACAGGCCGTTTATGATGTTGTCCGGATCATTCCATACGGACGGGTCACCAGTTACGGCGCTATCGCCAAAGCCATTGGCCATTCGAATATGTCCAGGATGGTTGGGCGGGTGATGAGTGATTGTAAAGCGTGTCCGGAAAATATACCCGCCCACCGGGTAGTGAATAGCCATGGTAAACTATCCGGAAAGGATGCATTCGGTTGTGCCGCTGAAATGCAAAAACTATTGGAGACCGAAGGGGTTATTGTAGTTGGTGACAAAATAAAAAAATTTGAAATCCTGTTTTGGGATCCGTTGCAAGAAATCTAGTATTTCGCAATTTACCATATACTTCAGGCGAACACAACAGATGGAGTTGTCGTATATTGTAAAACGAAGAACATCACTTTAAATCATTGAAGACTATGGCAACAGTAAATTGTTATTTAGCATTTGAAGGCACATGCGAAGCCGCATTTAACTTCTATAAATCGGTATTCGGAGGCGAGTTTATGTATGTTGGGCGTTACAAGGATATGCCCTCTAGCGAACATCCTGTTCCGGAAGCGGAAAAAGAAAAAATCATGCACATCAGCCTGCCAATCAGTAAAGAGACTTTTCTGTTCGGATCGGACATGTCGGAATCGATGGGATATAAACTTACTTTTGGCGATAATATCTCTCTTTCCGTCAACACAGAAAACGAAGAGGAAGCCAAACGGATTTTCAAAGCCCTTTCGGCAGGAGGGCAGGTTACCATGCCGTTGGAAAAAACATTTTGGAGCGCGCTGTTCGGAATGTTAACCGATAAATTCGGCATCAACTGGATGGTAAGCTATGAATAAAAAAATAAAATCTAATAACCGAAAAATATGAGCACACCAAACAAATTCTGTCAAAGTTGCGGCATGCCGATGAAGAACGATAAGCAGGGCGGGGGTACAAACGCTGACGGAAGCAAAAACGAAAAGTACTGTAGCTATTGTTATCAAAACGGCGATTTCACTTATCACGGAACCGTTAAGGAATTTCAGGAGTTCTGCAGGCAACAGATGATCAAAGGCGGACATTCGAAATTCACCGCATGGCTTTTCACCCGGAATATGAAGCGTTTGGAACGGTGGAAAAACCAGTAATGACGAATAAACGCAGATTCGAATTTGATGCGGAAATAAAAAAGGCTCCCGGCCTGGATGGAGCTTACGTTGAGATTCCGCTCGATGTAAAAGCTATTTTCGGGAAAGGTCGGGTTTCGGTCCACGCAACCTTTGATGGTGTTTTCTACCGGGGTAGCCTGGTAAAAATGGGAACTCCGTGCCATATTATCGGCATACTGAAGGAGATACGCCGGCAAATCGGGAAGCAACCGGGCGATATCGTCCGCGTAACCATAGAAGAAAGAGAGCCATAATACCTTCTGGAAAATCCAGTGCGCGTTGACCCCGTATGCCAGGCGAAGTTGACCCCTTCGGCCAAAATATGACTGCCGCCTTGCACCAAAATAAAAATGACCCCTGTCGGAATGTAATCCGGCAGGGGATTTTTACGTAATTTCGGTTCCCGTCCTGGTCGATGGGTTAAAACTAAAATTACAATGACAACAAAGTTAGCAAACATTCTTCATTGTTATGCAATGGGGATGGGGATAAAAGATATCAGCTCGACCTTTGAGTTATCCCGCAACACAGTGCGCAAGTATGTGCGGCAGTTTCAAGAGAGTGGCATACCGATGGAGCAGCTTCTGTCAATGCCTGCAAATCGCATTATGGAGATATTCGGAGGCAACGGCGAGAGGGAGCGTACCCCTTCGGTGCGACAGTTGGAACTGGAGGCACTTTTGCCGGAGTATGCTGCAAGGCTCACCCGGAAGGGTGTGACAGTGAAGTCTCTATTTGAAGAGTATCGACG
>JAVBLD010000055.1:0-20612 GCA_031553705.1 Marinifilaceae bacterium | reverse complement strand
GTTGTTGCGCTCATAACTCATCTTTACCGCATGCTCCTTGAACACCCGGTCATACTGTCTTTTTGTTCCCATTTTTCAAAGTTAAAATTATTATTCAACCTTAACTATTTGTGCGGGCTAAGTTAGGAACTCCACTATTTTTATTACTAATCTAAAAATCAATAGGCTTATGCACTTATTTCATTATCACAAATGTAGATCCTGTCTGAGAAATAATAAAAAGAAAAAATACCAAAGCGCCGATTTTGAGGCCTGAAACGACTCGAATAAGGTTTAAAAAATCAGGGACCGGATTATTATGGTCCGATCCCTGATTTATGTCATTATAATTGCCTCTCCCTTATCTTTTACATGGAAGGAATGAGTAGCGCAATTTCACTGCAAGTTCATTTTTATAAGCCACCTTATCAATGATCGGTTGGATAAATTCAACCGAAGCGACAAGATTTGGGGTAATAAAGTAGCCGGCCTCCACATCAACCGGAAGATCGAAAATCTCTGTTTCAAAATCGTATGTCCAGGTAGCATAATAACCGATATACCATTTTTTAAACCACCAATCGACATTGGGAGCTGTTGCCAATACATTCGCAGGGGTACGGCCGTATTCTTTAGCCAATGTCATACGATATTCAAAACTAAGCATCACCGTACCGTTCACATCTTCAGGCGTTCCCCTAAAGAAAATCGCCCCTATTCCAGGGCGCAGATCCCATTTCCCGCCACCTAACGATTCGTCGGTAGCCGTATTCATCACCAGTTGCAAACCGTAGCCAAAGTACAATCTCTTATGCAACGGATGAGCACGTACTACACGCACGTTAATATCCGACAAACCGAAAACATTCTCTCCGGACGTATTTGTATTTGCAAGCGGCACCTCCACTCTAAAGTGCATCCTGTTCCAATAAGTGGAAAATCCGCGTAATATATAAGAGTTAAAATAGGTACCGTCGTCATAATTCACCCTGTCAAACCGGGGTTGAAAATAAAACATCTGGGTAAACGGATACGGAAAGAACTCTATTCCGCGTCCGTGAGCTCTTTCCGTAGTCTGTGCATACGTACCTGCATCCGGTACGATCAAGCAAAAAATAAAGAAAAAAACAGAACAAAATATTCTCCTCATCTCTTGTTCCCAGTGTTTAATGTTTGATGCCCTTGCGTTTTGTTCGTCGTAATATGCATCTTATCGTAGGTCATCACTTTTAACGTTACCTTTATATTATTCCGGGTGGCATTCGAGTAGGGACACACCTGATTTGCCTCATTAACCAGTTCCTCCGCCTCTTTTTGATTAATACCGACAATATCCACATTCATCTCCACGGCAAGCTGATAGCCCCCGTCCTCTTTTTTACCGATGCTCACTCTTGCCGTTACCGACGATTCGAAGTGTCTTTTTTTCAATGCCGCCACGTGTCCTAAGGCACTGCCGAAACAAGCCGCATACCCGGCTGCAAATAACTGCTCGGGATTTGTATACTCTCCTCCCGGTCCTCCCATCTCTTTCGGCGGCCTCACTTCAAAATCCAGAACTCCGTCAGATGATTTGACTTTTCCGCTTCTCCCTCCCACTGAAGTGACTTCTGCTGTGTACAATGTTTTCATATCGTTTACGTTTTTAATGGTGTTAAACATTATAATAAACGATAGAAATTTATTATGGTTCCAAATTACCCATAAAAATTATCACTTTGTGATAAATAGATTAAATGCCGCAACAGCCTTATTAATCGCATCTTCCGTCAACAGATCGGGCTGTTCGAAAAAGGCCGGAATAACCGTCTTATTCTTTGCCGGAGTCTTTTTCCATATCCCGATAACCCGCCCGTCTTTAAGAATGACAGGCCGGAATATACCGTTACTGGAGATAGCTTTACCGTAATGGTCCGAAATGATAACCATCTTTCGTTCCCTGTAGCTGATGATGTACTCATCGAATGCCGGTAGCAAAAGAAGCGGTTCCCGGACAGCCGGAAGACCGGAATATGTCCCGGCGATCCAATAGCTCTGCATATCGACCGTCTCGCATACAACCTCCGGCTTTATCATCTCTAGAGCGTACCGGGCTTCGCTTACAGGCAGTCCCGACCACCACGAAAAATCAGACAATGTGGCAGGGCCATGGCTGGTGAAATAGATCCGGGCAAGTTTTGCTAATGCCTTCTCTTTACTTACCGGAGATATTACAGGCACCCTCTCTTCCAACAATGCATACGTATGTTGTTTCCCCTGTTTGGCACCGCTACATACCACCCCATCCAACTCCGCCCGCACCATCAGGTGGGAGAGCCGGTCGGTATTCGTTGGAATACCGCCCTTTTTAAATATTTCGGAAAACTCACTGCGGGTAAGATGTTTTCCACCTTCCAGAGCACTCCGGATAAGCCGATTGCTCTTTACACACAACTCGTCGGAAATCTCCAGTTCCCGGTCTCTCGCTCTCATTAAAGTCCTGATCCGCGGAGCCGTCAACTCCAGCATCCACCGGATATCTTCCGGAACTACAAAATGCCACGTCGGACGTAATACATGTGTCCGGAGTATCTCTCCGCGATTAAATGCTTCCTCCACCGTTTTATCGGTACAACCGGGCGCCCGGATACCAATGGCCCACTTTGCCATATTATAGTCCTGCGCCTGTATGGCCCCCATCCAGGAAACAACATCCTTAGGTTCCTTCATTCTGCTATCCAAAAGTTGCTGCCGGACAAGGCGCATACAAACAACCATCGTATGATCCATCGTCTTTCAAATTTTAAAAAGGTTCACAAATGCCCTATGCACTATATGGGTCTTCCCAAGTTTCATCACCTGCTTTTTCCGGTTTAGGTACACTTCTTCTTACAATCCAGATGCTGACCTCATACAGTATATATATCGGGACAAATACTATCGTCAGCGTAAAAACATCTGTTGTCGGAGTGATGATAGCCGCTATAACCAGAATGATCACGACTGCATGTTTCCGGTACTTTTTCATATATGAGTCCTGCAAAAAACCTATTTTCGCAAAAAACCAGCACACCACAGGAATCTCAAATACAACGCCCATCATCAGCATCAACATCATAAACGTATCCATATAGGAAGAGAGTGTAATGATATTCGACACCTCTTCACTTACCTGATAGGTTGCCAGAAAACGGAACGAAAGCGGAAAAATCAGGAAATAGCATATAAACATGCCGGCTACAAACAGAAGCGACGAGAATGTAACAATCCGAAGCGAATAGCGTCTTTCGTTTTCACGCAACGCCGGAGACACAAAACGGAACAACTGGTAAAGGATATACGGAAACGAAAGCAGAAGTCCCATATAAAAAGAGATGCTCATGTGGATGAGAAACTGAGATGCCAGCTGCGTATTGATCAGCTGCACATGAAATGCCTCAGGGCATAAAGAAGGCACTGAAAAGAGTGTGCCCAGATAACAAAAAAAACGATACAGTACAAAATCGGACCGGTGAGGTGCCAACACGATCTCAAAAACAATCGCTTTATTGAGAAATACAACAATCGTAAATGCCGTCACAACGGCCAGCACCCGGAAAAGGACCTTCCTCAGCTCCTCAAGATGGTCCCAGAATGTAAACTCTTTTCCTTCCGCTTGACTCATTTTTCCGAATCAGATGCCTTTTTATCTTTATTATCGGTATCTTCCAAACCGTTCATCCCATCCTTAAAACTTTTAACCCCTTTTCCCAACCCCTTCATCAGTTCAGGAATCTTTCTCCCTCCGAAAAACAGCAATACAATCAAGGCAATAAGCAGAAGCTCCTGTCCGCCGATTCCCAAAAACAACAATCTACTCATTATTTCAAATTATTTATTTGTATATCTTTTCAAACCCACAGGATAGCGTCAGACACCGGAAAACTAAAATCCGAAGTCAATATCCACCTCCTGTTTTTTTTCTTCCTTAAACCGCTCGGTCTGTTTTTGTTCAGCATTCCCTTCTACATAAATAGCCCGGAACGGCCTCACCGGACAGATAAATTCACATCCTCCGCACCCTACGCAGATATCCGGATCGATATGAGGGATAGTAAGCCCATTCCGATAGGGCACCATCGTCACAGCCTGCGTCGGACAATGTTCGGAGCAGGCACCGCAGTTTGTCCCGTTGGTCAGCACGACACATATATCCTGAACAAATACCACCCGGCCGACCTGCGTCAGATGCTTCTGCTCTATCGTAAGCGGTTCCAGTGCACCATTAGGACAGATGTCGGAACAAACCGTACAGTCAAAATTACAAAAACCTTTTTCAAAATACATCGTCGGCTGCATAATACCTCCAAGTCCGTATTCCATAAAAGCAGGCTTCAGCACCCTTGACGGACACCTGCTGACACAAAGATGACAGGAAGTGCAATGATGCAGTAAATGCTCTGCACTCCTGGCTCCCGGCGGTGCAATCGGGTGCTGCCGGGTGTGATTTTTACCACCCGATAACAGGCGCGTAGTATCCTGTGCAAACAATGCCGGTGCCGCAGCCATCGTAGCGACGGTTGTCAGCAGGAATCGACGTTTACCCGTATCGACAGCCTTATCTGTACTCGGAACCATCCTTTTCCGTTCCACTCCAAAAGCATAACGAATGGCTTTTTTATTGCATTTTCCCAAACAGTTGAAACAATCTATACAACGACTGTCGTCAATATGCGCCGTCTTACCGCCTCCGGCATCAATACACGATGCTTTGCACTGCATTGCACACACGCCGCAAGCATTACATTCGGAAGTATCTATCCTAACCCTGAATAACGAAAACCGGTTCAGAAACCCCAGGACAGTCCCCGCAGGACACACTGTATTGCAATAGGTTCGTCCATATCTCCACGCCAGAAAACCAATAAATAAGAGTGTTACCACAGCCGTTACAAAAGCAAAAACACTATGGATAAACACCTCTGTTTTGTAAAAAGTATAGTTATCAAAACGGGTAAAAACAACTTCTAACATATTATTACCCGTCAAATACAGGGGCCGGAAAATATTCACCACCATCCGGCCGTAAGCGCTGTATGGTTCGATTACTCCCGCCACAACTGTAAATCCGGCAAAAAGGGCCACCGCCATAACTGCCAATACCGACCATCTCAATGCGGTTTTGGCTTTGGAAAACAGATACCGCTTCTTCTTTGGGGCTGTCCGCTTTGACATCCAGCTTACCACATCCTGAAAGATGCCCATCGGACAAATCGAAGAACAGTAAATCCGGCCGAACAACAACGTCCCGGCAATAAGCACCGTAACGGTCATCACACCGCCGGCGAACACCGCCGGAATAAACTGTATTCCGGCCAACCAGCTAAATTTATCATCAGGCATTAACCCCGCGAAATCCAAAAAATAAAAGGTGATCAGCGTAAACAATAAAACCGATATGGTGACCCTTATTTTTTTCAACATAGCAAAAACGATCATTACATTTTGATTCGCTTGACATTCAGACTCTCGATGTCCATTGTTCCGATATGCAATGCCTGTCCATTTGCCAGATGTCCGACATGGTCCAGAGGCATTTCACGGATCTGATTAAAAAATTTAGCCGCCGCCGTATCGACAGCCACAATATCCTGTGACATGAAAAGCGCTTTGGTTTCTACGACATCAGCCTCCGACTTTCCACGGGGACCGCTTGTTTTCAACGTACGGTACGCATCCACTACATTCAATACGGCTTTCTTCTGTAAGGTACAAACATCGGCAATACACTGCTGCAAATCGGTACTGTGGAATATCCTCCTGTCCCAGATGATTCCCATATGGTTTTTCATTGATATGGTCAAATTGGCCCCTCCATGATGCTTTAATACCGGGACATTGATCCATATATCGCAATCCAAAATCGCCTGGTGTACTTTGGTCGTCTTCAGGCTTTTTCCTTCGGGAAGCGAAACGGTACGGTAATACGCCTCCTCGTGCGCAGGAATAATCTTTGCTCCGGCCGATTTTGCAGCCTCTTCAATACCACTGTTTTTATAACATTTCACCCAATCGTCGCAGGTATGGTCAAATACCGACACCTCACCGGCTCCGGCGGCAAAACATTGCCGGACAATCTCTCCAACCAATATGGGATTGGTGTTCGCTGCCAGATTGGGTGTCTTATCCCATCCGATATTAGGTTTTACAACTACTTTATAAGCTTTCTTTACGAATTTGCCCATTCCTCCCACCTCCGTGATAGCACGTCTAAACATGGCATCGGGTTCTCCCCCGATGATAGCAACAAGATCCGCAGCCTCTCCGGAAGAGTTGCCCTGTGAGGTCTGTGTAAAAATATCCATTCCTTCCGCCGTTTTCAGGGTCAACGCCGCACCGGCAACCGCCAATGTCCTCAAGAAATCTCTTCTATCCATAACAATGTATTTTTAAAAATGATCTTAAATAATTGTTGTCCTGTCTGGAATATAAGTATCCGGTTTCTCTGATCCGTAAACTTACTGTATCCACGGAAATTTGAAACAGGTCTCGTTAAATAACGAATAATCAGCATTACCGTTAACGGCAAATGTTTTTATCAGTCTGGCTCCTTGCAGCAAATCTGTCGCCATAGCAAGCGAAGCACCCGTTTTCACGCGATCCTCCACTAAAAGGATCGTTTTGCTTTTATATTCAAAACCTATCGGCGAAATCAACTGCGGACACTCATACTTCGGCCTCTGGCCGCTATCCCGGAAATTAATCTTCAGCAATTGAATCTCTACATCAAGCCGCTGGTTAAGTATAGCTGCGGGGATAATTCCTCCGTTAGCAATGGCAACAATCATATCAAAATTTTCAAAAAAAGTGATGGTACGAAAACGTTCCATCACCTCTTCAAAAGACTTCCCATGCATAAGTACTTGATATTAAAGCTTAGTCATCACTTTCAACACAGCATAACCGCCCGCTACCTGAATGAACATACCCGGCATACCGATACGGAAATCCTGTACCGCTTTGAAAAAATCCGCCAATACAATCCATTCGATAGTCGTTCCGACAATCTGGTAAGTCAACACGACCCCCAATAGTATAAATATCGAAACCCGGCCGAAATAATATGCAGCGTAAGCGGCCGTGACAGCCAACAATACAGACTTGATCAGAATAAACGGCAACACTGCCGGAACAGGCATTCCGAATAGCAGGTTATTTACCAAAGGCGAAAACACTGCTGTCAGCAATCCTACCCATATCCCATACTTATAAGCAGCGATCAGTGTAAAAAAATAAATAGGCAATATCATCAAACCTCCGTTAGGTACTATGTGACAGATTTGTGGCAAAATAATATTCCCGGCAATAAACAAAATGGCAAATAAATAAGACTTTACATCTCTGTAACTCATCGAATAAAGTTCTGCTCTTACTTCCATAAACTATTAATTTTGTATTTTCTACAAAGGTAGATTATTTTTAAACTTATGCAAATATATTTTACAGTACTCTACGATCAGCTCTACACCAACAACATCCTAAGTATAAAGGAAATAATCCATCTCAGGTATTACGACAAAACTTCGTACCTGTCCGGACGCTTTTAAATTGCAACCAAATAAGAAACATTAAAAAACTACCACCCTGGAGAAAGGATAAAAAAAAATTATTACTTTTGTCCGTATATTTTGTGGTCTTGATGGGAATATTGAGAAGATATAGACGTTTTATTACGATAAGTATGCTGGCGCTTTTCGCCATATACTATGTGAATGTAAATTTATTTTATCACATCCATATTATCGATGGGGTAGTTGTTGTACACTCTCACCTTTACGGGAAAGGATCTTCCGCCTCTCACCAGCACAGCACAACCGAGCTGGCACTGATTTCACTACTCTCCATTATCCAATTGTTGCCCGTTCTATTAGCATTACTGGGGTTTTCCCTGTTTGTATCAAATATAAAACGGTTTCTTTGCTTTCGTGAACAAAAAATCCTTTCAAAACCGATCAATTGCTCTTTCTTAAGGGCTCCTCCTCAATCTTGCTAACTCTTATAGTGGTCGTACAATAATTGGGATTATTGAGCTTTCGGCCCAATCATTTATTATAATCAAATAATTTAATAATTACTTGTTTATTTATTGCCATCCGATATCCGGTGGCATATTAAACTTAGTATCTTCATTTTCAGGTTTATGAACAAACTCATTATATATGTATGTCCGGCTGTAATTTTTATGTCTTGTGGCCCCGGACAACATGCAAAAAACAATACAACTCAGCAAGATCCTAAAGAGATTATCCACATTACCGATCACACTCCTCAAAGCCGGAAACTTGTGTTGGAAAAAATAGACTCTGTGGTCTATCGTTCTCATTTCAGCACCGTAGGAACAGTAAAAGCCATTCCTTCCCAGATTGCCGAAATCGCAACTCCGTTCGATGGACGGATGATCAGGTCGTTTGTCACCCTGGGACAACGGGTAAAAGCCGGAGATCCGATTTTCGAACTGAATTCGACGGAATTTCATGAAGCAGCCAAGAGCTATTTTCAGGCATTTCAAAACAAACAGCTGGCCGAACGCAACCAGAAACGCCAGCGAGATCTTGTTCAACACGGAGTAGGAACTCAAAGAGAGCTGGAAGAAGCGGAAGCTACCTATGAATCCGAATTAAAGGAGTATGAAAGAGCATCGGCCTATCTGAAGATCTTTAACGTCAATCCCGAACAACTGACGATGGGGCAACCCTTAAAGGTCTATTCTCCTATATCAGGGGAAGTGGTACAAAACAATATGGTAATCGGCCAATATGTGAAAAGTGACGGCGCACCGGCAGCTATTGTAGCCGAACTCAATAAAGTATGGGTCGTAGCGCAGGTAAAAGAACGGCAAATCGGCCTTATTCATTCGGGAGATGACGTAGTAGTCCGGACGGAAGCCATGCCTGAAATGAAGATCAACGGATCCATCTATCATATCCAGAAACTATTGGATGAAGATACCCGCTCAATACAAGTACTGGTTGAATGCAGTAACGAGCAACACAGTTTGAAACCCGGAATGTTCGCCAACGTCGAATTTATCAGTACTCCCCATAAAATGATTATAATTCCCGCCACAGCGATATTACAATCGGAAAACGGCAGCTATGTATTCCTGCAAAAAGCGCCCGGCGAATATATAAAACGGTTTATAAAACCGGCCGCGGTGGATGAGGATGAAGTTGTCATACTCGAAGGCCTGCAAGTCGGGGATGTAATTATTTCCGATGGCGGTATTTTCCTGGAATCAGCAAATTAATTCTGATTTTAATTCAGCGGAAAGTTGATAATGAATCTATTCATTATTTCACAGTTTGTCATTCTACTGTTTCACTTTTATCATGTTATGCATTGACTAATTTATGAGCAAATATATATCCACGATCATTCATCGCCGTTGGCTGATCGTTACTATTTTTACAATTCTTACGGCTTTCGGAATCTATGCATGGACACAGCTATCCATCGACGCTTATCCTGACATCGCAGATGTCACCGTACAAGTTGTTACCCAAGTCCCCGGACTGGCTACCGAGGAGATAGAACAGCAAATTACCATCCCACTCGAACGCGAATTGAACGGCATTCCTAACCTGCACGTAATGCGCAGTAAAAACACTTTCGGATTATCTATCGTCATGTTGGTGTTTAACGACAAGGTCGACGACTATTGGGCACGCCAGCGGGTACAGGAACGCATCAACGATGTCGACTTGCCGTACGGGGCGAAACCGGAACTGAATCCGCTGACATCCCCCACCGGCGAGATTTACCGGTATATCATCGAAAGTAAAAACCATAGCCTGAGGGATCTGACCGATCTGAATAAATGGGTAATCATCCCACGTCTCCGTCAGATCAGCGGTGTAGCCGATGTCAGCAATTTCGGCGGTATCACTACCCAGTTTCAAATCGAGATTGATCCTTACAAATTAGATAAATACAACATCTCCCTGTCGGAAACCACCGAAACCATCGACCGGAACAACTCCAATGCCGGCGGAAGTATGCTGAACCGGGGAGACCTGAGTTATGTCATTCGCGGCGTAGGATTGATCAAAGACCTGGAGGACCTGGGAAAAATTGTAGTCAAAACGGAAAACGGCGTACCAATTTACCTCAATGATGTCGGAATCTTAAAATACGGTAACCTCGAACGTAAAGGAGTATTGGGCTTTTCCGACAACCAATACGATCTTTCGGAAGGCGTGGAAGGCATTGTTCAGATGCTACGCTACCAAAATCCCTCCGAAGTGTTAAAAGAAGTACACACGGCAGTAGATGAACTCAATCACGATATCCTGCCACAAGAGGTGACCATCCATCCGTTCATGGATCGTACAAACCTGGTCAACACCACATTACACACGGTATCCCATACATTATTTTTCGGTATGCTACTGGTGGTAGTCGTACTTATCGTCTTTCTGAAAAGTTGGCGGGGTGCCCTGCTTGTAGCCATCACCATCCCCTTGTCATTGCTGACCGCATTTATTCTGATGTATATTACGGACATACCGGCCAATCTGCTTTCATTAGGGGCTATCGACTTCGGAATATTGGTGGATGGCGCAATCGTGATGTTGGAAACAATCCTGAAAAAGAGAGAAGACTCCCCGGACGCGCCTCTGGAAGAACAATCCATCATCCAACGGGTAAAAGAGGTTAGTAAACCCATTTTCTTTGCGACGGTGATCATCATCATCGCATACATGCCTTTGTTTGCTTTCGAACGTATCGAGAAGAAACTGTTCACCCCGATGGCATTCACTGTCGGTTATGCCTTAATCGGAGCATTGGCAGTAGCTCTGTTGTTAATCCCCGGAGTAACGTATGCCCTTTACCGCAGGCCGCAAAAAGTATCTCAAAACCGCTGGTTCCTGAAGCTGAATGAAATCTTCAGGCAGCAAACGACAAAGATTCTTCAGACACCCCGTAAAATTTTCGCTCCCATAATCATTATTCTTGCAGCCGTAATCGGTCTGAGTATCTCGGTGGGAAAAGATTTTCTCCCTCCCCTGGATGAAGGAGGAATCTGGCTCCAGGTGCAAATGCCACCGGGGCTTACACTAGATAAAGCAAAAGAGATGAGTGATGTTTTACGACACAAACTGAAAAATTTCGACGAAGTGACCTATGTCATGGCACAAACCGGCCGGGATGACGAAGGAGCGGAAGCCTTCTCCACTTCCCATGTGGAATATAGCATCGGCTTGAAACCTTATAACGAATGGTCGCGGGGAAAGCGCAAAATCGACCTGGTCAATGCTATGGCTGATACCATTGCCGCCATGCCCGGTTATTCGGCGGGTTTCTCCCAACCGATCATCGATATGGTAATGGACCAGATAGCCGGCTCACATAGCGATCTGGCTATCAAAGTATATGGAAAGGACCTGAAAGAGACCCGCCGCATTGCCGAAGAGGTGGAAAGCATCGTCAAAAACATACAGGGTGCAGCCGATGTCGCGATCGAACAGGAACCTCCTCTCCCGCAATTACAAATCATTGCCGACCGGGATAAGATTGCGCACTACGGTCTGAATGTGGCCGATGTATCGGAACTGATCGAGGTGGCCATCGGTGGAAAAGCTATTTCGCAGGTCTTCATCGGCAGTAAAGTATACGATGTCATCTGCCGGTATAATGAACAATACCGGAACACTCCGGAACAAATCGGCAACCTGATGCTTACCTCTGGCTCCGGAGCTAAAATTCCGCTATCACAGGTCGCCGACATCCGTATGACTACCGGAGCAAGCACGATCAGCCGCGAAATGAACAAACGCCACCTGACCATCCGAATCAACCTGCGCGGACGGGACTTAACCTCATTCCTTAATGAGTCCAGCGATAAAATCAAAGAACAAGTCAGTTATGATCATACCGATTATCAAATCAAATGGGACGGGCAATTTGAAAACCAAAACCGCGCTTATGCACGTCTTGCTGTAGTTGTCCCGTTAGTATTGGCTATTATGTTCCTGCTACTCTTCGGAGCATTCCGGAATTTCAGGCAAGCCGGTTTACTGATGTGCATATTGCCCTTGACAATATTCGGCGGTATGCTGGCCTTAAACCTCCGGGGTATGACCTTTAATGTCTCTTCTGCAGTCGGCTTCATCGCCCTTTTCGGCGTTTCGATACAAAATGGGGTAATCATGATCTCGCACATCAATGAATTACGAAAAAGAGGCACGCTGTTAAAAGAAGCTGTAATAGCGGGGTCGGCCCACCGGTTACGACCGGTATTGTTAACAGCTACCGTAGCTATATTGGGCCTTCTTCCCGCCTCTCTCTCAACCGGTATCGGTTCCGACGTACAACGTCCGCTGGCCACCGTCATCGTATACGGTTTGCTCTGCGGTACTATCATCACGCTATACGTCCTACCCGCCTTGTACTATATGGTAGAGAAAAAATGGGAAGGCAAAGAGCATACGGAACAGAATCACTCTTAGCCCTCTATTAATTTATATTATCAAGAAGATGAAAAATCACTTTCAATTTTCAACTTTTAACTCTCAATTACGTTACATAATGAAACTATTATATCATATAAGTTTCCGGGTCACACTTTTTACCCTGCTATGTGCCGCCAACATCCAGGCACAACCGGTAAAAACACCGAACATACTATCTTATCCCCAATTCATGGAAAGGGTAAAAAATAACAACATTGCCTATATGGTTGAAAAATACAATGTAAAGATTGCCGACGCCAATATCGTGGCGGCTAAAGTATTCTCCGACCCGTTACTTAGCATAGGCGCCACCGATAACCAGGAGCATAAAATGAAGATGGGCTACAGCCTTGATGCGGGCCTGGAATACACCCTTGAATTAGGAGGCAAAAGAAAAGCGCGTATCCAGTTGGCGCAAAGCGAAGCAGAGCTAACCGATGCTTTGCTGGAAGATTATTTTTATCATTTACGAGCCGATGCGACCCTGGCCTATCTTGAGGCACTCAAACAAAAACAGCTCGTCAAAACAGAACAAGAATCCTACTACTGCCTGCAACGCCTGGCAGTAGCCGATAGCATTCGCTTCAAACTGGGCTCCATCATGGAAGTAGATGCCCGTCAGTCGAAATTGGAAGCAGCTGCAATGTCTAACGAAGTAGTACAGGTTGAAAATGATTGGAAAAACAGCCTGGCCCAATTATCATTTATGCAGGGAGATAAAAACTTCTCTGTTCCGGATTCTTTAGCGGAAACCTTATCTTATTCCGAACGCCATTTTGATCTGCCATCGCTAATCGCCACTGCACAAAATAACCGGAGCGATTTACAGGCCGCTTTGCGATCGAAAGAAGTATCACAGCGCAACCTGCAGCTGGCTAAAGCTAACCGGGCAATAGATCTCGGCATCAATCTCGGCATCGAATACAATAGCGAAGTTCGGAACGAACTGGCACCGGCCCCTTCTTTCAAAGCCGTTTCGGCAGGCATCAGTATCCCGTTGAAATTCTCAAATACCAACAAAGGTGAAATCAATGCCGCCAACTTTGCCATACAACAAAACGAAGCGGCATACACTGAAATCGAGCTCCGCATACAACTGGAAGTAAATCAGGCTTATCGTAACTATACGACTGCCTGTAAACAACTGGAACGATTCAACACCGGGTTGTTGCCGGAAGCAAAAAATATATTCGATCATAAATATTACAGCTATCAACGGGGTAACACCAGTCTTCTGGAAGTTCTTAACGCCCAACAAACCTATAATGACATACAACGGAACTATTACGAAACACTTTATAACTGTATTGCCGCGTTGGTTGAACTGGAAAGGGCATGCGGAATCTGGGATATCGGAATAAATTAAAAAGCAATTGGAAGATATATAGATCTATCTTTTATAAAAAAATACGATCTTTGAAGTCGCAATGATATATCAAAAATATGGACAAAGATTTACAAGCCAATAAAGTTTTGCTACTACTTTGCATGTCGGCATTTCTAGTCCCTTTTATGGGATCTGCGCTTAACCTGGCATTGCCGGAAATCAGTGATGCTTTTTCAATGAAAGCGGTTACCTTAACCTGGATGGCAACCGCTTACCTGATTTCCACAGCGATTTTTCAGGTACCTTTTGCCCGGCTTGCCGACCTGATTGGCCGGAAGAAAATCTTTGTCCTGGGGGTTTTTATCTTTTCGTTATGTACTTTTCTATGCGGATTTGCTCCGTCCGGTACGGCACTTATTGTACTCCGCTTCTTGTCCGGCCTGGGTAGCGCGATGCAATTCGGTACCGGTACGGCCATACTGACCTCCGTATTTCCGGCCAATCAACGGGGGAAGGCGCTGGGGATCAATACTGCAGTTGTCTACTCTTCGTTGGCGGCAGGCCCGTTTTTGGGCGGTCTGCTAACCCATTACTGGGGCTGGCAAAGCATATTCTTTGTTTGCGCCATAGTCGGCTTTGCAGTAGTCGCCCTCTCCCAGTTTTTCCTGAAAGCCGAATGGATCGAATCGAAAGGGGAGAAATTCGACTATTGGGGGAGCACAGTATACGGCATCGGACTGTTCGGATTGATCTATGGATTCACCAAACTACCGGGCACGGAAGGATTCGGCTGGCTTGCCACCGGGATCGCCGCATTTGTCGTTTTTATATATTACGAGCAACGCTGTGCTTCGCCGGTTTTCAATATTAAATTGTTCAGTACGAACCGGATATTTGCTCTCTCTTCCCTATCGGCGCTTATCAACTATGCAGCCACTTCGGCCATCGCTTTTATGCTGAGCCTGTATCTGCAATATGTGCGGGAAATCGATGCCCGTCAAGCCGGTCTGATTCTTATATCCCAAGCCTGCATACAATCGGCATGCTCGCTTATTTCAGGACCGATGTCGGATAAAATCGCACCTTCCCGTTTAGCCACCTCAGGTATGATCATCATTGTCATCGGACTTATAGGATTGACCTTTCTCTCGGCGACCACTCCCCTCTCCATATTGATCCTTTACTTACTTCTGTTGGGCATCGGTTTCGGTATCTTCTCATCCCCGAATGCAAATATCATCATGAGTTCCGTCGATAAGAAATACTACGGACAGGCTTCAGCTACGATGGGTACGGTCCGCCTTACAGGACAGGCTTTCAGTATGGGAATTGCCGGAATGGCTATCTCTCTGCAGGTAGGCAACCAGAAAATCGAACCCGCCGTTTATCCTCAGTTTTTACAAAGTATGCATATCACCTTTATCATTTTTGCCCTGTTATGCCTTACCGGCGTATACGCCTCCTCGCAACGGTCGAAATGATGCTCTACACCAATTTAATGGCACGTTCGTGACAAAGTGCTATACATAAACCGCACGATACGCAACGGTCGGGCCGGGAAAGAAATGCCTTGCTACGGCCTTTCATTCTCATTCTCAAATGCCCGAAAAACGATAACGTTTTGCACTCTTCGGCATTCATCTCCCTAATCTCTATAGCATGGGTAGGACACATGGAATCACATTTACATTCACTATCCACAACACAATCTCCCAACTTAATAAACGGTTTTTTTTCCATCCTTATACGCTCCGGTCTTAAATTAATTTTGGGGAAAACAAGAAGCAAACAACAGGAAAAACCTTTAGTTCTCCATAACAAGCTTCCGTCGTATGGATAACGTAGTTATCTACAGAAAGGTTGTGAGTACATCCGATTGATTCACAAACATTTAATATCTTTGTGCTTTATTTGGCAGCTATATGTCGGTTACCCGGCATTAATTAATGTTAAGTCCCGCATTTCTTCAACTATTATTGTCGATAAACGTATATTTATCCATTAACAACAACTCTAAAAATTAACATGAAATCGGCCTGTTTATTGCAACTTATCATTCTTTTTATTCTATCTTCCTGTAATAATAGACTAGAGGAACGGAGTATAGACCTACAAAAATTCATTTTTTTAGCAGATTCCGCTATCGATAAAATTGCAATGAAAGAGGTTATTATCGAAAAAGAGCTCCTTTATGACAAATACACTTTACCGGACGTATATCCTTATAGAGATACGATCCGCTCATTCCAATGGGAAAAGATACACAACTACCTGACCATCATGAACTTCATCCAGGAACCTTCCGCCTCATGGGGTATTCTGCAAAACAGGAAAAACAAAAATGGAATAGCGCCGTTAGTACATACCTATCAAAGAAATACATACAACAATATTGCAGACACATTCGGTATCGAACGATACCAAGGCATCCCATTGTACCTGGCCAGTGATACCGTAACCCCGGAGCGTTACGCATTGGATGGCTCCCTTGTAAAACTGATCAAGGGTAACACAAACTTTACTAAGGTCAATCCGGTTCATTACATAGGAGATTGGCTGGTTCCGAAGAAATATATAAAATACCTGAACGATTCAATCGTATTCGACAAGGTGATCTTCGTCGACCGGACAAACCAAAACATAATGACCCTCGAAAACGTCGGTCCAAAATGGCTGGTAAGAAGTATGAATCCCGCTACGACCGGAGTACACAAGCCTCCGTTTATGAAGGAAACCCCTTTGGGGGTCTTTGTCCTTCAGGAAAAAAAAATAAAGATGGTCTACCTGGAAGACAACTCAACGGAAACAGGCGGCTTTTCCCCTTATGCCAACCGCTTTTGCAACGGAGGGTATATCCACGGCATACCGGTAAACGTACCGGGTACAATACCTATTGAAATCAGCCCGACATTAGGCACTACTCCCCGTTCACACATGTGTGTACGGACGGCAACCTCGCACAGTAAATTTATATACAATTGGGCACTAATTAACAAAACTATTATTGTAATTATCGATTAAAATGCTTATCTTCGGGCATTTAAATCTCGAAAATATGCGAAAAGTCTTAGTCTATACTTTCTTTTTTGTCCTTTTGGTAGCTTACCCTTCTGCCAATATAATCGGATATACGGAACCGACCACTATATGTGATTACTCCCAACTTTACAGTGATATGCAACTGGAAGGTGTCATCAATTATACCGCATTTGAGCAAGCCATTGAAGGTTACAACAAAATCGACGTAAAAAGAAAAGACATTATCACATTGATCGACTACTCCAAGCCGTCGACCGAAAAGCGTTTTTATGTACTCGACCTAAGGCAGAAAAGACTGTTGTTTTCCTCTTACGTTTCACATGGTAAAAATAGTGGAGATAACTTTGCCACCTCATTTTCCAATAAAAACGGCTCAAACAAAAGCTCATTAGGATTTTATGTAACAGAAAATACTTATCAAGGCAAAAACGGCTATTCATTGGTTATCAATGGGCTGGAAAAAGGTATCAACGACCGGGCAAAAGAACGCGCCATCGTAATCCACGGCGCCCCCTACTCGGATCCGTCCGTTATTCCGTCACTAGGACGTCTGGGACGTAGCCAGGGATGTCCAGCTTTACCGGAAGCTGTCCATAAATCGATCATTAACACGATCAAAGGAGGAACATTGTTATACATCTATGCCGACAGTAAAAACTATATCGCCCAGAGTAAAGTGTTATCCGGTTTTACTGCTTCGCTGTAAAACTCTTCAACAATCTGCCGAACACTGTTCCAGACGAAGTCATATTACTGATTATAGTCTTTGTTATTATTATTTTAACATAACCGCTTTTTAATAAAATTTGCCGGAAAATCACTTGTTCTTACTCTCTTTTTTGTGTAATTTGCAGCCAATTAATAACACTCAATAGATTTTAGCTTATTACCCACGAAACTTAAACAACATGACAAATCAGTCCAATGCCGGCATTGAAACACTACAGATTATTTTAGATAATACACAGGCACTTGTGTATGTCACGGATATCGATACATATGAAATCATTTTTGCAAATAAAGCACTCAAACGTCTTTTCCCTATTGAACTCGAAGGGCATAAATGCTGGAAGGTGTTATCCTCTTTTACCGCCCCGTGCCCTTACTGCAAATTAAAAGATATTTTATCCAGACCGATCGGAGAGCCGTATATATGGGATAATTATAATGCTGACATCGATGCATGGTTGCAAATGAATGATTCGCTGGTAAAATGGCCTGACGGCCGGTTGGTACACCTCACCACGATCACCGACATCTCTTCGGTAAAGAACAGCGAACAGATGCTCAAAGCGATGAGCGATAACCTGCCCAATAGTTTCGTGTTTCAATTTAAAGAGGAGGAAGGGAAGTCTTTTCCTTCAATCGTGTATATAAGCAAAGGGGTCGAAAAGATTTGTCATTTAAGCATAGAGGAGCTTGGAAGCGACATAGGCCCGTTGGCATCGCTTCTCTATCCGGATGATCTGATCGAATTACAAAAAAACGCCGCAACGGGTAAAGCATTCAATATCGAACTCCGCTTGAACGTGCCCGGAATAAAGGACACGGTTTGGCTCTCTATCTCGGAAGTACCCCACAAAGATAAATCGGGGCACATAATTTGGGACGGCATCGCGTTTGACGTCACCAAACGTAAAAAAATGGAGGCAGACCTGCAAAAGTCCCAGGAAGAACTGTTACGAAACGCGTACCTGATGCGCGACATCAGCGACAACATGACAGACAGTGCCCTGTATCGCACCCACCTTGACAAAAACGGCAAGATCCATTTCGATTACATAAGCAGTCAAATGGAAGAGTTTGCAGGCGTTCCGATCAGGGAAATACAGAAAAACAGCATGGCGGTATTCAGGCACATACATCCGGACGACAGGGAGTATTTTATAAAACGTGTTACGGCAACCACCGACACGCTCGGAGAAGAAGTCACAGAATTCAGGTATATTAAAAACGGTGAAGTTCTTTGGTTCAGGATCCAATCGAGAGGCTTTAAGGAAGAAGACGGGACTATCGTAAGAGACGGGTTACTCACCAATATAACAAAGCAGAAACAACTTGAATTGCAACTCATCACAGCCCGCGACAAAGCAGAGGAATCGGACAAACTCAAAAGCACATTCCTCGCCAATATGAGTCACGAGATCCGTACACCGATGAACGCCATCGTAGGCTTTCTGGAGTATATGTTCACAGACGACAGTATTCCGCGTGATCTCCAGAAAGAGTACATGAGGATTGTCCTGGACAACGCCAACCAACTGCTCAAACTCATAGGCGATATCCTTGACATCTCAAAAATTGACGCCGGGCAGATGAAAATTATTCCGGAGGAGACGAATATCAATGTTCTGCTGCAAGATATCCGGGCCTCATTTGTCGCGACCGGAACAATCGAAGAAAAGGGCATCGAATTGCTTATTGACGAAAGCGGACAGGATAAAAACGGAATATTTACATTAGATAGCGCCCGCTTACGGCAAACGCTGAACAATATTATCGGCAATGCTATCAAATTCACCGATCAGGGATATGTGAAGTTTGGTTATAATGTGACAAAGAAAGGCCTGTATTTCTATGTAAAAGACACTGGTATAGGTATTTCAAAAGAAAAACTGGAAGACCTGGGAAAACCATTCCACCAGTTGCACGACACCACCCATGCGGCCAAATACGGAGGGACAGGGATCGGGCTTGCCATCTCACTCAACCTTGTAAAATTGATGGGAGGAACATTCCATGTTCAATCGAAAGTGGGCAAAGGCTCCCTGTTCGAATTCACTCTCCCCTGTAAGGAAATTGTCCGTAAAAGCAACACAAGCAAAAAAACAGACAGTCCATCATCGGTTTCCGATAAGTCTGCCAATATAGACGATTTGGCAGGCAGAACAATACTTATTGTAGAAGACCTTGATTCTAACCTGGGATACCTGCGCACACTACTGCGGCAAAGCCATGCCAAACTACTTTCGGCTGTTAATGGTGTCGAAGCGGTAATCATGGTGAAGAATCACCCCGAAATAGAACTGGTACTCATGGATGTACAAATGCCGATTATGGACGGTCTAAATGCCACAAAGCAGATCAAAAAAAGCCGTCCGGAGCTTCCTGTAATCGGACAAACTGCTTATGTATCACCGGAGGACCAGAAAAAAATGCGCGAAGCCGGCTTTGACGACTTTGTACCGAAACCTGTAAAAAGGATGGCCCTGCAGGAAAAAATTAAAAAGGTATTGAAATAAACCGTTCGCTTTATAACCGGGAATATTAGATCTATATCAAATTACAAATCGCTATTCGCTGGAAAATCCAGCGCGCGTTGACCCCGTACGCCAGGCGAAGTTGCCCCCTTCGACCAAAATATGACTGCCCCCTTGCGCCAAAATAAAAATGCCCCCTGTCGGAATGTAAGCCGGCAGGGGATTTTTACGTAATTTCGGTTCCCGTCCTGGTCGATGGGTTAAAACTAAAATTACAATGACAACAAAGTTAGCAAACATTCTTCATTGCTATGCAATGGGGATGGGGATGGGGATAAAAGGGATCAGCGAGACCTTTGAGTTATCCCGTAACACAGTACGCAAGTATGTGCGGCTGTTTCAAGAGAGTGGTATACCGATGGAGCAACTTCTGTCCATGCCTGCAAATCGCATTCAGGAGATATTCGGAGGCAACGGCGAGAGGGAGCGTACCCCTTCGGTGCGACAGTTGGAACTGGAGGCACTTTTGCCGGAGTATGCTGCAAGGCTCACCCGGAAGGGTGTGACAGTGAAGTCTCTATTTGAAGAGTATCGACG
>JAVBLD010000059.1:0-18706 GCA_031553705.1 Marinifilaceae bacterium | reverse complement strand
GAGATCTTCGAGTACATAGAAATCTGGTATAATAAAATCAGACGCCACAAAGCTCTGAATAATATGACAATAGATGAATTCTGGAAACTAAATGCAAAAAGTGCTTAACTATTTGTGCGGATTTAGTTAGGAATTCCAATTAATTAAATTTAATTAATTAGGAGCAATAGTAATATGAGTGCAATATTAATTGATTTAAATGGCAATCACAAATAAATATAATTTATATGAATCAGTGTTTAAAAAACAGATAAATAGAATTGTCAATGGAATAAAGAAATATGAGTAACGCTCGTATAATCAGTATGATGTAGGTTGTTTGTTTTTGGCTACTAATTCACGGAATTTGCATATTTTTGGAAAAACGAGAATATAGTAATATCCCTTGTTGATGAAGAATTTTATCCCTCTAATCTTTACAATATTGTTAGGCTTTACTATGTTTATTTCATCGAATAAACCTGTAAAAATCATGACTCCTACGATATTACAAATACAGAGCGATATAAAGGATAGAATGCAATTAATAAATAATGCAAATCAGTAGTTAATCCTCAAAGACAAAAATTATTTCAAAACAAATTCCTTAAATGAGCTTGACTTTTATTTCAGGTAAACTGATATTGTGTACAAATAATGTGCACACAAAAAACAAAAGAGAGTCACAATCTTTCGTAACTCTCTCTTTTATGTGGTCCCACTTGGGCTTGAACCAAGGACCCCCTGATTATGAGTCAGGTGCTCTAACCAGCTGAGCTATGGGACCTACTCTTTATAAGAGTTCAGCTTTTGGATGAACGGGTGCAAATATAGGGATAAAATTCGATTTTTTATAACAGAGGTTTAAAAAAAGTACTTTTTTTAGGCTTGGCCGATCAACATGTTTCGCAGTCAAACGGTTATGCCCGGGCAGAACATCTATACAGAAAAGCAACGGCAGTATTTTGAGGATCGATTTTGTGAGCGTTTGTTTATTTTATACATTTGAGAGATAAATGGTTTATACCCTGATAAAAGTAATATTGATGAAAATTTGTCTGCTGGTTGTCGGAAAAACAGATGCTTCCTATATAAAGGAAGGGATTGCTGGATATGAGAAAAGGTTAGGGCGCTATCTCTCTTTTGAGATGAAAGTGATTCCGGATATTAAGAATAGTAAGAATATGAGCGAAGCGGTGCAAAAAGAGAAGGAGGGGGAGGAGATACTGGGGCAGTTACAGGGGTCGGATGCGGTGGTTTTGCTTGACGAACGGGGGAAACAGTATAGCTCTGTCGGATTTTCGGATTTTTTGGCACAAAAAATGTTGATCGGGGTGAAGAGGCTTGTTTTTATCATAGGAGGACCTTATGGTTTTTCCGACAGTGTATATAAGCGGGGAGACGATATGTTATCACTATCTGCAATGACATTTTCCCACCAGATGATACGGGTTATTTTTGTTGAACAGTTGTACCGAGCCATGACCATTATGAAGGAAGAGCCTTATCATCACAACTGATGCCGGGCAGGCAGGTATTGTATGAACCTAAAATTTTAAAAAGTGATTGTCTTAAATATAAAGAGTAGGGCACTTATCATCTTTCTGACGGGGTTGTTAGTCCTGTGCGGTGCCATGTTATGGGAGTATATTTTTGACAAGCAGGATAAAGAACAGTGGATCAAGCATATTGAGTATGGTTTGCATAAGGAGGAGAGGTTGGCGGATGAACAACTGGCTTTATTTAAAGATAGTGTTGATCTTCATATCAGTGATTCGCATAGGGATCTGGCTTTTGTCGGTTTCAAAGGGAGCAGGATTGTTTTTTGGACGAATAGCGAGGTTGGGGTTGAAGGGTTGTATCAGATTTTAAGTTCAGGTAATCGCCTGGTAAAACTGGGAAATAGTTTTTACGAAAGCAGGAGGGTAAAATACCGGGATACGGAGTATTATGCCTTACTGCGTATAAAGGACAGTTATCCATATACAAATAAATATGTCAGGAATACTTTCGGAAAGTTCCTGCGGATAGGAGATGAACATGCCGATCATACCACCGTTTCGGAAGTGCCGGTAGAGAACGGACATGCTATTCGGGATAAAGAGGGACGAGTATTATTTTATATTGCGCACGACAGAGACGATCAGGACCAACCGGTGAGTTATGGGTTATTGGGCTGTTTTATCCTTTTCTTCCTCAGTCTTTTTTATGCGTATAATATATGGATGAAGCAGGCGGCAACGTGGGGGCGGCAACTGAGGTATACGGCCGTTTTTACCGGAGCCCTGTTGCTTCTGCGTTATATAATGGTTGCCTACCGTATTCCAGATTTTTTGTACCGGTTGCCTATTTTTGAGGCAGATATCTTTAGGAACACCTTTATTCATTCGATCGGAGATCTGTTAGTATTGGCGATATGCATTTTCCAGATATTATATATTTTCTGTTACCGTATCAAAACGGATTTTTCAAAAAAACGGCTGAGGCGCTATCGTTATATCTTTATTGCAGGATTTGTACTGCTTGTTTTTTTATATGCGGACTTTTTTCGCTTTATGATCGATTCCGTTATCGAAGATGCCGGCATACATCTGAATATTGCGCGGGTGATAAATGTCGAACTATCGTCGATCATTGCGTTTGTTGCCATTATATTGGTGGGGAGTGGCCTGCTGGTAATGATGGATTGTATGGCAGGTATCCTGAAAAAGTTCTTTTCTCTCTCGGAGGTGGTAAAAGTAGTATCGTTGAGCATGACGGTGTTGCTATTGGCTGCTTGTTTTGTTCACTTTTATATAAGCTTTTGGGAGATTGTTTTTATCTGGGGACTTTTTTTGCTCTCGGCAGTTAATAAATATGTGTTCAAGCGGGAGGACGTGCAGCGTAGTGTTTTAATGCTTGTTATTTTTCTTTTTTCTGTTTACATGGTGGTGGTGGCCCATAAGGAAGAGTATTATGAGGAACATGAGAAAAGAATCGGGTATGCAAAAGAGTTGATAGAGGAACGAGATAATAACTTCGAAAAAAAGTTGGAGGAGATAGAGCATGTTATTGATACCTCCGGGAAGCTGGCCGGGTTGATCAGCCGGTATGACGAACGAGCGGTTCAGTTATATCTGACAAAGGATTTGCTGGATCTGACCGGATATAATTATTATACAAGTATTACGCTTTGCCGTCCCGGAGATAGTTTGCTGATCCGGCCGGAAAAGGAGCTGTGGAAGTGTAACGATTATTTTTCCATGCTGATACGCCACTCAAAGTTCCGGATTCCCAAGACTCACTTTTATTCGGTGGCTGATTTTGACGGTCTTGTTTCTTATCTTGGAAGATTCGTATTTGATAATATCACGCTTTATCTTCGTTTCGATTCGACAAAAGATGATGAAGGGGTAGGGTATCCGCAGATCTTATCGAGAAAGTCGGAGGAAAAAGAAAATAAAATGTATCGTTACTCTTATGCGAAGTATAAGAACGGGGTGCTGATCACCTCCTCCGGCGAGTTTAATTATTATAAATATGTAAGTCAGTTCGGGAAACCCAACAACCGGTATTCCATTGTGGTGAAAGATAAATACTCTCACATGCTGGTTCCGGTAGATGATTGCTGTACGTTGGTAATGAGCCTGCGTGAGAGTACATTCCCTCTTTATTATATCAATGTACTGTACGCTTTTCTGGCTTATGTGATTCTCTCTTCATACGCTCTTCTGTTCAGGGATTACCGTAACCAGGATTCCGGGAAAGGTACGCTTAGGGCCAGGATAAAAAACAGTATTCTCCTGCTTATTTTTGTATTGTTTGTGATTTTAACATCGATGAGTATTTATTTGAATACCAAGAGTTTTGAAAGCCGCCATAATGCAAAAGCCAGGCAGATCATCAGATACATTAATAAGGAATTGGAGCGGCTGGATTGTGTTGATCTGAATGAATGTCCCGATATCATTAAGACCTTATCCGGAATGTCGGAAGTATTGGCTACCGATATGAATATATATTCTACCAAAGGACAGTTGGTGGCCACTTCACGGCCTGAAATATTCCAGAATGGTTTTTCCGGCCTGCTGGTCAATCCTAGAGCTTTGGAGCAGATCGTCGGTAAGGGCGGGATGAGCTATGTGGAGCAGGAAAAGATCGGTGAGTTGAAATATATGTCGGCTTATATGCCGTTGATCCTGGAAAATGGGAAAAGCTATGTTTTGAATGTGCCGTATTTTATCCAGAATGATGAATTAAATCTGGAAATCATCATTATGATCGTTATTGCCGTTAATATCGCTATTGCCGTGATGGTGCTGGCTTTTCTTCTGTCCGGTATTGTAGCGGAGCAGGTCACCAGGCCTTTGCAGATGGTAAATGATAAGTTGAAGCAGATGCGGTTTGGCGGCAAGAACGAAAAGATTGCATACAGGCAACAGGATGAGGTAGGCGTATTGGTTCAGGAATATAATAATATGGTGGAGAAATTGGAGGAGAGCGCAGACAGATTGGCAAAGTCGGAACGGGAGGGGGCTTGGAGGGAAATGGCCCGCCAGATTGCACATGAGATCAAAAATCCGCTTACGCCGATGAAGTTGAACATCCAGTTCATGCAGCGTTCCCTTTTGGTTGAAGATCCGGACAATTTCAAAAAGAGGTTTAAGGATATATCTGCCATGCTAATTGAGCAGATTGACAATATGGCTTCCATTGCTTCCGCTTTTTCTGATTTTGCAAAGATGTCGGAGGCAAATAATGAGCTTCTGAATATTGGTGAGTTGGTGAGAAGCAGTGTAAAGCTGTTTGAAAGCAGTATAAATGACGTGATATGCGATATAGAGACCGGAATTATGATTATGGCTGACAGGAAGCAGATGTCGCGCGTACTCGTGAATGTGCTGAAAAACGCGGAGCAGAGCATTCCGGAAGAACGAAAGGGTATGATCGAGATTTGTGTAAAAAGGGAGGGGGAAAAGGTGGTTGTATCTGTGAAAGACAACGGAAGAGGCATCCCTGAAGAGATTCGCGGTAAGATATTCGAACCGAATTTTACAACGAGATCAAGCGGCATGGGGTTGGGATTGTCTATATCATACCGGATTGTGAAGGGTATGGGAGGGACGATGTATTTTGAAAGCGAGGTCAATCACGGCACCACATTCTTTATCGTTCTGGATTGTGCAAATTAAAAAGTTCCTGTGAAAGAGGGATTGAAAGCCAAAAATCAGGAAAATGTATTAATTTTGTATTGCGGAAAGCATAAGTAAATTCAATATATGAAACATTCATGTATATTAGGATTCGCCAGAGAAAATAAAAAAGATCATTTTCAACTATTTTGCAGATGAAAATCAAAATTCTTTTTCAAAGCGTATTATTCGTACTTTTTATATTTTCCTTTTTGGATTCGTTTTCCCAGGCTGTCATGCAATTCAGTAAGAAGACGTATCATTTTGGAAAAATCAGAGAGGTCGACGGGGTGGTGTCGTATGACTTTCAATTTACCAATACCGGAGATGCTCCGATCATCATAAAAAATGTGGAGTCGTCTTGTGGGTGTACAACTCCTCAGTGGAGCAAGGAACCGGTATTGCCCGGAAAGACCGGTTTTGTAAAGGCTATCTTTGATCCGCAGAACCGTCCCGGACATTTTGATAAAATGATTACGGTGACTTCCAATGCCAGGATAGCGGTAGTTGAGTTAAAGATTCAAGGGGAGGTAGAGGGAAAAACACGTACAATACTGGACGATTATCCGTATGAGCAAGCATCCGGATTGCGTTTGTCCCTGGAGGATATTTCGTTGATGAGCGTGCGGAAAGGGGAGACAAAGGTGATGTCTGTCGGTGTATATAATAACTCCGGGAAAAAAGTTGCCGTATCTTTCATGGGCTTACCCTCCTACCTGAAGCTGAACATCGAACCGCAGCAGATCGAACCGCAGCAAAAAGCTGTGATAAAAGCTTCTTATATCACGGCATTGAAAGGGGAGTACGGTCTTAATAAGGAGGAGGTCACGATGCTAGTGAATGGGAAGCAGTACCGGGTTCCGGTCTCTATTTTTATTGAAGAGGACTTTAGCCGGGTGGACATGGCTTGTGCTCCGAGGATTGAAGCCGAAAAGAGATTTTATGATTTTGGGCAGACCCGTTCGATTCAACCGGCTGTTTTTTCATACCGGTTTAAGAATACCGGCAAGTCCCCATTGAAGATACACCGTTTTTATACGAATGATGACCGGGTGGTTATCGAAATGACCGGGAACGAATTACAACCCGGAGAGTCGGCAACGTTGACGGCAAAGACAAAAAACGGGGCGGAACCGGGCAAACTTACCTGTGTAATCAGCGTAATAACCAATAGCCCTGCCGATTTTCAGTTTAACTTGAGGTTTTACGGAGAAATTAAATAAAAATGAACAAAATATCCGATATTCAACATTTAGCATTCGGGATTTATAAACATATTCCCAATTTGATTACCGGGATGAATGCGGTCTCGGGGACGATGGCCATATTCATGGCTATGTATGAAAAGCTGGAACTCGCAGCGGCGCTGATATTACTGGCGATGGTATTTGATTTTTTTGACGGGTTTGCAGCGCGATTATTACATGTAAAGTCGGAAATGGGAAAAGAGTTGGATTCGTTGGCCGATATGGTTAGTTTTGGAGTTGCTCCTGCCGTTCTCGCCCATTTTTTGATTAAAATGACCTTATTTGAAGGGGGCGAAGAGGATATCAGCAGTCTGACGGGTTTGCAGCAGGTTTTATTATATGTCCCACTGATTATTCCTGCATTCTCTGCCTACCGGTTGGCAAAATTTAATCTGGATACCCGCCAGGCACATACTTTTATCGGTATGCCAACACCGGCTAACGCTCTGTTCTGGATCACACTGATTTACGGCTATTATCAAACACCCATGATCTTCGACTGTTTATTCGGTGCGGTATGGCTTCTGGTTGTTTGTGTTATTGCTCTTTCCATACTGCTGGTTTGCGAATTGCCGATGTTTTCGCTAAAGATGGCCGGTTTTGGATGGCGTGAGAACAGGTTCAGGTACTCTTATCTGGGTTGTTTAGTTATATTGACGATTTTTTTCAGGCAAGCGATAGCCGTCTTTATCATACCTTTATATATCCTGCTTGCAGTAATCGAGGCGTTGTGGACTACTTCACGAGGTCGTTAACCGGATCATAATCTATATAATCGCAGGCAGGGGATATTACATTATTATATGTCGGGCCGGATACTGCAGATGACTTTAAGGTCAGGATCGGCTGTAATGCAGTTGTATTTGTAATAAATCCGAAAACACTTTTGCGGTCGAAATGGAAGATCTCAAGTTGGGAAACAACAACAATACCTGTGACTGCTGCCGCACCCAGGCCGTATTTCAATAAACGCTGTACGACATTCCCGGAGTGGGTGTTTATATAAGGCGATCCACTGGAAGTCACTGCCGGACTTTTTGCCTGGCTCGGATGAACCGTTTCCTGGACGGAGGTGCGAGGAATCTTTACCGCCTCCATCTGATATGCTTCGGATAAGAAATTGGCTTTTCCCGGATCAAAGATGATATTGAAACGACGGTCGGTATAAAACACACCGATGTCCCCGAATTCGATCTCTTGTTTCTGATTCAGCTTGATTTTCAAATCTTCACAAAACAGTACAATCTGCTTTGTCGCTTTCTCATAAGAAATACTCTCTTTGGTTGCTACCCAACTGACAAGAAGCCCGTCATTGTGCGTCAGGTTTTTATTAAACAGGATATCTTTACTCGGTGGGCAGATGGTTCCATGCGTTTCGTCGATAAAAGCGTTTTTGTAATTACAAATAAAGCCGCCGAAACCGGGTATGATTACGCAGTCGTGCAAAAATAGCAAATCTGAGATGTATTCTATAAACTTATGCATAGGGCAAAAATATGAAAAATAAACAGAAAACCCAAGGAGGCATTCCGGAATATTTTTGAGGTTGTAAGACCGGCAAAGTTTATAAATTTTTTAATAAAGTACTTGAATTCTTCGTGAAATTGATATTTTATTACTTATTTTGTGCGATGAATGAGAGGGGCTATATTCCTCTGTCCGTTGTTTTTATTCAATTTAAATTCAGGATTATGAAAATATTTGTAACAGGCGGTACCGGATATATCGGATCACACACGGTCGTTGAGCTTCAACAAAGCGGTTTTGACGTGATTATTGCAGATAACTTGTCAAATTCAGATATAAACGTGTTGGATGGTATTAAAAAAATTACCGGGATCCGTCCGGAGTTTGAAAAAATAGACTTAACGGATTGTGTTGCTACCCGTAATTTTTTCAAGCATCATAAAGATATAAAAGCAGTGATCCATTTCGCAGCATTAAAGGCTGTTGGAGAGTCTGTTACAAAACCTTTGGAGTATTACCACAATAATCTGAACTCATTGATGAACGTATTGGATTCGATGAAGGAGACCGGAGTGAATAACCTGGTTTTTTCTTCTTCCTGCACGGTTTACGGACAGGCGGATGTATTGCCTGTCACTGAAAAAACGTCGAGGAAAGAGGCTGAATCTCCTTATGGAAATACCAAGGCGATGTGTGAAGATATCATGCGTGATCTGTCCAAAGCGGAAAAAGGACTGAACCTTCTTGCACTGCGCTATTTTAATCCGATAGGCGCCCACCCTTCCGCTTGTATCGGAGAGTTGCCTTCCGGTATACCCAATAACCTGTTGCCGTATTTAACCCAGACTGTAGCCGGTATCCGGGAGCAATTGAGTGTCTTTGGCGATGATTATAATACGCCTGACGGGTCGGCGATCCGTGATTATATTGATGTGGTAGACCTGGCAAAAGCGCATGTGGTAGCGATCCGCCGGTTGTTGGACGGAAAGAATAAGGCGAATTATGAATACTTCAATGTCGGTACCGGGAATGGTGTGTCGGTATTGGAACTGATTAAAACTTTTGAGAGGGCCACCGGAAAAAAGGTAAATTATAAAATTGTGGGGCGTCGTGCCGGCGACATTGAAAAGGTATGGGCAGACACTACGTTAGCCAATACCGAACTGGGATGGAGAGCTATTGTTCCGCTTGAAGAGACATTGGCCAATACCTGGAGATGGCAGGCTTCGTTGACAAGAGATAAAAATGAAATGATTTATAAATGAATGGAGGCTGACCATTCTTAGGACATCAGTCTCACTTTCAAAAAACGTAAGATAGTTTCAGCCCCCAGCCTCCTTTGACAAAAATGGGGGAAATGCTAGCTTGTTGCTTTCGAATATTTTTATAGTACATTGTTTTGAGATACGGGTATACCCAATATATGGCTTTTGTGGAAAAATCCCTATGCCTGCACCCGCAATCACATCGCTCAACCAATGCTTATCGTTGAAAATACGGGAAGCTCCTACCATCATTGCAACCGTATATCCCCCTATACTGATCCATATCGAACGATGTCCGAATTCTTGATGTAAGAATTCGGCCGCCGCAAATGCCGTGGCTGTATGCCCCGACGAAAAGGAGTTGTCGTCTGAATTATCGGGCCGTTCACGTGAGGTCAAAGCCTTTGTAGCTGTCACAATCCCTGCTGTCAGACCGCCGCTCAAAGCATAAATGATAGTCATGTCCAATAGGTTATTTTTGCTTTCCACTTTGGCTAATTTCATTGCAAAAGCTGCCGCTGCCGGTACAAATTGTATATAATTGTCGGCTTTACTATGCCAGATATATCCGTGTATATGAAGCCGATTGTCTATGTTATAATCCACTTGGCGTATTCCATCGCAAAAAAATGACGAAGCCCCGTAAGCTACCATGAGCGAGGGAACAACTATGCCTGTGGCTTTTTCTATTTTTTGATGATTTGGATTTTGGATTGCGATAGTGTCGGTTTTACTCCGTAAAGTATCCGGTATTTGTGCCCTCAAAGCCGGAGTACTAGAGAGACATAGTAACAATAATAGTAATAGTAACAATAATAATAATAGTAACAATAATAATAAAAGAGTAATTATTGTCATATACTTGATCTTTTTTACCAAAAACAATAAGTTCGAATTGTTGTCTTACTCGGATTTTCGTGGATAATATGTTATTTTCTCACATATGCTATCCGTTTCAATAGCATTGTGTAGGTAACACTTATGCCCCATTTCGGGCCTGTACTCGGTTTAATTATATACCAAAGACCGTCTAAGTCGATGTTACCGATCCAGCGCTTTCCCATTTTGAACACCTGACTTGCCCCGGACCGCAGAGGAACGATATGGTCACCATCTGTCCAGTCAAAGGTCGATTCACTCTCAATCTTAAGTCCGAAGCCACTTTCGAAGGTGTAGTCTATCCAGGGATTGACGAATGCATAGCTCACGTCGGAACGGTTCGAATTTCCCGCATAACTCCATGCCTGCCTCAACAACAGGCCGAAGGTCCATTTAGGAGTTTGTTTGAGACCAAGCACCGAGGGCCCTGCCGTCCATTTGCCTGTACCCAGCAGAGGGTCGGTTGCTGTTGGCAGGTCAATTGCAACTCCCGCACCCCAAACAAATCCTTGTATGGGATTTATTGGGGAAATAAAAGCAGTTAGATTCAGATCGCTCAGGCCTGAAGGTCCGTGGCTGTCAGTGCCATTGTACTGGTTGGCCACTAGTGATAGGACGCCGCGAGTGATAATCTTCCAGTTCTTATTCAAGACAAGCGGCATAGAAGGTTCGGCCTTGAGTGTATAACGCAACTGGTTATCCACATCGCCCCATTCCAAGTCGTTATGCATGGGAATTCGATACAGGAGTGACACCGGATTTTTAATTTCGCGGGCAATTTGTCCCATACTTTTCCTCCCGTCCGTTTCTTGGGAGAATGATAATACCGGCATACATAGCAAATAAGCAGCTAAAAATGATCTTTTCATATATAAACATGTTTAATATACTCTCCTTATTAAGAGGTGCTTAGTGTCTGTTTTCTTATAAAATTGTGGTTCAGACAGAAGAAAAAAAGCATTTGCCATCAGACAAATGCGAGATTATTAATCAATCCGGCATTTTATGAAACAGCTGGGAATATTATTTCCGTTTATAATTCGGAATAAATCTATCCCTTTCATTGAAATGGAACCACTTCCGGCCGAAGCTATGGAATGAAGTGCCACAGCCACAAAGTCACCATTATCCGCAATATATTCCACACTGTCGATTGCGAAAGTCCCTCGGCTGAGTTTTGCGAAATCGCTAATGTGGGCAAAGACGTCCTCGTTGCTTTTAAATGTTCCGGATAAACTCCCTTTTCCCGGCTGATGCCAAATTAAATTGTCGGTCATAAAATTACCTGCCGTGACAAAATCCCCTTTTGACAGGGCATTGAAATATCTTTTGATCAATTCTATGTTCTGCGGCATAATCATTCGTTTCTATTTTCTACGCATAGAAATCCAATTTTGATACATGCAAAATATCCTGAAAGTTCTTCATTCTGGGAACTGGAAATCCGGACATAACATGCAGGATTATGGTCTGTTTATGTCAATATTTTATGGATAATATACATTAGATGAGTATGTTATAATGCATTTGTTTCACAAAGCCAATCTTTGCTGGAGCTTACAACATTATTCACGATATCCCCAAGACATCTTCCCATTCTGAAAAGGTTGAAGACATCTTTACTTTTATCATTAAAACCGGAGATTAGAAAGAAAGTAGAGAAATATTACCAGCTTTATCAGAAAATAACCGGATATACATATATGTGCAGTATAAAAAAATAGGTTGTTCATTTTAGGACAACCCATTTTGTTATGTCAGTTCGAGAATCTGGTCGAAGAATACCGCATAATCGTTGATGTATTCCTCCTGATTCGAATAGGATATAACCGGTTTGCCGGATTTTTCGGCAAATTCTATCAATTCGCAATCAACCTCCGGACTGTTAAAGATAATCCCGTCGGAATACTCAAACGCCAGCTTATTGACATTGGTATGGGTCGGCATTTTTACTGTAGCGACATCTTTAGCCGACATTCCTTCCAACAGGATTTTTTTATGAAAATCTTTGTGCAGCGTACCCTCAAACATATCATTATAGGTAGAAAACACCACTTTTGTGCCGGTAAATGCAGGATCGTCAAAATACTCTTTTTTCAGATAAAACGGTATCAACGCGGTGAACCATCCCTGACAGTAGATCAAATCCGGTGCCCATCTTAGTTTTTTTACCGTTTCAAATACTCCGCGGGCAAAGAATATGGCCCGTTCGTCATTATCCGGTAAAGAGAGGCCTCTATCGTCCATGATGATCTGTTTACGTTGAAAATAGTCTTCATTGTCGATAAAGTAAACCTGCATTCTGGCAGCCTGAATAGAGGCAACCTTGATGATAAGAGGATGGTCGGTGTCGTTAATGATTAAATTCATCCCTGATAAGCGAATGACTTCATGCAGCTGATGGCGTCGCTCGTTTATGCACCCGAAACGAGGCATGAACGTTCTGATTTCCTTCCCTTTCTCCTGGATCCCTTGGGGCAAAAATCTTCCAATAGTTGACATCTTCGAATCCGGTAAATAAGGTGAGATCTCCTGAGAGATAAATAAAATCTTCTTTTTAGCCATAATTGCTTCCCCAAAAAAACTTTACAAAGATAGTCAAAAATGTTCAATAATCAAATTATTAAATCATAGGATATTTAAGCATGGATGAGAGGTTTGTCTGCTTTTTTATAGAATTCCATATTGAAAAAGATAGAGCCGGTAAAATGGATCTAAAAGTTAACAAAAATGATCGTTATTTTGAGTTTTTGCTTCCAGGATGCCGGTAATTATCTATATTTGATTTATTTTTGTATAAAACTTGTGCGATGGCGGTACACAACAGTTTGGGCAAAATCGGCGAAGAGAAGGCGGCAGCATATTTAAAGCAGGAGGGATATGTTATTTTAGCACGTAACTGGTGTCTGAGGCATAAAGAGATAGATATCGTATGTACCGACGGGCAGATGATTATTGTAGTAGAAGTGAAGACACGCCGGACTGACGAAGAACGGCCCGACGAGCTATTGGATTATAAAAAGAGACGGAATTTATTGCAGGCAGGTGCGGCTTATCTGAAAAGATATAATGTAGAAAAAGAGTTACGCTTTGATCTGATCCTTATCACTGGGGAAAATGGAGAGATCCGGCATATCAAAGAAGCTATCCGGGTTTTTGATTAAAATAAAAAGGTTGGAGTACGAATGAAGATAAAAATAAATTATTAGAAATATAAAGATTATGGCAACGGTAAAAGTAAAGTATCTGGGAGGTCTGAGGGTGTCCTGCGAACATGTACAAAGCGGGGATAAAATTATAACGGATGCTCCGGTGGATAACCACGGCAGAGGGGAGGCATTTTCTCCTACTGATTTGTGTGTGACATCTTTAGCTGCCTGTATGATGACTATTATGGGGATTTATGCTCAGAGCGCCGGAATAGATGTAGACGGCACCGAAATGGAGGTTACCAAGAAAATGGCGTCAAATCCCAGGAGGATAGGAGAGATCGAGGTTATTTTCGTTATGCCGGCTAAGAACTACTCCGCCAAAGAGAAGAAGGCGTTGGAAAAGGCTGCTCACACCTGTCCTGTATCGCTGAGTTTGCGTGAAGATGTGATTAAAACGGTTATTTTCCGTTGGAACGATTAGGATAGTGTAGGGCCGGGCAGAAAAGATGGTATTATCGCAGTGTTTTAACCCAAAGTCAATCTGATGATATTTGTGACCGGAGCTACCGGACTGCTTGGGAGTCATCTATTGTATTTTCTGGCCGGTTCTGGCCAGGAGGTTCTGGCATTGCGCCGGAAAGAGCGGTCTGTGGAGAAGATCAAAGCTGTTTTCTACGGCTATCCGGACAGTGATATATTATGGCAGCGAATCGTCTGGGTAGAAGGAGATATATTGGACCGACAGATGCTGGCCGGTTGTGTCGAAAAGGCTACCATTGTTTACCATTGCGCTGCTGTTGTGTCATTTGACGGTGCAGACAGAGAGAGTTTGGAGCGTACAAATCTGCAGGGCAGCGGGTTGATCGCGGAGTTGTGTGTGGAATACGGAGCGCGTCTCTGTTATGTCAGTTCGATTGCAGCTCTTGGGGATGCCCCGGAGAGTAGTGAACATGTCGACGAAGATACTCCGGTGATCGCCGGGACGCAGCATTCTGTTTATTCCCGGAGTAAGGCAAACGCGGAAAAGATCGTATGGAAATATATCCGGAAAGGTATGAATGGTGTGATTGTGAACCCGTCGATCATTCTCGGCGCCGGACAATGGGAACGGAGCAGCGGCCGTCTGTTTCTGACTGCGGCAAAGGGTATGCCGGTATATACCGGAGGCGTGAACGGTTACGTGGATGTCCGGGATGTTTGTGAATTGATGATCCGGTTAGCAGAAGACAGAGAAGTGAGTGGAGAGCGGTTCGTACTGAATGGGGGCAACTACTCTTATTTGGAGCTGTTCCGGGAGATCGCCCGTTCTGTCGGGCGGCGCCCGCCCCGGTTTTATATGGCTCCGGTGCTGACCTCAGCTGTCTGGCGGATATTGGCCGTCTGGGGAAAGCTGACAGGCAGAAAGCCGGCTTTTACACGTGAAACGGCACGTTCATCCCATCATAAATCCTGTTACTCTAGTAGAAAGATTCTGACGCGATACCCGGATTTCCATTTCAGGACTTTGCAGGAGACAATCGAATGGATGGCCGGTTTGTGGAAAAAGGAAAATTAGCTTACTTTTGCGATGTAGGATTGAAGAGTGAAAAACAAAATTTAAAATCCGGAATTCAAAGAAATATATGGATAATCCGTTATTAGAGAAGTTGGATGTGTTTTACGTCCGTTTTAAAGAGATTGGTCAACTGATTACCGATCCCGAAGTACTTCAGGATATGGAACGATATGTGCGGTTGACAAAAGAATATAAGGAATTGGAGGAGATTGTCACGGCAGCTGATAGATACAAACAGACACTCCGGGCGTTTGAGGAGACGAAGAGCATGCTGGAAACAGAAAAGGACAGAGAGATGCTGGAGGTAATTGAAGCTGAAATCGAAGAGTTGACGGAAAAATTGCCGCAGATGGAACAGGAGATAAAACTGTTATTGGTGCCGGCAGATCCGGAGGATGCAAAAAATGTGATACTTGAAATTCGCGGCGGTACCGGAGGCGATGAGGCTTGCCTGTTTGCCGGCGACCTGTTCCGGATGTATACTAAATTTTGCGAGTCGCGGGGATGGAAAATCGAAGTGACCAATAGTAGCGAAGGAACTTCCGGCGGATATAAGGAGATTGTGGCCAATATCTCCGGTCGCGGCGTATACGGAGTGCTGAAGTATGAATCGGGAGTACACAGGGTACAGCGCGTTCCGGATACCGAAACGCAGGGGCGCGTCCACACGTCGGCGGCTACGGTCGCGGTTCTGCCGGAAGCGGAAGAGGTGGATATCGTACTCAATCCGGCAGATATACGGAAAGATACCTACTGCTCATCCGGTCCCGGCGGACAGTCGGTAAATACTACCTATTCGGCTATCCGCCTGACCCATATACCTACCGGCATTGTGGTAACCTGCCAGGATGAAAAATCACAGATTAAGAACCTGGCGAAGGCAATGAGCGAATTGCGTTCCCGTATATATGCCATCGAACATCAGAAATACTTGGATGAGATTGCATCCAAACGAAAGACAATGGTCTCTACCGGCGACCGGTCGGCAAAGATCCGCACATACAATTATCCGCAGGGACGGGTGACTGATCACCGGATCAATTTTACATTATATAATTTGTCGGCGATTATGGATGGCGAAATCGACGAGATTACCGAACGGCTCCAGATTGAAGAAAATACGGAACGGTTGAAGGAGAGCGGTTTGAACTAAAGATATAACAAGATTTTAAAAGTTGAGATGATATGACATACAACGAATTATTTGAACAGATCAGAAAAAAAAGGTCATTCCTGTGTGTAGGCCTGGATTCGGATATTGCCAAGATCCCTTCTCACTTGTCAGGCATGGCCGATCCGGTCTTTGAATTTAACAAAGCTATTATAGATGCTACGGCGGCATCGGCAATCGCTTATAAGCCGAATGTCGCCTTTTACGAAAGCCGTGGGGTGGAGGGTTGGAAAAGCCTGGAGAAGACAATCAAGTACATCAAGGCGAATTATCCGGAGGTATTTACCATCGCTGATGCAAAGCGGGGGGATATAGGAAATACGTCCGAGATGTATGCAAAGGCGTTTTTGCAAACCCTCGATTTCGATTCGATTACGGTGGCGCCCTATATGGGACAGGATTCGGTAACGCCGTTTATGGGATATGATCATAGATGGGTGATCTTACTGGCATTGACCTCTAATAAAGGGGCCTTCGATTTCCAGCTTTTTGAAGAAAAAGGGGTGAAACTGTATGAGAAGGTATTGAAGGTATCCCAACAGTGGGGGAATGCAAATAATATGATGTATGTGGTTGGAGCCACAAAGGCCGAAATGTTGGCAGGTATCCGCCGGATCGTGCCGGATCATTTTTTGCTTGTACCGGGTGTCGGGGCGCAGGGCGGAAGTCTGGACGAGGTGGCGAAATACGGAATGAACAAACATTGCGGACTGATTGTGAACTCTTCACGCAATATCATTTTTGCCGATTCTACCGAGAATTTTGCTGTGCGGGCGAAAACGGAGGCGGAACTGTTGCAGAAAGAGATGGATCGTTTATTACGGGAATACGGGATTGAGTAGGGAGCAAAGAACAGGATTAAAAGTACCAGGGTGTAAGGTTAAAGATGTGCTTTAATTAACAATTGATATTGAGATAAATTCCGAAAAACCGTTCTTGAGATCGGAAGCGACTGTTTTATAGAGAGGTTTCAGCCGGCTTGGAGCATTAGCTACCAGAAAGGCTTTACCGCAGATGTCCAGAAAGTCGATATCATTATAATCGTTTCCTAAACCGGCGCAGGCATTGCCGGAAATCTGAAGCTGATTCAAAAGTCTTGTACAAGAGCTTCCTTTGTTGATGTTTTTGGGAAATATTTCCAGCCAGATAGCTTTATTATCAATCGGAGATGTGCTGCGGATGATCGAATAGCCGGGTAGATCGGCGCGGAGTTGTTCTATCTGTCTGAGTTGGGGTGCGCTTAATATAACGATTATTTCGGTTGCATCGGACCGGATTTCGGTGTGGTTCTCAATACGTGTACCAAAATCGCGGTAGAGTTCAACACGTTGTCTGTAATCCGGATGCACAGGATAAATTTCCGTGTAATAGAAATAGTGATTTTCGGGAATCTCTTTCTGAATGATAAAGTTCATATTATGCTGCCACAGGTAGTCGGCAATTTCCCGTACTTGCCCGATATTGAGATGCGTCGCAGATAAAAGCTGCTGGTTGCTCCATTTCAGGATACCGGCGCCTGACGAAAAAACGAGGTAATCTATCGGAAAATCGGCTGGTAATACTTTTTGTACTGCAAAAAGGCTTCTTCCGGTGGCAATGATCCGGGTGATCCCTTTCGATCCGATCTGATGCAAGCTACGGACGGTTTCAGGACTGATCGTTCTGTTCCGGGGCAGAATTGTTCCGTCCAGGTCGGTGATGATTGCTTGTATGGCACTGTTATATTCCATAAAACGGCTCGATAATTTTAGATTTTGTATATTTCTGAAATCCTATTTTGTTTCCGTGCCGATTAACTCATAGTTATAATAGGGCAATGGTTCGTTGAGGTAGTGCAATACTTTTTCCTGATTGATTCCGTCCAATGGGTTGTGAACATATCCGAAACTGGCTTTAATACCCATATTGATAAAATAGACAGCCCGGTCAATCGCTTCCGGCAGGCTGTCGCCGTTTAGCAGACTTCCGGTGATGACACTTGCAAAAGCATCTCCTGTTCCCGGGTAGGAGGCGGGGATATGTTCGCAGATTACTCGCCAGGCGCGCCCGTCTATCCGGTTATAGGCAATGGTGGCTACATTCCGGTCATTTCCTGAAGGCGCCGAAGTGATGATTACATGTTCGGGACCCAGGGTGCTCAACTGTTTGCACCAACCGATCGCCTCATCGACCGAGATTTTATCAGATTGAATTTTGCCTAGCAGGAAGGCCGCTTCAGTCAGATTCGGTGTGATCACTTTTGCTTTTGAACAGAGTTTCCGCATACCACATATCATCTCTTCGCTCATGCCGGGATAAAGTCGGTTATGGTCTCCGAGTACCGGGTCAACCAGTACAAAATTATGATCGTGACTGAAATCGTCGAAAAAGCGGGCGACGATATCCAATTGTTTGATGGAGGCCAGATAGCCGGAATATAAAGCATCAAAATCCAGATGTATCTCTTTCCAATGGTCGATAATCTCTTCCATTTGACCAGAAAGGTCAAAACTCCGGAAGTTTTTGTATTCGCTATGAGCCGACATGATTGCTGTTGGAAGCGGACATACCTGGTAGCCCATATTGGACAGGATTGGAATGACAACCGTCAGGGAAGCCCTGCCATAACCGGAAAGATCGTGAATTGCGGCAACTTTTTTCATGTGGAGAGAGTTGAAAGTGAATATACTGTCAATTTCCTGCGAAGTTACGCTTTTCTGTTGAAAAATGAAAAACGATTAATAACTTGGGGCTCTCATCGAGCAAGTAAACCATTCGCTATCTTGGACACAACTCCAGTGCAAAGTACGGTTCCAGATGCTTGTAATGAAATAATTGGTT
>JAVBLD010000072.1:0-22796 GCA_031553705.1 Marinifilaceae bacterium | reverse complement strand
GAGATCTTCGAGTACATAGAAATCTGGTATAATAAAATCAGACGCCACAAAGCTCTGAATAATATGACAATAGATGAATTCTGGAAACTAAATGCAAAAAGTGCTTAACTATTTGTGCGGATTTAGTTAGGAATTCCAATTTGTTCGGAGAAGCTGCTATAAGTGACAATAAAGCTATGGCAGTTGTTGACGGACTGCGTTTTAATTTATCGGTATTTTCGGTATCAATGCTTTACCGCCGGTATGATAAGCGCTATACCTCTCTCTATTCCGGAGGGTTCGGTGAATATTCGAATACTTCTAATGAGGAAGGTTTTTATGCCGGAGTGAATATCTCTCCGGTAAAAAACCTGAAACTGAATCTTTATTACGATTGGTTCCGTTTCTTCAGTCCCCGTTACAGGGCTTCTCTTCCCGCTTCCGGAAGAGAATGCCTGGCAGAGTTGTCCTATACCCATGGTCAGTTTGAACACTTGTTTTACGTAAAGCAAGAAGAGAAACCGGAGGATGCAAAACCGGAGCTGTCGGTTCCGCGGACAAAGCGCGATTTCAGGTATCAGTTCAATTATGTGTGTTCTAAACAGTGGGAGTTGCGGACACGTTGCAGTTTTTCCCAACACAGAAAAGCCGGAGCGAGAGAAAGAGGATATATGGTTTATCAGGATGTGATTTATTCTACCCGCAAGGAGAAGTTCAAGGTACAATTCAGGATTGCCCGGTTTGATATCGATTCTTATGACGCAAGGATATATGCTTATGAAAACAATGTCCTGTATGGCTATTCGTTTCCTGCTTTTATGGACAAGGGATGGCGTACCTATTTGAATTGTTATTGGAAACCGTCCGGTAGAGTAACCTGTTATCTGAAATCGGGTTTTTCGATATATCCGGATAAGGAGACGTTGAGTTCCGGATTAACCCAGGTGAATGGTAACAGGACTGTCGATCTCACGTTTCAGGTGCGTGCAACATTTTAGGTGGCGTGAGGTGAAAGAGTACGCTCTGCTGGAAAGCGACGATCAATTCCTGGTTGACTCACCGGTTGTTTATTTTGCTTTTTCTGCATCGAATGTCTTTAAATAGTGCAGGATCTCTTCATGCGGAAGCTTTCTTACATTGGTCAGGATGATGTTCTCATGCAGAAAATGTCCATATTGGTTGCATTCACGGATAATCGACTCAAACAGTTGTTTTAGTTCAAAATTGAGCGGGAGCAATGCCAGTAAAGTGTTATATCCTTCCCGGTATTCGATCTGTTCGATAATGCCTTTGGAAGAAGAGAAGGCTGTCTCTATTTCATTTTTCAGGACGTTTTGCTCAAATTCTTTTAATATTTCATTTTTCTGATTCAGGAAGACGCAGAAGTAGCGTAATAAAGAGCCCTGTCCGCCCAGTCCGGTAGAAATGAAGATTCCCGAATCGTCCGACAAGCTGCTCTGAATCAGTATCCTGGATTGTTGGAGCGCAATGACGGCCCATTTTTGCAGTGGAATATTTTCTTTAGCAAATTTCTCGATGTTGCGATAAACGGCAACATCTTCAATGGTGGCCAATACGACCAGCATCTGTTTTTTTGTTTCTTCGCTTATAGAGGAATCAAAAAGATTATCGATGTTTTCGGCATATTGTTCACGCCATTTCTGGAATTGTTCCGGATCGGATTCTACGGAACGGGCTAACCCAAAATATTCCTGTTGCACTTTTAAGTCGACCTCTTCTTCCAGAATACTTAAGTTCGGCCCTATTTTTGCCAGAAACTCGTTTACTTTTTGCCAATGCTTGTCATCTGATGTATCCATGCTTATCGTTTTTCAACAACTAAATTAAGTTATTATTTTATTAAAACAAAAAAAGCTACCGGAAGGGTAGCTTTTTTGTATGTATTTAATTCACTATGCCTTGTGTCTGCGCTCGTCAGATACAGTGAGTTTTTTTCTTCCTTTAGCTCTTCTTTTTGCTAATACAGCTCTTCCTCCGGCTGTAGCCATTCTTTCTCTGAAACCATGTTTGTTTCTTCTTTTTCTGTTTGAGGGTTGAAATGTCCGTTTCATATCTATGTATTTTTCTTTTTAATAATCGTATAGAGCGCTGTATTCAAATGTTCATTCTTTTTGCAGGAAGAAATGTTCCATTCATAATCTGTCTCTTGTTATTTTCTGAACTTCGGACTGCAAAAGTAGATATTTTTTTGAATACTTCAAATAAAAGTGATTTTTTTTACGCTGACCTGCTGTAACTAATCACTACCGGCTGGCGTATAAAAATTGTTTGTTATAAAAAAAAGAAAATATTTGTTTTTTTGGGATGGATTATTAACTTTAGGCAGATAAGTGAGGCTTATGAGACAACTTAAAATAACTAAACAAATCACTGGACGTGAGTCTTATGCGATTGAAAAATATCTTCAGGAGATAGGCAAAATACGTGTTTTATCCCCTGATGAAGAGGCGAAATTGGCCAAAATGATAAAGCAAGGGGATCAGGTCGCCAAAGAAAAGTTGATTTTAAGTAATTTGCGTTTTGTTGTATCTGTAGCCAAACAGTATCAGAATCATGGTTTGACGTTAGGGGATTTGATTAACGAAGGAAATGTGGGATTGATAAAAGCTGCCGAGTGTTTTGACGAGACCAAAGGATTCAAATTTATATCCTATGCCGTATGGTGGATACGTCAGTCCATATTACAGGCTATTGCGGAGCATGCTCGTTTGATCCGCCTGCCTTTGAATAAGATCAGCATGATTAATAAAGTGAATAAGTATTATATGCAATTGGAGCAGGTATATCAGCGGGAACCGACTCCGGAAGAGATCGCGGAAAAAATGGATGTGACCCCGGAAGAGGTGAAGGATAATATGAAGATCTCCGGCAAGCCGCTTTCGATGGATGCCCCGTTAACGACCGACGAGGAGTCGATAAACTTATATGATATATATGTATCTTATGATAGTGCGATACAAGCACCCGAAGCTGCGTTAAATTTGGATTCATTGAAGAAAGATATAGAACGATCGTTTACCGTGTTATCAGAAAGAGAAGCGACCATCCTCAGCATGTGCTACGGATTAAATGGTCATACAAGCATGTCTCTTGAGGAGATTGGAACGAAATTGGGCCTGACAAGCGAACGGGTAAGGCAAGTAAAAACAAAGGCCATAAAAAAATTGAAGGAGATAAAAAATAATAAACGCTTGAAAACGTATCTATAAGGCGGTCGATCGACCGCTTTTTTTTTGAGTTTATTTGCAAAATATGTTTTATAACATAAAGTCTGTATAAAATTTGTTGCAATCAAAAGTTAACTTTACACAAATTTTTTAGAAACTTATGGCGTATGTGTAGCGGTGGAGATAAAGTGATAATATAGAAGAAATAAACGAAACTTATGGCGCAAACTGATTCATTAAAAGGTAGTTATACTGCGTTGCAGTGTAATGCTTTCCGTTCTGAAAAAGACGGGAAAAAGATAGATCTGTTTTTTCTTAGGAACAAAAACGGAATGGAGATCGCTGTCACCAATTATGGTGCTTTTGTCGTTTCCATCATGGTTCCGGATAAAAACGGCAAATTTGCTGATGTCGTGCTGGGACATGATAGTTTGAACGATTATCTGAATACTCCCGAAAAGTATTTGGGATCGGTGATCGGACGCTATGGAAACCGTATTGCGAAGGGAAGATTTACGCTGGCAGGCAAAGAGTATAAATTAGCGGTGAATAACGGTCCGAACTCATTGCACGGAGGGATTACCGGTTTTAATGCAGTGGTATGGGACGTTGTACGGGTTGACCCGCAGGCATTGGAATTGACTTATCTGTCGAAAGACGGGGAGGAGGGATTTCCGGGCAATCTTTCTACGACATTGACGTACCGGCTGACGAACGATAACGCTTTTGAGATAGAGTATAAAGCGACGACTGACCGGACGACGATTGTCAACCTGACCCAACATTCGTTTTTTAATCTGGCAGGCCAGGGGAATCCGACTTCGTCCGTTTGCAATCATCTATTGACTATTAACGCCGATTTTTATACTCCGATGGATGACGTGTCGATTCCTACCGGCGAGGTTGCTAAGGTGGAAGGTACTCCGATGGACTTTCGTGCACCTCATGCTGTCGGTGAACGGATCGACTGCAATTTTGAACAGTTGGTATTCGGGAAAGGGTATGATCATTGTTATGTACTGAATAAAAAAGAGGATGGAGAACTTTCGTTTGCGGCTAAAGTTGTCGAACCGCTCAGCGGACGGAAGATGGAGGTGTATACTACCGAACCGGGGGTACAGTTGTATACCGGTAATTGGCTAAGCGGTTTTAAAGGAAAGGAAGGAGCTACTTATCCGGAACGGAGTGCGTTATGCCTGGAGACCCAACATTTTCCGGACAGCCCCAATAAACCCCATTTTCCGACGGTGGTGCTGAAGCCGGGAGAGGTTTATACTCAAACGACGATTTATAAGTTCGGTGTCGAAAAATAAGCCCGAACAGTTATTGTATGATGTGCATTTTGCTCTTTCTGCTTTTGGAAAAGCGGAATAATGAGCCTGAAATAAATTACTAACTTAATTTAATATTTAGATTATGACACAAGAAAAAAAGAATTATGCATTACCTATTGTAATGATGATTATCCTTTTCGGGATGATTTCTTTTGTAACAGGTCTGGGAGGTCCTTTCGGATTAATCATGAAAGAACAGTTCAAGGCATCCAATGCATTGTCCCAATTAGGAACTTTTGCGAACTTCCTTGCTTACGCTTTTATGGGAATACCCTCCGGTTTGCTTTTACAGAAAATCGGTTATAAGAAAACAGCTTTATTGGCAATTGTAGTTGGTTTTGTCGGAGTAGGTATACAATACCTGTCGGGAGTAGCCGGTAGTTTCCCTATTTATGTGTCGGGTGCTTTTGTTGCCGGATTTTCGATGTGTATGTTGAATGCGGTAGTAAATCCCCTGTTGAATACATTAGGCGGAGGTGGTAAAAAAGGTAACCAGCTTATCCAGGTGGGAGGAACCTTTAATTCATTGAACGCAACTCTCGTTCCTGTATTGGTGGGATATCTGATCGGAAATTCCCTTCAGCCGACAATCCAGGATGCAAGCCCTGCTTTGTTCATCGCAATGGGTATTTTTGCGTTGGTTTTTGTCGTTTTATATTTTGTAAATATACCTGAACCTCATGCAGATGTTGCTGTAAAATCCGATGTAAAGGAAAAGCACAGTGCACTTTCTTTCCGCCACTTTATTTTAGGTGCTATCGGTATTTTTATTTATGTAGGTGTTGAGGTCGGGATACCTAACTTTATTATCCTGTTTATGAAGGGAGAGTTTGGGGTGAATGCAACGACTGCCGGATCCGTAGCCGGAACATACTGGTTTTTGATGTTAATCGGACGTTTCTTCGGCGCTTCTTTTGGAAATAAGATTTCAAGTAAAGCGATGCTTACCTTTGCATCTGGATTGGGATTGTTATTTGTGATTATAGCTATATTCTATCCGTTAAGTTCTCTTATCGAAATGCCTGTATTCGTGTCCGAAGGAGGAAAACTTTCCTTCCAGATGATGCAGGTGCCCGTGAGCATGATGTTCTTGGTGTTATGCGGATTATGTACTTCGATCATGTGGGGAGGTATTTTTAACCTTGCAGTTGAAGGATTAGGGAAATACGTGAAGATGGCGTCCGGAATCTTTATGGTGATGGTTTGTGGTGGCGGTATTTTACCTGCTCTCCAAGGTGTCATTGCTGATAGCGTAGGCTATATGGAGAGCTATTGGGTGATTGCTGTCGGTATGATATTCCTGTTATACTATGCCCTTATCGGTTCGAGAAATGTGAATAAAGATATTCCGGTATAACGAAAGGTAAGGAAGAAATGGTGCAGGGTGCAAGAAGGGATGCCCTGGTACGGAATTTGAACGATTTAAATTTAAAGTGATATGACAGACACGAATATTGTAAAGAGTATATTTAAGGAGAGATTCGGAAGCGAAGGAAGCTTGTTTTTTTCTCCTGGACGTGTGAATCTGATTGGTGAGCACACAGATTATAACGGAGGTTTTGTGCTTCCGGGAGCGATCGATAAAGGTATGCTGGCTTCGATCAAACCGAACGGGACGGACAAAATCCGGGCTTATTCGATTGATTTGAAAGATTATGCCGAATTTGGCTTAGAGGAGAAGGATAAACCTTCCCAGCAATGGGCTTGCTATATTTTCGGTGTGGTACGCGAGATTGCAAAGCGTGGAGGACGCGTACAGGGGTTTGATACGGCGTTTTCCGGCGATGTTCCTCTCGGAGCGGGTCTTTCGTCGTCGGCAGCTTTGGAGAGCACCTATGCTTTTGCATTAAATGAGTTGTATAACCTGGGTATTGACAAGTTTGAACTGGCTAAAATAGGACAGGCAACGGAGCATAACTATTGCGGAGTGAAATGCGGCATTATGGACCAGTTTGCTTCTTTATTCGGAAAAGAAGGCCACCTGATCCGTTTGGATTGCCGTTCTCTGGAATACCAGTATGTACCTTTTAACCCTATAGGGTATAAAGTAGTACTGATTGACTCGGTTGTGAAACACGAACTGGCATCCTCTGCCTATAACAAACGCCGCGAGTCATGCGAAACGGTCGTTGAGGCTATTCAGAAAAGGCATCCGAAAGTGGAATTGTTGCGAGATGCCGATATGAAAATGCTTGCAGAGGTTAAGAATGAAGTTTCTGCCGAAGATTATATGCGTGCCGAATATGTGATAGAGGAGATACAACGATTGTTGGATGCTTGTGATGCGTTGGAAAAAGGAGATTATAAAACCGTCGGACAGAAGATGTATGAGACACATCACGGGATGAGTAAACTTTATGAAGTGAGCTGCGAAGAGCTGGATTTCCTTAACGATACGGCAAAAGCGTGTGGCGTGACCGGTTCACGTGTGATGGGCGGAGGTTTTGGAGGTTGTACGATCAATCTGGTGCCGGAAGATAAATACGATGCATTTATCGAGAATGCTGTTTCTTCATTTACTGCCAAATTCGGTAAATCGCCGAAGATATATCCGGTTAAAATCGGAGCTGGCGCACGCCGGGTATAATTAGATACTGGAAATAAATCAGGGTACGGGAGATTATAAATCTTTAGTACCCTGGTTTTTATTTTGCATCTTCATGTCGGAAAAAAGGGACGGCGAAAAAATCAAGGATTATATACCCCCCATACCAGGTCTTTTATAGATAGTGTTGCTGTACCTATCTTTTTGACAACAATACCGGCAGCTACGTTGGCTGTTTTTATCGCAGAGAAAATATCCATCCCCGAAGCGAGGCAGATACTGAGCGTTGCAACTACCGTATCGCCGGCGCCGCTGACATCAAAGATCTCTTCGGAGTGGGTCGGGATATGAAGATAGGAGTGGGTGTTAATCAGGCTCATCCCTTTTTCACTGCGGGTGACCAGCAAAGAGGTCAGCTGATATTTGGAGAAGATTTTTGATGCCGCAATCTCAATGTCTCCGTCATTGTTCGGAATATGATAGCCCATCACTTCACTAAGTTCTTTTATGTTTGGCGTAATAATATCCGCTCCGGCATATTTTTCCCAGTGCTTCCCTTTAGGATCAATAATTACCCGCTTTTGTTGTTGTCTGGCCTCAAATATAATGGTGCGGCAAAAGTCTTCGGAAATAAGGCCTTTATTGTAGTCTGAGATTACCAGCACATTACAATCGGAAAGCATTCCGGCTACTGCCGTCCGTAACTCGTTTTTTTCCGAAGTCGAAAGAGCTATCTTCTCTTCATGATCCAACCTTACGATTTGCTGTCTCCCGCCGATAACCCTGATCTTTGTCGTGGTCGGCTGTGGCGTTCTCAGCAAATGAGTACGGATTTGTTTCGCTTCGGTCATTTGTTCGATCTCTTCACCCCATGAGTCGTTACCTATGGCTCCGCATAATACAGCCTGCCCCCCGAGGCTGACGATATTGTTTGCGACATTCGCTGCTCCTCCCAGACGCGATTCTTCTCTGTTAATATTAACAACAGGAACCGGGGCTTCAGGAGAAATCCGTTCCACATTCCCGAAGTAATATTTGTCCAACATCACGTCTCCGACGGTCAATACTTTGCTGTTTGAGAAGTTTAATGTATCCATTTTTTGATCTTTATTACCCGATAGTAAAGACTATAAACATTGAATTGTAAATGTTTAATTCAAATTTGATTAATTACGTTATTCATATCTTCACCTTTGCACTTCTATCGGAAACCACTAATATATATAACTTTCTAAGCCGTTTCCACAACGGATATAAACATAAATTCTGAGTTGAAAACGGAAAAATCTTTTCGCCTCTGATATTATGACTACCCACCGAATTCCATCAGATAGGCTTTGATAAAATCGTCAATCTCCCCGTCCATGACGGCTTGTACATTGGATGTCTGGTAGTTCGTCCTATGGTCCTTCACCCGCCGGTCGTCAAATACGTAGCTACGTATCTGGGATCCCCATTCGATTTTCTTCTTCTCTGCTTCGATTTTGGCGGAAGCTCTTCTCCTTCTTTCCAATTCCAGTTCATAAAGTTGCGATTTCAGCAACCGGATAGCATTATCCTTATTACCGAACTGAGAACGACTTTCAGTGTTTTCAATGACGATTTCCTTTACCTCTCCGGTATCCGGATCTTTATAGTTGTAGTGCAAACGCACACCCGTTTCCACTTTATTCACATTTTGTCCTCCCGCACCGCTCGACCGGAACGTATCCCAGGTAATATCTCCCGGGTTGACCTCGATTTCAATAGAGTCGTCAACCAACGGCACTACGGCTACCGAAGAAAAAGAGGTCATACGCTTCCCTTGGGCATTGTATGGAGAAACACGCACCAGACGGTGTACACCGTTTTCGCTTTTCAGAAAACCGTAGGCGTAATCACCTTCCACCTGTAAGGTTACGGTCTTTATTCCAGCATCATCACCATCCAGCCAGTTGGTGACTATTGTTTTATATCCTTTCCCTTCACACCAGCGGGCATACATACGGTAAAGCATTTCCGCCCAATCCTGGGCTTCGGTACCTCCGGCGCCGGCATTAATCTTCAGTACTGCACCCAAGTGGTCTTCTTCCAGCCGTAGCATGTTTTTCATCTCCAAATTCTCAAGTGAAGTGAGCGTATTTTTATATGCTTCATCTACCTCTTCTTCCGAGGTGATCCCTTCTTTTTGAAAATCAAATGCCAACCGTAGCTCCTCTATGGCCGAATTTATCTCATTGTAGCCATTAATCCAGGATTTCAGTTCCTTGATTCTTTTCATTTGCAGCTCGGCGTTTTTTGAGTCTTCCCAAAAACCGGGAGCCTGGGTACGTAGCTCCTCTTCTTCCAACTCTATTTTTTTATGATCGATGTCAAAGGTACCTCCTCAGGGCGCCACCGCGCTCTTCAACCTCTTTCAGGTGATCTATTGTAATCATAATATATTTTATTCTTTCCTTATAATGGTGTTATTTGGGTTGTATTGTTTTGTGGAGCGGGGAGTAGATACCATTTACCATATTCCCGATCTCATCGGCCAGTTCTTTTTGCTCAAATTCCATACAGACATTAGACAACATTTGCATTACATGCATGCTGATCTCTCTTTCCCGTTGAATATCCGGGCTGCTCGCAAATTCCGGCTCCAGGGTGTATATATATTTCAAGGTCTGGTAATTCGCTTTGGCCAGCTCTTTTGTCAACATTTTAGCTTTTCCCGGTTGGTTTAGCGTATAGTACAACGGAATGTATTGAAGCAGTACGTTATCAATCGGAATCTGGTAAGTCGGAAGTTCTTCCAGGCTTTTATCCAATGCTGCAACTGCTTTCGTTTTTTTGCTGTTTGCTTTTTCCGGATCGCTTTCCTTTTCACTTTCCTGATATAACGCATCTGCCAAGCGGAGGAAGCTGTTCCGGTATTTTATTACCGAAATGGTGTTATCATGGAAATGGTCGATATTAACCTTCGGATCCTTTATATTTCCCCATTCGAATTTGTTCATCATGTTGTCGTAAAGGATTTCCGAGTCGATCCGTCCGTAATCGTAATAGTCAGGTTCCGGAGTGATAATAGGAACAACGCGATAGGTAGCTCCTTCCAACTGGAAGTATTTTTCAAATCCCATATAATTTTCCGAACCCATTCCGATACCGAAATAAATGGGGCGTTCCCAGTTGTTTGTGGCAATGATATCAAGGAGCATCAGTTGCGATTTGTTCAGGACATTTTCCTTTATGTCAATTTCAAGCTGTTTAACGATTTTGTCTGCATTTCCCGTTCTGACGGTGCCGTTAGTAACCACTTTTGCCGAATCGACGGGGATATAGACATGACGAGTAGGAATATAATCAAAAGCTTCGGTATATCCTCCTTTATATTTGGTTTGAGGCAGTTCGCTACGGACGAATTCCATCGCTTCTTTCAGATTGGCGCTCTTATATTGCTCCAAAACCAATACCTGATCCCTTACTCCGGCGTGATATTGCTCCTGGGTAAAGGAGATAGGTACGCCCGGTGTCTCATAGGCTTTTCGTTTCATCTGGTCGATATACCAGTCACCTGCCAGCAGGCTCAGGTTAACGATACGGATGTCCCGCCGTACATTTTCTATCTCCTGCGCATACCAAAGTGGAAATGTATCGTTGTCGCCATAGGTGAAAAGTATTGCGTTCGGGGCGCATGAGTTCAGGTAATTCTTTGCGTGGGCAATGGTCGCATACCTTCCGCTTCTGTCATGATCGTCCCAGTTCTGGGCGCCCATATTGACCGGAACGGCAAAAAGGCAAACGACTGTCACGATGATCGCTGAAACCTGGGAGTTTAGTTTTTTACCAAGGAATTCCCATAGCGCGAGTACTCCAAGGCCGATCCATATTGCATAGGCATAGAACGAACCGGCATACGCATAATCCCGTTCGCGCGGTTCCATCGGGGTTTGATTCAGGTACAGGATAATAGCCAGCCCGGTGAGGAAAAATAGTAATAGGACTACCCAGAAATCCTGTTTTCCAGTTTTTCCTTTCCGGTATTGATAGAACATTCCCACAATACCCAGTAGGAACGGTAACATATAGTATGCATTGTGCCCTTTTTCCGCTTTCATAATATCAGTTAGCTCCGATTGGTTCCCCAATCGCATTTCATCGATGAAACGGATGCCGGTGATCCAGTTCCCGTTTTCGATTCCTCCATGTCCTTGGATATCATTTTGCCGTCCGGAGAAATTCCACATGAAATATCTCCAGTACATATGTCCCATCTGATAATTAAAGAAGAATTTCATGTTATTGGCAAAACTTGGTCGTTGTATCTGTTTCCCATCTACGGTATAGACCGGGCCGTTCGGTTTTCCGCCCCACTGTTTATAAAGGGCTTCAAAATAAGGCCGGCCGTGGATATCGCCATGCATACGTGGGAAGACTGTACAAAACCGTTGATCATACTCAACTTTTGTCTTGTAACCGATATGATCGTATTTACCGGTCTTTTTATTCTGATAATACAGCGCTTCTCCATCTTTTATCGATGCTTGCGGAGCATTATAATATTGGCCGTAGATCAGCGGCGATTGTCCGTATTGGTCCCTTTGGATATAAGAGAGCAGCGCAAAGACGTTGTCCGGGCTGTTTTCGTCAATCGGCGGGTTGTTGATCGATCGGATAACTACCATTGCATAGGAGGAGTAACCAATCAGTATGACCATAAAACAGGTAAGGATCGTGTTCCAGATGGGCATCTCTTTTTTCAAAGTGTAGCGGATACCGTATACCAATCCGGCAATGATCAGGAGAACATATATGATTACTCCCGTATTGAAAGGCAATCCTATCCCGTTTACGAAGATCAGTTCAAACCAGCCGGCCACTTTAATAAGGCCCGGTATAAGGATAAAGTTGATTGTCCCGAGGATAACAAGCGAAACCAGAGTGGTTTTGATGATGCCGTTTCTGGTGGGGGTATATTTCTTAAAGTAGTACACAAAAACAATTGCCGGGATGGCAAGCAGGTTCAACAGATGGACTCCGATCGAGAGGCCGACCAGATAAGCAATCAGCACCAGCCATCTGTTGGCATGCGGTTCGGATGCGACATTTTCCCATTTCAGGATTGCCCAAAAAACAACCGCCGTAAACAGAGATGATAAGGCATATACTTCACCTTCTACCGCCGAAAACCAGAATGTATCGGAAAAAGTGTAAGCTAATGCTCCAACCAAAGAGGCTCCCATAATAGCAATCAGTTGCGCAAATGTAATCTCGTTATTGTCTCTTACGACGATTTTGCGTGCCAGATGAGAGATTGTCCAGAATAGAAATAAGATCGTTGCACCGGAGGCGATGGCTGACATGCAATTTATCATTAGCGCTTGCTTGTCCGGAGACGGGGCAAAAATGGCAAATAGCCTTGAGATAATCATAAATAAAGGTGCTCCGGGAGGATGTCCCACCTGTAGCCCCACAGAAGTGGTAATAAACTCACCACAGTCCCATAGGCTGGCCGTCGGCTCTGCCGTTAGCAGATAGGTGACGCTTGCAATAATAAAAACAACCCATCCGGAAATGTTATTGATAAGTTGAAAACTTAAATGGGGATAATTTTTAATCTTATACATCTGTTTTATTTTGATAATTCTTACTTTTTTATCATAGAACCAAGATATAACCTCCTTTTTCTTAGTTGTCATGTAATTTGTAACCAAGAAAAGGGTCAATCATAACGGATTACACTTTTAAAGCATCGGACTCCCAGATTACAACGCACGAAAATAATTATTTTGGTTGAATTTATATTCTTTTTTTTGTAAGAAAAAGAAAAAGTTTTACATTTGCACCGTCTTAGTACAAAAGATTGTCCCATTGTGTAATGGCAGCACAGCAGATTTTGGTTCTGTTAGTCTAGGTTCGAATCCTGGTGGGACAACAAGACATTACCGAATGCCCGGGTGGTGAAATTGGTAGACACGCTAGTTTCAGGTACTAGTGTCCTTACGGATGTGTAGGTTCGAGTCCTATTCCGGGTACAGAGAGGACAAATTGAATATTCAATTTGTCTTTGCTTTTAAAAGTAGTTTCTTTGAAAATTGAACAGGCCCAAGTGGTGAAATTGGTATACACGCTACTTTGAGGTGGTAGTGGCCTTACGGCTGTGCAAGTTCGAGTCTTGTCTTGGGCACAATCAATAACGTTTATAAATCCGCAGGCTCCCTGCGGATTTGATGTTTATAGCTTGTTGTGTCATTCGGAAAGTTTGAAGATGGACAGGTTAAACATCGTCCGGAGTACATACTTAATTATATAACTTTGGTATGCAAACCGCCATATTGAATCTGTTCCGTACTGCTTTCGGAACCGGAATAACGGAAATGGAGGCGTTGCCGGCTTCCGGTTCGGCAAGATGTTATTTCCGGCTTACTTATGCCGGCAGATCATATATTGCTACATACAACCGGGACATTCAGGAGAATACTCTTTTTATAGATTTTTCCCGCCATTTCAGGCAAAAAGACCTTCGTGTGCCCGAGATATATGCGGTGTCGGAGGACCGGATCTCTTATATACAGCAGGATTTGGGCGAAACCATGTTGTTGGATGTGGTGGAACAGGATAGGGACGGAGAGATTCTGAGCCCGTCCGTAATGGAGTTGTATAAAAGATCGTTGTCTGAATTATTGCGTTTTCAGTTATTGGGAAGACAAGGATTGGACTATAGCCGTTGTGTACCTCGTCCGGTTTTTGATAAGCAATGCATCCAGTGGGATCTGAATTATTTCAAATATTGTTTTCTGCGATTGGCGGGAGTCGACTTCTCGGAGCAAAAGCTGGAAGATGATTTCAAACAACTTATAGAAATTGTCGGTAACGCGGACACAAATTATTTCATGTTCAGGGATTTTCAGTCGCGTAATATCATGGTGCATGACGGAGAAGTTTGGTTTATTGATTACCAGGGGGGACGGCAGGGAGCGCTACATTATGATGTGGCTTCGCTGTTGTATGATGCGATTGCCTGGATTCCCGACCATCAACGGGATGAGTTACTGGATTTTTATATGAACGGGCTAGCAGGCTATCAACCTGTGGAAACCGGAGAGTTTCGTGCGGTCTACTACCATTTTGTGCTGGTTCGTTTGTTACAGGCAATGGGTGCTTTTGGATTGCGGGGGCTGCATGAAAGAAAAGTACATTTTATCAAGTCCATTATCCCTGGTTTGCAAAATATTTTGTCGCTTTTTGTCCCCGGTAAACTGGACGGAAAGTTCCCCGAGATACAAAAAGCGGTCTCACTGAGCCTGCAGGTACAACAAAACAGGTCGTAACGACGGATAGGTGTCGGGAAGTATATTGCCGATTTCGCTGATCGGAATCCAGTACACCTCTTCAATGCCTTCTTCTCTTTGCGGGACAGGATGCTGACCGGGAGAACAGGTCATCATAAACCAGTATGTTTTTTTCAGATACCACTCTTCCCTATGGGGGTAGATATGTAATGTACTGTCGATAGGCATAACGATTCTAACCTGCCGGATTCCGCATTCTTCTTCTACTTCACGGATTGCTCCCGCTTCGATGCTTTCATTTGCTTCGATGTGGCCTTTGGGTAGGTCTGTCATTCCCAGCCTCTTAATGATTAATATGCGTCCGTTTTCACAAACCGCACCTCCAGCAGCCTTGACATAGAAAAAACAGGATTTAAAGACGGATAAAAGGACCTCCGGATCGTGGTGATAGATTACAGCATGAAATACTTCTTCTTTGTGAAGTTGCTGTCGGATATAAGCTTTGGTTTGATCCGCTTCGTAGTGGATATAAATAGAGTATTTGTTTTCATCCCATTTCTTTTGATCTGTGAGTAAAAAACAGCTTTCTTTGAAAAATACTTTATACATTTGTAGCGTTAATTATAGGTATTGAATCCTAGTAAAAAGATACCTCAATTCGAAATCTGAATAATAATTCTACAAAAATAAATAAAATGAGTACAGTTGCAGAAAACATAGCAGCACATTTATTGCAAATTAAAGCTATAAAGTTGGAGCCGGCGAATCCGTTCACATGGGCTTCCGGATGGAAATCCCCGATATATTGTGATAATCGCAAGACTTTGTCCTATCCTCAAGTGCGTACTTATATTAAGGAGCAGTTTGCTGTATTGATCAGGAAAAAATATCCGCAGGTAGAAGTTGTGGCGGGAGTTGCTACCGGCGCTATTGCGCAGGGAGTATTGGTGGCTCAGGAATTGGATCTGCCTTTTATCTATGTCCGTTCTTCGGCTAAAGGGCATGGTCTCGAAAACCTGATCGAAGGGGAATATAAGCCGGGCCAGAAAGTTGTGGTGGTAGAAGATCTGATCTCTACCGGAGGATCTAGTCTTCAGGCTGTTGAGGCATTACGTAATGCCGGATGCGAGGTGTTGGGGATGGTGGCTATTTTCACTTACGGATTTCAGAAGGCTGCCGATAATTTTAAATCGGCAGGTTGTGAATTGACAACGTTGAGCGATTATAATGCAATGATTGATCTGGCGGTAAAGACCGGTTATGTCCGTCCGGATGAAGTCGAGAAGTTGAAGGAATGGAGATTAAGCCCGGAAACCTACAAGTGATCAGTTTTATGGCAACAACAAAAATTGCGAGTGAAGTATTCAGAATTAATAGTCCAATCACGGATGTTTACTCTTTGCTATCCGATTTTAACCGGATTGGGGTTTTAGTCAATATGGCGAAGCAGGTTGGATTGGGCAATCACGAACAGATCGGAAAATTAAAGGATAGGATAGAAGATGTCAATTTTACAGAGGACACTTGTTATATCGTGTTGAAAGAGGTCGGGGAAATAGCTGTCAAGATCGTGGAGAAGGAACATCCTAAGCTCATTAAACTGGGAGGGGACGGGGTTGTTCCGTTTGAATTCAATTTATGGATCCAGTTATTGGAGAACGGGCCTTACGATACCCGGATGAAGCTTACTTTCCACGGAGAGTTGAATGCGGTTCTGAAAATGATGCTGAAAGGGAAGCTTGAAAAGGGGATCAACCAGTTAGGCGAAGGTTTGTCGAGGGTACCCTATTCGATGTTTGTATAAAAAAACGGATCAAAAGATCCGTTCTTTGTTATCAGGCGCGTAATTTCTGAGCGCTTATTTTTTCCATTTTTTGTTCGGCGTAGGCTTTTGTAATAACTACACTCTTTGTGTTTTCCGACGGTACTTCAAACATCAGGTCGGTCATAATAGCTTCGCAGATCGAGCGCAGGCCCCGTGCTCCCAACCGGAATTCTACCGCTTTATCTACAATATATTCATAGACTTCCTCTTCAAATTCCAGTTTGATGTGGTCTAGTTCGAACAATTTGATATATTGCCGGATGATCGCGTTTTTAGGTTCCGTCAAGATATTGCGCAATGCTTGCCGGTCGAGGGGTTCCAGATAGGTCAATACCGGGAGGCGTCCGATGATTTCAGGGATTAAACCAAACGCTTTCAGATCCTGTGGAGCGATATATTGCAACAGGTTATCCCGGTCTATCTTTTCTTTCGCTTTGCTGGCATTGAAACCGACAACCATGGTATTCATCCTCGCAGCGATCTTTTTTTCGATGCCATCGAATGCTCCGCCGCATATAAACAGGATATTTTTGGTGTTTACCCGGATCATCTTCTGTTCCGGATGTTTTCGTCCGCCTTGCGGGGGAACGTTTACAACGGATCCCTCCAGAAGTTTCAGCAGACCTTGTTGAACACCTTCTCCGCTGACGTCTCGGGTGATAGACGGATTGTCGCCTTTACGGGCGATCTTATCCAGCTCGTCAATGAAGACGATACCCTTTTCAGCAGCTTCTACGTCATAATCGGCCACCTGCAATAACCGGGTCAGTATTGATTCGATATCTTCCCCGACGTATCCTGCTTCAGTCAGGACGGTGGCATCTACAATGGTAAACGGTACATGCAACATTTTGGCAATCGTACGCGCCAGTAAAGTTTTTCCGGTGCCTGTACGGCCCACCATAATGATGTTTGATTTTTCAATTTCCACATCATCATTGCTATTATTGCCGTGTAGCAGGCGTTTATAGTGGTTGTATACGGCAACGGAAAGGAATTTTTTTGCTTCATCCTGCCCGATGACATACTGATCCAAGAACGCTTTGATCTCAACAGGCTTCTTTATCTCTATTTTATCAAGATTGAGCGAGGATTTATCGCTTTTTATCTCTTCCTGGACAATTTCATAAGCCTGCATTGCACACTCATCACAGATAAAACCTTCCGAGCCGGCAATCAGCATTCCTACGTCATTTCGTACTCTATCGCAAAATGAACATTTATCTTGCATCTTTATTGCTTTTTTCTTTTTTCAGTATGGAATCGATCATCCCGTATGCTTTTGCTTCATCGGATGTCATCCAGTAATCGCGGTCGGAATCCTTTTCTACTTTTTTGTAAGGATTGCCGGAGTGCTCGGCGATAATGGAATATAATTCTTTTTTTATCTTTTGTATCTCCCGGGCAGTGATTTCGATGTCGGATGCCTGCCCTTCGGCTCCTCCCATCGGCTGGTGGATCATAATGCGGGAATGCTGTAAAGCAGAGCGTTTACCTTTTGCTCCGGCCGCCAACAGTACAGCGCTCATGGAGGCTGCCATACCCGTACAGATCGTGGCTACATCGCAGCTGATATATTGCATGGTGTCATATACTCCCAGTCCGGCATATACCGATCCTCCGGGGCTATTGAAATAGACCTGGATGTCTTTACCCGGATCGGCGGATTCCAAAAATAGCAGTTGTGCCATGATGATATTGGCTACATCATCGTTGATCGGAACTCCTAAAAAGATAATCCGATCCATCATTAAGCGGGAAAATACGTCCATACTGGCAACGTTCAGCTGCCTTTCCTCAATAATCGTAGGAGAGAAATAACTGGCATGGACCGATTCATACCGGTTCAGGGTTAAACTACTAATGCCTTTATGCTTTAAGGCATATTTCTTAAATTCGTCTTGTGGAAACATAGTTCTTTATTTTTCAGGTTGCTAAATTACGAAAAAAACCGCGCAACGGCAAAAGAGTTCGAATTTTAATCAGATCCAGGGTAGGGCTTCTATACCATCTGCCTGATTTAATGCTCTATCTTTTACGGTTTTTTATTTTAATTGTTTACTTTAGCTGGCTGGAACGGATGTGTTGCAGCATTCGATTTTTAAAATATCAGGAAGGTAAGTGTATGAGTAATAATAGAACGGTTCAATTCTTAGGATTGGGGTATATTGGGTTGCCTACTGCGGCTTTTGTGGCTAGTAAGGGTGTCCGGGTTGTCGGTATGGATATAAATCCGACGGTTGTCGATACCATTAACAAAGGGGAGATTCATATCGTTGAACCCGAACTGGCTCATATTGTGAAACGGGTCGTAGAGGAGGGACTTTTGTCTGCCGTGACGAAACCGGTGCCGGCGGACGTATATATTGTGGTTGTTCCTACTCCTTTTAAGCAGGACCGGCAACCGGACACCTCTTTTGTCGAATTGGCTACCCGTTCGGTGATCCCGTTACTTAAAGCAGACGATCTTTTTATTCTTGAGTCGACGTCTCCGGTGATGACTACGGAAAAAATGGCCGGTATGATATTCGACGAGCGTCCGGAATTAAAGGATAAAATATATATAGCTTATTGTCCGGAACGGGTTTTACCCGGAAATGTAATCTATGAACTGGAACATAATGACCGGGTCATTGGCGGAATCAATCCGGAATCTACCGAAAAGGCATGTGCATTTTACGCATCGTTTGTCAGGGGAGCATTACACAGGACCAATGCCCGTACGGCGGAGATGTGCAAATTGACCGAAAATTCATTCAGAGATGTGCAGATTGCTTTTGCCAACGAGCTTTCTATGATTTGCGATAAGGCGGGTATCGATGTGTGGGAGTTGATAGCATTGGCCAATAAGCATCCCCGGGTGAATATCCTGCAACCGGGATGCGGCGTGGGTGGACATTGCATTGCGGTGGATCCCTGGTTTATTGTCGCCGATTATCCGGGGCAGGCTCAGGTTATTCGCCGGGCCCGTGAAGTAAATGATTATAAAGCCGATTGGTGTATCTCGAAAGTGATTGATGCTTGCCTTGATTTTGAGGTAAGGTACGGCCGACAAGCAATTGTTGCCTGCATGGGGCTTGCCTTTAAACCGGATATTGACGATCTGAGGGAGTCGCCGGCCAAGTATATCACTTCTCAGGTCATTGCCGAAGCAAGAGCGGATGTTTTGGTCGTAGAGCCCAATATCGTTGCACATAAGAGTTTTTCATTAACCTCTCCTGTAGAGGCCTATCGTAAAGCGGATATTGCCGTATGGCTGGTAAAGCATAAAGCATTTTTGTCGATGCCGCGGGATATTTCCAAAATTGAGCTGGATTTTTGCGGGGTCAGGAAATGTAAATAAGGAAATGTATCGACATAAAGAAAGCGGATGTGTCAAGTGCGACACATCCGCTTTTTATTTAATTTCAAAAAATCTTCTGTTATTTTGTCTGACTGCAATCTACAATTTGTATTACATCCAGATGTATTCCAAAGTATTTGTAGTTCCCTACTGTTACCGTCAATTCCGTTCCTTTGTAGGTTTTGAACTGTCCCGGGGCTGTTTTTGCAGGAGGAGTCGTGTCATATCCTTGGATTTTGACAGATTCCTCTACGTTTTTCAATGCCCAGCCATTCAGTTTTATCGTCAATGTTACTTTACCATCAGCTACGTCGGAGAAAGAAACCGTTCCGGCAAGATAATGTTGTCCCGCATAGATATCTACCACTTGAGCGGTTCCGTTATACGGAGTGTAAGTTGCCCAGTTCTGGCCGAATTTCGGTCCGGTACTCCATGCCGTTTCCGAGCGACCGTAGCAAATTTCCTCTTCTTTCGTGTAGCAACCTTTTGTACAGATGATCTTCACGCCATCAATCCCATACGCTACAAAAAGTAAACCTGAAGCGTCTGTTTCAATTGCGGAGGTAAAGTTAGCGGATGCGGTAGTATTTCCGTAGAATGTATATTTATAATCCAAAGTAGCTTTGCTATATACATGCACACCTCCGGAACCGTTTGCCAAATAGATATAACGACGATCCACATCTATTCCGTTGGTCAAGCCGTCATCCGGAAGGTCGTATTTCTGGAAATCACCGGATGCAATATTCATTACTCCCATACCCTGATTGCTTAATGCCATATAAGCTATACCGTCATAAAGCCGGATCGCATTTTTACCATCGATCGGTTTGATTCTTTCCAGATCCCATGATGTCGGATTGCTTAACGGATTAACAGCATCATTTGCAAAATATGTCAAGACCGGCAAACCTGTAGAGGTTTGATTCTGTGTATAGTTACCGTTGTCACAATCTTTCAGGTAAAGGGCGATCAAGCCGGTTTCCGGATGGGCCGGATCTATTGCTACGTGTTTACCCCGTTGTACGTTCATATTTACTTCATCAACAACTCCCGTTTGGTAGTTGAATGACAGAATTGCACCTAAAACTTCTTTTACTCCGGTTGTGGCTACGATTACATTGTTGTTGTGTTTTACAATACAGTTTGCAGAGTTACCGGGAACTCTCATCAACTGAACGTTCTGTGCCGTAAATGCACCATTGGAAGTATTACCTGTTATTACATAGGCATATCCCTTCTTTGAATCGTCAGCAGCTGCCCAGAATTTCGAGTTTCCTGCGTCAGATACATTGTCGAACGCAATGTGGTTGAAATCAAGGTTTTCATAGTAGAACTCAGAAATTACCTGCGGAGCCGTCGGGTCTTCAATATTAAGCAGTTGTAAAGCACCGCCTAATCCTTTATAATGCATGTGGTAACATACCACTGCATATTTACCGAAAACCTGTACAGAGGTTGCCGAAAGCGGATTGCCTGAAGGATCTTCAGGCGACGTTACTGTTGCCAGTTCCAGGAAACCATCCTGAATGGCTTCGGCAGGAAGGGCACCTACGGTTTCGGATGCTCGTGTCAGAATATCTCCGATACCTGCTCCATATGCAACCCGCAACGATGTCAGTGCGGTCCGGTCGGATACAACCGTTACTGCACCTGCCGGAGCCGGGGTCCATTTTAAAAGCTCTCCTGCCGGAGATTGCTTGATACCATTTTCGTCCTGACACGCCGCCAGAGCGAAAAAAGATATTACTACAAATAATAATTTTCTCATAATTAATGTTTTAAATTTATTTTTCTCAAGTTATTCTGCACAAAGTCGTATACAAATGTATGACATATGCGGGAGAGATAGATTATTAAAATGCATAAAAAACATTATATTTATTTAAAAAAAGATGTAATCTTCTTGAATGTCTGCAGTATAGCTCTTGTGAGGTAAAAAAGTTAAAATTAAACCATTCTCGAATAAATCAAGTGTACAATATAAGAGACAGATATATTTTTCTCTTTTTTGATGTTTATTTGCAGAATGCCTCGAATGTATTCTGACGGATCGTGTGTTAATATTTCCATATCCGCATATTTATTGTTGTCTAAAACAACTCTTTGGGATTAATCTTTAAAAATTCCTCGTAAGGAATCCCTCCCGTACCTCAAAAATGTGGACACGTTGCGGATTCAGAGAATAAAAAACGCTAAATCTTTATCTCTAAATGATTTAGCGTTTTAAAAAAGTACCCAGGGCGGGAATCGAACCCGCACAGTATTGCTACCACTGGATTTTGAGTCCAGCGCGTCTACCAATTCCGCCACCTGGGCAAAGAACTCGGGTGCAAAGGTAGATATTTTCCCTATATCTCCAAATAGTGCCGTATTTTTTTTCGATTTTCGAGTGGTATAAATTTATATTAAAAAATTGCCCGGACAAAAGCCGGACAATTCTTTGAATAAGTTTATTCGTATAAGTTACTTCATTTGACCGTCTCCATCTACAATTCTGAATGCATCCAGCTTGATAGCCGACAATTCGTTGTCGTTCCGGTTGTCGCTGATAGAAAATATGATATCGTTATAATCCGAATCAGACCAAGTTTCGTTTAAGTAACAGTCCTCAATCGCATAAACAATGGATTTGCATGATTCTGTCAGGAACAAGCCATGCATAAGCTTTCTCCATACCTCTGGAACGACGGCTCCATTATAAACAGGTCTTACGTCGTTGAATTCGTTAAACAGCGGATTAGTCGTGATTACTTTTGCATTTGTTGTAATAACCCGGTCATTGCTACTGTCATAGCCTTTGGGTACCAGGAAGAAGAATACTTTATCTCCGACATTCAATTCGGGGATCTGAACATAGGAAGTTCCTTCCTGTAAGGTTCCGGCAGGTTTACCGGTATTCGGGATAACATTGCCGACAAATTTAAATAGAATGCGTGTATCGGGAACCACATTGCTTGTTAAGTCAGGCTTAATATTTGCATTGTAATAGGTTTCCAGATTTTCAATACCTGCAGGTATTACAAAGTATCCGAATGAATTTTGCCAACCGGTAACTTCACGTAGGAAAGTAATGTATAAGGTTGTATTATTCTTTGTAATCTCCAGATATTTCGGCATATTGGCAGCATCGGAGAACAATGTTTTAATGTTTTCGTGTGCATCGCTTCTGAACACGCTATATGCTTCTTTAAAATATTCGGTAGTTTCGCCGAAGAGTACTTTCATAAACTGGTCGCAAGTCTGTTTTGGTTGGCAATTCTTTGTACAGATGATTTTTACTCCATCAATACCGTATGCTATAAAAAGCAAACCAGCTTCTTCAC
>JAVBLD010000051.1:0-50219 GCA_031553705.1 Marinifilaceae bacterium | reverse complement strand
TGAGGTTGTTGCGCTCATAACTCATCTTTACCGCATGCTCCTTGAACACCCGGTCATACTGTCTTTTTGTTCCCATTTTTCAAAGTTAAAATTATTATTCAACCTTAACTATTTGTGCGGGCTAAGTTAGGAACTCCAGTTTATAGCTATGAGGACATTTATCTTCTGTAGTACACATCATGCCTAAAGCTCGTGTAATCTCCCCCAAAAACAGCTATAACGACTAAGTGTAAAAAATCCGTATGTCAAAATACCACTATTTTCCAGGCGGTTTCGTTTGCAATTCAGGTATTTTAACTATGTTTGTAAAATCATTGCCAAAAATCATTGTTGTCCTATATTTACCTGTCAATTATGGAATATATTGTAAATTGTCATACTCATCTTTTTACACTGAATCAGGTTCCGGTAAATTTTATCACGGGACAGCGGATTCTGGCTGCGTCACAGATCGGCCGGTACAAATTGGCCCGGTTACTACATAGATTGATTCCCTGGAGTGACTCCGATATACTGGACAGGTTGGCTACTTTCCTGACAAATGGTAATTTCTCTTCACAGGAACAGGTATTCGAACGGTTGTGTATGTTTTATCCCTCTGATACCCGTTTTGCGGTGCATGCGGTGGACTTTGAATATATGGGAGCGGGCCGTACACCTCATAGTTATCTGGAGCAATTGGCCGAAGTGGCGGCGATAAAGCACAAATATCCCCAAAGAGTATACCCTTTTATCGGGATCGATCCGCGCCGGCCGGGGGTGTTCGATCTGTTCCGCCGTTATATCGAAGAGGAGGGCTTCACAGGAATAAAACTATATACCTCAATGGGGTTCTTCCCGTTCGACGAAAGGTTATATCCGATTTATGAGTACGCGGAAAAACACCAGATTCCGATCATGACCCATTGTTCGGCATCGGGCCCTGTGTATGGAAGAAATATTCCTCCGAAAAACGAAAGGATTCATCCGAAAACCAATCGGCCGATGGCCTATAAAAACAAAAAGAATTTCGGGGATCATTTCGCTACACCTGAAAACTACGAATACCTGCTCACGGATTTCCCGCTGCTAAAGATCTGTTTTGCGCACTTCGGAGGGGATAAACAATGTATGAAATATTACAAAAGTAACGATCCGGATGGAATCCGGGATAACTGGTTCGTCAAGGTGCATAACCTGCTGAAAAAATACCGCAATGTCTATGCCGATATCTCATACGCTTCGGCTAATTTCGATCTGTTGGTACTATTTAATGCCTTATTGCAGAATAACACTGAGAATAAAGAGATTGACATAGATACGTTGATAGATGATAAATATGCCGTCCGGAATAAGATATTGTTCGGATCGGATTTTTATATGTCGAACATCGAGCGCAATGAACGCTGGTTCAGCATGAACGTCCGGATGGGCCTCGGCGAGAGGCATTACAAGCTGATAGCGCATACGAATGCCGTCAGATATCTTAATATTGCAGAATAATCACATTAATTATGGAAGAAAATAAAACCAAAGAACCCAGCAAGATCAATTGGAACGAACTACTACGTTATCCGATAATTACATTGTGTATCACATTAGGTTTCCTGTTACTAAAGGTCGTCGTTGGGTTTGACCTGTCCGGAATCACAGAGATCACAAAAGACGGGGTCAAATTCCGGGATGCCGAGACAACCCAAACGATACAACAACTGACGATACAGGTCAGTGCGATGACAGAAAAGCAAAGGATTCTTGATTCCCTGCTAAGTGCAAATAAAACATCCTATTACAACGAATCAGGCACCACTACCCCGATACGCACTCGCAGCAATAATATTCCGGCGGCTGCCGGCAGCGAGCAATCGATCCCTGGTAGCGGTACGGCCGGATCAAACAGAAAAAACCGCAGGAACTGGACAGCAACGGAGATTGCCACGGATAATGTGGCCAAATTGAGCTATATCGATTCAAAAGGCTCCACTTTTCTGAAAAATAAGGAGGGATATATCTGGTTGGGAGAAGAGGGTTCGTGGAACAATTTCCCATTGGATTATAAAAGAGAAATCACGATAACGGACGGAAAACCGAATATCCCTTTCAGGAAATACAGGACATCTCAGAATGTAACTTTAAGAGAGTTTCCCGTTGATGCCGACAACCTGTCACAAGCGGAAGCGATCGGCGTAATTCCCCGAGGTGTATCCGTATTTATAAAAGATATAGAAGAACTGGATGGAGAATATTGGGCAAAAGTGATAGTCGAAGAATAACATCAGGAATTACAAAATTCCTATTTCTTGCGGCTTTTAAATAAGCCGTGTTCAATTGTGCCGTGACCTCCCGGACGGATCAGGTAGGTCAGGTCGAGCATCGGCAACACCATCTGTCTGGTAATTCCGGTAACATCGGCATAAGCCATTTTGGCCATGACCGAAATTCCGACACGGTTTGATACATAACAGGTCAGCCGTAAATTCCCTTCAATGGCATAATCCTGTTTCATGTCGACACTATATAATAATGCATTGACACTATAATGAAAACGGCTTAAAAAATAGGAATCCAGTTGCAAGCCTCCGTAATAAAGGATCTTCCCGGTTAATATCTGTGTATGGTAGAGCAATTGAAAATAGTCAACAGGCGCTACCTGATTATCGCCCGCTCCGGCATAAAACTCCAGACCTGCCCGTCCTGTCAGCACCATTTGAGGAACAGGATTCGTACAAGCAGGCTCCTGAGGATTGATCAACCACGAAAACAGCAATTCGTTCCGCATTGCAACCCCCTGATGCACATCGACCGTATCAGGCACCCAATCCTTTATTCCGGCCGATTGCAACATTTTCAATCCGGGATAAGGGTAATAAAGGGTATGCTCCGTAGCAAAAGCCATTGTATGATTTCTCCACCAGCGATGTTTAAGCCCCATGTTCGGCATGACAAACTCCTCTGCGACACGAAATAAAAGTTCCGTATTTTCAGAGAATCCTATCCTGGACTGATTAACGAGGTTCAATTCCGCCGCATTACTGGCAATAATGCCGGCAGTACCGGCATGACGTAGGGATATAACAGGTATACCCTTGCTTTTTTTAGGCAATTTTTTCTGGTCCCAACGCACATCTGCTCCCTGGCCCCAAAGCAGACAAGCAAAATATTGCAGGATCACAATAAAGAAAACACTTTTCCGTACCATAATTATATAGCTAAACACCTCTTTATCTGAGAGGAAAACAACTATTACTCCCACAATGGGAACTCCATTATGACTGCTATTGAATGTTTACAACTTTATAAACACCAATACACTTTGCGCGGCAAAAATAGATAAAAAGTAAGAAAAGAAAGAATATTTTATGAGTAAAAAAGTTTATCAACCTCTCTGTAAATCAATCCTATTTTGGATCTAATTCCCGAAAGACATCTCATAGTTACGCTTGACCAACTCCGCTATTTCCGGCGGTACATCCGGGGTAATATCTTCCCGGTGCTGCACTTTCCGACGGATCTCCGTTGAAGAAACCGCCGACAACGGAGCATCTATCAAAACCACATTGCCATAAAAGGCTCCGGGATGATCAATTCCCGGACGCGGATATACAAAAATCGGATAATCGGAGGCAATCTTTCGGTAGTCCTTCCATAAAGGGAAATCCCTCAAATTATCTCCTCCGATAATTAATGCAAACTTTTTGCCGTCCTTTTTTATTTCTCCTTCCGCCAAACTTCCATATTGTTCATCCAATTTTCGAAGAGTATCGATCGTATAGGAAGGCTTCGGCATAAAAAACTCAATGTCGCAAGCTTTCATCCGTACATTATCCGCAATTGCAACCTGTACCATCTCCAACCGCTTCGCTTCGGACAATAACGACTTATCCTGTTTCAGTGGGTTTTGCGGCGAGACAACAAACCACACCTCTTTACAATAGCCATAATCCAACAAATATCGTGCAATACGCAAATGTCCGTTATGAATCGGATTGAATGAACCAAAAAACAGGCCAACCATATAGCTCATCGGATTAGATTAGAAGATTTCATTTAAAAGCAGATATATAAGTTTCTATTATTTCAAAAAGGTTCTGATATGCCGATCCGCCTGCATATAAGCATCCTCCAGCTTATCATTCACGACAATGACATCGAACGCCGTAGCAAAAGTCATCTCGTACTCCGCTTTGGCTATGCGCTGTGCTATCTTATCCGCCGAATCGGTACCCCGTAAAATTAACCGGCGACGTAATTCTTCTACAGAGGGCGCCTGAATAAAAACGGCCAATGCCTTATCATTGAAAATCTTTTTAATATTCAACCCGCCGACAACATCGACATCAAAAACCACAGTGTGGCCGGCGGCCCAGATCCGTTCCACCTCGCTCCGTAACGTCCCATAAAAACATTCCGGATATACTTCCTCCCATTCAAGAAAATCACCGTTGTCAATTTTCCGTTTAAACTCCTCCACGCTAAAAAAATAGTACTCTTTGCCATCCTGTTCGGCTCCGCGTGGAGCGCGGCTGGTTGCAGAAATTGAGAACTCCAGTCCCAGATTCTTTTCCAACAGATGATTCACAATCGTACTCTTTCCCGAACCGCTAGGTGCCGAAAATATAATTATTTTTCCTTGCATACGTAATCTAATTGAATGAATATTGATAAACCTTATCTCCGGTAAATCCCTGAAATCCTATAAAATATTAAGAAGTTGTTCTTTGATCTTTTCCACCTCGTCTTTCATCCGGACAACCAGTTTTTGTATATCATAATCATTCGCTTTCGAGCCCATCGTATTAATTTCACGACCTATCTCCTGGGTGATAAAACCGAGTTTCCGCCCCGGAGCCTCCTCTTTTTTCGCTGTTTCGATAAAATAGGAGCAATGATGAAATAAACGGACCTTCTCTTCGGTGATGTCCAGCTTTTCCAAATAATAGATTATCTCCTGCTCCATCCGGTTTTGATCGATATTTTTTATATCGCTCCATTCGGCGATCTTCTCCTGAAGACGTTGCCGGACTGCATCAACCCGTTTACCTTCGAACTGCGGCACTTCATTCGCCAGGCTTTTGATCTGTTCTATCCGGTCCAGTATATCCCTGATCAACACATCCCCTTCCTGAATACGGGATTTATTGATTTCGTTCAATGCCTCTCCGATCCCGGTCTTTACATAATCCCACTCCTCTTCGTCCAGCGTCTCCTGCTGCACCTTCAACGTGTCCGGGAAACGCATTACAATTTTCAACAACTCATTTTTATCAGGCATTATATCCAGTGAGGAAGATACCTCCAGCATCTGTTTAAAATATTGCTCCACCAACACACGGTTTATCGCGACCTCCTTATCCGAAACGACATAGTCGATATAGACGGACATATCGACCTTACCCCGCTCCAATGCCTCCTTGATCATATTCCGGATCTCTATGTCTTTTTCCCTATAGAGATTCGACAATTTAAGGTTTATATCCAACTGCTTCGAATTTAAACTTCTTATCTCTATCACAATTTTCTTATCATGATACTCGGTTGTCGCCTTTCCAAAACCAGTCATTGATTTTACCATGCCAAATATTGAATTTTAAATTTTGAAATCTATTTTTCTGTTACAAAAATAGGCTTTTTTTTAATTCTTAACTCTGAATCTCCGATTTAACTAAAGAGCTTTTTTTACTTCAACAAAATTGTTTCATATATGGATATGCTCACCTCATAATGTACTCTCCGCTGCTTTTTTCTTCAAAAAACAAATTAATTTTTCTATAAATTTCTTATTTAAAGTTCTTTCAAAAATAAAAGAATTGATAAAACAGAAAGTATTGAAAGACAATCTATAAATTTTCATTACCTTTATCGCCGATTATCAATGAAAATTTATAGATGAAACAAATCAGAAACTTCTGTATTATAGCACATATTGACCACGGGAAGAGTACTTTAGCTGATCGCTTATTGGAATATACCGGCACAGTTACCGGAAAGGATCTTCAGGAACAGGTGCTTGATAATATGGATCTGGAGCGGGAGCGGGGAATTACGATCAAGAGCCATGCGATACAGATGAACTATGTCTATAAAAATTCGAATTATGTATTAAATTTAATTGATACTCCAGGGCACGTCGATTTCTCTTATGAAGTGTCGCGTTCTATCGCAGCCTGTGAAGGAGCATTACTGATTATCGACGCAACCCAGGGCATACAGGCGCAAACCATCTCCAATTTATACCTGGCCATTGACAATAATCTCGAAATCATCCCGATATTAAACAAGATGGATATGCCGAATGCAATGCCGGACGAGGTAAAAGACCAGATTGTAGACCTTGTCGGATGTAAAAGAGAAGAGATATTGGAAGCCAGCGGAAAAACCGGACTCGGTGTAAAAGAAATATTGGAAGCTATTGTAGAACGTATTCCGGCTCCGACAGGTTTCCCGAACCAACCGTTGCAAGGATTGATTTTTGACTCGGAGTTTAACTCCTTCCGGGGGATTATTACGTATTGCCGTATTGTTAACGGCAGCCTTAAAACCGGAGATAAAGTAAAATTCGTCAACACCGGGAAAGAGTATGTGGCCGACGAAGTTGGTGTCCTGAAATTAAAACCGGAGCCGCGAGACGAACTGCAAACCGGAGATGTTGGTTATATCATTTCAGGTATCAAAACCTCATCGGAAGTAAAAGTCGGAGATACCATCACTCACGTCAGCCGTCCGTGCGATGTCGCAATCGACGGATTCGAAGAGGTGAAACCGATGGTTTTTGCAGGAATCTATCCTATTGATTCGGAAGATTACGAAGACCTGCGGATCTCGATCGAAAAACTGCAATTGAACGACGCTTCGCTGACTTTTGAACCCGAATCGTCTGCAGCTTTAGGCTTCGGGTTCCGTTGCGGATTTCTCGGTATGCTCCACATGGAGATTATTCAGGAACGCCTCGACCGAGAGTTCGACATGAATGTCATTACAACCGTTCCCAACGTAATGTATATTGCACATACCACGAAAGGAGATGTATTTGAAATGCATAATCCGTCGGATATGCCGTCTCCGAGTGCGTTGGATTTTATCGAGGAACCGTTTATCAAAGCGCAAATCATTACCCCAATCGAATATATCGGACAGATCATGACGCTCTGCCTCGGCAAGCGAGGTATCTTGATCAACCAGCATTATCTCACCGGCAACCGGATTGAAATCACGTATGAAATGCCGTTAGGCGAAATTGTTTTTGATTTCTATGATAAGCTGAAAAGTATTACAAAAGGATATGCTTCCTTTGATTATTTTCAGATTGGTTACCGCCGGGCGAACCTGGTAAAGCTCGATATTCTACTGAATGGAGAATCGGTCGATGCCTTGTCGGCATTAATTCATTTTGACCATGCGTACAGTTTCGGTAAACGGATTTGCGAGAAACTAAAAGAATTGATTCCGCGTCAACAGTTTGATATTGCCATTCAAGCCGCGATCGGAGCCAAAATTATCTCCCGGGAAACCATTAAGGCCGTACGAAAAGATGTTACGGCAAAGTGTTACGGAGGAGACATTTCCAGAAAAAGAAAACTTCTGGAGAAACAGAAAAAAGGAAAAAAGCGTATGAAACAGATTGGGAATGTAGAAGTTCCCCAAAAAGCGTTTCTGGCAGTATTAAAGCTGGATTAATACATTTTGTAAACCAGGAAACATTTTTCTTTTTACTGTAATTGCAACATAAATATCGTGCAAAAGATAGTGTAAGCGTGCATTTTTTTAAGCGAAGAGCATAACGTACAGAAAATTATTGATATATTTGTAAAAATCTTTTATTTGAGAGTGTATGTATAAAAAGCTAATGATAGTTTTATTGAATGTCATTTTGTTCATGTTTTCTGCATTCGGACAAGATCCCTATATGGAAGGGATGGACACAATTAGTCGTAAAGTAGCGCTGATATTGAATAATGCCGTAAAGCTACTAGAGATTGACCAACTCCCGCAACAGACAAAGCCTAACCTGGTTAGTAACTGGACTCTTGACTCGGTACAGCAATCCGCACACACCGATTTATACGATTTAAAACGTAAAGACCTTGTGAAATGGGGAGTACGATTAAATGCCTATTATCAATACAACACCGGTCTATTGACGGATGATATTGGTGACGTAACATACCGGCAGCGGATTCAAGCGGAATTGGCATGGAATCTTCATGAAACAGGCCTGCTAACATTGAAAAAAGAGAAGGAGAAACTCGCTTTGGAACGCGAAGTTAGAATGCTTGGGCTGGAGGATAATGCACTGAATGAAACGTATCACATCAAAATAAGTGATATACATACCTCTTTTACGAATTATATCCGGGAATACCTGTTAATCAGGGAAAAATTGCAACATCAGCTTGTTCCTGTATATACGGATTTATTCAAGTTGAATTATATTCCTTTTGAAAAATATACCGATGTCATTACCGATTACCAGCATGTGAAGACTCAACTTGACATCTATTCATCGGAAGCTATGGCTCCGGATCCTTATCGTGCAGAAGTGGATTATCCGGTTATGGAAATCGTTCCCGACACATTCTTCGCTATTGCCAAAAAGAATGACAATGGACGTGAAGCGTACGAACGCCGGATAGAAATGAGCAAGCTGGAAGGGAAAAGCTTCGTGCAGGATATTCGGGTTACCCCTTATCTTCGCTATTACCGGAACTTTTATGATGACGGCTCAGCCCGTGATGTAGGAGCAGCAGGAATATCGGTAGGAATTCCGATCAACGGCAGGGACCACTCGAAAGCAATAGGCTTGAGACAAGCGGACCTGCTTACATTCGAAAAGGATCAGTCCGGAGTGATCCTGGATAATGCGCTTACCGACATTGTCCGGACAAACCGGGAACTGGTTGTTCAGTTAAAAGATAATCAAAACAGGGTCAACCGTATCCGTCGCTTGATTGAGCGTGAATACCTGCGTAAAGAATACGATCCGTATGCGTTCAATGCTATGCTTGTAGTGGAAGGTATTGATGAACTGACCCGGCTTTGGGTGCATATTGCCGAGATAAAAGAACAACTGGCGATCAACCTGACCAAAGCTTCATTTTATGCTTCCGGGGCCTCTCCCGCTTCGTTCTGTAAATCTATCCAATATATAGATGAGCCGCTACCCGGAGTTCAAGTGACTACAGCCAAATCAACTTATATCTGGTCGCAAACAATCAACGAAAGCGTCCCCGACCAATTAGCCGCTGCATTGATTAAAAAATCAATGAATAAAGTTTACTTGTCGTTTAGTAAGAATACTGATTTCAGGAAACTAAGCCGGTTAATCGTATTACTGAAACAAAAAAATATCGAATGTCACGCATTGATCGGAAACAATGACTTGATCTCTAAAAATGAGGGTGAACTTTCCCTCTATTTGGACGGGACAAAACAATTTGATTTCGATGGTATACATTTGGATGTAGAACCCCATACATTCAGTGACTTTAAAGAAAAAAGAGACTTCTATTTGGCAGGCTTATCACGATGTTTCCGTTTTTCACAAAAATGGGCAAAATTAAATGATAAGCAGCTGTCGGCAAGTGTTCCTCACTTCTATCCGGTAGAATTCTACAAAGAAAATCGTCTTTATGTCGATTATTTTATTTTTATGCTTTACCGGAAAGCGGATGCCAAGAGCCTGCTGGAACGGCTTTCGTCGACTGAATATATCAGTTGTTGCCCGTATAATACTGGTATTGCCGTTCGACCTGAAGACTTTACTGAAAATTTAGATCAGGTTTTTGAATATATTTCGAAAGAACACATTATAAAAGAGTTTTCAATACACACATTTGAAGCTTATAATAAATAAACAATCTGATAATCTTTAAAGTAAATAATATACAATATGAAAAGTTTTAAATATACAAGCTCCAATGAAGCTGTCGCAGAGAATAATGATTTGCGAAAGGTGTACAAGAAGAAAATAAACAGACAACGTATGATTTATCTGATATTATTCATCGTGTGTTTGTTTCTCTTTGCATATTATCTGCTCTATCGGTCGTTTATCGTATCGATTAACGGACAAGTGAAATTCTTACCTTATCACGTTACTTTGCCGGAAGATGCTTACATTACAGACATTCTTTGTCGGCCGGGCGACATTGTAAAAGAGGGCGATACGTTGTTTATGCTTAGTTACACCCCCTACTTGACTCAAGGATTCGACAACTATCTGGAAAGCATTCAGATAAATTATAACCCTGATTGGAAGGAAAAAGAGCTTATGCAGGTGCGCCTGAGAATCCAGCATTTGCAAATCGAATTGCAAAAAGTAAATATGCAGATCGTCGATTACCGGAAGCAGATCGAAAAAATGCGGAACGGCACATTCCTTGGCGTATTTACTCCCCGCGATCTGGAACAGCTTGAAGCGAAACTGACCAATGCGGAAATCGAAAGAAAAACCATTTTACAGGAGATAAATGCGCAAAATCAATACCTGAACCAGGTAAACGGAGCCAAAAGTTCACAATCGACCGTTGACGTGAACGGCAGAGGAGGAAACGGAGGCGGCGGTAACGGCAGTGGATTGCAAGGAATGGTACGGGGACGTATGTACCAATACCAGATGCCTTTTATTTCCAGCTACGCAGGACTGGTTTACTCGGTATCCCTTATTCCGGATGAGATATGCTATAAAAAAGAGAGTGTTGTAAATATCCTGCCGGAGAATATCGAACATAGCGATTTACATGTACAAGCCTATGTACCGTTCAAATATGCCAAACTATTGAATATAAACGACACGCTCGAAGTACGTTACGGAGATGCACAGATGTATAAAGTGGTAATGAAGCAGTATCTGCCGGAAACAGATTTTCTGCCGGAAAATTTTATGGGAATACTTGATCATAAAGAACCGGTAGCATTAGCCCGCTTCGAATTTGTAGACAAGTCATTGCTGACAAAAAACAATCAGATTAATAACCTGCCTGTAGAGATAAACGTACATCGTTTCCCGTTTATGCGTAAAATAGCATCATGGTTTTAATGAATAGTAGACAACTTAACTCATCAGGTAACAAAATTATACACGTATGAAAATATTTATAAAAAATTCAATATACGAGATTGTTAATAACACCGCCGAGCAGGCAATCATGGTTATTGATGACATTCAGACAAACTCTGATTTAAGTGAGTTCCCGGTTGATACGGTAAATGCTATTTATTTGAACGTTCCGGACGAAATTGCAGCAATGTTCCTATTTACATTCCGCCGTTCCCAGAGTACCAGACATTATCTTAAACCGATTTTCCTGAGTGCTTCATCCAAAATGAAAGTCAAAAATCTGTGGTTGGCAGATGGACGTTATGAATCGTTTAATGCAGCCGATCTGAGCGATAAGGTCACACGGATAAACAATGTGGTTAATCAGATGGTAGACGATGATTCGCAAGAATATGACACCTTCGAGCTCATCGGTCTGCGTATATTGCGTTTCTTCTTATCCCGCGGTACGGATATCGAAATGAAACCGGATCCTTCAAGTTTCATCGGCTACAGCAACCAGATGTTTGCCCTGTATTCTTACAACAACAATAGTTACATATATGATTTATTGTTGGTCATGGACTCTCTGGAGAAGAAAAAGTATATTGAAAAAACATTCCATGACCAGATCCATGTTTGCCCTGATTGTGGATGCTCACACCTTAACTTTAGGGAATCATGCCCGAAGTGCGGATCAGCCCACTTGAATATGGAGGGAATGATACACCATTTCGAGTGTGCGTATGTAGGACCGGAAAGGGAGTATATCGTCGGAAATGAACTGGTATGTCCGAAATGTAGCAAGAATCTCCGTCACATCGGAGTGGATTATGACCGGCCGACGGTTGCATACAATTGCAATACATGTAACTTCTTCTTCCAAACACCGCTTATGAAGGCATATTGCTTCAGCTGTGTAAAAGAAAACATGCCGGAAGCATTGAAAAGTAAAACGATCCACAATTACAAGATCACCGCTATGGGACAGGATGTGGCAATACAAGGGCGTATGGATCACATTGAAATAGAGGATACCGAAACCTTTGCAGGATTCATCACTTATGAACTGTATAAATCATATATTGATGTGGAGATCTTGCGTTTGCAAAATAACTCCCAGGAGAGCCTGGTTGTTTTCTCCCTACAGCTACAAACGGTTTCTACCATGTTCTTGGATGATATCAACTTGCGGGAAGTTACTGCAAAAATTGCAAACTTGCTTACAAATTCCGAAAACAGGGCTGCAATTTATGCATTTAAAAACAATGTATTTCTAGGAGGTTTCCTGAACAAAACCGAATATGAAGTAAATAATATGCTTACAGAACTCCGCGACGAAATTGTGCAAAGCTTGCAACGGGATGTTCCGGATCTGAAAGCTGATCTTAAGATGAAAACGTTACATATAAGTGCTAACTCTTTATCTGACGAGATTTTGGTGCACTTGTTAACCTTCTAAATAAATAACATGCGATTCATCATCGATTTCTGGGACGGACTCGCGATATTTTTGGGTGCATATCCCATTTATCATTTAATAAATGTATTTTGGTACTATTTCTATTTCGAATTACCGAGATACTTTGTAATGGATGTGCTGGTGATTGGTTATCGTAAAATTTTTGCAAAAAAGTACGCACGGAAGTTTGAACTGGCACGCAGAGCGCTTTACCGTGAAATGCCTCTTGTAAGTGTGATCTGTCCTGGAAAGAATGAAGGGAAGCATCTTTATAACTTGATCCGTTCTTTGTCCGAACAGACATGGCAAAACTATGAGTTGATTTTTATCGACGACGGATCTGACGACGATACAAAAATCATTGCCGAAACATTATCGAAAAGATATCCGGTAACATTCCTCCATGTACAGGACAGAGGAGGAAAAGCAAGTGCGGCTAATCTGGGCTTACGGTCTTGCCGCGGAAAATATGTAGTCCATTTGGATGCCGATAGTTCTCTGGACAGGAATGCTATTGAGAATATATTGGTACCTTTTTATATAGACCCGAAAATCAAGGCTGTAGGAGGTTCTGTCAAAGTACGCAATTCCAAAGACTCGATGTGTACAACGTTACAGTCTATTGAGTATATGGAAACGATCATGGTGGGAAGAACCGTTACCTCTACCTTGGGCATATACCGGACCATTTCGGGAGCTTTCGGAGCTTTTGAGCTGGATGTACTGAAACAGGTCGGCGGATGGGATATCGGTCCCGGACTGGACGGCGATATCACCATGAAAATCCGGAAAGCAGGTTACAAAATATATTTTGAAGAAAAGGCGGTTTGTCTGACAAACGTACCCACCACATGGAAAGCGTTGGCAAAGCAACGTCTCCGCTGGTCGAAGTCGTTGATACGCTTCAGGCTGCGTAAGCACTTCAGTATATTCAGACCGGATGAAAATTTCAGTTTTCCGAACTTTTTCTCCAGTATGGATAATATTATATTTAACCTGGTTTTTGACATTCTGTGGTTTGTTTTTTTGATCAACCTGATTTTCACAAACAGTATGTTCCTGTTGCAACTGTTTATTCTGAAACTGATTATTTTTGCGTTTACAAACACGCTTAAATTCTGGGTTGCTATCTGGCTTACAGAACGAAAATCAGAAGAGAAAGCCTATTTCCCATTCGTATTCTTAATGTCCATATACGCCGGTTATTTCTTGCGTTGTGTCCGTACATTGGGATATGTTAAAGAGTTTTTCTTCTTCTCTTCTTACAGAGATGCCTGGAACCCAAGAAAAACATCGGAAGTTGCGGAATATCAAGGATTATAACACCTCTTTTCCCGGTTTAGATATTAAACCGGGAAAAATATTTTAAATTATATGTTATGTCCGGGAAAATCATTCGTAATGCCTGTATTCTCACAATAAACGACGATATGGATGTCATCCGCGGCGGAAGCATTCTTATTGAAAACGGACAAATCAAACGGATCTGTCCGGGAGAAATCCGGGAAGAAAATGCCGAGATGATAGACGCGGAAGGGATGTTTGTAATGCCCGGATTTATTAATACGCACACCCATCTGCCGATGACAATGCTCCGGGGATATGCCGATGATCTGCCGTTATCTGTCTGGCTGAACAAGTATATATTCCCTGCCGAGGCCAGGATGGTTACACCGGAAAATGTAACAATTGCCACCCGGCTGGCCCTGATTGAGATGATTCAATCCGGTACGGTTTGTTTCAACGACATGTATTTCTTCGAAGATATCATTGCCGAAGAAGCTGAAAAGGCCGGAATGCGAGGGGTAATGAACGAATCGTTAATTGATTTCGAGACTCCGAGTTTCCGTACGGTAAAAGAAGGGTTGGCTCTTAGCAGAAGAATGATCGATAAATGGAAAGGTCACCCGACAATCCATCCCTCCGTTGTAGCACACTCACCATATACCTGCTCAAAAGAGACTTTATTACAAGCAAAGGAGTTGGCCGATAAATATGAAACATTGTTACAAATACACATTGCCGAAACGGAAAAAGAGGTTTCCGACGGAATAATACAGACCGGTAAGCCGCCGGCGGAATACCTACATTCCATCGGATTATTAGACAAGAATGTCATCGCTGCCCACTGTATATGGTTAAATGAAAAAGAGAAACAGCTTTTTGCCGAAACCGGGACAAAAATTGCCCATTGCCCGAAAAGCAACTTAAAATTGGGAAGCGGCATAGCCGATACCCATCATTATATGCAGAAAGGCATCACCGTCAGTATAGGCACCGACGGCACAGCCAGTAACAACATCCTTGATATGGTCGAAGAGATGCGTTTTGCTGCTCTCCTTTCGAAAGGGATGCTTCGTAAGCCCGAGGCGATAACTGCCCGTGAAGCTGTTCGTATGGTCACAATTAACGGAGCCAAAGCGCTTGGACTGGATAAAATTACCGGTTCGCTCGAACCCGGAAAAAGCGCAGACCTTATTGTAATCAAAGCCGACAGTATCAATATGATCCCGGTGTATGACGAATTTTCCGCCATTGTATATGCGCTGAATAGTAATAATATCATACACGCTATGGTACATGGTAAATGGATTATGAAAAACCGGAATATTCTCCATATAGATAAAGAGCATACGATACATGAGATAAAAAAGATATGTTCTATCGACCCAATCAATTGATTGTAAGACCTTCAAGTTTTTCCCGAAGGTGTTTCAATTTTTCAATTTCTTATCGTACATTTGCGGACATCTTATAAGGTATCCTGCAAGGGCACCCTATAGAAAGTAAACTCTGTCGGAAATAAATTAATGTAACTAGAAGATGAACTTTGGAGGACTTGAACCGGAATTTTCAGCTTATAAAACTGCTGAAATAGTTGTGTTGCCTGTTCCATATGATGGAACCAGCACATGGATCAAAGGTGCGGATAAAGGCCCGGAGGCTATAATTGAAGCATCTGCAAACATGGAGTTATACGACATTGAAACCGATTCCGAAGTCTACCTTAAGGGTATTGCGACATTGGAGCCGATGTTGGAGAACTCTTCGCCGGAAGCTATGAGTGAAATGGTAGAAGAGAAGGTGGATGCCCTGCTGAAAGACAAAAAATTTCCGGTATTGCTTGGTGGAGAACACTCGGTAAGCATCGGTGCTTTCCGGGCTTTTGCAAAGCATTACGAACAATTCTCCGTATTACAGCTGGATGCACACTCTGATATGCGCAGCGAATATGAAGGTTCCACTCACAATCACGCATGTGTTATGGCGCGTGCGAAAGAGGTAGCGACAATAGCCCAGGTGGGTATCCGTAGCTCCTGCATAGACGAAAAAGAGAATATCGATCCGGAATCGATCTTTTATGCATACGAACTGAAAGAGTCGCCCACATGGATGTACGATGTTTCGGAACTATTAAATGATAATGTATACATTACCATTGACCTGGATGTTTTTGATCCGGCCATTATGCCGTCGACCGGAACACCCGAGCCGGACGGATTGACTTACAGGGAAGTTATTAATTTCCTGAAACTGATCAACGAGCGCCACAATATCATTGGTCTGGATATCGTCGAGCTATGTCCCAACGATATCAATAAAGCGCCCGATTTCCTGGCCTCAAAACTGATCTATCAGATATTGAGTATAAAATACCAACATACATAAAAAAAGCTTGAAATCATTTCTACCATATTGAGTCTATAAGGTCCTCATAATTGTACCTTTTATTTAAACGTTGAATTAAACATGGAAAAAAAAGATTTATTAAAAGACACAATTAAACACATTGACATCAAATCTTACAACTCAACACAGTTGATCGATGCCATGCGTGATATGTCATTTACCTCGCGCGATACGGCAAGAGCCACTGATATCCTGATGATGATGGTAAAAGAAAAAGAGTGTACGAATATTCTTACCATTGCAGGAAGTACAAGTGCAGCAGGATGTATGCAGGTATATGTGGAGATGGTTCGTAATAAGATGATTGACTGCGTAGTAGCAACCGGAGCTTCGATTATTGATATGGACCTGTTCGAAGCGTTAGGCTTTAAGCATTATAAAGGTTGTCAGGATATTCCGGACACTCAACTGAGAGAACTTTATATCGACCGTATCTATGATACATTCATTGATGAAGAGGAATTACAGGCGTGCGACAATACAATCTATACCATTGCCAATGTATTGGAAAAGCGTCCTTACTCTTCCCGCGAATTTATCTGGGAAATCGGCAAATGGCTAACCAAAAACGCCGTGAAGAAAGACAGTTTGATCCAAACGTGTTATGAATGCGGCGTACCCATTTTTTGCCCTGCATTCTCGGATTGCAGCGCAGGCTTCGGATTGGCCAAGCACCAGTGGGAAAATCCGGAGAGTCACGTATCTATCGACTCGGTGAAGGATTTTCTGGAACTGACCAAAATCAAAATGGCGGCCGGAACTACCGGACTATTTATGGTAGGCGGCGGTGTACCTAAAAACTTCGCACAAGATACCGTCGTATGTGCTGAAATTCTAGGACACGAGGTACCGATGCATAGATATGCCATACAAATTACCGTTGCGGACGTCCGGGACGGGGCATGTTCCTCATCTACCCTGAAAGAGGCTTGTTCTTGGGGTAAAGTGGATGTGACCTATGAGCAAATGGTATATGCCGAAGGAACTACCGTTATTCCGGCCATTGTCAGCTATATCTATCACAGTAAAGCATGGGAAGCCAGAACGTATAAAAACTGGAGCAAATTATTCGTAAAATAGCTTATTCCAGATATCTCCAAAAGCGTCTTTATAGGCGCTTTTTTTTATTTTCAAAACCCGATTCTTTATTAAATTTTAAATTAAATACATCACCTATTATAAAAAAACATATATTTGTACGACAGCAGTCCAGAAAACAAAAAGTCTTATTATATAAATATGAAGTTATGAAATCCTCTCTTCTGAAAGCAGGTATATTTTTACTTATCCTGCACATTAGTTTTTCATCATTTGCCGGAAACTCCAAAAAAGAGATAAACGACCGGAAATATTGGACGGATCTCCTGTACAAAATGGCCGAGCCTGTATTAAATAACCTCAGCAAAGGCGAACTATCAAAAAACATGGAGTTGGAAGTATCTCCCAGTTGGGATGGGCGGAACAAAAGAGTAACCTACATGGAAGCATTCGGACGGTTAATGGCGGGTCTAGCCCCCTGGCTCGCACTGCCTGATGACGATACGGATGAAGGGAAACAGCGCAAACAGCTACGTGAATGGGCATTAAAAAGCTATGCAAACGGTGTGGACCCGGAAAGTCCCGATTATTTTGCATGGAAAGAGTTTCAAGCGCTGGTCGATGCGGCTTATATCGCCAATAGTTTTCTCCGCGCCCCGAAACAGCTTTGGGAACCGCTGGACAATGTCACAAAAGAACGCTATATCAAAGAATTTAAACAACTACACCGGATAAAACCGGCCTATTCCAATTGGTTATTGTTTGGCGCAATGATAGAGACATTTTTACTATCCATCAACGAAGAGTATGACACTTTCCGGATCGACATCGCGTTAAGGAAAATGGATGAATGGTATGTAGGCGACGGATGGTATTCGGACGGACCACATTTTGCTTTCGATTATTACAATAGCTATGTTATCCAGCCTATGTATGTTGAGATCTTAGAGGTGCTGAAAGCAAAAAACAAAATCAATACAAAAGGTTTCGAGCCGGCTCTTAAACGAATGCAGCGAATGAGCGATATCCTGGAACGTTTGATTTCTCCGGAAGGCTCTTACCCCGCTTTCGGACGTTCCGTCACTTACCGTATGGGGGCTTTCCAACCAATAGCTCTGCTGGCATGGAAGTATGGGCTTCCGAAACAGCAAACCAATGGGCAGATAAGAAGTGCGCTCACAGCCGTGATGAAACGTATGTTTTCTATTAAAGAAAACTTCAATAAATCGGGATACCTGCAACTGGGTTTTGCCGGACATCAACCAAACATTTCCGATTATTACACCAATAATGGCAGCTTATACCTCACATCGCTTGTCTTTCTTCCGCTCGGTTTACCGGCAGACCATCCGTTTTGGACGGATCCGGCGCAAGACTGGACGGCAAAGAAAGCCTGGAGCGGACAAGCGTTTCCAAAAGATCAATCAATTAAATATTAAATATTAAAACCGCCGGGATTCCGGCGGTTTAATATTATCATTCAAGATAAGTATATCCATACAAACCCGACCGGTAGTTGGACAAAAATTCACGCCCTTCTTCCGCGGAAATGATCCCCTTCTTTACAGAGGTCGTTGCCCATACCTCGACGGTACGGGCCATTTTCTTCGGATTAAACTGCACATATTCGAGTACATCGGCCACTGTCTCCCCTTCGATAATTTTATCGATCACATACTCGTCGCCTTTGACCTTGATGTGTACGGCATTGGTATCTCCGAACAGATTGTGCAGGTCTCCCAATATCTCCTGATAGGCCCCTACCAGAAACACTCCCAGATAATAAGGAGTTTTATTGTTCAATTCATGCACCGGCAGGTTATAGGAGAAATTGCGGGTGGCTATGAAATTGTCGATTTTACCGTCCGAATCACAGGTAATATCCTGTATAGTCGCCGACTTGGTCGGTCTTTCGTCCAACCGTGCAATCGGGATAATCGGAAAAATCTGGTCTATCGCCCACGAATCGGGCAATGATTGGAACAAAGAAAAATTGCAAAAATATTTATCCGGCAACATCTTGGAGATTTTCTTCAATTCGTCCGGAGCATGTTTTGTCTCTTCAGCCATAGCGTACACCTCACGCGCTATCGACCAGAAAAGCCTTTCCACTTGGGCGCGGGTACGCAGATCCATCAACCCCAGGTTAAACAATCCTAATGCATCTTCACGAATCTGGAAGGCATCGTGCCATGTCTCAATCAATCGCGGCTGATTCAACTGCTCCCAAAGGTTGTACAGTTCTCTTACCAATTCATGGGAGTCCTTATCCAACTCCTCATTATCATCCCACTCCGGAAGAGTAGCAGATGCCAGTACCTCAAATATCAGCACCGAATGGTGAGCCGTCAGCGAACGTCCCGACTCGGTAATAATATTGGGCTGGGGCAGGTTATTCTTTTCGCAGACATCTACAATAGAGGAAACGGCATCATTCACATATTCCTGGATAGAATAGTTCATGCTATTACCGGTAGAAGCTGAACGGGTTCCGTCATAATCAACCCCCAGTCCACCCCCTATATCGACAAAATTAACCTTATATCCTAAAACCTGCAATTGTACATAAAACTGGGCTGCTTCACGCAAAGCGTTTTTAATACGCCGGATATTCGTCACCTGGCTACCGATATGAAAATGGATCAGTTGCAAACAATCAGTCAGCCTACTCTTTTCCAATATGTCCAATGCTTCCAGCAATTCGCTGGAGTTCACCCCAAATTTACTTACATCACCCCCCGATTCTTCCCATTTTCCACTGCCCGAACTGGCCAGCTTGATCCGAATACCTAGATTCGGACGGATATTCAATTTTTTTGCAAGCCGGGCAATCGATTTTAATTCAATCAGTTTCTCAACCACCAGAAAAATCCGCCGGCCCATTTTCTGGGCAAGCAATGCCAGTTCTATATAACTTTCGTCTTTATAACCATTGCAGATAATCATGGCGTCGTCATCGATATCTATCGACAAAACGGCGTGTAATTCCGGTTTCGAACCGGCTTCCAGACCGATATTATATTTATTGCCGTGGCTGACGATCTCTTCCACCACAGGCCGCATCTGATTGACCTTGATTGGGTAAATAATAAAATTTTTGGCCGTATAGTTGTACTCCTTAGCAGCCAATTCAAAACAATTGGATATTTTTTCGATTCTGTTATCCAGGATATCCGGGAATCTCAAAAGTACCGGAGCCTCCACATCACGCACCTGTAGTTCTTCCATCAGTTCATTCAAATCGATAGAAACACCGTCGGTTTTAGGCGTTACGGCAACGTGCCCCTTACTGTTAATCGAAAAATAATTCAGCCCCCAACCATTAATATTATATAGTTCCGCCGAATCTTCAATGCTCCATTTTCTCATTGTTTATCCGTTGATATTGATAAATTTAAGTTTTAATAATTTCGCGCAAAGCTACAATATAATTTTTAAATATCTACATCTATCTTCTTTTATTATTCACGCGGGCAGACCACCGATCCGGAGAATTTTTCCGACCCTCTTTTTTATGTCTGTTACGAAATCCGGCAAAGACTTGTTTGACCGTCGGATAGGATAAACAACCTGCTATTGCACCCAATACATCCGCAAACAGATCCCAGACATCTCCGCTGCGATGAAAAAAATAGTGTTGCATCAACTCGATAAGTCCACCGTAAATAGATACGATTATTACCACGACCGGAAGTGTTTTTTTCAGGTTGAACGAACTTCTATACTCTATTCCGCGGCATAATAACAAAGCCATAATAAAAAACATACCGAAATGGATTACCTTATCCAGATACGGAATATCGAGATTCGGATCGGGAATATCCTGTTTCGGAAGAGCGCAGAGGATTAAAATGACTATAGCCCATGCTATATTCCAGGCCCATAAAACCGCCGTTTTTTTCATATATAGAAAATTGTAATTATAAAGTATTGTTACTTCCCCTAAGAACATTCACTCTCCATCGTATTAATCGGGAACCAATTTCCGGATCAGGTACTTCACCGGAAAATAAGAAGCTGCATACCCGATAAACAGAACGGTAGCCATGATGGTCAGAATATCCCCGGCTACCAGTTTTACCGGATAAGCCGGCATAATGTAGTTTCCGTCTCCCAGTGTTATAAAACCGTATTTCTCCTGTAGCAGGCAAAATGTCAATCCTATAATTAACCCGATCAGGGCTCCCAGGGAGGTGATCAGGTTGCCTTCCGTTTTAAAAACAGATATAAGATCTTTTTGCCGCATCCCCAATGCCCGATAGATAAACAGATCCTCTTTTTTATCCAGGATCAGCATCGAAATAGAGCCGACAATATTAAAAGAAGCGATAAACAGAATGAAAAGCAGAATCAGAAATACGGCCAGTTTCTCAGACTTCATCATCGCATAAAACGATTTATTCAACTCCATCTTATCTTCCACTTTATATGTATTATTCAGCTTCGATCGTAGTTCCTGTTTTATAATCGGAATCAGATCCGGATTGATCAATTTTATTTCGATCATGGAGATTTTCTGGTCGATCATAAAAAGTTTCTGGGCAAAGGCTATATCGGTGATTACATATTTCCCGTCAATCGTTTGCTGTGAAGAGAAAAAAGCGGAAGGGAACGAATATCCTGTGTTTAAAGCCTGGGCAGTCGTTGTCGTTTCCCGGTTGGGATAATAGAAGATCATCGGTGTTAAAAAATTGAGCCCGATGCCTAACTCAAAGGCAACACCGGAACCGATTACCGATCTGTGGCTATCACCACTTTTCAATATAAACGAACCTTGTATAAGATTATCCTCAAAATAAGTATTCCCGACATAGTCCGGAGTAACCCCTTTTACTATTACAGGAGCAATCTTATCATTATATTTCAAAAGCGCCTTTTCTTCAACTATCGCCTGGTGGTAAATGATACCGGCACGATTTTCAAGCCATTGGTTAAGCGAAGTGTCAACATTCATAAATTTCCCCTGCGCCGGAGAAATGACAATATCCGGAGTAAAACTGTCGGTGCTTTTCTGCAATAAGAGATCAATGCCGTTAAAAACCGAAAGGACAATGATCAATGCGGCCGAGCCGATCACAATGCCGACAATACTAATGATAGAGATAATATTGATGGCATTTTGTTTTTTTTTGGAAAACAAGTATCGTTTTGCTATAAAAAGGGAGAGTCGCATGTAAACTTAACCTTTAGTATATGTCTCAAAGAAAGAACAAGTTATCATTTCAACAAACTGTCTATCTTATCAATATAATCTAAACTATCATCCACAAAAAAGCGTAGTTCCGGAACTACCCGCATTTGCTTTCCGACCTTCCGGCCCAACAGGAAACGGATATTTTTCTGGTGTTCTTCCAGACTAGTTATAACTGCTTCGATCCGCTCGGACGGAAAAATACTTACATATACTTTAGCATAAGAGAGGTCGGGACTTACTCTAACCGCCGTTATCGACAACATCGCCCCGACTGCATACTCCTTGCATTCATGCTGAAACATCTCACTTAAATTTTTTTGAATCAGCCGGGAAACTTTACTTTGTCTAATCGAATCCATAATTAATGGTTTTAACGGATAAAAATTTCAACAAATATAGTGTTTTAATTCGTAGTTTTATTAAATTTGCACCCACAAACAATGAAACGAGATGTAGCGCAGTTGGTAGCGCGCCACGTTCGGGACGTGGAGGCCGCTGGTTCAAGTCCAGTCATCTCGACAGAGTTAAAACACGCTGATGATCGGCGTGTTTTTATTTGCTGAATTATGATCATTTGCCGGCATAATATCTATATGACGGCCGGTCCTGTTCTGTCAATTCCCATTGGTCTTTTTCCGAATCATATACCCAACGTCTGGGATCTTTTTTTGCGGACAGGACAATATTTTCTTTGGTATAATGGCCACGCATATCCATAATCTGCTTGGCTTTTTCTTCTCCATGTTTCTCTTTCAACATTTCAAAGAAACGTTGGCTCTCTTCTTTGTATTTCGAGCGGCTTGAACCAGTCGTCGGTTTCCGGTTGCTCAGCAGGCTGAAGATAATAGAGAGGAAAGTAATAACCGTCAGAACAATCAGAAGTGTGCCTTTAAAACTCATTGTTATCATACTATAATTGTTTTTTAATGTTGTGAGAATGCCGTTATTCCGTGCCGTATAAATCAAATCGGCCTATTGGCCGTCCTGATATTTACAATATGAATAATTATTTGATTAACACGAGACGAAGATATTGAAAATAGCACGATGTGAAAAAGATCGCAAAGAAAAAATAACTGGTTAATCCATTTCAGGAATCTTTTTATCAGGCTATCCGACCCGGTATAATCGTTTTATTTTATCCATTTTGTCGCAAATAACGTATGATTGTCTATATTTGTTACTTATTGCAGATTTTTTATGATTGATATTCAAATTCGCATCCATGATCGTTTTTCGGTAGAATTTAAAATCGGTTATGTAGTTCAAAAAGGATCGCAGCAGAACGACTTTATGATGAACACATGGATTTTCGTACCCAACAGCCTTGACATAAATACTTTCACATATAGTAAAAATCAATTTTACCGGGATACCACATCAAATATCCGTTTGATCACCCCGATTTACCAACTGGCCGACCTGGCAAATGAAGAGGCTTTGCCTTTTATGTTTTTACAGGGTGCCTTCCATGAGCTCGTGGCCGATCCTACCAAAGAAAATACGGTAGAGTATGAGTATCAGATAAAAATGTTCGTTTCCATCATAAAAAGTGCGCTACGCGAAGCGGTAAATCACATCCTTTCCAATCCGATGAATGAAGACCGGGTGCTACTGGTAGAACAATATATCAAACACCTTGATAAAATTACCTCCCGGTATAGGGATTTGCAATCTATTATCCGGACTCCGTCGGTACCGCAGGTAACATTAAACTATTTCTTATTCGGCGATGAACATCTATCCAACTTGATTGAGGAACACACATTCCGTCTGTTGGAAGCATTGGAACATAAAGCATTGGAGGAGTGCGCCGGGTTGAAAGAACGTCTAATGGAGATTATCGAGAAAGAAACAAATTATAAAATTTCCCGGGGTTACTTAGTGGTTGATGAAAACAGTCCGGATTGCAACCGTACCTTGGTATTCAGGAGAAGGCTTTTGAAGAAATACGTAGAAAGCCATCTTTTTCTAAATGCCAATAAAAAGAAAGAAGGACGGCTGACCGAACAAATGTACTATAGTGTTGCCGCAGGTTTATCGATGATTTTTGCCACTGCGATTGCCTTCTCTTTTCAGCAGAAATACGGGAATTTCACCATGCCCCTGTTTGTAGCCTTAGTGATAAGTTATATGTTAAAAGATCGTATAAAAGAGTTGGCGCGCTACTATTTTGTACACCGCCTTGCAAAGAAATATTTCGATAACAAAACCATTATCAGCATCAAAGAGAATCCGGTCGGATGGATTAAAGAGGGAGTCGATTTTATTACCGAAGAAAAAGTACCTGATGAGATCATGGAGATCCGGGACCGTTCCGATTTGCTGGAAGCGGACAACCGGAATGCAAAGGAAGAGATTATTCTTTATCGTAAATTGGTAAATATCGATGCAAAGGCACTGGACGAAAATAACCAGTACGATACATCCGGTATTAACGACATCCTACGTTTTAATGTGTCGAATTTCATCCAGAAGATGGACAATCCAGAAGTTCCGCTGCCTATCGCGAAAGAAGAGGGAGGGTATGAGGTTATTTTCGGAAAGAAAATATACTATATCAACTTCTTGATGCAATTCAAATATGACGGTAACATCAACTATAAACGTTTCCGCCTTGCAATGTCCCGGAATGGGATTGAAGAGATCGAACGGATGTGGTAAAACTATTACATAGAATAGGACACAAACAGGTCATTTTCAAAGATGCGATTATTTTAGATTATCTAACGACATCAACTGGCCGGATTTTTTCTAACTTTGTCGTTCTGGCAATTAAAAATAGAGACTATGTTAGACAATATCAACCGGTTAATCGAAGAGATTAAAAACTTCACGGCAGAGACGCCAGAGCAAGTTGAGCAGTTCAGAATCAAACAATTAGGCAGGAAGGGGGCCATTACTCTTCTTTTCGAAGACTTTAAAATCGTACCCGCAGATCAAAAGAGGGAGGTCGGAAAAGCATTGAATGACCTGAAAGCGGTAGCGCTTTTAAAAATAAATGAATTAAAAGAAATCCTTTGTACCTCCGACAGTGGCGGGACGGGCATTGACCTTACCTTATCGGGCGACCCGATTAAAATAGGTACGCGCCATCCGCTATCTATCGTAAAAAATGAAATTCTCGCAATCTTTCATAAATTAGGGTTCACTATTTCGGAAGGGCCTGAAATCGAGGATGACTGGCATAATTTCTCTGCATTGAATTTCCCTGAAGAACATCCGGCACGGGATATGCAGGATACTTTTTTCCTTGGAAAGAATCCGGATATCGTGTTGCATACCCACACTTCATCCACCCAGGTGCGCGATATGGAAACGCATACGTTGCCGATCCGTCTGGTGACGCCGGGACGGGTATTCCGGAATGAAGCCATTTCTGCCCGTGCACACTGTATTTTCCACCAGATCGAAGCACTATATATCGACGAAAATGTCTCCTTTGCCGATCTGAAGCAGACGTTAACCTGTTTCGCCAAAGAGCTGTTCGGTCCGGATACCCGAATCCGCCTGCGTCCGTCCTATTTCCCGTTTACCGAACCTTCGGCGGAGATGGATGTATCTTGCACTCTATGTAAAGGAAAGGGATGTAATGTATGTAAAGGAACCGGCTGGCTTGAAATTTTGGGATGCGGGATGGTCGATCCGAATGTATTGAAATTAAACGGTATCGATCATGAAAAATATACCGGATTTGCTCTCGGTATGGGTGTTGAACGGATCTCCATGCTAAAATACGGTATCAAAGACCTGCGTTTGTTTTTCGAAAACGATATCCGGTTTTTAGAACAGTTTACTGCAGCCGGAATATAAAACAAAAATAAAAAAACTGGCCGGATGAAACCGACCAGTTTTTATTTTACCCTACTTCAGTAAACTTACTTCAGCATTTCAAAAAGCTTATCCAATTTCGGGGCTATGATAATCTCCGTGCGACGGTTTTTGGAACGTCCCTCTGCTACATTATTATCAGCCAACGGCATAAATTCTCCACGACCTGACGGCACAACCTGCAACGGACTCATTCCATAATCAACCGTTAAAATGCGAACGACAGAGGTAGCGCGTACCACGCTAAGATCCCAATTATCTTTAAACTGAACGGTCTTTATCGGTTTATTATCCGTATGACCTTCAATAAATACATCTATATCCTGTTGCTTCTTCAAAACCTCCGCCAGCTTACCTAAAGCCTCTTTCCCCTGCTTATTTACCTGGGCACTACCCGATTCGAAGAGCAGTTTATCCGACATTGCCACATATACCTTTCCGTCTCTCTGGGAAACCGTCAACTCATCACTATTAAAACCAAGCAATGCATCTTTAACACTACTCAATAAAGCAGCTACTTTCGCATTCTGGGCATCGATCATCGCGCGCAATTCGTTGATCGTTGTTTCACGTTGCTTTAATTGCGACATTTTTTCTTCCAGCATCATATTCAGTTTCTCCTGTTCCGACATATTGGAAGAAAGCGACTCCTGGTACTTTCTGCTCATCTCTCCGAGCTCTCTCTTCTGCTTTGCAATTTCAGCCTGCAATTGCTCTATCTTCTGATTCAACTCCTCCACAGTCTGTTGTAATGCCTGTTCACGGCTAAGCGCCGCAATCCGCCCGCCTTCCGCAATGACAAATTTCTTTTTAGGCACACATGAGGTTACTAATAATAGTACACCAAAAACAACAATAATTTTTCTCATAACCTTTCTTTTAAATAATCCAAAATAAACCACTTTCAAGCGAGTTTTACCACTCAAATCAATATGCGAACATAAAAAAATATTTTTAAACAACGAAAAATAGGATAAGGTTTGAACACCGGGAATAAGCAGAATTGGTAAAATATTTATAGCTTTGTTCCTGATTTTATATTATACGACTATGAATCAAAGATACAAAGATTTAATATCGCTATGCGTTTTTTTATTTTGATATTGTTGATAGGTATTTCGGGTTGCCGTTCGTCTGAAGCTGCTATGATATCGGAGACTGATCGGCAGACATTGAAATCATTCTGGAAATATGCCGAAAAAAAACGGCTTTCGGAACTTCCCGTAAATGAAAGAATCCCGATAGTCGCCGACTTTTTCCTCGGCCTACCTTACAGAAGCAACACGCTCAATGTGACAAAGAAAGAGTTGCCGGTAATCAATCTGCATGAACTGGATTGCGTAACATTTGTCGAAAATGTATTGGCATTAGCTCTGCTTGACAAGTATGATGAGAACGCGATAACTCAGTTTATAAACAATATCGTAAAGCTCCGCTACCGGAACGGAGAGATCGTCGATTATACCTCCCGGTTGCATTACTCTACCGACTGGCTATATGAAATGGAGCGTTTGCAACTGTTAGAAGATATTACACAAAAAGCAGGCGGTATAAAATATCCGGTACAAATCTCGTTTATGTCGGAGAATTATATCAAGTATCCAGTCATGGTAAAAGACACCAGCCTGATTACCAAAATCAAGGTCATCGAAACTAAGATCAATAAACGAACGTACTATTATATCCCGAAGGAACAAATTTCACAAGCTTACGCTAAAATTTCAACCGGGGATATTATTATAATGACGACAAATATCAAAGGACTGGACGCCGTTCATTTAGGTTTCGCAATAAAAAAAGGAGAAGATATTTACTTGCTGCACGCCTCAAGCACCGGAAAAAAAGTCGTAATCACCGATAATAAATTACAAGAGTATATGAGTGGTATTAAAACACAAACAGGGGTTATCGTTGCAAGGGTAGTTACGCCCGTAGTATCATCCCTTACCCGTAAATAATTATTGAGCATTTCTGGCATAAGATTTGCAAACGAAAATATAAACATCAGAAATCTGAAAATAATAAAACTTAAAAAAAACGATATGAAAAACATCGTGCCAATATTTATTACATTATTTATTGCTGTTATTTTTAATAGTTGTGCCGACCGGAAGGTGTCGCGTATAGACACTCAGGAAGTTGTCGATCTCAGCGGCCGCTGGAATGATACCGACTCCCGTTTGGTATCCGAAGAAATGATCCAGGATCTGCTCACAGCAAAGTGGTTGCCGATTTATGAGAATCAGCACAACAATAAACGCCCGGTAGTCGTAGTAGGCACCATCTTAAACAAAAGTCACGAGCATATCAGCCCGGAGACCTTCATTAAAGACATCGAGAAAGCGATCATCAAAAACGGAAGCGTACGTCTGGTACAAGCCGGAGAAAAACGAAATGAACTGCGTGCGGAAAGGGAAGACCAGAACCAGGGCTACGCATCGCCTGAAACAGCAAAAAAATGGGGCCTGGAATTAGGCGCCGATTTTATGTTACAAGGCTCTATCAACAGTATCGTAGACTCTTACAAAAAAGATAAGGTGGTATACTATCAAGTCGACCTCGAACTGACGAACCTGGAAACCAATGAAGTGGTATGGATGGGTGATAAAAAAATCAAGAAACAGGTGAACGACAGGTCATTCTAACCTTGAAGTAATAAAACCTTTGCAATTGTCATAATTTTATAAGCAAAGGTTTTATTGTTTTAATCTATCATATCATGCGTCGGGCGTATTATATATACATCATCCTGCTTGTTTTTCTGGCTTCTTCCTGTGCAACCTGGCATGAACGAACGATCGGGTTTCATAATTCAATTGCCGAAGGTAACTTCGAGCAAGCAGAAAAGATATTGGATAAAAATAAGAACCAAAAAAAGAATAGGATCCTTTATCTATTGAATAAAGGATATGTAGAATTTATGCTCGGCCGTAATGACGAGAGTAATGAAGCTTTTGAAGAGGCTGAAATTTTGATAGAACAGCAAAGCAAAAATGTACTGACGGAAGCTGCCGTACTGATTTCAAATCCGGAGCTCCGAGATTACAAACCGGAAGATTTTGAGGTGATCATGATCTATTTCTATAAAGCCATGAATTACCTTCAAGTAAATGATATGGATGGGGCATTGGTGGAAGCCCGGAAGATCAATATCCGGTTGCAACAACTTAACGACAAATACCCGGATCATAAGAACCGATATCAGCGGGACGCTTTTGCCCATTTATTGATGGGTTTGATTTATGACTCTTCCGGAGATGCTAATAATGCCTTTATTGCCTACCGTAATGCTTATGATGTCTATCAATCGGATTACGTATCCAACTTCAGTATATCAGCTCCTTTACAGCTGAAAAAAGACCTGATGCGGACAGCACACAAATGCGGATTTACTACAGAACTCTCCACGTATGAAAAAGAGTTCAATATAAAATATACGCCACAAACCTCTTCTCCGGAGAAAGAACTGATACTGTTCTGGCTAAACGGTATGGGACCGGTAAAAGCGGAATGGGGTTTGGACTTTATACAGGAAAAAGGAGAAGGTGGGATTATTATTTTTCAGAATGAAGAAATGGGATTGAGTTTTCCTTTCTTTTTCGGTACGGGTTACTCCTCCAATGATCAGAATTCGATTGCTAACCTAAGAGTCTTACGTGTTGTATTTCCGAAATATGTAGAGAGGCCTCCGGCTTATCTGAATGCTTCGCTGACCTATCGGAACAACCGCTATCCGTTGGAAATCACAGAAGATATCAATCAAATCGCTTTTAAAACTTTACAGGACCGTATGCTAAGGGAGTTTTCAAACTCATTGTTACGGTTAGCAGTTAAACAAAGCATCCAATATGTAGCTACGAAAGAGAATGATTGGCTCGGTTTTGCGGTGGGGATAGCTAACGCTATGACCGAAAAAGCGGACACCCGTAATTGGCAAACTCTTCCTTATTCGATCTCTTATGTCCGGATTCCACTTTCCGCACAAGAAAATGAAGCCGAATTGAAACTTTTAAACCCCAAAAACGGTATACAAGAAAATCGGAAGATTTTTCTTCCGACGACCTTTTATAAATTAAATTTTATAGTCTATTCGACGCTATTTTGACGATTTATATAAATAAGGAACCGGAGTTCCGGTCCCTTATTTATTATAAATTATTACTTCCCGGATACTTTTTGTATTTCAACGAAATACTTGTAAAACAATGGAATAGTTATTATTCCATTAAAAAACTGTTCTAACGGATAATTCTCATTTGGAGAGTGAATTGCATCAGACCCCAAGCCAAAACCCATCAACACCGATTTAATACCTAAAATTTCCTCAAAAGAGGCTATGATAGGAATACTGCCTCCGGAGCGAACCGGAACCGGTAGTTTTCCGTATACATCCGCATAAGCTTTCTCAGCAGCCTTATATGCAGGCAGATTGATAGGGCATACATAGGAGGGACCGCCATGAAGATAGGTCACTTTTACATTTACATAATCGGGAGCGATTGACTCGAAATAGGTTTTAAACAGAGTGGCGATTTTATCATGTTTTTGATTCGGCACCAGGCGGCAACTGATCTTAGCATGAGCTACGGAAGGGAGCACTGTCTTAGCCCCTTCTCCGATATAACCACCCCAGATTCCGCACACATCGAATGTGGGGCGAATGCCTGTTCTTTCATTTGTGCTATACCCGTCTTCGCCCCAAACCGATTTGATATTAAGTGAATTTTTATACTCTTCTAACGAGAATGGAGCTTCAGCCATTTTAGCCCGCTCTTCGCCGCTAACTTCCAATACATCGTCATAGAATCCTGGAATAGTAATATGTCCTTTATCATCGACCATTCCGGCAATCATTTTTGCCAATACATTAATCGGGTTGGCAACGGCACCTCCGAAAAGTCCCGAATGCAAATCTTTATCCGGTCCGGTAACTTCTACCTCCCAATAAGCTAACCCCCTTAATCCGGTAGTAATGGAAGGTATATCAGGAGCTATCATACTGGTATCGGATACCAATATGACATCCGCCTTCAACATCTCCTTATGTTGAAGGCAAAATTTCGGCAAATTCGGAGAACCAATCTCCTCTTCCCCTTCGATCATAAACTTAACGTTACAGTTTAATGTCCTCGATTTCACCAGATATTCAAAGGCCTTGGCATGCATAAAAGCCTGTCCTTTATCATCGTCTGCGCCGCGTGCCCAGATTTTTCCATCTTTCACTACCGGCTCAAACGGATCGGTATACCACAATTCAAGGGGATCCACCGGCATAACATCCATATGCCCGTATACCAATACCGTCGGCAACGCCGGATCAATCATCTTTTCTCCGTAAGTCACCGGATTCCCGTCCGTTTCATATACCTCCGCTTTGTCGGCGCCGGCACTCAATAAAATGGATTTCCACTTTTCCGCACATTTGTACATATCCGGTTTACGATCTGCTATGGAAGAGATCGAAGGGATACGGATCAGCTCGAATAATTCATCTAAAAAACGTTGCCGGTTCTGTTCTACATACTTTTTAATTGATTCCATGTGTCTATTTTTTATTGATTTCCAGATACTGTTTCATCTGCGATAAAACTCTTTTACTATCCGTAAAAATAGTAAAAAAACTCACCTTATCAAATCAAAAATATTTTCACCCGCAGATCCGGACTCAAAGTCCAAAAATTCTTCGTTCTTCATTCTCTATTATCAATTATTTATATACTTTTGCGAAGGTGAAATAATCAAAAGATCGTGTATGTCAAACCTTGCTGAAGTCAAAATCTTTTCCGGAGAAAACAGCAAATATATTGCTGAGCACATCGCCAGATTCATGGGTGTGGAACTAGGTAAAAAAACGTTCTTACGTTTTAGTGATGGAGAATTTGTAACCTCTTACGATGAAACCGTAAGAGGTGCTCACGTTTTTATCATTCAATCCACTTTTCCGCCCAGTGATAACCTGATGGAATTACTGATGATGATTGATGCGGCAAAAAGAGCCTCGGCTTATAAAGTGATCGCCGTAATACCCTACTTCGGCTTTGCCCGCCAGGACAGAAAAGACCGTCCGAGAGTAGCGATCGGCGCTAAGTTGGTTGCAAACCTGTTATGTGCGGCAGGAGTGGACAGAATTATGACGATGGACTTACATGCAGATCAGATTCAAGGCTTTTTTGATATCCCTGTAGACCACCTGTATGGTTCAACCGTATTGGTACCCTATATACGTTCGTTAAATCTGAAAGATCTTGCTATCGCTTCACCGGATATCGGCGGTTCAAAAAGGGCCAATTCATGGGCAAAGTTCTTTGATTCGAACCTGATTATATGCCATAAAACAAGAGAAAAGGCAAACGAGGTCGCAGAAATGAGAGTCATCGGGGATGTTGAAGGAAAGCATGTCGTATTGGTAGATGATATCATCGATACAGCCGGTACAATATGCAAAGCAGCCGATCTATTAAAATCAGAGGGAGCATTGAGCGTAAGGGCCGTGGCCATCCATGCCGTACTCTCAGGGCCTGCTTACGAAAGAATTGAAAAGTCGGCTCTGGAAGAAGTGATTTTCACTGATTCGATCCCGTTGCTGAAAACAAGCCCTAAGATAAGGGTCATATCTGTAGCTGAAATGTTTGCAGAGACAATCGTTAATGTTTATCATCACAAATCAATCAGCGATAATTTTATTCTGTAAAAATGTTTTTATTGTAAAAATAAAAGAGGGCTATTTGACGGTTTCAAATAGCTCCCTTCTATATTTATTTCTGTTTTTCAATTGTCTTATTAAACGTGGATTTTTACACTTAGCCTTTGTCGCTGTTTTTGGGAAATGACAACTTAGAAAGTATTGTCACCCTGAAATTAATAAAATCCCGTTAATCATTTTTACAATAGACCAAGGGAATAATTTATAAAGTTTCTGGTATACCGGAAAACAACAGGGGTAAAAAGAGAGAAAGAACGAAAATAGAGGTAATAGCCAGGACAGGTAACGGGTAAAAGCTCTAAAACCTTCTATAAATTAAAATCTCACTATATTATCTATCTTCATCTATTTTCCTACTTTTGTAAAAGTAGGAAATCGAAAAATAAAACAACATGAATCTAAAGAAAATTTTATGTACTTCGATATTATCAATATACACCATAGTCGCTTTCTCCCAAAAAGAATCCCCGTTTCGTATATCCGAAACGGATGACCGTTTATGGAAGATTGTCCGAAATGAAAAAGAGGGTATAGCAACGGCAAAGCAAGGAATCTTGACATTAAAATCAGAAGGCGATCTGTTTTATATTTACGAAAATACACCGGCTTTCCGGGACATATCCGTCGAATATAAATTAACCCCGCAAAACGAAGCATCACACATCGGGGTACTTCTCCGCTATATCTCCCCGGAAGATTGGGTGTATATCGGTTGTGATAAAACCAGCGATATCTTTGGCTATTGTTACTGGTATGTCGAAACTCCACGGTTCCGCAAAGAAATAGCCCGGGATATTGCAAAATTGTACCAAAACTTTACCCGTACGATACGGGTCGATTGCATCCGGAATGAGATCACATTGAGGGTAGATGCGGAGATCGTCGCTCATGTCAATATAACGGGAATTCCTGACAAAGCCGGAAAAATGGGCTTCCGGGTACATCAGGGAGGTAATGTTATCTTGTCGGATATCACTTATAAAATGCTGGAAGAACTAATCCCTTCAACCGACCCGAATCCGGTCCAGATTGCCTCCGACCGGTTAAAAGTATCATTATCCGGCACATTTCCGGCTCCTCTGTCTTACGAGCTAAAAGGCGCTCCCTTACTTATATTGAACAGTCCGGTATATGAATATATCAATATCAACGGCGATTCGTATCCGGTAGTAGGCTATAGTACGATAAAAGACCGGAAAACCATCCGTTACACACTTCGCATTCCGGAAGTTGATATAACGGTCGAGGCAGAGGGACGTGTCGATAGCAACCTGTTTGAAGTAAATATTATTAACATCCAGGAAAAAGGAGATACCAAAGTTAAAACTATCGGTTTTCCAGGACTTTACCTCGCCTCGATGCAACATGACTCTCCAGGAGCAATGCTGGCTGTAGCCAAAAGCGAAGGAAGCGATCTGTTCTTTCCGCTAAACCGGACAAATACGGAAACGATCGATCAGACAGGAACAATTGTTATCCTCAGCAATGATTATATATCTGTTGCATTAGACAATAACTCCGTTTACGAAAGCAGGCAGTTTGTATATCGAAGCGATACCATTTCCCGCTACACTTCTATCGGCAACAATGAATGGATATACAGGGGGAGGGATGGGAAAGTTACCGAACTTCCTCAGATGAAAGCGGTTTTTGCTGTCGATCGGAACGGAGACCGCCGGATCACCTGGCAAGATGCCGCCGTAGCCCTCAGTGAAATATATCCGAAACCTTATGGGGCGGAGACCGTACGCCGTTCAAACATCACCATCACCATGAACTTTGCCGGTGAAGCACAGTATCCTTTTCTGCGTCAATTAGATAACATCAAGAAAATGTATTTCCTGACTGATGGATTCGGTCAGATGCTGGAATTAAAAGGGTATCAATCGGAAGGACATGACAGCGGCCACCCCGACTATGCAGGCCACTATAATACAAGAGCCGGAGGTTTAAAAGACCTGCAGACCCTGATCAGTGAAGCCAAACGTTACAATGCCTTTATCGGCGTACATATCAACCAGAGCGAAGCCTACCCGGAAGCCTATGCATACAATGACAGGATTGTCACGACCATTCCGGGATGGAAATGGCTGGACCAGGCCTATCTGATGAACAAGGAAGCCGATGTAATCGACGGAACTTTTCAGGAACGGCTCGAGCAGTTAAAAGATGACTTGCCGGGCCTGGCCTTTGTGTACATTGACACATATCGCGAACACCGTTATTTAGCTTACAATACGGCCAGAATTTTTAATCAAAACGGATGGTCTGTATGGACGGAAGATCCCGGGGTATTCAACCGCTACGGATCATGGGTTCATTATCATCCGGAATCCAAAAGCCTGATAGCCCGTTTCATACACCATCAACGCAAAGATGCTTTTGCTCCCGATTCGTTATTCGGAGGAGGATATGGTCGTGGCGCAGGCATCGGTTTCCAGGGTTGGCAAAACGGGAGAGACCTCCGTCTCACCACATATAATTTCTATACCAATCAACTGCCTTACCGTTACTTGATGCACTTCCCGGTACTTCATGTCGAAAACGGAAAGGCCAAATTCAGAAACGGTGTAGAAACACGTTACGAAAAAGGGAAAACGGAGATGTATGACAATGGAGTATTGATCATGACCGGAAACATTGTTTTTATCCCATGGGATCCGGTTACAAAAGAGAAAATATACCATTATCATCCGGAAGGAGGAACCACTTCCTGGAAACTTCCCGCCTCCTGGAATAATATAGACAAAGTGTTCTGTTATAAATTAACCGAAACCGGCAGAAAAGAGGTAAAAGAATTGCCGGTTATCAATGACAGAATCGAAATAAAGGCCCAAAAGAAAACACCGTACGTAATATATAAGAGTAAACCGGCGGCACTACTGGATGCCGATTGGAGCCATGGAAGCCCGGTAAAAGATATGGGATTCGATAGCCAGGGCTTTACCTATTGGCAAAAAAAAGGCCCTAAGTCGGCCACATCGATAGATGTCACATCCTATGGGCAATCTCAGCTAAAAATTGAAGGCCAAAAAAGGGCCGGCGTATCACAAACGCTGACAAACCTGGAAGGAGGTAAAAGTTATAGTGCCAATGTCTGGGTCAAAATCAAAGGGAAGCGACGGGCAGCACTGGAAATCTCAGGATCCGGTATGGAACCGGCGGAAGCATCTGTTGAAGAAACAACAATTTCTACCTATGTCGTAAATTCAGACAAAAGAGGAGATAAATATCAACGGCTACGGGTGTATTTTACCCTGCCTCAAGGCAAAAACAGGGTTCACCTCGTCCTGAAAGCCGGCGCAGTAAAAGACAGCTCGTTTGTTCTCTTCGATGATGTCAGAGTAGTTGAAACTATAGAGGAAAAGAAAAAGGGCTATCTTTTCTACGAGGATTTCGAACAAATTGACTTTGGATGGGGAGGATTTATGTTGTCAAAAATGTCGGAATGCAAAACGCATTTAAGCGAAAGAAACGGAAAATATACCGATGATGTCATAAATGGGAATTGGTCGCTGAAAACATTGGATCAGGAAGGAGGAGAAATCATCCGCACCATGCCCTCTTTTATCTCGTTCAAGCCCAACACCTCTTATGAGATACATTTTGCCTACAAAGCACCGACAGCAGGAAGTTACCGGATCGTGGTACGAGCTGCAAAATCAGGCAATACCATACTTTCCGAACCTCTTGACGGAACGTCGGATTTTCATTCCTCTTTCCAAACCGATGATGCTACAGACTATTATGTCTCGATCTTCAAGTCCGGTCCCGGAATGTTGGTGATAGATGATTTCGGAATTAACGAAAAATGAAAATATCCGGTTGATTTATCTCACCGGATATATCCATGTTAATTCCTTTCCAGGTTCAAGAACCATCTGGTTCAAAGCAATCTGAGCCTCTCCGTGGGAATAAAAACCTTTATATGTCACTAATTGTAAATTGTGGAAATAAGGGAGAATCTCTGAAGGATATCCTTCATTTTCCAATTTCGCCTGAAACCGGTCGGCATTCTCCTTGATCCTGAAACAACCACCTACTAAGAAGTGAGTATACTCTTTCACCGCCGGTTTAGGAGCCTCTTTGGGGGATTCGGTAACTGGTTTTACTTCCTCAGTAGTAACCACTGCAAGCGTTTCTACAACAGGTGCTTTCTTCTTTTTACAAGAAAAAAGAAAACACACGGATAAAACAATGATTAAAAAACCAATCTTTCTCATTACTTTTCTGTTTTAATATTATTTATACGCCCAATATAAGCATAAAGATCATACCGTAAATTAGTTTTAACATTTTTTATCAAATAGGCATCTTGACTCAATAATTGATAACCTATTTTTGGATTTTCAATTAAACATCAAAATCCCGCTTTTATTATCCATTCTTTTATTTTCGTTCCCTGATATTATCTCAAAGGCTTAAAATCATGATTAGAATAAAAAACAATATACTGCCCCGTATCCAGTTGCATATACACTTGCTCGTAGGCCCGTTTCAAAGCGGTCAAAAATATTCCGTCAAGCAATACCAGATCTTTCATCCTATCATAGTCATATTTAACGGAGAAGTCTACTTTGTGATACAATCCTTCTATCGATTCGCTTTGTCCATCTATGAATTTATTGATGATTGCTTTCGGTCGCCCCGGTTCTTTTTTAGACACCCGCAGGCCATTTCTGTCGATTTGACAAATTTCTGAGTGGCCTTATATTTCTCCCGGAGTTGTAACAACTATATCCTATTGGTATAAACATCCGGGGCCCGATTGATTTTATAACCGGTGATCTATGCGGCATCCATACCAAAAAGCTCCCAAGTGGAAACGGATTCTACCACACCTCCTGAATGTATTGTGCGGTGCCGGCAGGTAAACCTATCACATTGTCAGACCAATCATCCAAGCCAAGGAAGTACTTTCTTTAAATAGTAATACAAATAGAGTTTCGAAATCGTACCGTTCATAACTGCTATCGGGGGCTCAGGCTTTGAGTAAAGTGTGGCGTCTCCATATCGACTGTTCCCGACAACAAAGCATTTCTTGCCCAAAGACTATTTTGCACCCTATCGAAAGAAACGTCCAGGTTGTTTTTTATATATCAATCTCTGTTCGGCAATTAATGAAAGAGAAGTCCACCACACGACGCCCGGATCCGATATGGTCAATTGACCGGTATTTCCGAAATTACAACTAAAAAATAAAACCGTAAAAACAGCTATTATCAGCAGAGTACGGACAAACAACAGTTTTGTACTGGCTGTAAATGATAAATTCAAACCCCAAAGTATTATGCTAATAGTCAAGATTAAATCATCTTTCAGAAATCCGTAAATATAGATGTCGGTTCAATGCCGAGCGGATGTGTAAATACCAGACGTGCCCCGTTTGTATACTCAGGATCTACCCAAATTTTACCGCCGAACTTCTCCACTGTAATCTGACAAATTGCCAATCCGAGTCCCGTTCCTTGTGCAAATTCATCCGCTTTTTCAAAACGGTTGAAGATTACTTTTTGTTTCTCAGGTGGAATACCACGCCCCGTATCCGCTACGCTAAACTCAAGCATGTTTCTCTCATAATCAATGTGGACCCCGAGTATAATAAGACCCTCTGTGGTAAATTTTCCTGCATTCGATAACAAATTGATAAGTATTTGTTGCAAACGCTGTAAATCGGTAACGAGATCAAATTTTTCAAGTTTAGTATCAAGGATATATCTGATGGCTCCATTCTTTTTCGCCGAGCACTCCGCCGTAGTAAGAACATAATTACAAAATGAAATAATCTCATGCGAAGCATACTGAAAAGTCGTTTTGCTCGTTTCAAGCCTTGAAATATCGAGAATATCATTGATCAGACGCAGTAATAAATCGGAATTATCCTGAATAACTTCCGCATACATAGCTTTTTCATCTTCATCGGTATCCTGATTTATGAGTACATTTGAGAATCCTACGATTGCATTTAACGGAGTACGTATTTCATGACTCATATTAGCCAGAAAGGCCGATTTCAACCGATCCGACTCTTCAGCCTGTTCTTTGGCCGCAATTAACTCCTGTTGGATCGCCTCTTCTTTGCTGACATCCTCGTAACGCACCACAACACCAATCACTTCATCCGAACCGTTATAGATAGGACTGGCCTGAAATAATAAGAATACATTACCGGGAAATTCCACCTTTTTCGCAATACGTCCACGCGATTTCAATGCTTCTGGTATCGGACAAAAGTCACACGGTTTGTCATGTCCGTATAAAGCTTTGTAACAATAAGTTCCCCGGACATCTTCCGTAACAACTTTCTTATAATTGGAAACAGAAAAATCATTGAGCCACTTTATCCGATAATCAGGCATAATATATTGTATGCCGGCATTTATATTATTAACTATAAGCGTACTATAATCTTTAGCCTCCTCCAAAGTATTTTTAAGCTTTTTTACATGCATCAGGTTGGACAGCGTCAAAGTAAAGGCTATAATTAAAACAATAATGAATGCTACAATAAATATGAGCAAAGTGATATGATGCTCGAAAAACGAAGGCTCTTTATTTATAAAATCATAAGGTTCTGGCAATTTTTGCTGAACTATCCCCAACTCCGAGATAACCTTATAATCGAACAAGTAACGATTCTGGACCGTCACTAATTGATGATTATGACGGACGGATACAGGCATATCTACATAGTCAAATGCAAGCACAGCCAACTGTTTTCCCATAACATGATACATGGGGATATAACCGCCGATAGCCCCCTGTTCAATACCGATCGACGTCAATGTGAAACAGGGTATTCCGGGATTTACTTTTATAATATCCCGAGTGTAAGCCGGCATAAGATGATTATCGCTTGCATCAACACGCCATATTCCCATCAGTAATACAGTATTCTCAGACATATTTTCAACGCTCTTCATAACCGACGCCATGTTCTGTTTACGGCCGTCAAGTAAAATGAGGTTCAGTTCGAGGAAATCACGTATATGTTGTTTGACGTGCGCCTGAAGAGCTACTCCCCCATAAGAATTATCCGAAAGAAAAACGATATGCTTTACGTCAGGATAGAGTTTTTTGACCAGCTTAATATTCTCCTTGATATCATACTCATATACAAATCCTGCCACAATATTTTTACTCTCAAGCTCATTATACACATCAACCGACTCAGGTTCCCATTCATGTATATTTACGCCTTCATTGGGAAGTAGAGCGATATTACGACTCACTGCACCGCACAGGACAGGAATAGTCGGGTCGATTTCAGACTCATCTAATGTCAAGTAAGAAGCCCAAGCTTCCTGACCGAATATCAAAATCAATGAAGGACGATTCTCGCCCCGGTACTTCTGAAGAATATCATACATCATCCGGGCCCACTTATGCACATTATAAAGACTTCGATAATTCAAACTTTCAGTCAGAACCGTACGCTTACCGCCAAGCAATCGGTATTCTTCAATAAATTCGGATATGTTAGTCGCAACTCTTGGAGTATCTGGATTATATGAGCTGATAATCAGAATAGGCCCATCCTCGGTCTTTGCTTTAAGACAAAGTGGAGAAATGATTAATATAATAAAAACTGTTATAAAGAATATAACACGAACCATGTTATTATATCTATTAATAGTAATAGTAGCACGTAACCAAATAGCAATGCCTATTCGCTTTTGCGAAGTAAACAAAATATTCCCAATAAAAAAAATTACACAATTGTAAAAAACTACAATTGTAAAATAAAACGTTTAAAATAAAACCCCTGCAAATTCAACAAAATTTAAGATTCTCAGAATTCTTAAACGAGCACTTTTTTCCGTTTTATCTTCTTCTGGCCAGCCACAAGCCGGTATAGCAGAGCAATCCATTCAATAAGAGCAATTCGAACCCGAATTGATACCCTCCCAAGAGCTTTGTAGAATAACAATTAATCAAATAAGAAAGAAGCGGCGACAGGAAGCAAATCCATGGCAGATACCGCTCTTTTACTCTATACTTTGTAGCCAGCCCAAATGCAAACAATCCCAATATAGGCCCGTAAGTATATCCAACAGCTTTAAATACAGTAGAAATAACGCTACTTCTATTCAGTTCGTGAAACAAAACAATAACCAAAAACATTAACATCGAAAAAGCGATATGTACGATCATTCTTTTCCGCTTTTGCCCACTATTTTTAGGATCGATCTTTAAGAAATCGATACAAAAAGAGGTAGTCAAAGACGTAAGGGAAGAATCGACCGATGAATAAGCCGCTGCTGTAATTCCCAGAATGAAAAAAAAGGCAGCGGCAATACCAAAATAATTCAATGACAAAAACGCAAAGACATCATCCGACTTCTTAGGCAAAGCAATGCCTTTTTGCGAAGCATATATGTATAATAGTGCTCCCAATGACAAAAAAAGAATATTTACAATAAGAAAGAGAAAAGAAAAAGAGAACATATTGGTCTTGCAATCTTTTAATGTACGGCATGTCAGATTTTTCTGCATAATATTCTGATCCAATCCGTTAATAGCTATTGTAATAGCTATTCCGGCTAAAAATTGCTTTAACGTATAATGGCTTGATCTCCAGTCAAAATCGAAAACATTTGACAATGAACTTTCCCGGATAGCTCCAAAGGCAGTAAATAAGTTAAAATTCAATGCTTTACATATTATTACGATCGTTAAAACCAACGCGACAAGCATAAAAACAGTCTGTAAGGCATCTGTCCAGACAACGGTCTTAATACCGCCACGCGCCGTGTAGATCCATACGAGACAAATCGTAATAAACACGGTAGCGGCAAAAGGTATACCGATAGTATTAAAAACAGCCAGTTGTAACACTCCGACTACCAAAAAAAGACGTAGAGAGGCACCGATCAGCTGCGATACGATAAAGAAAAAAGAACCGGATAATCGGGCTTTTTCTCCAAAACGACGCCCCAGCCAGGAATATATGGATACTAATTCAAGCCTATAAAATAACGGGAGAAGGACCATCGCAATAATCATATATCCGACACAATTTCCAAGCACCAAGGCCAGATAAGTCCAATTACTGTTCCCGACCTCCCCCGGTATGGAAATAAAAGTAACTCCGGAAATCGATGTCCCGATCATCCCGAAAGCAACCAGATACCATGGAGAATTGCGGTTGCCGGTAAAAAAAGTCTCACTATTCGATTTTTTAGTCGTAAGATAACCTATCCATATCAATACAAAAAAGTAAGCAAACAGAAGTAACAGAACAAAACTCGCTGTCATAACATAATACACATTAATTAAATAATAACACCGGCAATAAGCCCATATACTTTTTAGATCTGTCGAAAGTAATAAATTTATTTCAGATCGCCGATTTAAATTCCCACCATCTGAACAAATGCTCTAATGGCATACCTTTTTAAAAAATTCATAATTCATAATTCATAATTTCTTCTACCTTTGCATTCTTGAGTTTGACATTTTATTTCCTTTTATCGGAAGCTGGTTAAGCTACCGTATTAAACATATCGTCATGGAGTATCATTTTAAAGATTTAGAAGAAAAGTGGCAACGCTACTGGCAAAAAAATCAAACGTATAAAGTAGAGGTGGATACCACCAAACCGAAATTTTATGTATTGGATATGTTTCCTTATCCGTCAGGAGCAGGACTTCACGTAGGCCATCCTCTCGGTTATATCGCGTCCGATATCTATTCAAGGTACAAAAGGCTGAAAGGCTTCAATGTGCTTCACCCGATGGGATTCGATGCTTACGGACTACCGGCAGAACAATACGCCATACAGACCGGTCAACACCCTGCTGTCACCACCGAAAAAAACATTGCCCGTTACCGGGAACAGTTGGATAAGATCGGCTTTTCTTTCGATTGGAACCGAGAAATACGCACTTGCGAGCCGGAATACTATAAATGGACACAATGGGCATTCATCAAAATGTTCGAACATTGGTTCAACGAAAAAACCCAAAAAGCAGAACCGATCGACAAACTGATTTTGACCTTTGAAAAAGAGGGGAATAAAAATGTAGAGGCGGCCTGTTCCGAATCGGTCGTTTTTACCGCTTCCGAATGGAATGCAAAAAGTACAAAAGAGAAACAAGCTGTCCTGTTGAATTATCGCATTGCATACCTGGCAGATACAATGGTAAACTGGTGTCCTGCTCTGGGAACGGTATTGGCTAACGATGAAGTAAAAGACGGCTTGTCATTAAGGGGGGGACACCCAGTAGTCCAGCAAACAATGCGTCAATGGTCGCTACGGGTATCTGCCTACGCCCAACGGCTATTGGACGGTCTGGATATTATCGAATGGCCCGATTCGCTGAAAGATATTCAACGCAACTGGATTGGACGTTCGCAAGGAGCAGAAATCGTTTTTAATGTTCAAAATTCGAATGTTAAGCTGGAAATTTTTACCACCCGTCCCGACACCATATACGGGGTCAGTTTCATGGTATTGGCACCCGAAAGCGAATACACCGGATTGTTAACCACCTCGGACCAGGCAAAAGCAGTAGCCGAATACCTGGATTATGTCTCCAAAAGAACGGAACGCGAACGTCAGACCGAAATAAAAAAAGTAACCGGCGTATTCTCCGGTTCTTATGCAGTCAATCCGTTTTCGAATGAAGCTATTCCGATATGGATCAGCGAATATGTTCTGTCTGGATACGGAACCGGAGCTATCATGGCCGTACCGGCTCATGACAGTCGTGATTACGCGTTTGCCAGAAAGTTCAACTTACCGATACTCCCGGTAATTGATAACGGGAAAGGATGCGATCTCTCTGAGAATTCATACGACACGAAAGAGGGAACACTGATAAACAGCGGCATCATTAACGGCATGGAAGTAAAAGAAGCTATCACAAAGATTGCCGGGGAGGTAGAAAAACGTGGTATCGGCGAAAGTAAAGTGAATTACCGTCTGCGTGATGCCATCTTTAGCCGTCAACGTTACTGGGGTGAGCCGTTTCCGGTGTATTACAAAGACGACATACCCTATGTTATGGACGAGTCTTTATTACCATTAGAACTACCCGAGATCGATAAATACCTGCCGACTGAAACCGGCGAACCGCCGTTAGGGCGCGCGCAAAACTGGAAAACAAAAGAGGGGTATCCGATAGAACTCAACACCATGCCGGGATTTGCCGGCTCTTCGGCCTACTACCTGCGTTATATGGACCCGCACAATGATAAAGCATTGGTAAACAAAGAGGTAAATGCATATTGGCGGAATGTGGATCTGTATATGGGTGGAGCAGAGCACGCTACAGGCCACCTGATTTATGCCCGTTTCTGGAATATGTTTCTATATGACCTCGGATTGGTATGCGAACAGGAACCTTTTAAAAAACTGATCAATCAGGGAATGATACAAGGGCGTTCCAATTTTGTTTACCGGATACAAGGCACAAATAAATTTGTGTCTGCCGGCTTAAAAGACCGGTATCAGACAACGGAAATCCATGTCGATGTAAATATCGTACGCAATGATCTACTGGACATAAAAGCTTTCCGCCAGTGGATGCCTGATTATACCGATGCAGAATTTATCCTTGAAGACGACAAATATATCTGTGGATGGGCGGTTGAGAAAATGTCCAAATCGATGTTCAATGTGGTAAATCCGGACAATATCATCGAAGAGTTTGGTGCCGATACATTGCGGTTGTACGAGATGTTCCTCGGACCGCTGGAAGCCCACAAGCCTTGGGATACTCAAGGCATCGACGGGGTTTACAAATTCCTGAAGAAATTCTGGCGTCTGTTCTTTAACGGAGATAAATTCGAACTCAGTGAAGAAGCTCCGAACAAAGAAGAACTAAAAATATTGCATAAAACGATCAAAAAAATAGAGTATGATGTGGAAAATTTCTCATTCAACACATCCATCCCTGCATTTATGATCTGTACAAATGAACTGACGACCCTAAAATGTAATAAACGGGCAATTCTCGAACCTTTGATCATTACGCTCTCTCCCTATGCGCCTCATATAGCGGAAGAGTTGTGGCATCAGATGGGACATCACGAAAGCGTTACCGGTACAACATTCCCGGCATGGGACGAAAAATTCCTGATAGAAGATTCTTTTGAATACCCTGTGTCGTTCAACGGTAAGGTACGTTTTAAACTACCTATGCTGGCAACAGCTACAAGTACCGAAATTGAAAATGCTGTCAAAAACGCTCCGGAAGCAGAAAAATGGCTTGAAGGAAATACGATTAAAAAGATTATTATTGTCCCGAAGAAGATCGTAAACGTCGTAATCGGTTAAAAGAACCGGGCATTAAAAACATAAAAAGGAATGAGTATCATCACTCATTCCTTTTTTGTACTTCGTCATCTCTCTTCTTTTTTGCAGTAGATACCATAAGAAGGATACTGCATGTGCCTATTCCACCCAGTACAAACAACAGCATCCGGATATGAGCATGTTCAATAAAACAAAAAGAAGAGATAGAAATCATTCCCCACATACAACCTATAGAGATCCATTTTGATAACAAACTCACTCCTTCTCCGGATTCATAGCGCCGGATATACCCTCCCAGCCAGGAACGATGTAATGTGTCATGCAATCTTTTCGAACTTTTATAAAACAGCCAGGAACTCAATAGCAAAAACGGCGTCGTAGGCAAGCCCGGAACAAAGACTCCGATCACGCCCAAAACGATCGAAACAACGCCAAGTATGATATATATAACCTTCTTCAAACCAATTAAATTTACAGTTTAAATATAGATTCTACCACTTTTTTATAATCGGTTATCTTATTCGCTTTCCGGATTTTTTTCAGGTATCTCCTGTCCGTTTCCGGCAAGAAATAATCCCAAAACCGTTGCATCTTTGTAAGCAGTTGTTTTTCGCCTTGCAAATGACTTCCATAGGTCCGGAAAAGTTTTTCATGAAAAGCCACAAGCAATCCAGCACGCGTCGAGGCAGAAGAGAGATCCTCTTCACATAAATCCTTAATCAAAAAAGGGGAAGAGATCAATCCTCTTCCTAATGCAACCCCTTTTAACAGAGGAAATCTTGACATGATTTGTTCTATCTTTTCAGGAGTGGATAAATCTCCATTATAAAATAAAGGATGACGGCATACCTGATAAAACCGCTCAAAAGCGTCAGTATCGATTTCGCCGGTGTATTGCTGTTTACCGGTCCGGGCATGTACCGTCACATGACAAAGTGGAACATTATTAATAATCGGGGCTAAAGCGATACATTCACTACGATCTTCCCATCCCAAGCGCATCTTTACAGAAAACGTCATTTCAGGAAATTCATTTACGATCTCCAGTATCTCTTTCACCCGATCAGGCCAAGGCAACATACCGGATCCCCTTTTTTTTCCGGCAACCATTGGAAACGGACACCCCAAGTTAATATCGGCATATCTGTAACCCTTTTCCCAGACAAACCGGGCCAACAACCTGAACTCTTCCGGCGTACCGGAAAGAATCTGCGGAACCAGACAAACTACCGTATTATGTTCGGGATCCAACTCCCGGACATCCTTATTTCTGAAAGTACTCCCTTTTTCTATCCGTATAAATGGCGTGTAATAAACATTCACACCGCCAAAATACTCATCATAAGCATTCCGGAATATCCAATCCGTATAACCTTGCAACGGAGCAAAATGAATTTCGTATTTTCTATTTTCCTTCACCGGTAATCTCTATCGTGACCGAAACAAGCATTTATTGCAGGCGGACACTTTTACATATCAAATATGAAGCGCTTTCTGAAGCGTATTGTCAATCGTTCCGGAAATCGGATAATAACCTTCATCATCCAATATATGCCGGCCGATAAAAGCCTCAATCCTGACACGAATAACCTGATAAGAATCATGAATCCCTTTCTGATCCGGCTTCAATCCGTGCCTTTCTGCATAAGCAACCATATCGTCAACCAGATTGAACTTTTTCAGATAATTCAAAACCTGATGATAGTCTTTGAAACCTTTCATTTCCGGGCGATGCCGATCCATAAAATAGAAAGTATATTCATATAACAATTGTTTCTTGTACAGTTCATTCAAATATTTTGATCCGCCAGACGTATCGGCAGGTACAAAATAATCAGGCATTATCCCGCCCCCACCATAAACCGTACGCCCGCCTGCTGTCTGAAATTTTAATTTCTCATCGAAATGAATACTGTCTTCCCGTTCAAACTCGCCATGTAACATCCGGTTATAAATATCATTATAATATTTCTCTTTGCCCTGATCATAAGGCTTCTGTATCGACCGTCCGGAAGGAGTATAATAACGGGCCACGGTCAGGCGCAACGCCGAACCGTCGGACAAAACCCGTTGCTCCTGTACCAAACCTTTTCCAAAAGAACGGCGACCGACAATTTTTCCCCGGTCATTATCCTGGATAGCGCCGGCAAATATCTCACTGGCGGAAGCACTGAACTCATTGATCAGCACCACCATCGGCAGGTTCTTATAATTGCCTTTACCATTTGAATTATAATCCATACGAGGAGAAGCTTTCCCTTGGGTATAGAGTATCAGCTTGTTTGCATCAAGAAATTCATTGGCCATTTTTATTGCAATCGGTAAAATACCTCCTTCGTTATCCCGTAAATCGATAATCAACTTTTTCATCCCTTTTTTCTCCAGCGACTTCAAAGCAGCCATAAACTCATCATAGGTATTCATTCCGAAAGTCCTTACTTTTACAAATCCGGTAGTATCATTCACCATATAGGCAATATCAACACTCTTTATAGGAATGCTGCCACGAATGATCTTTTTAACAAAAGGCTCGCTGTTACCACGTCTTATCAATGTAAGCTCAACCTCTGTTCCTACCTCTCCACGCATCAGCTTCATTACATTATCGGAGTTTATATTTACTCCGGCGACTATCGAATCATTCACTTTCACAATCCGGTCTCCATCCAATACCCCTGCCTGTTCAGAAGGCCCTCCAGGAACAACTTTTACTACGACTACCGTATCCATATATTTATAGAACTGAACTCCGACGCCTCCGAAATTGCCGACCATCTCTTCATTCACTCTCATCATATCCTTCGCAGGAATATAAACAGTATGCGGATCCAGATCTTTTATCAGTGACGGGATTGCATCTTCCTCCAGTTTCTTAATATCTACCGTATCCACATAGGAATAATTGATCATATTCATAATTACATCTAACTTGCTCCCTTGCATAAGCACAGATGAATGTGATATCTGCGTACCACCTTTTCGAGCAAAGAAAGAATTGATCAACATGCCCAATACAATAGCCATAGCCAGCAAAACCGGCATTAAAATGATCCTTATTCTATTATTATTCATCGCTTTTATTTAATTTGAATTTCAGATATATCCTAATAAATTATAACACAATTATTTCGATTCGGAATCGTCTATGCTGAACTTTTACTTTTTCGGCTCTTCACCAATTGCAACATATTCTATCTCTACTTGCGCCCTTGTTAGCAATTCAATCCCGTCACAACAACGGTATATTTCCGAATAAACCACCCTCTTTATACCGGCCTGAATAATCAGTTTCGCACATTCGATACATGGAGATGCCGTTATATAAAGAGTCGCCCCTTCACTACTGTTACTCGATTTCGCCACTTTTGTAATGGCATTTGCTTCCGCATGCAGCACATAGGGTTTAGTCTGATTATTTTCATCCTCGCAGATATTTTCGAATCCGGACGGCGTGCCGTTATAGCCATCGGAAATAATCGATTTATCTTTTACGATCAATGCGCCTACCTGTCGTCGTTTACAATAGGAATTTTCAGCCCAGATACGGGCCATACGTAGATACCTTTCATCAAGTTGCCTCTGTTTTAAGTCCATTGACTCTCCCAAATTATTATTATTTCTTTAATAAAGACAAAAACCAGACCAGATATAGAAATGTGCCACCTGCTATTTGTCGCCGATATAACCAAAACCGGCTACCGGGATTATATGTCTATTTTCTCCGGTCCGCAATTCCCTCAATTATCTCATAAAAATAAACTTTACGATCATCCGGCACCGCAATTTTTTGTAGAGCATCCCGACTCTTTTCCAGAAAACTGTTTATCGTTGTCATTGTAATATCTTTTATGCCAAGATCATTATAAACTCCGGTGACCTCTTTTATCTTCTCTGTCGGATTGAACGTCTCTTTCTCCATCCACTTGTTCAATATATCCCGTTCCCTCTCACTCGCCAACTCAAATGCTTTAATAAGCAGATAGGTTTTTTTATTGACCAGAATATCTCCTCCGATCTTCTTCCCAAATTCCTCCACATCCCCATAAACATCCAAAAGATCATCCTGCAATTGGAATGCTAATCCCAAATAATGCCCGAAATCATATAACGCTTCATATTCATATTTGGAAGCCCCGGCGATCAACGCTCCATGTCGCAGGCTACCGGCAATCAACACCGCAGTCTTCAAGGAGATCATTTGAAGGTATTCCTCTTCAGTCACATTCCAACGCGACTCAAACTCCATATCATACTGCTGTCCCTTACAAACATCCATCGCCACCTGATTGAAATTGTCAATGGCGCTGCGAAGATATATGTCGTCACAATATTCAATATGCTTATATGCTGTAATAGCGGCGGCGTCACCGCTTAATATACCGACATTGACATTCCACTTTTTGTGCACAGTCGGACGCCCGCGACGCAATTCGGCATTATCCATAATGTCATCATGCAATAAAGTATAGTTGTGAAAGATTTCTATCCCTATCGCCGGCTTCATCGCCTTTTCAATATCATCCCAATACAAATTATAAGCCATCAACGTCAGCACTGGCCTTAACCTCTTCCCTTCATTCCCCAGAATATATTTAATCGGCTCAAACAACAAAAGTGGTTCCTCTATATACTCTTCTTTATCTAACTCCGTTTTTACAAATGTCCTAAGCTGCTCAATTGTGTACATCATTTATCTTTTTATAATAGAGTGCTAAATTATACAAAAAGTAGTTTTAAAGCTACTATCACAGGCTTAAAATTTGGATCCTCGATAAAATACTGCATTCAAACCGGAAATCTTATTATCAACGATATGTTTCCTTTCAACATTAAACTGGAATTCCTCTAAATCCGCACAAATAGTTAAGCACTTTTTGCATTTAGTTTCCAGAATTCATCTATTGTCATATTATTCAGAGCTTTGTGGCGTCTGATTTTATTATACCAGATTTCTATGTACTCGAAGATCTCTATCTCGATCTGCTCGGGTTTTAGCGTTCTGTTTCCGTAGATAAGTTCGCACTT
>JAVBLD010000068.1:0-23813 GCA_031553705.1 Marinifilaceae bacterium | reverse complement strand
ATATAGAAGCGGAAAAGCTTCTTTCTTTTGCATTTTTCGGCAATTTCGGCATCAGACAGCTAAAGCCACCGAAAGACATAGTTTGCTGATAACTATTCGATTACCTTTCTTTTTCTTTCCTTGCTGCTACTGCGTTAGGTTGCAAAAACATGAAAATACGAAAATGTCTCGCACTTGTTCAAGCCGTTTGGTAGAGAATCTCTTTTGCATTAGGATTTCGATTTGTTCATGGGTCAGATAACCACGGTCAACCTTTTTAAACCTTATCTTATAATTGGCAAATGGGTCGGTATGAATCCAACCGTTATTCTTTGCCATTATAATAATGGTACGGAAACGTTGCATGAATTTGGCTGTGGTATTCGGGCCACATTTGCAGGAAGTCATCAAATATATCTCAAAATCGCTAAGAAACATGTGATTGATGTCTTTTAGGGAGATGTCGGTAGTATTGTACTGTAATTTGATGAAATCGGATAATCGTTTATAGGCAACTTCATACTTTTGAAGCGTTCCCTTGGTTTTGCTGATACCGACCAATTTTTCTACATCTTCATTATGACGTTTGAATAATTCCAGTACGGTTTGATGTTTGACTTCGATGCCGAGAAAGATGTTCTTCACACGTTCTGCGGTCACGTTATTTTCCCGTGTCTGTAAATCGTAGTAAACTTTGTAGATACTTGCTTGGATGGTATCCAAAAGGGAATCGATTTCCATTGCCTCTTTTGTTTTACCCTTTGCTTTTGCAGCTTTGGAATCCCAAATATTAGGATTAATGTCGGACTTGGTATTAAAGCGAGTTGCTTGTCCGTCAACTGTAATTCGACACCATACAGGGACAGTGCCGTCAACTTTTTGTTTGTCTCTTTTCAGGTAGAAAAGAATCCGAAATGTACTTTTCATAAACTCATTTTTTAATGTTACAAAATTACTTTGAACTATCTCTAAATGAGTTATATGCACACTGCCAATACGCGACAACAAACTGCCAATTTTGGACAAACTGTACCCCCTTGTCCTCAAAAAAGTGTACCCCTTGGTAAAATTGAAAAAGGGGTACAGTTTAAGTCAACGAAACTGTCTTTTTTTGGCACTAAACTGTCTCCCTTGACTGACAGAATACAAATAAAAAACCCTTCATATTCGCTGAATATGAAGGGTTTGTCTTACTTTTGGCGTCTTTTGTCTTAGACCCTTGGCGGTATGGACGGGACTCGAACCCGCGACCCCGTGCGTGACAGGCACGTATTCTAACCAGCTGAACTACCACACCGGATAATTTTTAAGAACAATCTTAAGAGGGGCGGTCTGGACGGGACTCGAACCCGCGACCCCGTGCGTGACAGGCACGTATTCTAAACCAACTGAACTACCAGACCTTTTCCAATACTAACAAACGTTACTTTATTAGCGAGTGCAAATGTAGGACGATTTTTTGTATTTGCAAACAAATTCGAAAAAAAGAATGGGCAAAACCTTTAAAATAATGTGGAAAAAAATCGTACTTATTTTGAGTTTTTCACTAACTTTGGACGCTTCATGAGTGGTTTACGTTTTTTACAGACGCAAACCTGATGACAGAGATTGAGATAGAAAAATAAGATAAAATTATTAAATCAAAAAACGTTAAATAATGAATGTACCAGCAGAGTTAAAGTACACTAAAGAGCACGAATGGATTCGTGTTGAAGGTGGATCGGCAGTTATCGGAATTACTGATTATGCCCAGAGCCAGTTAGGCGATATCGTTTTTGTTGAATGCGAAACGGTAGGCGATCAATTGAAAGCCGGAAATGTCTTCGGAACGATTGAGGCTGTTAAAACTGTGTCGGATCTTTATTTGCCAGTTGGAGGTACTGTGACCGCATTTAATGAGGCGTTGGAGGATCAACCGGAGTTGGTTAATAAAGATCCGTACGGAGAAGGATGGATTATAAAAGTTAAGATAGATAATGAAGCAGAGTTGGCTAATTTGTTGAATGCCGACGGTTATAAAGCAATTATCTGATTAATATAAAATGGGGAAAACTGTATACTCTGATAAAAAGGAGCTATACAGTTTTTTTGTTTCTTGTTATAACCATGAAATATAGAAGCTGAAGTATTTCTTGAAGTAAGAATTAATTAATCTAAACAGTTTAACGATGACGCTTATAAAGTCTATTTCCGGTATTCGGGGCACGGTAGGAGGACGTCCGGGTGATAATTTAACTCCATTGGATATAATAAAATTCGTATCTGCTTATGCGACCTGGCTGAAAGCCGGAGTCGGTAAGAGCAGGGCGAAGATCGTACTGGGACGTGATGCGCGTATTTCGGGCGAGATGTATGCCAAGCTTGTCTCCGCAACCTTATCGAGTCTCGGACATCAGGTGGTCGATATAGGTATGGCTACAACTCCGACCACAGAAATGGCTGTTACAGTGGAAAAGGCTGATGGAGGAATTATCTTGACGGCAAGTCATAATCCGAAGCAGTGGAATGCGTTAAAATTATTAGACAACAGAGGGGAGTTCCTATCTGCTGCCGACGGGGGCAAAGTACTTGAGTTGGCTGATAAAGGGGATTTTGAATATGTGGGTGTAGACGATTTAGGGCAGGTTGTCGAAAAAAATTACACCCGGTATCATATCGAACAGGTGCTTGGCCTGGGGTTGGTTTGCCGGGAAGCTATTGCAAAAGCGAACCTTAAAGTGGTAGTGGATGCGGTGAATTCGGTTGGAGGGGTGGCTATTCCGGAATTGTTACGGGCCTTAGGGGTAAAGGAGGTGATCGAGTTGAACTGCGAACCAAACGGACAGTTCAGCCACAATCCGGAACCTATTCCGGAACACCTGACGGAGATATCGGCCTTGGTGAAAGAGTGTGGTGCCGATTTGGGAATCGTTGTGGATCCTGATGTTGATCGTTTGGCATTGATATGCGAAAACGGTGAAATGTTTGGTGAGGAGTATACATTGGTGGCTATTGCCGATTATGTATTAAAACACACTCCGGGCAATACGGTTTCGAATCTCTCTTCTTCCCGGGCGCTAAAGGATGTTACGCTGTCTTACGGGCAATCCTATACTGCAGCTGCGGTAGGGGAGGTTAATGTGGTTGCCAGGATGAAAGAGACGCATGCGGTGATTGGCGGAGAGGGTAACGGGGGAGTGATTTATCCGGCAAGTCATTATGGACGTGATGCTTTGGTGGGAGTAGGTTTATTTCTTTCTCATTTTGTGGCACAAGGAAAGAGTATGACGGCATTGAAAAAGGATTATCCGCAGTATTTTATATCAAAGAATAAAATTACCCTTTCCCCTGAGATCAACGTGAATAAGATTCTCGAAGGATTGAAGAAAAAATATGCTGCTGAACAGATAACGGATATTGATGGTGTAAAAATTGATTTTGAATGTGGATGGGTACATCTTCGCAGATCAAATACCGAACCTATTATCCGGGTTTATTCTGAATCAAAGGATGAAGTGTCGGCCAATCATTTGGCAGAAGAGATCATAGAAGCTGCAAAGGAGCTTGTCAAAAACTAAGGCCCAGCAACCGACCCGGAGGATAATTATTCCGGGCGGTGCGGTTTAATTTTCGTTTTGCAATCTGGAAGTATTTATCAATAAATTGTCGATTAGAAATTTTTTTTCACCTGTTACCGGAATAGATTCTAGTCTGATTGCGAGATCTTGCCGTTTTTCCGGGTCCAGATAATGCAGTGTCTCTTCTATTGCCGTGCATGCCTCGAAGGCAACCATGAATTCATCTTTCAGTAAGATATCCAACAGAGTATCGAGGTACTCTGAATAGTTTAAACTGGATTCCCAACAGATACGTAACAGTAACACTTTGGTGGAGTTGCTGACTGATCTCTTTAAGTGATTGATCAGAATCTCTCTGAATGCATTGTCTTTTATGTCTGCAAGAAGACTTATGATTTCGGAGATAGCGTAATGGCTTTTTTGTTGGGCTAGCATATCCAGTAACATAGGGGTGATAGAGATATCTCCGTCTGTTTTGATCTCGTTTATAGCCTCTTTGATCAGAAAAGGGTCGTCGCTGCTTATTTTTTGCAGAATATGGTCTTTGTCTTTGATCATGTTTTTTCTTTTAGAGTAATGAAAAAGGTGCCTTTATTTTCAAGGCACCTTCTATTGTATTTATTTATTCTCTTTAGATCTGGGATGATATTTGTTGATGGTGTCCCGCAAAAAGCGATCATCCAGTTGGGTATAAATCTCTGTAGTCAGGATCGATTCGTGCCCAAGCATATCTTGCACTGCCCTTAAATCGGCGCCTCCGCTGACAAGATGGGATGCAAAAGAATGGCGGAAGGTATGAGGAGATACATTTTTCTTAACGCCTGCTCTTTTTGCCAAATGTTTGATGATATTAAATACCATCACTCTGGATAAGGCAGACCCCCTTTTATTTAAGAAGACAACATCCTCGCATTCTGATGTAATGTCCAGATAATCACGATATACTTTCATATATTGTTTGATTTCTACCTTTGCATTTTTGCTCAATGGGATAAGCCGTTCCTTGTTGCCTTTACCTTCAATTTTTACAATATTTTGGCGGAAATTGATGTTTGACAGTTTGAGTTCGATCAGTTCAGAAACCCTCAGGCCACATGAATAGAGCATTTCAATAATAGCCTTGTTGCGTTGGCCTTCCGGTTTAAACATTTCTACTGCACGCAGCATGGAATCAACCTCTTCTACTGACAGAATGTTCGGTAATTTTCTTCCTATTTTAGGTGCTTCCAACAATCTTGTCGGATTATTTTCTAGTTGTCCATCAAAAACCAGGTACTTGAAGAACGATTTGATACTGGAAATGCATCTCGCTTGTGTTCTGTTTGTTACACCAACTTCACTCCCGTAAACAAGATATTCTTTCAGAATCTCATAAGTGATTCCGTCCGGCTCTTTTACTTTGTGTTTGTCGGCGCAGTACTTAGCAAGTTTCTTGATATCATTCAAATACGCTTCCACAGAATTTGCAGAGAGCGATTTCTCTAAAATTAAATAAGTTTTGTAACTTTCGATAGCGTTGTCCCAAGTCATTTTACTTCATGTTTTACGGTAAATAATAATCTTAATTAAGATAAATCAGAGGGTTAAAGGTATTTTTTTTTGTTAGATAATTTGCTATATTTTTTATATTTAACAACATTTTAAGAAATAGCATAATTAATACTCCTAACTCTTTTTCCTTGAATTAATATCCTTTCCTTGATTGATTTCTGAATGCACTGTACAAATAAAAAAAAAAGAATGCAAGAATGCAAGAAAAAGCGTAGATTTGCATAATAAATTTGATGGTTAATTGAAGAAAAGATGCAAATACTGATATTGAATGGTCCAAATCTTAACTTGTTAGGAAAAAGAGAACCAGATATATACGGAGCGGAGACATTTCAAAATTATATGGATTACCTGAAGAACAAATACAGGGGAATTCGTATTGATTATTATCAATCAAATTCCGAAGGGAGTTTAATTGATAAAATTCATGAAGTCGGGTTTGAATATGACGGGATCATTTTGAATGCCGGGGCTTACACTCATACTTCGATTGCTATTGCCGACGCTATTTCCGCAGTAACAATACCTGTCATCGAGGTGCATATCTCCAATACGGCTAAGCGGGAAGAGTTCAGACATACCTCCTATCTGTCGACGGTGTGCCGGGGTGTTGTTTCCGGATTCGGGCTCAAATCGTATGAACTGGCCCTTCAATCATTTCTTTTATGATAAGGATAAATAAGCTCCTTTGGAGTTATACTTATCTTTATTATTTTGTAGAAATAAAATGATAATATATTTTGAATGTGTTTATGATTATTTTGACCGTTTTGTTTAAGATGTAGCTATAATGAAAAAGACAAAAATTGTTGCCACGATTTCGGATAAGAACTGTAGTGTTGCATTTTTGGAGGGGCTTTATCAGGCGGGAATGGATGTGGTGCGTCTAAATACGGCTCACCAGAATCTGGAGGAGGCGATGAAAGTGATCCGGAACGTGCGTGCGGTTTCGAATAGGATACCGATTTTAGTTGATACGAAAGGACCGGAGGTGCGGACAAGGTTGAATGCCCCGGTCGAGGTGAAGAAGGGGGAAGTTGTATATATGACCGGAGATGTGATGTTTACTTCTGCCGGGAAATTGGTGAATGTATCATATGAGCATATTGCTAGGGATGTAAATTGCGGAGACAGGGTATTGATAGATGATGGCGAGATCGAGTTGGTAGTTCGGGATAAGCAAAGTGATTTCCTGGAATTGATTGCTTCTAATCCCGGAATGATAAAGGACAAGAAAAGTGTTAATGTGCCGGGAGTAAATATGCATCTGGCATCGCTGAGTGAGAAAGATCGTACTTTTATCCGTTTTGCAGTAGAAAACAAAATTGATTTTATTGCACACTCTTTTGTACGTAATAAAGAAGATGTGATGCAGATTCAACAGATATTGGATACATGTGACAGTCGTATAAAAATTATTGCCAAGATTGAAAACCAGGAAGGAGTGGACCATATCGATGAGATTTTGGACCATGTCTATGGGGTAATGGTTGCCCGCGGCGATCTGGCGGTGGAGATAGATGCAGAGAAGGTACCCAAGATACAACGTTATATTGTAAATAAATGTATCGAGAGTAAGAAGCCAGTGATTATTGCCACTCAGATGTTGCATTCGATGATTGATCATCCACGTCCGACCCGGGCGGAAGTGAGTGATATTGCAAATGCCGTATATATGGGAACGGATGCGATTATGTTGAGTGGAGAAACTGCAAGTGGGATTTATCCGCTGGAAGCCGTGCAAGTGATGACGAAGGTTGCCGAAACCAATGAGTCAACAGCCACACCGGATGCCGGAAGAAGTTTGGTACGGATCAATAATGAGATTACGGCGGCGCTGGCGCGTGTTGCGGTGAAAATGACCACTATGATGCCGATAAAAGCGATTGTCGTGGATACAATGTCGGGACGGACAGCGCGTTACATATCGGCATTTCGTGGTGGATTGCCTGTCTATGCCAGATGTTATGAAGAGGACGTAATGCGGATGTTGGCTCTCTCTTATGGTGTTCGTCCTTATTTTAGTGTAAAACCTTCTTCCCGTGATGAATTTATGCGTGATATACCAGAGGTGTTGCTGAAGGAGGGTTTTTCCGATGAGGATCATATCCTCGTTATCGGAGGGAGTTTCGGGCATGTGAGGGGAGCTTCGTTTATGGAAATTTGTAAGGTGAGTGATATAAAATAATATATTATTCGATATTTTGTTATTTTTGTATGGTCTAAGCCAGTGTTTAAGGGGTATATAAACAGATATGTTTAATACTTTAAATAATGAAACAATTTTAAATGAAAGTATTATGAAAAGATTATTATTGTTAGGTTTTGCTGTATTATTAATTGGCAGTGCAAAAGCTCAGGAGCTCAGCTATGGCCCTAAGGCTGGATTTAATATTACAAATGTGAGCAATTGGGAGCAAAATAATAAATTTAGTTTTCATTTGGGAGCATTTGCCGAGTATCGGTTGAGTGAATTTGTCGGGCTACAAGGCGAGTTGTTATATTCCAGGCAAGGGGCTGCGGATGGAAGTACGAAATACAGGGTGAACTATCTGAATCTGCCGGTAATAGCAAAATTGTATGTATTGGAAAACCTGAGTGTGGACCTCGGACCTCAGTTTGGAATCGCTCTCAACGGAAATGTTAAAGCGAAAAGCGGAAACACAAAAACAAAGACCAAGATATTGAATCTGAATACTATCGATGTTAGCTGGGCTATGGGTGTTTCATACGAATTGGATATGGGATTGATTTTTTCGGCACGTTATAATTTGGGCTTGACTAATGTTGTAAGCGGTGGCGACAACAATAAAAATCATGTATTCCAGCTTTCGGCTGCCTGGAGGTTCAGCGATCTGTTCTGATACTGAATATCTATTAAAAGTAAAAACTGTTGGTTGATTATCGCCAACAGTTTTTTTATATAATTGCCAACGGTTTGGCCTAACCTGAAGAGTTGTTAGCATTTGATCCAACGGTTTATAACAGGAATGTCACTTAATGGAATATCTTTCTTTATAATATATATAATGAATATGGCCAGTAGCAGGCTACGGAATAGTAGGCGCAATACCGTGTTTTCAACCAGCACAACCGATGAGATAGCATAAAGCGTCATTGCCAATAAGAAATATACTCCAATACCTTTCAAGTCGTATTTAATGGGGTAGTAGTGTTGGCCGATAAAATAGGAGAAGAGCATCATGGCCGCATAGCAGATAAAAGCTGCCCAGGCACAGGCTATATATCCGTATAGAGGTACGAAGATAATGTTGATGGCCAGTATGATAGCTAATCCGAAGAAAGAAAAGTAGATTCCCCATAGGGTTTTGTCGGTTAATTTATACCACAGCGATAGATTGAAGAAGACACCGAAGAAAAGGTCAGCAAGCATTACAATTGGTACAATCTTCAGTCCGGAAAAATAGTCCGGAGAGATGAAGTAACGGAGGATTTCAAGATAAAACATGACTCCCAGAAAGATCAATAACCCGAAAATAATGAAGAATTTCATCGCTTTTGCATAGGCTACCTGTTTATTTTCGTCCTTGTTTTGCGCGAATATAAAAGGTTCGTAAGCATATCGGAAAGCTTGGGTAAACATAAGCATGACAATTGCGATCTTATTGTTGGCACCATAGATCCCCAGTTCGTTCATAGCCGTGGTTGGGTTGTCCATTAAAAATGGGAAGAGGATCTTGTCCAGATTTTGGTTCATGATGCCGGCTAATCCTAATATTAATAGTGGGAAAGAGTAGCGGAGTATCTCTTTTAGCAGGGTTTTGTTGAAGCAGAAAGGAATACGGATAATCTCCGGCATTAACATCAAAAGTATAATAAACGATGCGATTAAGTTCGAGATAAAAATATAGCCGACTCCGTATCCCGGATGGTAAAACCAACTGATCCATTCCGGATGCTGTTTCCATATCCAAGGACAGAGCAATAGGAAGAAAATATTTGCACAGATATTTATAGCAATAAACAGCGCCTTTAATGTGGCGAACCGGATCGGACGTCGTTGATATCGCAAGTAGGCAAAAGGAAGCGCACTGAATGCGTCCATTGCGATAATAAATGCCATCATCACGATATAGTCATGATGGGCGGTACATTTTAGCAGTTCTGCGACCGGGGAGAGAAACAGTAGTACCAGGCCGATAAACAGTAGAGAGGTACTTCCTAATGAAGTCAGACAAGTTGAGTAGATCATTTTGGAATCCCCTTTTTTCGGATCGTTTGCAAAACGGAAAAAACCGGTTTCCAAGCCGTAAGTCAGGACGACCAACAACAAGCTTACCCATGCATAAAGGTTTGTACTGACTCCGAACTCTCCGGCAGGGAGCTTATAGGTATAAAGAGGAGTCAGGCACCAGTTCATAAACCTTACGACAATGCTGCTTGTTCCGTATATAGCAGTATCTTTAGCCAAACTTTTAATTCCTGCCATTCGCTCTGTTATTTGATTGTTTCTAAAAACGGTCAAAGATACATGATATTTGAGTATATTGTTGATGATATTCTCTTTTTCTTTCCCTAAGCTGAACTTTTCTGCTATTCCAGCGTTTATATAATCAGGAGTTATGTATGAAGCAAGGGTGTAGGGATAGGGGTTTGATTTTCAAAAAACAATTTCAAGATTCGGGACTCAAAATTCAAGTATATGTTAAATAAGAAGAAGATTTACGGTTATTGGTTTTTAGGAATGATTTGCGGATTGCTATGCAATCCTGTGATGGTTACCGCACAGCAGGAAAAAGCACGGGAGACGAAATCCCATATCAGTTTCAGAGACTCGTTGGACGGAGCATTTGATGTTAGCGACTGGGTCATTGAGTACAATGGTTTTATCCTGTTGCCGGCGATTGTTACTGAACCGGCATTCGGAGGGTTCGGGGGCGCTCTTGTGCCTATTTTTATCCAACAGCAGAAGCCTAAAGTGATGGATGGTAAAATATATCCGATGGCTCCCGATGTTTCCGCCATATTCGGTGGATATACCTTGAACAATAGCTGGGCTGCGGGTGTCGGAGGAACAGGGACGATCCGGAAATGGGGATTGAAGTATAAAGTGGCGGCCGGTTACGGAAATATCAATCTGAAGTATTATCGTACGTTTGATCTGATAGGTGAAAAAACGTTTAAATTTAATATCAAAACAATACCGGTTTTTCTTTATCTGGGTAAGATATTGAAAAATCCACACTGGGCAGTCGGACTAGAGTATACTTTTATCCATTCCGAACTTGAATTGAATGCCGGGGATACTACGATCGTTGATCAGTTTGTAGAAGGAAAAGAATATGATAGCAACGTCGCTTTGCTGGGTATACTTGGAGAATTTGACAGCCGTGATAATGTGTTTACCCCGAATAAAGGGTTTAAAGTCTATGTGAATGGCAAATGGAGTAATGATATTGTCGGAAGCGATTATAAATACGGACTGGTCGAAGGAGCATGTTATTGGTATACACCCGTTATGAAGAAATGGACCAGTGGTTTAAGGTATGATCTGACGCAGGTGTTTGGCAAGGCTCCTTTCTATCTGAAACCATTTCTTGATATGAGGGGTATTCCCTCTGCCCGTTACCAGGGAAAAACAGTTATGTTGCTGGAGAGTGAACATCGTATAGATGTTTATAAGCGCTGGAGTGCCATTGGTTTGGTCGGCGTGGGAAAAGCATTTGACAGTTTCGACGCTTTCGGCTCGGCCGATTGGGTATACAATTACGGCACAGGCTTTCGCTACCTGATAGCCCGTAAACTAAATCTAAGGATGGGAGTGGATGTTGCCGGCGGTCCCAGCAGTTGGGGATACTATATTGTTTTCGGTAGCGCCTGGCTTAGGCAATAAAAAATAAGATACAGGGTACAAGGTATAAAGTATAAAGCCTTGTACCCTGTACCTAAATATTTGTTTTTATTCCTCTAAAAAATTCGGATACATATAATCCGTAGCGGGGACAAAGGTCTCCTTAATGGTCTGTGGAGATGTCCATCTCAACAGGTTCAACGACGAACCGGCTTTATCATTTGTTCCGGAAGCACGCCCTCCTCCGAACGGTTGCTGGTCGACAACTGCACCTGTCGGTTTGTCATTGATATAGAAGTTACCGGCCGTATGTGTCAGGCGTTCCGTCATTTTCTCGATATTTTCCCGTTTGGAAGAGAAGATCGCCCCTGTCAAAGCATAAGTAGACGATTGGTCAAGAATATCCAGCGTTTCATCCACTTTCTCGGGATTGTAAACGTAAACGGTTAATACCGGACCGAAGAGTTCTTCCCGCATCGTGATATAATCCGGTTTTTTAGCCAGAATAACAGTCGGTTTTATAAAGTAACCTTTCGATTTGTCGTATGTTCCACCCATAATTACTTCAGCGTCCGGAGAAGCTTTAGCCTGATCGATTGCTTTCGCCAATTTGTCAAAAGAGTCCTCATCGATAACGGCATTGACAAAGTTCGAGAAATCTTCCACTCCGCCGGTTTTGATTTTTTCGAGATCTTTTTTTATAAATATTTCTACTTCCGGCCATATATTGGCAGGAATATATGCGCGGGAGGCAGCAGAACATTTCTGTCCCTGATACTCGAATGCTCCGCGGGTCATCGCTGTAGCCACCTGTTTTGCAGGTGCGGTAGGATCGGCAAAGATATAGTCTTTCCCCCCTGTTTCTCCGACAATCCGGGGATAAGTACGGTAATTATTGATGTTTTTTACAATGGTGGCCCATATATCATTGAACACTCCTGTCGATCCGGTGAAGTGGATTCCGGCAAACTCTTTGTTCGTGAAAATTATGTTGGAAGCCGTTTGTCCTGAACAATATACCAGATTGATTACCCCGTCGGGCAATCCGGCTTCTTTCAGGATTTCCATGATTAGGTGTGCGGAATAAACGGCGGTCTTTGAAGGTTTCCATACACATACATTTCCCATTAATGCCGGTGCTCCCGGAAGATTTCCCGCAATGGAGGTGAAGTTGAAAGGAGTTAAAGCAAATATAAAGCCTTCCAACGGACGCCATACTGTGCGGTTCCATACACCCGGAGCAGAGTTGGGTTGCATGTGGTAGATATCGTACATATTTTTCACATTGAAACGGAAGAAGTCCACCAGTTCACAAACGCAGTCAATCTCAGCCTGGAAGGCGTTTTTCGATTGTCCGAGCATCGTAACGGCATTCATCTTTTGCCGGTAAGGGCCGGCAAGCAGATCGGCCGCCTTCAGGAAAATAGCTGCACGGCTTTCCCATCCCATTTTTTCCCACTCTGTTTTAGCTTTAAGAGCGGCGTCAATGGCCATCTGTACATGTGTCGCATCGCCTTGGTGGTAATGTCCTAATAGATGGGCATGGTCGTGAGGCGGCCGGATATCTACTTTCTTCCCGGTGCGCACTTCTTTCCCTCCGATAATCATCGGCAGGTCGACAACTGTTTCTCTTAATTCGGCAAGAGTCGTTTTTAACGCTGCACGTTCGGGTGAACCCGGTGCATAACTCTTTACAGGCTCGTTTGTAATCTGTGGTAATTTGTAAACTCCTTTAGGCATAGCGAACTTGTTTAAATGTTTGACTGATGGTTTTTATTTATTTTCTATCACTTTTATTTTCAACAAATATAACCAATTTTAGATATGAAAAACATGACAAAAAGCAGTTTTGCGAATTTTGTTTGAATCGAAGGTATGGCGTGTGGAAAAATAGGCATATTGGATGTATAAATTGTACGGATCGCAAGGAAATTCAAAACTCAAAATTTAGAATTCAAGATTGATATTGTATCTTTGCGGCTGAAATAAATTTTAAGGTTTGATATTTAGCTGAAACTTTCTCGATTTAAAGGAAGAGATAAGGCGATAAACCAGAAGGCTTATGATTTCGGTAAATAATGTTAGTGTTGTTTTCGGCGGGTTTTATTTGTTGGATTCGATCTTTTTTCTGATTAATAAGAGGGACCGGATTGGCCTTACGGGACGTAATGGTGCCGGAAAGTCAACCCTATTGAAAATTTTAGCCGGTGAAAAGGAGCCGTCGGAGGGAAGTATCTCACGTTCCTCCGAGTTGAAGGTGGGGTATTTGCCACAGACTAAGGTGTATACGGATGGCAATAGCGTTAGGAAGGAAGCAGAGAAGGCGTATACGGATCTGTTTGCGGAAAAAGAGGAGTTGGAACAGTTGAATGCGAAACTGGCATTGCGGGAAGATTATGAATCGGACGGCTATATGAAATTGCTGGATAAGATCAATGAGAAAACGGAACAATTGCTGTTGCGCGGAGAGGGGAGTGTAGATGGTGAAGTGGAAGTAGTATTGAAAGGGTTGGGATTCCGGGCAGAGGATCTGGACCGGAAATGCGAGGAGTTTAGCGGAGGATGGCGTATGCGTATCGAACTGGCCAAAATTTTGCTGGCCCGTCCCGATATCTTTTTGTTAGATGAGCCGACCAATCATCTGGATATTGAGTCGATATCGTGGCTGGAGTCTTTTTTACAAAACTATTCCGGGGCAGTGGTGCTGGTGTCGCACGATCGCGCGTTTCTGGATAATGTGACCGGTCGTACAATTGAGATCTCATTGGGAAAAGTGTATGATTATAAGGTGTCGTATTCTAAATATGTGGAATTGCGTAAAGAGCGGGTCGAACAACAACTCCGGGCTTATCGTAATCAACAAAAACAGATCAAGGATACGGAAGATTTTATTGAACGGTTTCGTTATAAAGCTACCAAGTCGGTACAGGTACAATCGCGAATCAAGCAGCTTAATAAGTTGGAGCGGATCGAGGTAGAGGAGGAGGATACCGCTCGTATCACGGTGAGGTTTCAACCGGCTGTGCGGTCGGGGGATATTGTCGTAAGTGGCAGGGACCTGAAAAAAATGTATGGGGAACATCTGGTACTGAAAGAGGTGGATTTCGATATTTTGCGGGGGGAGAAGGTGGCATTTGTAGGAAAGAACGGCGAGGGTAAATCGACTTTGGTGAAGATGATCATGAACGAAATACCCTATCAGGGCGATCTGAAAATCGGATACAATGTAAACATCGGTTATTTTGCACAGAATCAGGCGGATCTGCTGGAACCCGAGTTGAGTGTGCTGGATACGGTGGATAAAGTAGCTCAGGGAGATATCCGGAAGAAAATCCGGGATATCCTGGGTGCATTTTTGTTTTCGGGGGATGAGGTGGATAAAAAAGTGAAGGTCCTCTCAGGTGGAGAACGTACCCGTCTGGCAATGGTGCGCTTGTTATTGGAGCCATATAATCTGTTGATCCTGGATGAACCGACCAACCATCTGGATATGCGGACCAAAGATATTTTAAAGGAGGCTCTCCGCAATTTTGAAGGTGCGGTAGTGGTCGTGTCACATGATCGCGATTTTTTGAACGGATTGGTCGATAAGGTGTATGAGTTTGCGAATCAGGGAGTAAAGGAGTATCTCGGAGGCATTGCCGATTTTCTTGCGGCCAAAAAAATAGCCTGTTTCAAAGAGTATGAACAGTTGCATAAATTTCAAACTGGAGGGGAAGGAGAAGTCCGGAAAGCAGAGGGAATGGAGAATAAGCTTTCGTTTGAAGAGAGAAAACAGTTTAATCGGGAGATAAAAAAAGCGGAGCAGCAGGCTGGGAAGATCGAAAATGAAATTGCCGGATTGGAAGCTGATATCCGAATGATGGAAGAGAAAATGTCGGAGGGAGCCGCTGAGACGGAGCTTTTGAAGAGATATAACCGGGCTAAAGATCGGCTTGAAAAGTGTATGGAAGAGTGGGAACAGGCACATGAGAAGCTTGAGGAGTTAAAAAACGGTAAGTAAAAGAAACGTAAAAAATAAAAAAAATGGCAAAGTATAAACAAGAATATATATTCGGTCTTCGCGCAGTAATAGAGGCGATCCTGCAAGAGAAAGAGATTGACAAAGTGATGCTGAAGCAGGGGGTGAGGGGGGAGTTGTTTCAGCAACTGTTTTCGTTGATCCGGGAACGGGAGATAGCTTTCCAGTATGTGCCGGACGAAGTGTTTAAACCGTTTGCCGACCGGAATCACCAGGGGGTACTGGCCGAAGTATCGCCTGTACCTTATCAGGATATCAATGAGGTACTTGATGGGCTGGAAGCCAAAGGGGAGATCCCTTTTATTATTATCCTGGACCGGATTACCGATGTCCGGAATTTTGGGGCAATCGCCCGTAGTGCGGAATTTGCCGGCGCACATGCCGTGGTGATACCGAATAAACATTCGGCTAAAATATCGTCTGATGCGATAAAAACTTCTGCCGGGGCTTTGTATCATATCCCGGTGTGCCGGGTGTTAAACCTGAAGAAGTGGGTGCGTGAACTGAAGTTTAACCGTAAGATGAAGGTTTATGCAGCCACTGAGAAAGCAGAAAAGTATTATATCGAAGTCGATATGACCGGTCCATTGGCTATTGTAATGGGATCCGAGGATAAAGGAATAGATGAAGGGATATTGGGTGTAGTGGCTGAACAGATCAAGATCCCTCAAAAGGGCGAAATTGAATCGCTGAATGTTTCGGCAGCCGCGGCTGTTATGCTTTTTGAAGCGGTACGGCAGAGGGATATGAAGAAAAATTGATATAGTCTTTCTTTATTTTCGAGTTCTTGGGTTAGAATGCGCTTTGTTTGCCATACCAGGAGTCTCTCTTTGTGAGCTTTAAATCCTTTAGTAAGCTGGAACGCACATTGATTTTGAAATTGTAGGACTGGTGATTTCCAAACGGGATGCAGGAAAAAGTCATCTCCCAGCAATGCAGATCCCTGGATATATTGAAACTGGTTGCCGTAATTTCATTATTTTTAATATCGTATCCGGTACTATAACCAATTTTCCATTTTTGGGTCAGCGATAAATCACCGTTGATATTTACGATTTGCGAAATATTACTTTTCGTTATCGGCTTAGTGGCGCTCGGCGACGTATTGGGGCTATAACTTTTGGAATAAGAGAGGCTGTAATCTATACTAATATTCCAGGGCACATCAAAATCCATATATTCATAATAATGCTCGCCAATCTCTTCAAGTTTTTTCTCTTTACGCTTTTCGCCTTTGCTGGATGAGAACTGAATGCTTGAAGAGGCGGAGACATTCGTGAGGCGTCCTATTCCTCCGTTATATTTATTATAGCGTCGTGCATTTGCGTCTATGGCATACGGATCGAGGGTTCCGCTCACATTTATATTTACCCTGTCTTTGAATATTTTTGTACGTGCCGATAGTTGAATATTCGACCAGTTCATACTGTCGGCGAATATATTATAAGAAGTAGAAGCCCGGAGGCTTTCCAGCAATTTGATTTTTGTAAATTCTTCTTTACCGGTAGTATCTTTGTCGTTTCTGACTTTCATCTCGATGTTGTTGTCCAGGCTAAGACTTACACTTCCGGATTCTTGGGCACTTCCCGGGACGCCGAAAGCCTTGCCTTCGAAGATGGAGTATTCGTGGACAACTCCGTTATTGTCGGTATAGGTTTTTGTATATTTACTCTTCGGTACACCTATTTCCGGGGTATAGCTTGCGCTGATACTGGGGCGGATGACATGGCGGAGGGCATAAATCTTACTACCCAATTTTTGAGAGGTATACATACCGTATATCGTCGGATTGTATGACAAACTGACGCTAGCGCTGTAGTTATGGGCATAGCGGAAACCGGGGATCGTGTCGGTCTTTACATATCCTCCTGTAGCGGAGGTGTCGACCCATATTTTATCGATCGAGTTCAGATAGGCTACGCCGGTATAATTGAAAGAGGGGGATAGCGAGACGTCCTTCATCAGGTTGATGCTGGTACTCAACGGAATATTATGTTTAAATCCGTTCTGCCACTCTTTGTCCATGTGTTTGAAAGATTCGCCCAGATTGTATTCTTTGGTCTGGATGTTGTTCCTTAGCTCGGCCGTATAAGAAAAGCCTATATTTTCATACCATTTTAGTTGTCCAACCCGTTCTTTTTTACGCAAAGGATATATTTGCGACATCCTTATGTTGATGTTCGGTAGTGTGAGGGAGATCGTCGTATCGACACTATTCTGGTTATGGCTGAGGGCTGCCGTTATACTAAAAGGATTCTCCGGCCATTTTTTACTCCATGAAACACTGGACTGCTTGCGTTGATTGGCAATGTCCTGCATATTGGTGGCATTGTAGTAGTTGTTGTTGGCTGAAGAGATATCTACCGATGCTGAAAAGGTACTATACGGATTGGCTTTGGCATCCTGCGAATGAGTCCAGCGAACGGCCCAATCGTTCGACACGCTGTAGTCCGGCAGCCCTTTTTCGCTATAATAATTCTTACTGGTGGAAAAATTGAATCCTCCATTAAACCGGTATCTTTTCCGGTAATTTGACATTGCATTTAATGCCCATGAACCGTTCGTATAAATACTTCCGGTGATAGCCAGGTCAATATATTGACTGATCGCCCAATAATATCCTCCGTCGTGCAGATTGAAACCTCTCATTTGCTCTTCGCCGTACGTCGGCATAATAATACCGGATGTTCCTTTTTTTGTGATCGGGAAAAAACCGAACGGGATAAAAAGGGGTAGCGGCACTTGCTCGATTTCTAAATATGTAAATCCGGAAATTACTTTTTTACCTCTGATCATTTTAGCCCGGCTCATCTTGACAAGAAAGTGCGGATGATCGTGTTCGTCACAAGTGGTATACCAACCGTTTTTTACACAATATACCGAATCGGACATTTTTTTTGTCAGCTCCCCCTGAATATATCCATCTCCCTCCTGGGTGATGATGTTCTTTACATATCCTTTGCCTGTTTTAAAGTTGTAGCTCAATGACGAGCAATCAAATTCCTGGCTTCCGTCTTTGAATTTCGGTTTCTCTGTGACAACACCTGCCGAGTCGGTTATCCCGGATGCATGGGCAAGATTCTGCTGCATATCCATTTCAATATGCCCTGCCTCAAGTTGCGTCTTAATATATTTGACGGAAGCATTTCTGTCCAGGAACATCTTTTTGTCGCGCACTAATATGGTGGCAGAATCGTTTGCAGAAAAGGTGATAATATCTTTAAATGCCGGCTTGGACGGTTTTATACTGTCTGCATGCGTTTGACCGGGAATCGTATCGGGTAAGACGGTATCTCCAGAAATGACGGAGAGTGAATCCAAACCGATAACGGTATCTTTAAGGATGGTAGTATCCGGAATGATAAGAGTGTAACCGGGTACCGGAACATTTGCGTATACCTTAATAAAAGTAATTGTAACAGAGAGTAGTACCATTATAAAAATGGTGCCGGGAGGAATAAAATCGCGTATATGTGCTCTAAGTTGCAATTTATTATACTATTTTTGCGATGAATTGGATTCGCATACCAGTCTCACTCTGGATTGCAAAGGTAAGAAATATTGATTGTTAATACTCACTATTCTTTTTAAAAAGTTTGAAATATCATGATAATTCGTTGCGGAGTATCCGGAATATGCTTGTTCTTTTTCATTTTACTTATGCCGGCCTTATCTGTGGCGCAAAGTCATATCGGAGAAATCAGGTGTATTTGCATAGATCCCGGACATGGAGGTGAGGACCCGGGCGCGATAGGGTTAAAATCTTATGAGAAGACGATTACTTTGAACCTTGCGTTGAAAGTGGGAAAGTTAATAAAAGCGCAATATCCCGAGATGAAGATTGTATATACAAGGGATAAAGATGTGAGTGTCGGTTTGAAAGAGCGGACAAAAATAGCAAATGACGGCAAAGCCGACCTGTTTATTTCGATTCATATAAATTCCAGTAATAACAGGAATGCAAAGGGAGTAGAAACTTTTGTCCTCGGTTCGAGAAGTTCGGACCAGAATCTTCAGGTGGCGATGAGGGAAAATGCGGTTATAAAATATGAAGAGGACTATACCATTAAATATGCCGGTTTTGATCCGACAAAGGCAGAGTCGTATATTATTTTTAATATGGTGCGGAATGTGCATCTGGAAAAGAGCCTTGAATTTGCTTCGATAGTACAGAATGAAATGGTGCAGGCTACCGGAAAGCGGGATAGGGAGGTGACTCAAGATGCATTTTGGGTGTTGAAAGATGCTGCCATGCCAGCAATTCTGGTAGAGGCTTGCTTTATTTCGAACCAGGAAGAGGAGCGTTATTTAAATACCAATGATGGACAGAATAAAATTACAAATGCTATTTTTCAGGCTTTCAAGACATACAAAAATAATGAAGGAAGAAATAGCGCATTGCTGACTAATAAAAATTCTGCCGGTGAGGAAGAGAAGAAAGATACGGTGAATACTTTCCGGTCGGACGGTTTGTTTTATGCCGTTCAGGTTGCTTCGGCACAAAGCAAAATTTCAGATCTGAAGCGGATCGGGATAACGGAACAAATTACCGAGATATGTTGCGGTAACCGCTATCGCTATTATGTCGGGGAATCTGATGATTATGATAAGGTTAAAGAGGTGTTTGGCAAGGTGAAGCAAAAAATTCGGGACTGTTTTATTATTGCTATATATAAAGGTAATGTGATATCGGTTGCCGAAGCAAGAAAAATGAAGAGTGAAAAGTGAAGAATAGAAGGATTCTCAATTTTAAAAAAAATGGGCATACGTATAACAAGAGAAGTAAAATTGGCTGCTACAGCAATTATAGCGTTAGTTATATTAATCTGGGGAATTAATTTCCTGAAAGCTAAGTCATTGTTTGACCGGAATAGTGTTTTTTATGGTGTATATGACCGGGTGGATGGGTTGAAAGTATCGAGTGGGGTTGTTTATCGTGGATATAATGTAGGACAAGTTACAGCAATCTCTTTTGCAGGGGAGCATTTTGACAAAGTTTTGGTACAGTTTAGCGTAGGGAAAAAGCTGGAAATACCGAAGAATTCGATCGCTGTTATTCAAAATGCGGATTTGATGGGGTCTAAAGTGATTGACCTGAAGCCCGGTGATGCGATGCAGTACGCTCAGAGCGGCGATACATTGAAGACTTTACTGGAGTTGGGAGTTATGGAGCAACTGAATGAACAGCTTCAGCCTTTAAAGCAGAAAGCCAATAATATCATGTCTTCTTTGGATACGATATTAGTTTCTATAAACGAAATGTTTGATAATAACGGAAGCTTCAAAGGCGGATTTAACAGTCTGGGACGGACGTTGGAAAATATTGAGGGGGCTTCGGGAGAATTGAACAGATTATTGGCGCGTGAATCGAGTCGAATTTCGGATATCCTGGCAAATATAAACAGTATAACGGGTAATTTGGAACGCAGCAATATTAAGATATCCCGTAGTTTGAATAACGTTACCGATATTAGCGACTCACTTCGTAGTGTGAATATAAATAAAACGATACGTAGCCTGAATAACATTCTGGGACAAATCGGTATGGTCTTATCGGAAATTAATGCGGGGAAAGGTACGATAGGTAAAGCCGTAAACGACGATGAACTTTATTATAACTTGGTTCTTGCCGGTGATAACCTGAATAAGCTTCTGGTAGAACTTAATACAAATCCGAAACGGTTTGTCCATTTTTCACTGTTTGATTTTAGTTCGGATAAGGAAAAAGGTCAATACGGGATTGTAATTGCCGAATCCGATAAATCATTACCACTGGATGATAAAATATATGTTGAGAATTCTGATTTAGAAGAAATTCGGTCTAATGGGCGATACCTATACGTGATTGACACTTACAAAAAACTTCAACAGGCGGAAAAACAACTACCTGCCGTTAAGAAAAAGTATAAAAACGCATTTATAGTTAAAATGCCCTAAAACACAAGGATGTACTCATTCTAAATAAGAGAATATTAAATCAGGTGTTTATTAACATAATATTATTTTATGTTTTTTCGTTATGTTAATAGACAAACTAAATTTCCGGCTTTATGCCTAATGAATTAGGTGCTGAAGAAGGCGAAGCGACATAGCTCTTTTTGGTTATATTAAGATTTGTTTTGATAGATGTGATATCAGTTTTTTGTTTGTGTAACTCTTTGATTTTCATAATGTTGATGTTAATATCTTGAAAATAAATGACAAGCATTTTTTAATCAAAATCAAGTAAAATCCTATTTTTTTTATCGTTTTTTTTTTTTGAATTTAGCATCATAGAAAAAAGTGAGGAATAAATTTTAATAACTCCTGTATAACAGTGTACTATGGAAATGAATTGTAAAAATATCTGGTCAAAGTGTTTGGAAATAATCAAAGAACAGGTATTGCCGGAGAAATACAGGGATTTGTTTCAACCGATTCGTCCATTAAAAATAAAAGACGATGTGTTGACGATTCAAGTAGAGAGTACTTATGTGTACGAGTCATTGGAGAGTGAATTTATTGACATTTTGAAAGGTGCTTTAAAGACAGTTATTGGACCGAATGCCAAATTGGAATATTCTGTAGTGGTTGAAAAGAGTAAACCCAAACATCCGTTGGCCATGACAATGTCGTCCAATCCGGCAAAGAAACCGGAAGTAAGTACCATATATGTTGATAACAAGGGGCAGGGGACTCTGAAGAATCCTTTTGAGCGGGCAACGAATAAGATACAGATCGATTCGAATTTGAATCCGACCTATACGATGGATAGTTATATCGAAGGGACATGCAATCGGTTGGCACGGTCTGCCGGGATGGCTATTGCTCAGAATCCGGGAGGTACTGCCTTTAACCCGCTATTGATTTATGGCGGTTCCGGATTAGGAAAGACGCATTTGGCACAGGCTATTGGGTTGGAGGTAAAGCAGAACTTTCCGAATAAAGTGGTGCTTTATGTCTCAACCAACCTGTTTCAGACTCAATTTACCGAAGCGGTTAGAAGAAATGAGATTAATGACTTTATCCATTTTTATCAGTTGATCGATGTACTGATTCTGGACGATATTCATGAATTAGCCGGAAAGACTGGAACACAGAATACATTCTTTCATATATTTAATCATCTGCATCAGTCCAAAAAGCAGCTGATCTTGACATCTGATAAATCACCTGCCGAACTGAGCGGTATGGAAGAGCGTCTTTTATCGCGTTTCAGATGGGGGTTGTCTGCAGAGATCAAAGTGCCGGATTTTGACACCCGGAAAGAGATTGTTGAGCATAAAGCACGAAAAGATGGGATCGATTTCTCGGATGAGGTGATTGAATATATTTGTAAGTATGTCAATAATAATGTCCGGGAATTGGAAGGGGCGATGATCTCTCTGTTGGCTCAATCCACTTTTAATAAAAAAGACCTGACGCTTGAGGTGGCGCGGGAAATCTTGAGCAAAATGGTGAAGAGGCAGCAACCTGCAGAATTGACAGTTGAGAAGATACAGACCATTGTTTGCGGCCATTTTAATATATCTGCGGAGCTATTACAGGAAAAGACACGAAGGCGCGAAGTGGTACAGGCCAGACAGCTAGCAATGTATTTCTGTAAAAACTATACCAAAGCGTCGCTTGCACATATCGGAAGCCAGATCGGTAAGAAAGATCATGCTACGGTTCTTTATGCTTGTAAAGCCGTAACGGATCTGATGGAGACCGACCGGAAATTCAGGTTGCAGGTAGAGGAGATCCAAAAAAAGCTATATTGTTCAAATTAAGCAAAAGAGGGATGAAAGACCGGGTATTTACCGGTCTTTTTAATTAAAAACATGGAAGAGGATAAATACAAAACGGTTGAACAGGCTGCCGAAGGCCTATATAAAGAGAAAGGCAGCAAATTTATGGCTTTTGTATATCCGGTGACGACTGAAGAAGAGATAAAAGAAAAGGTGGCGGCGCTGAAAGAGAAATACCATGACGCCCGTCACTATTGTTATGCTTATATGCTTGGTCCTGATAAAAAAAGATTCCGGACCAATGACGGCGGCGAGCCTTCTTCCACTGCCGGAAAACCTATTCTCGGACAGATTCTTTCCAATGGTATAACCAACGTATTGATCGTTGTGGTACGCTATTTCGGAGGAGTGAAATTAGGTGTTGCCGGTTTGACAAATGCATATAAGGAAGCTGCCGGGGACGCTCTTCGAAATGCAATGATTGTAGAGAAAACAGTGGATGAGCGGATATCCGTTCGCTTTCATTATCTAGCATTGAATGATGTGATGCGAATTATCAAAGAGGAAGAACCCGAAGTACTTGAACGTCATTTCGAAATGGAATGTAAAATGACTTTGTCCATCCGACGAAGTGCATTACCTAAATTAATCGCCTGCTTAAACCAGGTAGATTCATTGATCATATTACCTGATCTCATTTCTTAAGGTGTAAAACACTCCTTATTTTTTAAAATTATTTCAAAAAAAAGATACTTTAATTTGCGAGTTACAACAAAACCTCTACCTTTGCACCCGCAAACGGATAAAAAATGATTCAGTAGCTCAGCTGGTAGAGCACAACACTTTTAATGTTGGGGTCCTGGGTTCGAGTCCCAGCTGGATCACTAAGGGGTCAAAATCAATTTGACAAGACCTGAAAAAGAAAAGACAAAACCTCCTAAAACGTTGATTTTAGGAGGTTTTTCTGTTTTTTGTCCATCATTGGCAGGACAGCGATAAGCAATCAAAAGACACTTCTCCGCTACGGTTTCGCTACGTTTTTTACCCGACCTCAAAATCGTAGCGAATATCTATTTAAGTCGCACATTGGCAGCACTTTGTCTGACCTGACTTCATAACAAATAAAGTAGTTTTGAACTTTTAAAATGTTAGAGTATGAAGTCACGATTCAGTGCTATTTTCTA
>JAVBLD010000064.1:0-5650 GCA_031553705.1 Marinifilaceae bacterium | reverse complement strand
CTTTTCCTTCCCTGTAATCTGTATCATGAAATTACGTAAAAGTCTATCTTGACATACATTTCAATGGGGTCATTTTTATTTTGGATAGAAGGGGCAACCTTATTTTAGAGCAAGGGGTTAAATTCGTTTGGTTTACGGGGTAATCTGAACTGGATTTTCCAGGAGATTATTTCAATGCAAACTTTATCAATGTTAAATTTGACTTGGAAAAAGGGGAAGGAATTGAGATCAAGAGAAAATATGAAGTAAACTTATTCCCCACGTTCCTGATTATCGGTCCCGATGGCAATGAGATCAACCGGATTATAGGCAGTGATGAACCGGAAGCTTTTATTAAGAAAGTGAAGGCTGCTAAAGACCCGAAAAACTCCGTCGCAACACTGACTAAGCGATACGAAAGCGGCGACAGGGATTCGACCTTTATCAATAAGTATATTGAAACCTTATGCGAATCAGCATTGGTCTCAAAAGCGCTAAAAGTTGTTGAAGAGCTTTTCCCAAAGCTCGATAATAAGGAGCGGTTTAAATCGGCATATATCAACCTCTATTACCAAATGGAAGATTGCAATTCGCCAATTCTCGATTATATGATTGACCATAAGCCGGAAATAAAAGAGTATATCTCGCCGGAGATGGTCGATGGTGTCATTGCCAATGCCGTACAGAACTATTTTTTAATGTCGGCACCGGGCAAAGGAGTTACGACAAAAAGGAGTATGCACATGCAGAGAAGCTGATAAAAAAATCGGGCGTCGCAAAGAGCATACCTTCTGTAGCAGCGATGCAAAAAGCCACGCCATATGCTATTAAAAAGAATTATGACAAGCTGATTGAAGTTTGCATTGAACAATACTCAAATAACACTTACAAACCGATGTTCGGTTTATTGAAAGGTCTGCTGGGAGGAAGCTATCAGTCTTTTACGAACGCTCAGAAAGAACGTTATGAATATTTTAAAACCCTGTTTAAAGGGAACGCTCCACGGTGATTTTTATGTACGCATAACTTTTATTTAATGAAAAAAGAGGTTGTTTCTATTTTACTGTAATAGAAGCAGCCTCATTTTCAGAAACATCTATATTTCACACATATCATTCACTTATTATTAGTACCTTTGCAGCTTGGAATAAAAAAGGAAAATGCATGAATACCGATCACAATTTCAGCAGGTTATTAATTATATTACTCATCACGGTTGTTGTATGTTTTGGACTGTATTATTTACCTGATACTATTTTTGGATTCTCAATCAAAAAGATAGATCTATTGACTGACATACGAACCGACGAGGACCCTCAATTCCTGGATTCTCTCCGGACCCGGCTTGCACAAGACACCTCGGGCATAAATCAGATGGCAAGTAACGATTCACTCCGGACTGCTACGGCCGATACCGCTGCCGTACCATTACGTGATTCGCTCTATAAAGCAATCCTCGGAATTCAGGAGGCAGATCCTTCAGGTAAACGGTTTGAGGATTATTCGGCCGGACATACCGGATTAAAACGCTTTTTTGAAGCCTTAAACAAAAGCCGGCAAATGGAACGTCCGGTTCGTATCGCTTTTCTTGGAGACTCCTTTATCGAAGGGGATATTCTTGTCGCCGACTTTCGTGAGGCCATGCAACAACGGTTTGGAGGGGCAGGCGTAGGATTTGTTCCGATCAACTCGGTCTCCGACAAATTCCGTCCGACAATAAATCTGGAAGCGAAAGGATGGACAACGCACTCTTTATTGCATGACGGGGATTACAGTTATGTCCTACCGTGCATGTTGTTCGAAGCGAAGTCGGACCAGGCGACATTTTCATTTAAGATGGTAGATCGTTATAGCTCGTTGAAAAGAGTCGCTTCGCTGAAATTTATCTATGAATACAATAAGAATGCATCCCTGCAGCTGGTATGTAATCATAAATCCGATACACTCAATGAGATTTTACCGCCATCTTCCGATGCAATAAATCAAATCGTAATTAACAAGGAAATTACGGACGGATATATTACCTTTGCCCAAGCGAAAGGGCTTCGTGCGGTTGGGATTGCCCTGGAGGATAACTCCGGTATTATCGTGGATAACTACTCCATGCGTGGAAGTTCGGGTACCCCATTGGGACGCCTGGATATGGAGAGTTGTAAAGTGTTCAGCAAAATCCGGCCTTACGACTTGATTATCCTGCAATATGGATTAAATGTGGTGAGTAAGAATACATTCAACTACGATTGGTATTACCAAGGGATGGTAGAGGCAGTAAGACACATAAAGAAATGTTTCCCCGACAGCGATGTCTTGATAATAGGAGTTTCGGACCGTGCTACCCAGAAGGATGGAAAATTTCAAACGATGCCGGAAGTACTGGCGTTTCTCCATACCCAACGTCAGATTGCACGCCAGGCAGGCGTTCCTTTCTGGAATCTCTTCGGAGCAATGGGAGGAGAGGATAGCATAGTACATTATGTAGAGAATAACTGGGCAAGCAAAGACTTCACTCATATGAATTTTAACGGTGGGAAAGAGATAGCAAAAGCTTTAATAGAGGCATTTATATCAGAGAAAGAGTTTTATGATAAAGCGGAGAAAACAGTTTACTAATTCGATCCTGACGGCACTGAGTGTAACTATTGTATTTACCGGGATTCGTGTATTTGCCGGAATAAATGAGCCGGTTTTATCCCGGCCTGCATATACAACTATGGTTTCCGACACATTACGTACGAGACTCTCCTTTGCTGTAGACTCTCTTTGCGTTGTGGCCGATCCGTCCCGCTCATTGGATGCCTTTTTTACGGAATTGGAAACGTTGATAGCCGGTAAGGATACGGTCGTTCATATCGTTCATTTAGGCGATTCGCATGTACAGGCGGGATATTATAGCGGAAGCGTAATGCGCCTGATGCAACAGCAATTCGGAAATGCCGGACGGGGCTGGATTACTCCTTTAAAATTGAGTAAGACTAATGAACCGGATGATTATTACATCTCTTCCAATGTAAAAGACTGGATCGCCGGACGATGTATCCAAAGTTCGCTAAAATGTCCGATAGGTCCGGGAGGAATCGGTATCTTGACCAATGCATCTTCTATTAGTTTTGACATCAGCGTGACACCAAATAATGGCGCCGGATATGAATTTAACCGGTTTATCCTTTACCGGGGAGAACACTCGATACCTATGCTCCCAATCAATAACCTGCGCGATTCTATAAAGGTCTTTTCCGGATATACACCTTGTGCTCCGGGAATCGTAGTGGATACATTTTATATGGCTGGTATTTCCGATCGCATCCAACTGGAAAGCGTATGTGTAAGTCCCGGCATGGATTCATTATCTCCTCCGGCAACATTTACCAATTTGTATTATGGCCTCAGCCTGCTGAATGGTAATCCCGGTATACTTTATCATTCCATAGGGGTGAATGGAGCTATGTTCGTCAATTATACGAACGAAAATTATATTGCTCAACTAGCCTTACTTAAACCTTCCCTGCTGATTGTTTCCCTGGGAACGAACGAAACCTTCGGCCGGAATTTTACGATGCAGAATTTTAGCTGTGAGATCGAAACTTTCATTTCACTAGTCAGGAAATATATGCCACAAACCGCCTTACTGCTGACAACTCCGCCGGAGTGTTACAAATTGGTTCGGGTAAACAAGAAACGTACCTATGTGCGTAATCCGAATACCGAAGCCGCAGAGAAAGCGATTATAAATGTGGCCAATGAATATAACATTGCTTACTGGGACTTATTCCAGGCAACGGGTGGAAAAAACTCCTGTAAAAATTGGTTCAATGGCCAATGGATGGGAAAAGACCGCATCCATTTCAGAAAAGAAGGGTATCAAGAGCAAGGTATTCTACTATTTAAAGCATTAATGAACCTGAAAGCCCAAAGAGAAAGCGAATCTCTGGTAAACAATGAATAAAAGATGAGCCTTGGCGCACTCCTTACAATAGATCAGTCCATAACTTCCCGGTTTTCGTTAGAGAAACTGGGAAAGCTGTTTGAATATCAACCGGAAGCTCCGATGCTGTTCAGTAGTGGGCTTTTTCTTTTCCTGTCCATCGGTTTTCTGATGATATATATGTCACTCAGGAAACATACCCTGGCACGAATTATCTATGTCACCCTATTTTCGCTCTATTTTTATTATAAAAGCAGCGGAATATGGTTCGGCCTGCTTGTATTTACGGCAACAACGGATTTCTTTATCGGACAAGCCATTGCCCGTACCGCTTCGGCCAAAGCCCGCAAATGGTGGGTAGTTCTCAGTATATGCGTCAGTCTCGGGATGTTGGGATATTTCAAATACTTTAATTTTATAATGAACCTGTTTGCCGGCCTGGGACATGAACTTGGTGTCTTAACAGGAAACACGACATTACAAGCGATCGCCTACGAACCGATGGATATTTTCCTGCCTGTGGGTATCTCATTTTTCACATTCCAGTCCATGAGTTATATCATAGATATTTACAGAGGGCGTGTCGAACCGCTTAACCGGTGGATTGACTATCTGTTTTATATCTCTTTCTTCCCTCCGCTGGTAGCGGGTCCTATTATCCGCGCCCGCGATTTTATTCCGCAGATGTTTAAAATACCCACCGTAACAAAAGAGCAATTCGGCGAAGGTTTATTTCTTATTCTCTGCGGTTTATTTAAAAAAGTAATTATCTCCGACTATATCAGTCTGAATTTTGTCGACCGGATTTTTGACGCTCCATTATTATATACCGGCGTGGAAAACCTGCTTGGAGCATACGGGTATGCTTTGCAGATATATTGCGATTTTTCAGGCTATTCAGATATGGCCATCGGTATCGCCCTGCTATTGGGATTCCGGTTTAATATCAACTTTGATTCCCCTTATCAATCGGCCACAATCACCGAATTCTGGAGACGTTGGCATATCTCGCTCTCTTCCTGGTTGAAAGACTATCTCTATATATCGCTGGGAGGAAACCGGAAAGGAAAGATCCGCACCTATATCAATCTATTCATCACCATGTTATTGGGAGGACTATGGCACGGAGCCGCACTCCGTTTTATTCTTTGGGGAGCTTTACATGGTATCGGTCTGGCCGTACATAAATTTGTGATGGGACGGTTCAGTAGTTTTAAACAACTAGGCAGTGAAATGACCCCATTCCGGCGTGTACTGGGAATTCTTATTACCTTCCACCTGGTTTGTTTCGGATGGATATTCTTTCGTGCCGATTCAATACGGACAGCAGGAGAAGTGCTTAACCAGATATTCACCAGTTTCCATCCGGAAATCTTTATCCAGTTCGTTACCGGCTATAAAGAAGTCTTTCTCCTGATGCTGGCCGGCTATATACTCCACTTTATGCCGAAACGCACCGAAATCACCCTGCAAGGTGTAGTAACCCGCTCCCCTCTTCCGGTGCAGGCATTGATGCTGATCGCTATGATCTTCATTATTATCCAGATGAAAAGCGCCGACGTTCAACCGTTTATCTATTTCCAATTCTAAAGATTTCTTTCAATTTGTCCTTCTCTTTTCCATAAAAAAAGAGAAGCTCTCTTATCAGAGAGCTTCTCCATAAAAGCCGCAATTACGCGGCTTTTAAAAATTCGGCATCGACCTACTCTCCCACCCAGGGGCAGTACCATCGGCGCATAAGGGCTTAAC
>JAVBLD010000014.1:0-6761 GCA_031553705.1 Marinifilaceae bacterium | reverse complement strand
AATCAATGAATAGCGGAACGGCTTATCCTGAGCGAAACGTCCGTAATCGCGATCTCCTTCCCGGACACAATCCCTTTCTCCGTGACCGGTCAGAAAAGCGACCTGGGGTAATGTCATCACCAACCGTTTGAACGCTGCCGAAATCTCGGCTTCGGAGGGATGTCGCATCACATCGTCGTATATCCGTAGGAAGGTTTTCTGTCCGTTGTCGCGCTCCAGCAGACGTACAAAGCGGTTCCCTTCCGGTGCCAGATTGATGATCTTCTTCATCTCTTCCGGCGATTTGAACATATTTGAGTCCAACCGCCAGCTTTGGGTCATTTTGATCATCCGTTCCCTGTCGGAGAGATTCGGATAGTTGCGGTCCAGATCCGGGTTATCCGCCTTATCATAGTAATAGACATACTTAAACTTGATTTCCGGTTTAAACCGCCAGTACTGCCTGAACCGTTGCAGATCTTCGTTAACGCTTTGCGGCAGGCCATAATAGTAGTTCTGGTCCAGAATATTTACATAAGTTGTGATGGTTAATCCTCCGTCCATCTTTGCCACAATACCCTGGCTATTCTGGGTCAGAGTGTTCGATTTTGTGCGGGTGACGTCGTAGAAGGTCATCAGTGTCGGGCGGGATGTGAAATATCCCAATAATACTGTAGCGACGATTACGGCCAAGTATTTGCTTGCGATTATTGGAAAACGCGATTTCTGCCGTTTGGCTTGCAATCGAATGATGCTAAGTGAAATAAAGAATGTAGAAACGATTATAAAATAGAGCAGATCCTCGCTGCATATCAAACCGCTGATAAATTCCGACGCTCTTCCATTGATCGATAGCCAGTAGGTAATATCACGTACAAACTCGATGTCCTGCCACATCCTTCCGACAAAGTTTAAAGCAAACAATATGGCAAATGTACCCATTGCTGCTACTACCTGATAGGATGTGAGGCTTGACATAAACAGACCGATTGCTGCGTAGGCGCAGATTAGCAGGTATAGTCCCAGTAATCCCGAAAGGATGACCGGAATATCCACATGTTCGAGCGTCGCAATAGTAAATAATCCGGAAATTGCCAAACCGGCAATCATTACTCCGGCATATATCATCATCGACAGGTACTTTCCCAGTATGATCTGTGTATTGGTCAGCGGGGAAGAGTAGAGCAGCTTGATCGAGCCGCTGCTATATTCCCGGCTGACCAGACCCATCGTTAACAGAGGAATATACATGTAAAGATAATTCTGCATGATCGTAAACGATCCCCATAAGCCGGCAAACGTTCTTAGGGTCAGGTCGGCCATGGTATACCCCATATCCTGATACCTGACCCAGTTTTCGTAAATGTTTGAAAAGGTCATATTTGCCTGAAATACAAATATGATCAGAATCAGCCAGGCTATCGGAGAGTAGAACAGAGTTTGCAACTCCGTACGTGCTATTTTATATATTGCTCGCATAATTAATTGAAAGTTAATTGGTGGCAGGGGGCAGGGGGCAAGTGGCAGGGTTCCTGCTGTTTTTGCCGCCTGTACTTTTGCCATTTATGTTATCACTCTGTTTTTTATTCAAAATTATTTTGCCACCTGCCCTTTTTTGTTTGACAGTTCAGCAAAAATATTGTCCAGCGAGCTCTTTTCCAGGGTGATGTCGGTTAAACGCCAACCCTTTGCGACACTTGTTTCGATGATATGTTCCGCTAGGTCCTGAACCTCGGAGAAGTGAATCCGGTATCTGGGACCGCCCAGTTCATCGACTTTTACGATACCCGGGAGTTTCAATAGTTCATCTGTTGAAGGAGGGGCCATCATCGATACCAGTATAGAGCTGGGGATAATATAGTTGTCAAATTCATCCACCGTACCGGCAAATACCAATTGGCCCTCTTCGATCATCCGGATATAATCGCACATAACCTGTACTTCCGACAGGATATGGGTCGAAAGCACTACCGTACGGTCCTCGGCAATCTCTTTGATCAGGTTACGGATTTCTACGATCTGATTTGGGTCGAGTCCATTGGTAGGTTCGTCAAGCACTACAAAAGCTGGATTATGAATAATGGCCTGAGCAATACCAACCCGTTGCTGGTAACCTCCGGAGAGGTTGCGTACCAACCGTTTGCTGAAATGACTGATTCCGCAGCGCGCCATTGCAACTTCTACCGCTTTAGGAATTTCTTTGGGAGGCATCAGTCGTACATTGGCGCAATGTACCAGGAATTCTTCCACAGTCAGGTCCATGTGCAACGGAGGTCGTTGCGGCAGGAAACCGATGTGGCGCTTCGCCTCTACAGGATGCTGGCGCATATCGATGCCTTTGATAAATACGTTACCTGTTGTTTGTTTAAGAACCCCGCACACAATATTCATGATGGTGGATTTACCCGCACCATTGGAACCTAACAAACCATAAATACCGTTGGAAGAGATTTCGAAACTGATGTCCCGGACAGCCCATTGAACACTATAGCGATGAGACAAGTTCTCTACTCTAACAATTGACTCTTTCATAAAATACTTTTTTAATTGTTAATTATTAATTGTAAATTGTTTTACCTTCCTCTACGGCGAATCCAGATTAAAATAGAGAAAAAGGTCAGGGTTGCCGGAACACCGCCCATAAATATGACTCGCCAGATTTCCATTCCGGTCAGGCTTAACCGTATGGCCCTGTCGGGAGGCGTAGGACGGGTGACGTTGATCGGCACCTCTTCGTCGGACATCCAATAAAAGGCTGCGTTGATCAGCGAATAGTTGGAAGCCATGATATTCTTCCTGCTGATACTGATCTCCCCGTTGCTGATACAATCGGCATCCCCGAGTATAAAGATCTTCTGTTCTTTTTCTCCCACTTTCCGCGAAAGAGCCAACGCCGTTGTATACAAACGCTCTACTTCGCCTGCTGCCGGATTAAACCGCACCGTATCATCGATAAAATCGGTGGTCTCCACTTCATTCCAGCAGCCGGTTGTGTCGCTCACAAAAAGAGGGGTTACCGTAAAGCCTTTGTCTGCTGTGTAGGCCAATCCGGTGGTGCTTGGCATAGTTACAACTTGTTCCCATGCTATCATGTTTTTGAAAATATAGGAGAATTCCCCTGCTTCTTTGGTAGGCGTGCTGATGATAAAATCGGGTTGGTAATTTTCGCTTTTTTTCACCAGGCGTCCAGGCATAAATTGTACTCCAAACTGTTCGATTAACGGATTCATTGCCTCTTGCCTGCGCGGTTCACCTGTGATCAACAGGTTGCCTCCACGGGCGATATAACGGTTCAAACGCTCATTCTCCTCCGGAGTTAACGGGTTTCGCATATCGGCAATCACCAGTATTTTGATATCTTCCGGTATGTCACTGCCAAGTGTCAATTCCCTAAAGTCAAATCCATTGTTAATCAATGAATAACGGAAAGGTTTGTCCTGAGCAAACCGGCCATAATCGCGATCTCCTTCCCGGATACAATCCCGTTCGCCATGTCCCTTCAGGAAAGCTACTTGTGGTAATTCCATTACCAGACGTTTGAATGCGGCTGATATCTCCGATTCGAATGGATGGACATAAGGATCATCGTAAACCCTCAAGAAAGTCTTTTGTCCGTTACCCCGTTCCAGTAACCGGACAAAACGGTTCCCTTCCGGGGAAAGATCGACGATCTTTTTAACCTCTTCCGGGCGTATAAACATATTAGAGTCCAGACGCCAACTCTGGGTCATTTTGATCATCCGTTCCCTGTCGGAAAGGTTCGGATAATTTCTGTCGAGATCCGGATTATCCGCCTTGTCATAATAACGTACATATTTGAATTTGATTTCCGGTTTAAACCGCCAATACTGCCTGAAACGTTGCAGGTCTTCGTTAACGCTTTGCGGTAATCCGTAGTAGTAATACCGGTCCAGGATATTTACAAACGTAGTGATAGTCAATTCTCCGTCCATCCGAGCTACAATATCCTGACTGTTCTCAGTCAATGTGTTTACTTTTGTACGGGTAGTATCGTAATATGACATCAGTTTCGGCCGTGAGGAGAGATACCCTAACATCATGGCTCCGGCCACAACGAGCATATATTTACTTATTGTGACAGAGATACGCAGTTTCTGGCGTTTAGCTTGCAAGCGGATGATTGTAAGAGAGATAAAGAGAGCGGATACAATCAGGAAGTAGAACAGATCCTCGCTGCATATCAAACCGCTGATAAACTCCGATGCTCTTCCGTTGATCGATAGCCAATAGGTGATGTCGCGTACAAATTCGATATCCTGCCACATTCTTCCGACAAAGTTCAAAGCAAACAGTGCGGCAAATGTGCCCATTGCCGCTACCACCTGATATGAAGTAAGGCTCGACATAAACAGACCGATCGCTGCATAAGCGCAGATCAACAGATATAGTCCCAGTAACCCTGAAAGAATAGCCGGTATATCCACATGCTCGATGGTAGCGATACTGAATAATGCAAAAATCATTAACGCTCCGATCATAACTAACGCATAAATCATCATCGACAGGTATTTTCCCAGAATAATCTGTACATTAGTCAATGGAGAGGAGTAGAGTAGCTTGATTGAGCCGCTGTTATATTCCCGGCTGACAAGCCCCATCGTCAGGAGCGGAATATAGAGATATAAATAATTTTGTATCACAGTGAATAATCCGGACATTCCGGCATAAGTTCCCAGCGTGACATTCCAAAGCCTGTATCCCATCTCCTGGCCTCTCGCAAAATTTATAAAGATATTCGAAAAGGTCATACTTGCCTGGAATGTGAATATGATCAGGATTAACCAGGCTACCGGAGAGTAAAACAGCGTTTGTAACTCCGTCCGCGCAATTTTGTAGATTGTTCTTAATTTTTCCATTCTTTTAAGTATTATATATTCTACTTCCCCGTATCATCCGGCCAGTACAATATCCGGAGATATCTCTCCATAGCGTATAAAGTAAGGGTAGGAGTGGGGGCCGAAGCCCCCTGGGTTTTGTTGTTTCCGGATTGATAGGGATCAGGGCGCATCATAGAAGGTATCTATTCGAAGCTCCATGATGTCCTGAATTTTACCTCCTACGTTGCATTTTGTTTCCGGCATAAGCACAGGCAGATCGAACCGGGAAATATTATATAGCATAAAATCACCGTTTGCAAGGCCTACCGCCAGCTGTTTGTAATTGATGTTGTATGCGGCATAGCGGGCTACGATCACATTGGAACCGAATGTCAGGTAGGGATAATCTACTTTATTGATCAGGTTGACATAACGCAATTCGTTTCCTTTGGTATAGAATATATACTGCTGCCTGTCCCATGTGTCGGAAGAGGTCAGGAAGCGTGTTCCTTCGGGCAGGTTGCCTGCAGGAAAGGGTTCAAGCGAGTTGTTGCCATGCTCGATGATCTTGCCGTCATAATTAACAACGAAATCGGTCATCCAGGTCTTCCCACTTGCATCGTTGAAAATCATTGTAAACGTTTTTGTACTTTCGGGTGTGCCTGCTTTGTGCAGAGAGAGATACAGATGCAGAACCTTCGTTCCTGCCGGCATCTCCCAAGCCGGCACGGGAGCGCTGGCGCCCCCCAGTAAAGTCACTGGCATGATCTTGTAAGGCGCTGCCTGACGGATCATCAGCACTCTCCGGTTCAACTCGTCGTAACTGGCTGCAATCGCACTTCCCTGAGCGGTTTGTCCTGTGCCGAACCATGTTACGTTATACCCCTTACTATCGATAATGTAAGGCTCGGTCATAAATTTTCCTTGAAACCAATCGTCGGTCATCAACCTTCTGAAGAGTCTTCCGTCCTGTGTCGCAATATAGGTGATCAACCTGGACTGGAAAACATTGGCCGGTACAAAATTCGGAGGCGTACCATCCATAAATTGATCATTTAACTTGTCATGGAGCTTAAAGTTCTCATTGTTCAGGGTATAAACCGCTTTATCGGTGACAATAGAAGTAGAACCGTTAACGGATGATATGTTCATGCCTTGTCCGTAACGTAAACTGATCGGACGGCCTAATAGTGGGGTTTCATTGAAATCTTCGTAGTAATTGTCGCGAAAAATCCATTTTGTATTTACCACTCCGTTGATTGTCCGGGCTTTCTTTTTCAGAAATGACACTTTGGAATCCGCGCCTTTTTCCGATAAAATCAGCCAGTCGCCCTGATAAACCCATGGACGAATGGTAAAATAGAGGCGCGCCATGTGACTGATGCCCGTTTTTGTATCGATAATCGCAAAAGTTCCGCCCATACCATTGGTTTGGGAAACAGGCAACCCCATTTTAGCCAGGATTGAATCGGCTACTCCATAAAAATTTCGGTCCGTGCAGATCACTTTGTTGTTTACTTTCCACTCATACCGTACCCTGGCCAACATTTCGGTTGAATCCTTTGCGAAATAAAACGGAGCTTTTACTCGTATTGTATCACCTTGATATGTAGTTACATAAACCGGAATTTGTTCCGTATTGATCGTCCAAACCGGTCCGTTCAGATCAAGATACTCATAATTCCCCTTATCCTCAAAACATCCTGTTAGTAAAAACAGGGGAAGAATATATCCTATAATATTTTTCTTTTTCATATTAAATCTGATTGAAAGTTGAAAATAGATTCAAAATCCACAATTATCTTCTTGCTGCCTGCCACTATTATATCGCGACTTGCATTACATTTCCGTTATCTTCCAAGATCGGTGGATTCTGTTGTAACAACCATGCCTTAAACTGGAGTACCAGTTTAATTGCCTCATCCGGCCGTTCATTGATCAACT
>JAVBLD010000004.1:0-4514 GCA_031553705.1 Marinifilaceae bacterium | reverse complement strand
AATCAATGAATAGCGGAACGGCTTATCCTGAGCGAAACGTCCGTAATCGCGATCTCCTTCCCGGACACAATCCCTTTCTCCGTGACCGGTCAGAAAAGCGACCTGGGGTAATGTCATCACCAACCGTTTGAACGCTGCCGATATTTCCGATTCGAATGGATGGACATAAGGATCATCGTAAACCCGCAAGAATGTCTTTTGCCCGTTATCCCGTTCCAGTAACCGTACAAAGCGGTTCCCTTCCGGTGCCAGATCGATGATCTTCTTCATCTTTTCCGGCGATTTGAACATATTTGAGTCCAACCGCCAGCTTTGGGTCATTTTGATCATCCGTTCCCGGTCGGAGAGGTTCGGATAGTTGCGGTCCAGATCCGGGTTATCCGCCTTATCATAGTAATAGACATACTTAAACTTGATTTCCGGTTTAAACCGCCAGTACTGTCTGAACCGTTGCAGATCATCATTCACGCTTCGGGGTAGCCCGGAATAGTAATAGCGATCCAAGATGTTTACGAATGTCGTAATGGTTAATCCTCCATCTATCTGTGCCACGATATTCTGGCTGTTCGGGGTCAGGGTATTGGCTTTAGTGCGGGTTGCGTCATAAAAAGTCATCAATATCGGCCGTGAGGAGAAATAGCCGATCAGGATAGTTCCTACAATAACAGTTAAATATTTGCTTCCGACTATTAAAAAACGCGATTTCTGCCGTTTGGCTTGCAATCGAATGATGCTAAGTGAAATAAAGAATGTAGAAACGATTATAAAATAGAGCAGATCCTCGCTGCATATCAAACCGCTGATAAATTCCGACGCTCTTCCGCTGATTGATAGCCAATAGGTGATATCGCGTACAAACTCGATATCCTGCCACATTTTTCCGACAAAGTTCAGCGCTGCTAACACGGCGAATGTTCCCATTGCCGCTACCACCTGGTAAGAGGTAAGGCTCGACATAAACAATCCGATTGCTGCATAGGTACAGATCAGCAGGTATAGTCCTAATAATCCTGAGAGGATAGCCGGGATATCGGCATTCTCCAGCGTAGAGATGGTAAACAGTACGGGAATGGCCAGACCGGCGATCATAACCAAAGCATAAATCATCATCGACAGGTACTTTCCCAGTATGATCTGTGTATTGGTCAGCGGGGAAGAGTAGAGCAGTTTGATTGAGCCGCTGCTAAACTCCCGGCTGATTAATCCCATGGTTAACAGAGGAATATACAAGTAAAGGTGGCTTTGCATAATCGTAAACATTCCTTGCAGACCGGCAAAGGTCCTGGTTGTCAGGTTGGCAAGAGTGTACCCCATATCTTGAAACCTTACCAAATTTCCGTAAATATTTGAAAATGTCATATTTGCCTGAAATACAAATATGATCAGGATTAACCATGCTATCGGGGAATAAAACAGAGTTTGCAACTCAGCATGGGCTAATTTATAAATCGTTTTAAATTTCTTCATAATGTTTTTTTATTTCTTTGATAATTCGGCAAATATGGTATCCAATGAGCTTTTTTCCAGCGTAATATCGGTTAAACGCCATCCTCTTGCGACGCTTGTTTCTATCAATCGCTCTGCAATATCCTGCGTATCAGAGAAATGAATTCTAAATCTGGTGCCTCCTAATTCATCCACATCTATAATGCCCGGAATGGAAAGTAATTCGCTTTTTGCGGGAGCAGCTATCATTGAAATTAATAAAGAGCTTGGCATGATGTAATTATCGAACTCATTTACTGTACCGGCAAACACTAATTGTCCCTCTTCGATCATCCGGATGTAATCGCATGTGGCCTGTACTTCCGATAAAATATGGGTGGAAAGCACCACTGTGCGGTCTTCGGCAATCTCTTTGATCAAATGGCGTACCTCTACAATCTGGTTTGGGTCTAAGCCGTTTGTCGGTTCGTCTAACACTACGAAAGCAGGATTATGGATGATGGCCTGTGCAATCCCTACTCGCTGCTGGTATCCTCCGGAAAGATTACGGATCAATCGTTTACTGAAATGGCTGATTCCGCAACGCTCCATTACGCTTTCTACGGCTTTCGGAATAGCTTTGGAAGGCATTAGGCGAGCATTGGCACAATGTATCAGGTATTCATTTACTGTAAGATCCAGATGTAAAGGAGGGCGTTGCGGTAAAAAGCCGATATGTCGTTTTGCTTCCACCGGATATTTACGCATGTCGATTCCTTTGATAAAAATATCCCCTTTGGTTTGCTTGATTACGCCGCACATAATATTCATTATTGTGGATTTACCTGCTCCGTTTGAACCTAACAAACCATAAATACCGTTGGATTGAATCTTGAAATTAATGTCCCGGACAGCCCATTGAACACTATACCGGTGGGATAGACTCTCTACTTTGACAATTGGTTCTTTCATAAAATATTTTTTGATTATTAATTATTTACATAAAATCGGTCGTTAGTTTATAGAATATTCTTTTAAAATGTTTTTTCGCTTCGGAGGGGATGGTATCGGGAAAGGTCTTCGTCGTCGGTTTTGTAGCCTTTGCTCTTCACTGACCTCCGGACTCCGTTTTGCTCAAACAGCCGTCGGTCAGGCTTTCCGGCAAAAACACAAAACAATCCGACAACTCCCTACATAATTCCCGATACCATCCCCTCCTTCGCCGCAGGCATGCCGTAAGAGAACGGATTACATGACCGGCTCAAAGCGTCCCAGAGCCGTCAGCCATTCTACAAAAAACGGGAGAAAACAGATTATTTTAAAAAAAACTAGGGTGCATCATTAAACGTATCTATCCGAAGTTCCATGACGTCTGCAATTTTGCCTCCTACGTTATGTTTTGTCTCTGGAATCAGCTTAGGCTCATTGAAGCTGGCAATATCATACAGCATAAAATCGCCGTTTGCAAGGCCTACTGCAAGCTGTTTGTAATTGGCGTTATGCGCGGCATAACGTGCAACGATCACTTCGGAATCAAATGTCAGGTAGGGATAATCCATTTTATTGATCAGATTGACATATCGCAGTTCTTTTCCTTTTATATAAAAAATGTACTGTGGCAAACGTGTGTCGGAGGTGGTCAGGAAACGGGTCTCTTTAGACAGGTTGCTTACCGGAAAACGTTCAAGCGAATTGTTTGTATGTTCAATTATCTTACCGTCATAATTGGCAACAAAGTCTGCCATCCAGGTGCTTCCGCTTGCATCATTATAAATCAAAGTGAACATTTTGTTTCCGTAAGGCACTGTTTTGTGTAACGAGAGATACAGATGCAAAACTTCCGTTCCTTCCGGCATCTCCCATGCCGGAATAGGAGCAGTAGCTCCCGATAGTAAGGCTACCGGTATGATCTTATAAGGCGCTGCCTGACGGATCATCAAAACTCTCCGGTTCAATTCGTCGTAACAAGGAGAAATCTGACTTCCCTGAGCGGTCTGTCCTGTACCGAACCACGTTATTCTGTATCCTTTGTTGTCGATGACATAAGGCTCGGTCATAAACTTCCCCTGAAACCAGTCGTCGGATAGTAGCCTTCTGAAAAGCCTTCCATCCTGGGTGGCAATATAGGAGATCAATCTGGACTGGAATATGGTGGATGGCGTGAAATTGGGAGGCGTACCGTCCATAAATTGATCGTTTAACCTGTCATGGAGTTTAAAATTTTCATTGTTCAGGGTATATATCGCTTTGTCGGTAACGATGGAGGTAGATCCGTTGACAGCCGAGACGTTCTTGCTTTGCCCGTAGCGTAGTCTGAGCGGGCGACCCGGTAACGAAGCTCCGTTAATCTCTTCGTAGTAATTGTCGCGAAAAAACCAGGTAGTGGTTGCCACGCCATTAATTGTCCGGGCTTTCTTTTTTAAGAACGATACCTTGGAATCTTCGCCTTTTTCCGACAAGATCAGCCAATCTCCCTGATATATCCACGGACGGATTGTTAAACTCATACGCGCCGTATATTTAGTATCTGTTTTTGTATCGATAATGCTATAAGTTCCTTGTAAACCGCTGGTTTGGGAAACAGGTAGATCCAATATAGCTAGAATTGAATCGGCTATTCCGTGGAAGTTTCGTTCCGTACAGATCACTTTGTTTTTTATTTTCCATTCATATTGCATTCTGGCCAGCATTTCGTTTGAGTCCTTTGCAAAGTAGAAAGGCGCTTTTACCCGTATAGTATCTCCTTGATACACACTCACACTAATAATACTTATATCCCGATTGATCGTCCAAACAGGTTCGTTCAAATCGAAATAGTCAAAGTGATTTTTGTTTTCCAAACATCCTGTCAGCAAAAACAGGGAAAGGATATGTCCTATAATATTTTTCGTTTTCATACTATGATATTTCTAATTAATAATTAACAATGAATAATTAATAATTGAATTTTCTTGCTGCCTGCCACTATTATATCGCGACTTGCATTACATTTCCGTTATCTTCCAAGATCGGTGGATTCTGTTGTAACAACCATGCCTTAAACTGGAGTACCAGTTTAATTGCCTCATCCGGCCGTTCATTGATCAACT
>JAVBLD010000041.1:0-27371 GCA_031553705.1 Marinifilaceae bacterium | reverse complement strand
GTTGTTGCGCTCATAACTCATCTTTACCGCATGCTCCTTGAACACCCGGTCATACTGTCTTTTTGTTCCCATTTTTCAAAGTTAAAATTATTATTCAACCTTAACTATTTGTGCGGGCTAAGTTAGGAACTCCACTATTTTGTTTGAAAAAATTGGTAATTTCGAACAAGTAGTATTAGACGACACTTCACTTTTGGCTGATAACATAAATAACTCGGACTCTATAATTTTTAAGGAAATAAATACAGAATCTATATATCGCTATAGTGAGGCTTTTTGTGAAATTATTAATCTTACATATGAAAAAAGTGGCTATAAGTTCAAACCTGTAAGACAAATAATAAGTGATGATTATGTATGGATTACATTTGAGCATACAAATCAAGACACTATTATAGAAGAGCAATTTACAACTCAAAGCAAAAAGACATTTGAAGAGATTCTTTACGACGATATTTCGAATAATGCATTAACAATAAATAAAATCATCACTTACTATGGTCGTGATAATCAGATAAGTTTTATTAAACCCAATAAACTAAAATATTGGATGCGTACTATTGCCTATCGTGATGCAGAGAATGTCAAAAGTGATATGTTTAAAAACGGATATTAAATTATGCATTTTGACCATATAGACTACTCTCACAAATATCTCGAAGATGTCCTCTGTATTATCAGGCAAGGCATCTCAAAAAGACAGATAACACTGAATAAAATCAGACGGGAGGTATTAAATTCTCAATCTTTGGTTGAAACATTTAATGTTATTGGAACAACTGGAGCCGTCTGTACAACTTGGATAGGTGTTCAAAAGGAACATGAGCGGAAGGATCGCTCTGGAAAAGAAGATATTTATTTTCATCTGAATGATGACAACTATACACGCATATTCTATGTTGAAGCAAAGAGATTACCCAACCATAAATCAAAATCTAAAGAAGAGTACGTCATTGGAAAAAGTTCAACAGGCAGTCCTTCCGGTGGAATCCAACGTTATAAATTAGGTAATCATGGTGATTACAGTTTACGGCATAATGGGATGATTGCTTATGTTGAAAATAAATCTATTGAAAAATGGATTTTGATAGTGAATAGCAGAATAACAAATGAGTATCCAAACGATTCTTTACTGATTCCAACTACTTTTGTAAATGAATATACTTCAACTCATAACTATCTTAATTGCGAAGGTTCTTTTTTAATGCATCATTTTTGGATTAAGAAAGCATAAATCAAAACATGAGTTATATTTGATGAATTTCCAATTATAAACAAACGATGAATCCAGTTGCAAGATGTCGGATGCCATTTTAGAGGACACAAAGTTTCAAGATAGGATTTTTTATATTTACTTTGTAGCGTTTTAGACATCATCAGGCAGTTGGATATAAACCTGATAAAAAGGTAGAATAACCATGGATTTTGAATTGGACAAAGAAGAATATTACTACAAGAAAGAGTATTTTCACCAGGAGAGATTAGAGCGGTTAAGTTATCATTACAATGAAATTATAAGCTTGCTTGGAGAGGATCCCAAAAGAGAAGGGCTTCAGCAAACCCCTTGCCGGGTAGCCAAAGCAATGCAATTCATGACACAAGGATACCAGCAAAACCCGGAAGAGATTCTGAGGTCAGCCCTGTTTAAAGAGGAATACCGGCAAATGGTTATTGTAAAAGATATCGAAATCTATTCGTTATGCGAACACCACCTGCTTCCTTTTTTCGGAAAGGCTCATGTAGCTTACATTCCAAACGGATATGTTACCGGCTTGAGTAAAATCGCGCGGGTGGTAGAGACTTATGCCAGAAGGCTGCAACTACAGGAACGGCTGACTTACGAGATTAAAACCTGTATACAAAACACGCTACACCCGCTAGGAGTGGCAGTGGTCATCGAAGCCAAACACATGTGTATGCTGATGAGAGGCATACAGAAACAAAACTCCGTTACCACAACATCCGATTTCAGTGGCGCCTTTGAAAAACTGGCCACCAGAGAAGAGTTTATACGGCTTATCAGCACTAAATTGCATTAATAGAAGGGGTAAATAAGGAGCAGGGGCAAGATCTGAAATTGAAAGAATAAAATAAATACAGGTAGGGGTTAAAAGCACAAACGGTAAAGAGGTGATTCTTAATTCTCACTCCTGCCACTAACAAAAACGATCATTATGAAAAAAGCATTTGTATTTCCCGGTCAAGGGGCCCAATTTGTAGGGATGGGGAAAGAGTTGTATGAAACTTCTCCCAGGGCAAAAGAGTTATTTGAAAAAGCAAATAATATCTTAGGTTTCCGGATTACCGACCTGATGTTTGCCGGTACCGACGAAGACCTGAAACAGACAAAAGTGACACAACCGGCTATATTTCTCCATTCTGTTATCCTGGCGGACAGTATACAGGATAAACCGGATATGGCGGCAGGACACTCGCTCGGTGAATTCTCGGCACTGGTAGCAGTCAAAGCACTCTCTTTTGAAAACGGACTTCGTTTGGTATATGCCAGAGCTTTAGCTATGCAGAAGGCTTGTGAAGCTACTCCTTCAACAATGGCGGCTGTAATCGGCATGGATGACGAGATTGTGACGGAAATATGCAAAAACATCAACGAAATTGTAGTTCCGGCCAACTATAACAGTCCGGGGCAGATCGTAATCTCCGGAAGTATGCAAGGCATCGAAATCGCTACCCAAAAATTAACGGAAGCAGGTGCCAAAAGAGTGCTCCCGTTAAAAGTAGGCGGTGCATTCCACTCCTCTCTGATGGAATCTGCCCGTAAAGAACTCGCGGCAGCCATTGAAAGTATCCCGTTTTCAAACCCGCTATGTCCGATCTATCAAAACGTAGATGCCAAACCCTATACCGACCCCCAAAAGATAAAAGAAAATCTGATTGCACAGCTAACATCTTCGGTACGGTGGACCCAGATTATGCAAAATATGCTAGCAGACGGAGCAACGACATTTCTTGAAATCGGTCCCGGAAAAGTATTACAGGGGCTCATCAAGAAAGTCAGCCCTGATGCGGAGGTCAATAGCATTCAGTAATATAAAAAGTTCCTTATGAGGAACTTTTTTTTATTCATTTATTGGTTTATCTTTAAAGGCTGATTTAAACTACTTTTTATAGATGAACATGATAAACAGGAGATTAAAACGCCGGCTTGATATTCTATTCAGGACCATAGTCATTTTCCTTATTTGCTTTATTATTGTCCTGCTCTTTCCAAAATTCACCCAGCATGAATATAAGAAAGGAATGCCCTGGAGATACGAAACGCTGATTGCGCCTTTTGATTTCCCGATATATAAAACAGAAGAAGAACGGATTAAAGACAGGGAAGAGATCACAAAGGAGCAGGTCCCGATATTCAACCTGAATGAAAGCACTAAAGTACACCAAATCAACAAGTTTGTCAATGCAGCAAGCTCCTTGAAAGAATCGCCGGCCGCTCCGGCTATCGAAATATTGGTTAATGAATTAGACACTATATATACAAAAGGAATCATCCAGCTACCGGAAAAGATCGACCTGGACAATGTCAAGTATATTAAGATCGTAGTGAACAATATCGGGCAGGATGTAGACGCAAAGCAGGTGTATACACTGAAAAAAGCCTATTCGACGCTTTTGGAAAAGATCGACAAACTAAATCTTCCCCAAAAAGTAAAAGAACAACTCCTTCGCCTAAACCTGAATAACTATCTCCAGCCGAACCTCGAATTTGACGAAACAAAAACAAACCTCGACCTGCTCAATCTGTTGAAAACGCCCAGTTTGACACAGGGGATGGTACAAAAAGGGGAGGTAATTATCTCAAAACAGGAGCTGGTCACCCCGGAAAAGGTGAAAATATTAAATTCGCTGCAAATAGAGTACCAACATCACCGGGGGTACACGACCACTACTTTTAAAATCGCCGTAGGACAAATCGTTCTGGTCCTCACAGCGCTTACGCTACTCTCTATTTTCTTCTATTTTTCGAAAAAAAGGATCTTTTATAATAACAAAGAGTTTGTTTTCCTGTATGGGATATTTCTGGCTACCGTCGCACTCGGAAGTCTTAGCTATTATCAAAATATCAATATATTGGCTATTCCTGTCCTATTCTTTACAATTGTGGTCAATATACTGATCGGCAGCCGATCGGCACTTTATCTTTTATTGAGCAGCACCCTGCTTGTTTCCTACTTTGCTCCGTATAGTTACGAATATATGTTCATGCAAATTTCTGCAGGCATCGTGTCGATATTCAGCCTTTCCCAGCTGCAGCGACGAGGGCAATTATTTGTCTCCGCCTTTCTGGTATTCATTACCTATACCCTGGTATATATTGCATTTGTTTTTATCCAGGAGGGGACATTTCAATTGTCTCATCTGCTCGACTCATTCTGGCTAGCGGTAAACTGTCTGTTGCTGACGCTGACCTATCCAGCGATCTATATTTTTGAACGGCTTTTCGGATATACTTCCGAAATTACCTTGATGGAACTCTCAAATCCGAACCATCCGGCATTGCGCGCTTTAACCCAAAAAGCTCCGGGAACGTTCCAACACTCTTTTATGGTAGCGAACCTGGCCGAAGAGGCTGTTTACCGTATCGGCGGAAACTCATTGTTAACCCGGACGGGAGCGTTATATCACGATATCGGGAAAACATACGATCCGATATATTTCATTGAGAATCAGACAGGAGGCATTAACCCTCACGATCAATGCGAATATGCCGAAAGCGCTCAACATATCATCAATCATGTGAGTAAAGGGGTTGAATTGGCCCATAAATACAACCTGCCGGAAAATATCACCAATTTTATCCGGACCCACCACGGTAAAAGCAAGGTGAAATTCTTTTACAATTCGTTCAAAAACAAATATCCGGACCAGAAAATCGATGAAGCCGCTTTTACATACCACGGTCCCGACCCGATAACAAAAGAGGGCGCCGTTGTGATGATGGCCGATGCGGTAGAGGCTGCTTCGCGGGCATTAACGAGCAAAACGGAAGAAAACATCATCAAATTGGTAAATGACATCATTGATGGACAGGTCCGTGACGGGCGTTTTATGAACGCCGACATCACATTTAAAGATATCGCTGTGGTAAAAAAAGTATTTGCAGAGATGCTGGCCAATGTTTACCACTCCCGCATAGCCTATCCGAAACTGAAGAAAGAATAACACATACATAAAATATGAGAGGAATGACACATAAAGCTATAACGATCAAAGACCTCGCACAAGCACTAAATATTTCCGTATCGACGGTTTCCAGGGCCCTTAAAAACAACCCTGAGATCAGTGAAGAAACGCGTAAAACCGTACAGGCACTGGCAAAAGAACTGGGTTATAGGCCCAACCCGATAGCAGTGGCGCTAAAAACCCAAAAAAGCAACACAATCGGCATTGTAGTGCCTCAGATCGTAAATACTTTTTTTGCCACTGTTGTAAAAAAAGTGGAAGAGATAGCAGACAAATACGGGTATAACGTGTTGGTCAGTTCCTCGAACGAAAGCTTCGAAAAAGAGAAAAAAAACATTGATATTTTTCTGGCAAACCGGGCCGATGGGATTATCCTGTCTATTTCAAGGGGCACCACATCATACGAACATATCAAAGCGATTCAACAAGCCGGTGTCCCACTGGTGCTCTTTGATAGAACTACCAAGGAACTGAATGTCTCTAGAGTGGTAGCGGACGATGCTGACGCAGCCTGCAAAATCGTGCAGCATTTGATTCAGGGCGGAGCCCGGAAAATTGCACTGATCACCGGACCGGAACAACTATCCATCGGTAAAAACCGGATGAAAGGCTACCTGAAAGCCATGACAATAAACCGCCTCGAAATTAAACCGGAATACATCGTACGATGCGACGACTTCTCGGTAGAAGCTGCAAAAGAGGCAACCTTGCGATTATTGAACCTGAAAGATATGCCCGATGCCATTTTTGGGATTAACGACGACATGGCTATCGGCGCCATCGAAGCCATTAAAGAAAGGAAGCTCCGTATTCCGGAAGATGTTGCCGTATTCGGATTCTCAAACAGCAAACGTTCAAGATATATGAATCCGGGAGTTAGTACAATAAACCAGTTTCCGGAAAAAGTCGGAGAACGGGCTGCCGAGTTGCTTTTCGAACAGATACTTAACGGTAAACATGCACAAATCAGGGAAGAAGTGGTAAATTGCGAACTGATTATCCGGGAGTCGTCCGACCGCGTTCGTACAATCAAGAATGAAGAATTAAAAATCAAGAATTAAAAATTATTATATAATGAAAATTTAACCGGTTTTTGTCATCTTTGTGTTTAGCTTAACCACTGAGTGCTAAGTTTTAATGAACTATAATCTGCGGTTAAATATTGTTAAACCCATCTATGTCTGTTTCTTCATAATTATATTTGTGTAATCTAAAAACAGCATTATGGATGTAGTGGTAGAGAATTTAGTTAAATCATTTGGTCTTCAAAAAGCAGTTGATGCGGTAACATTCAGTGTCAAAAAAGGAGAGATTCTTGGCTTTTTAGGTCCAAACGGTGCTGGAAAAACAACAACGATGAAAATTATGTCGTGTTTTCTATATCCGGACTATGGTAATATCCAGATAGGAAAATACTCTATCCGTAGACATGCTGGAAAAATAAAGGAATTCATCGGCTATTTATCTGAAAACAATCCTCTCTACGAGGATATGAATGTTATTGATTTTCTGATTTTTATTGCCAAGATTCACAACATTCCCAATTATAAAATCACAGCCAGAGTGATGGATATGGTCCGGATGTGCGGACTGGACCATGAGAAGCACAAAACAATCCGGGAGCTTTCGAAAGGCTACCGGCAACGGGTAGGGTTGGCGCAAGCACTTATACACAACCCTGAAGTGTTGATTCTGGATGAACCGACAACCGGCCTCGATCCGAACCAGATTATTGAAATCAGAGAGCTGATCAAACATATCGGAAAGGAAAAAACAGTTATTTTGAGCTCACATATTCTGGCGGAAGTTGAAGAAACATGCGATAAAGTCCTTATTATCAATAATGGAAAAATTGTTGCCAACGGTACTTCGGCGGAACTAAGAAGAACATCGAATACTGACAAACTATTGAAAGTTGTTATCGAAGGAGGTCAAGACATACACATTTATGAACGTCTAGCGGCGCTATCCGAAGTCAAGCATATCGATATTACAGGTAATCAACGATATGAATTGCAATGCATTCAAAATAGTACCGTCGAAAAAGCAATCTTTACGATCTGCCAGCAAAACAACTGGTATATCAAGGAACTCGTTCCTGTAGAAGCACGCCTGGAAGATATCTTCAGACAAGTCACCCAAAACTAAGACTTTATATGAAGACAATAAAGATATTGATCAGTAAAGAACTACACACATGTTTCAATTCATGGAACATATATATCGGATATATTCTTTTTTCCAGTATATGCGGTATCGTTTGCTGGCTGGCCTCTTCCAATATCTTTACGATAGGACAAGCGACAATGGAGCCTATATACACCACCATAAGCTGGATTCTGTTCTTTTTAATTCCTGCATTGACAATGAAATCCATTACCGATGAGAAGAGGAATGGTACGATTGAATTATTGCTGACAAAACCCATAAGAATCTCCGAACTTATTCTGGGGAAGTTTCTCTCGACAATGATCCTTATCGTTATCTCTCTGGTGCTCACGCTTCCTTACTATCTCACTATAGCATTCCTGGGGAACATTGATCATGGAGTTACCATTCTGGGATACATCGACCTGCTTGCTATAAGCGCCTGTTATATCAGTATTGGCATATTTGCATCCTCTCTATCCCATAGCCCGTTCACCGCTTTTTTTATCAGTATAGGGATCGGGCTGTGCTTACAGTGGCTTTTCAATATGATGTCGGAACAACTCGGCTCTGGATTCTTTGCCGGCCTGTTCGGCTTTCTATCTATTAATGAACATTCCGATTCTCTTGTTAAAGGAGTATTGGATTCCCGAGATATTATCTATTTTGTATCTATTGTCGCTGTATTTCTCTCTCTGGCCAGAGTTTTTATACAGAAAGACAAATCTTAATTGTATCCCAACTCAACAATGTCAAACTCCCACAAAATAGATAGAATGAGGCCTTTCATGAAAAACTGCGTATATTTCATCCTTGCAACTATTTTGTTGAATATTGTCTCCTATTTTATCTTTATCAGACTCGATTTTACAGCCAATGGAAGATATTCGTTAAGTAGTGTCAGCAAAAGCATTATAAAAGCCAACAAACAACCTATCGTCGTCGATTTTTTTGTATCTGAGAACTTACCTCCGGAAATGAAAAAGCTAGCCAAGGAATTCAAGGCTATACTAAAAGAATATAAATCCTTAAGCACTGTCGATTTTACGATCAACACTATCTACACGAATAGCAGCGAGAAAAAAGCTAAAGCGTCCGGGAATGGCATACAATCCATCTATAAAGAGTTCAATGACAATGAGATGTTAAAGATCCGAGAAGTACTCCTGGGCGCCGTTTTTCATATCGGCAATCATCGGGCTATCATTAAATCCATAAGTTACACAACTCCTATAGAATACGAGATTACTCGTTTTCTAAGACAGGCAAATACCTCTGTAAGACCTTATATCGGCTTTGTAAAAGGACACCGGGAAGCGACCTCTGCTCAAATGTCCGGCTTTATAAATGAATTATTTCAACTGACAGAAGTCAAGACAATCGATCTGCAACAGGACGAATCGCTGAACGATTTCAATGTACTTTGCATTATTGCTCCACAGGAGGTTTATTCGTCAACTGAAATAGAACGTCTGGAGGAATATCTCAAAAATGGAGGCCGGTTATTTATAGCCCTGAATCATGCAGTAGGACAAATCAATGAACATCAAAATAACGGTTTTATCAACCGGACAGGGATCGAAGATATGCTTGAAGAGAAGGGGCTGAAAATCAAATATGATTTCGTCATTGACAGATGCTGCGGTAAATTGTCTCCTACTCGGCACTTTCTCTCCCACTTGCAGAAACATTCCTTTTCATCCTATTTCCCCTATTTTCCAAACATCACCAACTTTAGCGAACATGCCGTAACAAAGGAGTTAAGCTCTATGCTGCTATTTTTTGCAAGCAGCATCGAACAAGTCAGAACCCAAACGCCTTATATTTACGAAGAATTGGCAAGAAGTTCGTCCACTTCCGGCGTGCAGCAGGCGCCCATTTTCTTTAATCTTTACAAGCAATGGACGCTGGAGGATTTCAAACACCCTTACAACACGGTTGCTGCGCTTCTGACAAACAACGATGACAAAAGTGCCATCATCACCATTACCGATGCGGATTTTATTTTTAATGATTCAAATCTGCAAGGCTACAACGATAACATGAATTTTGCTATCAACTCGATAGAATGGCTGGCTGATAACTCGGGCTTGATTCAACTCAGAAATAAATTTACGACTTTTACATCACTCGATCCGATAAGCGAACGCATGGAAGAGATTCTGAAATACCTCAATTTCTTTTTGCCTATCCTGATCGTAGTAAGTGCGGCAATCGTAATTTATAAAAGAAATCAACGGAAACGCATGAACCGGTCGATACCCGGACACATTGATTAAAAGAGTGCTGCTTATCAGCAATTGCCCAACTCCAACAACTCTTCCATATTAACGATTACCTGGCCTTTTTCCTTTAGCCTCCAAAAGCTATTATGGCCACCGGCATACAACCGAAAATCAAACCCCAATGCCTCGGCAACCTCTGCATCATGCAACGTGTCCCCGATCATCAATGTATCTTCCGGACAGATCGTACAGTCCGTCAACATCTGTTTTCCTCTTCCGATCTTACTTTCGCCATATATGTTGGTGGAACCGCATACCCCATCAAAACAATCGGCAATACCGAAATTGCTAACCATTCGCCGAAGCGTATCCTCTTTCAGGGCAGACAGGATATACTGCCGCACGCCTGCCTGTCGGATATGATGCAGCACATCCACCACACCAAAAGTTAATCTCACCTCTCCGGCCAGGCTATCGTAGGTCTCTACAAAGTCTACCGACACCTCATGCCAATCGTCCCTGTTAAAATCAAACCCTAACGTCTCGTAATAATGGCGCACCGGAAATCCGAAAATATCTTTATATTGCTGTAAAGTAACCGTTCTCAAGCTCCTTCTTTCCAACATCCGATTAAGGGTGTTCTGACAAATCTCCACATCATCCAACAATGTCCCATTCCAATCCCAAACAATATTCTTATATTTCATACTTCATTTTCAACTTTCGATTTTTCTTTATAGAATGCATCTATTCCCGGCCAGCCGAATTTTTCCCTGGCTATCTTTTCAGGAAAGACCATATAGGTAATCTCTGCTTCCGCCGCCAATTCATTCTCCGCATTAAACAACTCTACCCGGGCCGTTGCAAAGCGGTTGGACAAATTTATCACCTTCGCCCTCAACCAGATCTCTCCTTTATCGGTACACACCGGTTTCCGGTACTTTACATTCATTTCTGTTGTCACTCCGGCGGTTTTTGCACGCGCAACAATTACCCAGTTGGCAATTTCATCCATCAAGGTGGCCTGTATTCCCCCGTGCAGAACTTTCGAAAAACCCTGATAACGATCCGACGGCATCCAATGGCAGGTCACATAATCCCCCTCATCGATAAATTTACATTTCAAGCCGTATTCATTCCTGGGACCACAGCCAAAACAATCATACCCCTCCAGATCGGCGTATGCATTATACATTTCTCTTTTTTCCATCTGCTATAGAACTGATATAAACAGAATAGGCGTCTGACGACGCCTAGATTCATTTAACAAACTTGTATTTACATATTGCGGCTTATCAGCCCGGCACAAGCTTGCATCTCTTCTTTTGAAAACTGTTTTTTCGGATTGGCAAAATTTAAATCATTTCCTCCACTGATCGGTACCAAATGAACATGCGCATGAGGCACATCAAGTCCGATGACAGCTATTCCAACCCGCTGACAAGGAACGCTTTGCCGGATCGCCTTCGCTACTTTCTTAGAAAAAATCATTAATTCCGACAACTCTTCATCAGTTAAATCAAAGATATAATCTTCTTCCCGTTTGGGAATAACCAATGTGTGTCCTTTTTGCAAAGGAGAAATATCCAGAAAAGCATAATACTTTTCTGTCTCAGCCACTTTGTAGGAAGGAATTTCTCCTTTTACGATTTTGGTAAATACGGATGACATCGCTTTTGCCTTTTATTATAAACCAATATCCAATATCTCAAGCTCCATTATGCCGGCAGGTACATTCACCGACACTTTATCGCCTATCTTTTTCCCGACAAGCGCCTGAGCAATAGGAGTGTGAATGGATAATTTCCCCTCTTTGAAATTGGCTTCCGTTTCCGATACCAATGTATATATCATCGTCGCTCCGGTTTTTATATTTTTAATGGTCACTTTATTCAGCATCTGCACTTTTGACGTACCAATCTGCGACTCATCGATGACACGACAGGTCGCTATCAAATCCTGCAACTGTGCGATTTTTGCTTCCAATAATCCTTGTTCGTCTTTAGCGGCGTCGTACTCCGCATTTTCCGATATATCTCCTTTTTCTATCGCTTCTCCAATCGCTTTGGAAATCCGGGGGCGTTCTACATTCTGTAGCCTCTCAAGTTCATCCTGAAGTTTTTTCAACCCCTCTTTTGTAACGTAAGACACTTTCTTGCTCATAACTATTCTGTTGTATATTTTTACGCATATAAAAAAATAAATGACACTTATCCTCCAATAAGTGCCTTTATCTAAAAAAGAATTCCTTTGTTTTATTGTTTTAGAATCCTCACCTCCGGATACAAAGGTAGAAATTCTTTTTGAAATAACAAATTTTTTGATAAAAAACTCGGAGGAATTAATAGCGCTTTTGGCACAATTATAGAAGCAGATTCCTTCATCATCACTTATGGCAAATATTCTGTCTGAATGTTTTTCATCGCAGCAAACAGGTTACTTTTGACATGCGGAGAGAGAGCCTCCATCTGCCGGATTATCCGGCCAACGGCATCCCGGTTGGTCGCCTTTTCGTATGGACAACTTTTCTTTTGTTTCTTGAAATCACGATAGCGGGCATACTCCAGCATCTCGTCATTAGTAAGATAAATCAGGGGACGAATCAACGTGAACGTATCATCAAACATCGACAAATTCGGCGGCATACTGGCAATTGTTCCGTTAAACATCATACTCATCAGCAAGCTTTCTATAGCATCATCCCGATGATGTCCCAGCGCCAGTTTTTTACAATTATATGTTTTAGCTATCTCGAATAAAGCCTTTCGCCGATTCCACGAACAGATAAAACAAGTCGGCTTTTTTGCGGCTTTTTCAAACTCGATTCCAATCGTCCGGTGTACGAATTGCACTCCTAAACGGTCGCAAAATGCCTGCAAATAATCACGGTCTACTTCATACGTTACATTTTCCAATGCAATATGGGCAGCCACCACCGTATAATCGTTTTTTTTGTCTCTTGCCCGCAAGGCCAGTACTTCCAGCAATGCCAAAGAATCTTTACCTCCCGACACCCCAACCAGAATCCGGTCTCCATCCTCAATCAACCGGTAATCGAATATCGCTTTCCCCACTTTACGGAAAAAATCCCGCATAAATACCTTTTCCTTTTTCTTTTCCTCCATAGGATCTAAATAAATTACGAGTGATGAATTATGAGTGACAACTTTTTCACTCATAATTCATCACTCATAATTCCCTAAACATTATTCTACTAAAATAGTAATTTCGGCGCCGGAAGCAAAATCCTGCCCACGTTGTTCGCTCAGGGCTGTAAACCTGATATACCGGGCTTTTACAGGTTTTTCGAATATCACTATCTTCTCTTTTAAATTATTTTCGAATGCCCCTTTATGGATGGGTTTATCCCATTCTTTTCCATCGGTACTTACCTGAATTGTATAATCTTTTATATTGCCGTTGGCTCCGTCCTGACGAGGCAGATAGATAAAGCCTTTTATCGGTTTCACCTCTCCCGCGTCCAGATCTACCCAATGCGGGTGTTTCGCAACAGTCACCGAATACATTGTATGCCAAATGGTATTCGGATCACCATCAGTCAGATGCTTGGCATCCCCTTCACCGGCTTCCTGGCTGCTCACATAAACGACTTCCGTTTGAACACTCTCTATTTTATCGAACGACATCACGGTTTTTATCGCCGGGTTATCCTTAAACCAAGCGGTAACAGTCCCCCCATTCCGTAACGGAACAGGTTGCGTATACTCCTTTGCTTTACCCTTATCAACCGTATAGCAGATCACCGCATCTTTCCGGACAAATGAAAATTCCACCGCACCGGAACCGTTCCGAAGGATTGAAAGCGGCACTTCTCCGGCCGGTTTTACATTTGCAATGGCTGCCAGATCCTTTCCGGCGGGACGGATAATAAAACCTGTATGATGATTGTCGGCATACACCCTGTCCTGTTCCAATGGCGCTCCCTGTCCGCAACTATTACCACCGAGACCGGTTACGGCAACATCCAGATGAAGATATGTGTCACTGACAGGCGGCAGTCGATAAAAATAGGGAGCCAGGATCAGATCAAGGGCAGAATAGGGAAGAGCCGATACCGATAAACGGTTAACAGCTACAAAAACCGCTCCGCGCCCTGTTTTATCGGTCAACGCACACCAGCGGACATCTTCATGATTGCCAATATCCTGCGGTTTCGGGAAATTCACAAGCTCACCGACTACCGTATTATGGTGTTGTTCAATAAATTGTCCACTCTTACGATCGGAATAATTATCTACAGGGCCCCGGCCGTAATAGGTAAAGTCAGCATACTTTTGAGGTACTTTCATCACATATCCCAAACGAGGCAATACCAAGCCAGGCTGATTGGAAGTAATACTCGATTCCAGTTCGATAGAGCCATCCCGGTAGACGGTCCATATCTGATTGGTTGTAAACTTAAAATCATTATGATCGAACTTTCTGTCCTTCAACTCCTCTATACTATTTTCCCCTGTAGTCGTTCCGCCATGGATTTTAGCTGCATTCGGAGCCTGCGACTCTACCGTAAAGGCCAGAACGACTGTTTCGCCTTTTGTTATGATTTTGCTATTGGTAACTTTATGTACCAGATTATGCAACCCTCTTTCAAACCATTGGGCAAAAAACCAGTTGTCATTATTCACAAATGCACGCAATGCATCCAGTTTCGGACCGTTGCCTTCGGCAATAATCGTCTCGCTATCATAAGCCAGGCTGTAAATAGTTCCTGTTAGGATATCGAACTTTACCTCGAAACGATCTCCTTTTATCGTTTTAATAGAAGATGGCGTATCAATATAGGCCAACTTTCCATATTTATCCGAGGCTTCGCCGACAGACGGACGATTGACAGCTTCCTTCACCAGTATCTGCTCCTCTGCCTCGACAAACCCCTTGTCTCCCCAAGGCATATCTTTATTCAATAGAAACTGGATCTTTACAAAATACTCCGATTCGCTTTTTAAGTTGTCATACAGATAAGGAATCATTACGTCGATTCTGGTACGCGCCGGAACTACTCCAGATCTTACATAACCGCTCTTCACCTCTCCGCCGTTATCATAAAGCGACCATCTCACATCATAGTCCGAAAGATCCTTGAAATAGTATTTATTGAAAATCTCAAACATACCTCTTTTTACATCAACCGCTTTTACCCCAAAGTTTTGATATACCTTTCTCACCTCAAAATACTGTGGTTTCGGTGTCAGGTCGGCAAACACAATCCCATTCATCACAAATTGTCCGTCATTAGGTATATCTCCGAAATCACCGCCATAAGCCAGATAACGCTCTCCTGTCTTCTTATCGTAATTGTACATCGACTGATCCACCCAATCCCAAATAGCAGCACCACAAAAGAAATTAGTAGACTCGATTGCATCCCAGTAATCAATCAGGTTCCCACATGCATTGCCCATAGAGTGGGCATATTCCGAAATATGAAATGGGTATTTGATGTTATAAGTTCCCTTAACGGCTCCTCGTGTCCAACCGATCGAAGGGTACTGATTGGACCCCATATCCACAATGTTATTGTTCCGTTCATACTGGACAGGACGGGATTGGTCCACTTCTTTCAATGCATGATAAGCTGTGACAAAATTTTTACCGGGGCCTGCCTCATTACCCAACGACCAGATAACAATAGCCGGATGATTGATCGTGGCATAAACCATCTCCAACACTCGGGCAACATGAGCACTCTCCCACTCCACCGGATGCGAAAGCGACGCTTCGCCATAATAATACTCGTGCGACTCTATATTAGCCTCATCTTCAAGGTATATTCCATACTTATCGCAAAGGTAATACCAATAAGGAGCGGTAGGATAATGGGAGTTACGTACATGATTGATATTGGCGCGCTTCATAAGCATGATCTCTTTTTCCATCATTTCGCGGGTGATGGCGCGTCCTACCGCCGGGTTCGTCTCATGACGGTTTGTACCTTTCAGTTTTACCGTCTTACCATTCACATAATAATAACGGCCTGCCAGTCCGAACTCATCCTCTGTAGCCGGAGTGTTTCTGATCTCTACTTTACGGAAACCGACAATGGTTGAAACGATCTCCACCGTCTTGTTTTTGGCGTCTTTCAGCTCCGCAACCAGCGTATAGCGATAAGGATATTCGGACGACCATTTCTTGGGCGCTTTCACGTTCAACACCACATCATCGACTTCTGCCGTCTGGTTAAAAGGTATCGATTGAACAACCGTCGCTACCGTCGTATTCGCTACCGGAATATTCTCCTCGGAATATAATTTATTCTCAAACAGAGAATAGACCAGCCTGTAACCTTTTGCCATTTTTTTGCCCAGATTACGGATATCCGTGCTGATCGTCAACGAACCGTCGGTATATGTTTTATCCAGGTCAGGAATCACAACCAGGTCGCGGATATGTACCTTCGGAGTAGCATATAGTGCCACCGTACGAAAGATACCCGGAAGCCGGAACATATCCTGCGCTTCCAGAAAAGAGGCGTCGGAATTGCGGTAAACCTCAGTAGCGACTATGTTTTTCCCTTTACGAAGAAATTTTGTAATATCAAAGCACGCCGCATTACGGGAGTTTTTCGAAAATCCGACATACTGCCCATTGATCCAGAGATAGAAGAACGAATCGACGCCGTCAAACTGGATAAACACCTCACGGCCATCCCAATCCTGAGGAATTTCAAATTCACGGCGAAACGATCCGATCTCGTTACGGTGTTTATAGGTGGTCCAATTTGCAGGCGGTGTACGCATCACTCCGCCACGCCAGTCATCTACCTTCACCGAGTGTTGAAATATCACCTTTTGATTTACATAAATAGGAACGCCGTATTTTAAACTTCCGTCTTTTTGAATACCGTAGATATTCCAACTGGAAGGAACCGGAATATTGTCCCAGAGCGAAACATCAAAATCTGTTTTATAAAATTCTTTCGGCCGGGAATTCGGATCCGGAGCCCAGTTAAATTTCCATATTCCATCCAGCGATTGCCAGAATTTACTATTTTCCGGCAATACCTTCCGGGCGCTTTCGACATCCTGAAACGTGAAAAACCAAGCCCGCGGCTGCTCTTTGTTCAATGCCAGGTTTTCGGGAGATTCCCACTCATTTCCGACCGGGCTTTCAGCCGGGAAATAACTGAACCCTTTCAAGGGTGGTCTACCTGCCAGTATTTGCATAACAATACAAGACAGAATAAGTACAAATGTAGTCTTACGCATCACTTCTCTATTTTATTTATTAGATTATGTATTAGCATTACCGTTTCCCATATACCAGCGTCCTTGCACCATCCCATGCCACCGCTTCCACACGGGTTGCTCCCTCCGGATATTGTACCAGCGTGGAACTGTTATCGGACGAACCGCTGCCTACCATAGCCAATCTGATCAATTCATCTCCTTTATAGGTTTCAAATACAGTAACATTTTTCCATACATCATGAGAAATTGCAAGAGCCTTATCGGTAATTTTCACCCCTTTATTATAATGACCTTCCACGGCAAGCCGATCGCGATATGCCGCCACACAATGTCCGCTGATATAATAAATCACAGGACTGACCGGCTTGGGATAACGCTTTGCGTACTCAACCAGTTCCCTGCAATCGGCCTCGGTGATGGTCAACTGGCCTTTCGTATAATCATCCATATAACGGTCTATCGGTTTCAATAAACCTGCTTTCATAAAGAAATCGGTTAAATCCTCCTTTTGCACATCACAAGCGTTTTTAATAAAATTCAGTTGCAATCTTCCATTCGACATCTTTCTTTCATCCGTATTCCGGACAATCTCAGTGACATCGGCAAACAGATCCGGATTGCCTTGCCCGGCCGCTCCGTAATACAACTGCAACTGCCATAACGGACATAACTTCACAAAATGGTCTCCTCCGTTTTCATAGCCCTTCATCTTATCGGGTCCCTGCTGGCATAACCACGGTTCGCCACAGACTATACCACTATTCAAGTAAGCATTGAAACGCCCTCCGAGCATCCGGCCATCCCCACTGTTTATTACCTCATCCTCCAGCCTGAGATGGTCCGGAGAGAAGATATGCTGTGTCCAGATCGAAAAAATATTATTGGTAACTTCCGTTGTAGACACCCACTTCATGCCGGGACGGGTTTGGTTGACATGACCGAACTCGTGCGCAACCCCCCAGCTGTTCTTTCGTAAAGCATCCGGATTTCCGACCGTTTTCATCGTACTGTTATGAAAAGCAGCGCCTGTCCCGTCGGCATGCATATATCCTTTCCAGATCACCCGGCCGAACATTCTGTTTTTGGGGCATTTGTCATATTTTATCAATCCCATCAAGTCGTACTGGATCCGGATGATGCTATCATACAGCTGCATTAATTCCAATCCCTTTCCCGGGCAAAACTCTTTCATAGCCTCCACCGGATAGGCCAATTGCACATATTTACCCCGGATATCAATTATGTCGCATACGGCACTTTCCAAAAGAGACTTCCAATCTTTACCGGAATGTTTTCCGGAATCAAAATATCCGTTTACCCTGCCGGAAGGAATATGGACCCGGACCGGTTTCGCCTGTTGCCAGTTATCGGTATAATAACTGATATATCCCAGGCCCTTGTTCTTTATTTTTATCCGGTTGGTTCCGCTCTGCAACGGATAAGATTGGTCTCCTCCGTCGGGTCCCCAATCATGCACCCTGAGCATAACCTGTTCGCCGTCTAACTCACTGATAAACAACATCACATCCTCATCCTCCAAAAAATAGATCCCGGTCGGATTCTCAAACTGATTGTATGTACTGGTTTTTAACTTTTTTGCAACCTCCCGCACAACCGGATAGGCTTCATATATCTGTATCCGGAATGTTGCAGGATAACAGCCGGCCTGCATCTCCCGTGCGATTCTCCGTAGAACGGTATCCCGAATTTCGGATATTGCCGCTCCGGGCTTTAGTCTGGTAAACAATTCATCGGTAAATTTCGCGGCATCCTTTTTCATACTCTTGCTATCGCTGCTTTCTACCTTCTGAGATAAAGCAGGCATCATTGCCCATAGCAATAACATCATCGTTAATATGTCTTGTTTTTTCATATTCAATATTCTGATTTTCAAAACTATATACACCTCAAAAATAATATTGGAACCATCATTCCGAACAATTCGGAACCCAAGATAGTACAAATTTAGTTCTTTTAATATTTTAATCTCACATTTTTCTTTCTAATATATTTTAATATCTCTGTAATACTTTTCTAGTGCAACAATTTTTTCATTTTATTTCGATTTTTATCGTTTTGACATACAAATGCGGAGTTACCGCCGGAATTCGCATTTTAATAACCCTGATTCGTATATTTTTACGTCTGCCGATTGATTACCAATATTTTTTTCATACCTTTGAAAATATGATTAAAGGATTTATATTTCTTTATTAAGAAATCTTCCTTTGTGGCTTCTCTGTCTGTAGGGTGAACGTTGATGTATTTTATCTGATTTAACCGGTAATCTTTAATTAAAACAAACAATTTTCAGCAACAAAAACCTCCCCCGACACAATGAAATATTGTGTTATCCTTGATATTTACAATTATTCTTAAAATGTACTGCCATGTTAAGAAAAATACCTACCATAACATTGTTGTTTATGCTGCTTATGGGGCTAAACGCTTCCGCCCCGGCACCAAGAATAAATACCCACAGTATTATGGTTGCTGTAAACCTTAACCATAGTTACTTAATGGGTGTTACGGTAACATTATACGAAGGATCAGTAATATCAGATACGGCATTGATATTTAAAGATCAATTTGTTACAGGATACAGTGGATATAGCTTTGATGGATTAACCGCAGGAGAAGATTATACGGTTATATGTGAACCTATGACCGGGGTAAACATAACACCTCCATTTATTGAATTCCCAAATCTCTCTAAAAATGAAGAAGCAATATTCACCGCAGCATTTACCGATTAGCCGTCATGTAGCTAGTCTGTAATCTGAATAAACACCACACCGGATAAAATCATGCAACGTTCACTCTTTTATATTATTTTCCGTTATGAGAGCCGGATAATCCGGCGAAGTTGGCTGTTCCGGTTTTTAGCCGCAGTGTCGATCCTCGGAGTAGCTTTTCTTCAATTTAAGGACCAGAGTACACTGGACGGCGAATATTGGAATGCCATTGCCCTTTCCGCCTCCATCCCTTTTTACAATGCGGCGCTGATGAATCTGGCCCTTTGCCTGCCGGCGCTCTTTGTTACCCTCGAATTGCTATTGCCTGGAAAAAGCACCGAAACAAAAGATGCCCTGGAGACACATCCTATTGCAAACGCCACCCTCTTTCTTGGAAGGGTATCCGCAATCCTCGGAGAACTTGTCTCGATCCAACTCATCTCTATCGGCATAGCCCTGTTTATTCATATCTTCCTGAGCGCCTCTGCGTTCCGGCCGGGAATGTATCTCTTCTACTTCGTTACCCTTATCCTTCCCTCTATCCTAGTGACAATCGGAATCACAACACTATGGATTGGGCTTGTCAAAGAGAGAATATTTGCAACGACACTCTCCTTGCTGAGCATCTTTACCCTTTTCTATGTTACCGGAGATTTCAGCAACGGCTTATTCGACCCTTGGGGAAGAGATATCACCTGCCTCTTTTCCGATGCAGCCGGACATCCCGCTCCGACTCCCTACCTGTTGCAGCGATTCGCATTTCTCTGTGCGGGAAGCGGACTGATTCTTATCTCCCTGCGTCTTTATCGCCGCCTCTCGTTCTGCAGGGAAAGAAAGCAAGCAACAACCTGGGCAAGCATCATAATGTTACTGGCAATCATATCGGGAAGCGGATATACTTACATCGCCTTTCGGGACTGGCATATCAGAGAAGAGTACCGGAAAAGCTATGCAGAGAACCTGCGATGGATAAAGCCCCGTACTGTTACACATGATATCGAATGGACTCCCTTGGGAGATACTTTTTCCGCAACCAGCAGGATGACGCTCCGCAATCCCGGGACGGCCGCGATGGCCGATATGGTGATGTATCTGAATCCGGGGCTTACCATAGACAGTTTACGCCGGGAAGGACAACCCGTTCCTTTCCGGAGAGACAACCAGGTGATTGTCGTGCAACTGCCTCTGGGACCGGGGGAAGAGACAAACCTGGAAATGGCGTACCGGGGCAACATCGACGAAAGAATCTGCTATCTGGATATTCCGGACGAAACCTATAATAATCCGCGTTATCCGCGTATCGGACTGATTGATCGGGCATTCCGGTTCGGAAAACGACATGCTTTTCTGACATCCCCGGTCGTTTTGCTTCACCCGGAAGCGCTATGGTACCCGGTTACGACACTGACAGCAGACCCTCTCTCCGGTATTTCATACGACAGAAACTTCACACGGTTCCACCTGTCCGTTCCGGTGCAGGCAGGCAAACAAATCATTTCACAGGGCGTCCGTACCATAGATAAAGACAGAACGGTATTTACGCATAAACACGACCTGACAGGCATCAGCCTGCTTATCGGCAATTACGAAAAATATACGCTGACAGTCGATTCCATCGAGATTGAGTGGTATTCATACAAGGGAAATACCTATTTTTCAGGATGGGGAAAAGACTCACTACAGGCCGAAATTTACAGGCGGGCTAAGAAAAGACTTGATATGAACGAATATCATTATAGGAGAAAATATCCTTTCAACAGGGTTATTATCGCAGAAACTCCTGCTTCTTTCAAATCTTATATGCGGAGTTTCCTTGGATACGATGATCATACACAACCTGAATTACTGTTTTTCCCTGAAAAGTCGGCCACAGTACGTTATCGTCGATATACATACGAGGATATTGAAAAATCTAAAAATATCGTTTCCTTTTTTCCTGATTATGATGGTGAACATCCTGTTACGCCGTTATATCGGGATTATACCGGTTTTATATCCTCCGATTCGTTTCCAGGGATAAATATGATATTAATGAATATGACGAGACCTCCCTATCCCACCGGAAACTCATTCTTTAAAAAAAATAATATAGATTTTTTCACCGATTACTCTTTTGGTCAATTGGTAAAGATGACAAATCTGCCGAACCGGACCGGTTTTTATTATCCTAAAGCTGCGGAATTAAGGGCATACCTGACAATCGATCATTCCTGGGAAAAATTAGCAGGGTTTATTCAGGATTTTTATTCCGGTATCTTATTCCGGGAAGCCGATTTCCGGGAATTCAACACCGCTTTTGCCGCCGCCTTTAATAACGACTCCTTGCCTCAGTTATTAAACAGGTTTTACCACAAGAAAGGAGTACCGGTTTTCCGGGTCGACGGAGTGGAGTTTAATGAAGTGGCCGGAGAAGAGGAAAAGGAGTATATCCTCTCGTTCTATGTCTGGAATCAGGGAGATGTCGACGGTATCATTACAACACTTGTAATGCAATGGGAAAAATACGATGCCACACAAAGTTATATCATTAAAAAGGGAGAGTGCCGGCGGATTGTGGCCTCCTATGAAAAACGGACCACTAGATTGAAAGTGAGCACACATATTTCCGGAAATCATCCGGGATATCTTGCATTCGCCATCGATAAACCCGGAATAACCGACTCTCCCCTACAGCCCGGAATATATCCCGCCGATACGGCTGTATTTACCCGTAAAGACGAAATCGTCATCGATAACGACGATCCCGGTTTCCGGCTGATCGACAACAGCAAAAAGCGTAAATGGTTTCCCAAACGGCTCGGAGAGAAAAACATCCATCAAAAACTCGGGGCTAATCAGTGGTTAAAAATTTACTCTACCGAAGCTTTCGGACATCCGGTAAAGACCTATTACTGTAAATTGGCCGGAAAGGGTGAGCATGCCGCAGAGTGGACAACCACCATCTCCAAACCGGGGATATATAAGGTATGGGCCAATTTCCCCAACGATTATATGGACGGAAGATGGTACGGCGGTACTATCCCGGACCCTCCGGGCGCCCGGCTAAACTATACCATATATTTTGGGAATGAATCGATACCGGTAACCATACCCTTGGAGAACGGAGAAAAAGCCGGATGGAAATTTCTCGGTGAATACCGTTTACCGGAGGGAGAAGCAAAAGTAAACCTGAGTGATACCGGCGATGATAATATCACAATGACTTATTCCCTCCCTTCTGTGGGACCGGTATATTATACTGTTCATCAATTGATCATGGCCGATGCCGTAAAATGGAAATATATAGGAGAGTGACCGGTTTGCGTCGACCACGTTATGACAATCATTTTTCCTTATTTGCGTATTAACAGTCATGTAAATTCAGTCCTTTCGGGCATCATTACCTGGTATATACAAAAAACAATTCTAATATAAGAGAACAGTGCCATATTTTTTAATGGAGCGTCTCCATTTGCTGGCTCAAAAAGCGGATATAAAACAAAAACAATTGCTCCGGTGAAAATTTTTCACGCAGGGTACGGTAGGCGATTTTCATCTGGGTTTTAATAGTATTGATTGATATTCCCATTTTCTCTGCTACTTCGGCATATTTCATCTCTTCCAGCACTACCAGCTTAAGTATGGTTTTACATTGTAACGGCAAAGATTCCACAACACCCCATACAAACTTCCACTCTTCCGGATCTTTTGTATTTTCGGCCATCCGATCAACCGCCATATTGAGATTCGTATGATTTTTATTCCGACGTAAATAGCTGACACAGCCATTCCGCACAGAAACATAAAGATAGCTATCCAGCGATAAATTCCGGTTTACGTGCAACCCCGACTCCCATATCTGCATGAAAAAGTCCTGTACGATATCCTCCGCAATGCTGAAAGAGCCAACGTAAGCGGCAGCAAATCGACACAACTCCTCATAACGAGAAGAGAAAAGATAATCAAACGCCGGCTCATATCCCCGCTTTAAATCTTTAAAAAAAGACTGTTTATCATTATTGTATCCAGGAACAGATTTCATAGAGAATCATGCTATTAATTTCTACCTACAAACATACAAAATATTATATATTGAACGAAATCATGTTTTCATTTTACTTTCCATTATATAGGAAAAGCCCGTCCGATTGGCAGGATACCCCACTTTGATGGACTATTACAATAAATTGTATCGTAGATGAAGAACCGCCCTGTGCCGAACGCCATGCGTGGTGGTGTGAGAGATCGGAAAACAAAAGCAGGAAGAAAACTACTTCGTTTTCCTCCTACTCGATTCTTTCTCTTTTTATGCAGAGTCGGATGATATGTAAAGTCTTGCACACAACAAGCTGCATATCTATATATTGCAGATTTGCTTTACATTGCGACTTTACATAAAACTAAATTATGGGGCAAGGGGCAAGGAATAGGGTATAAGACTTTGGATTAATTTAAAACTCAAAACTCAAAATTATTTATGTCCTGCCCCTTGCCCCCCATATTCCCTGCCCTCTCTTTGTTTACCTTCCTCTCCTCCTAATCCAGATAAAAATGGTAAAGAAGATCAGAATCGCCGGCACACCCCCCATCAGTACGACTTTCCATACCCTCATACCGGTGCCGGTCAGGTAGATTTTCCTATCCGGTGTCGGCGGCCGTGTCACATTGATTGGCACCTCTTCGTCGGACATCCAGTAGAAAGCCCCGTTGATCAGCGAATAGTTGGAAGCCCTGATGTTCTTCCGGCTGATACTGATCTCCCCGTTGCTGATGCAATCGGCATCCCCGAGGATAAAAATCTTCTGCTCCTTCTCGCCCACTTTCCGTGAAAGGGCTAATGCTGTTGTGTATGAACGTTCCGCTTCGCCGGCTGCCGGATTAAACCGCACCGTATCATCGATAAAATCGGTGGTCTCCACCTCGTTCCAACTGCCGATCGTATCGCTTACAAAGAGAGGCGTAACGGTAAAACCCCTATCCGTAGTATAAGTCAATCCCGATACGCTTGGCATGGTAACAACGTATTCCCGTCTGATCATCATGTCAAAAATATAGGAGAATTCCCCGGACTCTTTGGTCGGAGTGGCAATGATAAAGTCCGGCTGGTAGTTTTCACTCCTTTTTACCAGGGAGCCGGGCATAATCTGTACGCCGAATTGCTCCACTATCGGATTCATCGACTCTCGCCGGCGTGGTTCACCCGCAAGCAACAGATTGCCGCCCCGTGCGATATACCGGTCCAATCGCTCTGTCTCCTCCAGTGTCAGCGGTTTCCGCATATCGGCAATTACCAGGATTTTAATGTCTTCCGGGATCTCTGTGTCCAATGTCACCGCCCGGAAGTCGAAGCCGTTATTGATCAATGAATGGCGGAACGGCTTATCCTGAGCAAAACGGCCGTAATCGCGATCTCCTTCCCGGACACAATCCCTCTCTCCGTGACCGCTCAGAAAAGCGACCTGGGGTAATGTCATCACTAACCGTTTGAACGCGGCCGATATTTCCGATTCGAATGGATGGACATAAGGATCATCGTAAACCCGCAAGAATGTCTTCTGGCCATTATCCCGTTGCAGTAACCGGACAAAGCGGTTCCCTTCCGGGGCAAGATCGATGATCTTCTTCATCTCTTCCGGCGTTTTGAACATATTTGAGTCCAAACGCCAGCTTTGGGTCATTTTGATCATTCGTTCCCGGTCGGAGAGGTTCGGGTAGTTGCGGTCCAGATCCGGGTTGTCCGCTTTATCATAGTAATAGACATACTTAAATTTGATTTCAGGCTTAAAACGCCAGTATTGCCTGAAACGTTGCAGATCGTCATTCACGCTTCGGGGCAGCCCGGAATAGTAGTAGCGATCCAAGATGTTTACGAATGTCGTAATGGTTAATCTTCCATCCATCTGTGCTACGATATTCTGGCTGTTCGGGGTCAGGGTATTGGCTTTAGTGCGGGTTGAGTCATAAAAAGTCATCAACGTCGGACGGGACGAGAGATATCCGAATAAGACGGTTCCTGCGATAACAATTAAATACTTGCTTCCGACTATTGAAAACCGAAGTTTCTGCCGTTTGGCTTGCAGGCTGATGATACTCAGGAGTATAAAAAGTGCAGTCACTATCACAAAATAGAGCAGGTCCTCGCTGCATATCAATCCGTTGATAAATTCAGACGCTCTTCCGCTGATCGACAGCCAATAGGTGATGTCGCGTACAAACTCAATATCCTGCCACATCCTTCCGACGAATCCCAATGCAAATAACACGGCGAATGTTCCCATTGCCGCCACCACCTGGTAAGAGGTAAGGCTGGACATAAACAGTCCGATCGCTGCGTAGGTACAGATCAGCAGGTACAATCCCAATAAGCCGGACAGGATCACCGGTATATCGACTTTCTCCAATGTAGCAATGGTAAACAAGCCGGAAATGGCCAATCCCGCGATCATAACCCCTGCGTAGATCATCATCGAAAGGTATTTGCCCAGGATGATTTGTGTGTTGGTCAGCGGGGAAGAGTAGAGCAGCTTGATCGAGCCGCTGCTATATTCCCGGCTGACCAGACCCATCGTTAACAGAGGAATATACAGGTAGAGGTAGCTTTGTATATTGGTAAAGGTGCCCCACATTCCGCCAAAAGTCCTTAGTGTCAGGTTGGAGAGGGTTGTTCCCATATCCTGATACCTGACCCAGTTTTCGTATATGTTTGAAAAGGTCATATTGGCCTGAAATACAAATATGATCAGAATCAGCCAGGCTATCGGGGAGTAGAACAGGGTTTGCAACTCCGTTCGTGCTATTTTATATATTGCTCGCATAATTAATTGAAAGTTAATTGGTGGCAGGGGGCAGGGGGCAAGGGGCAGGGTGTCCTGCTGTTTTTGCCGCCTGTACTTTTGCCATTTATGTTATCACTCTGTTTTTTATTCAAAATTATTTTGCCACCTGCCCCTTTTTGTTTGACAGTTCGGCAAAGATCGAATCAAGCGAACTCTTTTCCAGGGTGATGTCGGTTAAACGCCATCCCCGGGCGACGCTTGTTTCGATGATATGTTCCGATAAGTCCTGGGTATCGGAGAAGTGAATCCGGTATCTCGGACCACCCAACTCGTCTATTTTTACAATACCAGGCATGCTTAGTAACTCCGCTATTGCCGGGGGCGCCATCATCGATAGCAAAAGCGAACTGGGCATGATATAATTATCGAATTCGTCAACCGTACCGGCAAACACCAGTTGGCCTTCTTCGACCATCCGGATATAGTCGCAGGTTGCCTGTACTTCCGACAAAATGTGGGTGGATAGTATCACTGTCCGCTCTTCGGCTATCTCTTTGATCAGATTCCGGATTTCAATGATATGGTTGGGGTCAAGGCCGTTTGTAGGTTCGTCCAATACCACAAATTCGGGGTTATGGATGATGGCCTGTGCGATCCCTAGCCGTTGCTGGTAGCCTCCTGAAAGGTTACGTACCAATCGTTTGCTGAAATGGGAGATTCCGCACCTTGTTATTGCCGTTTCCACGGCCGCAGGAATTTCTTTCGGCGGCATCAGCCGTACATTGGCGCAATGCACCAGATACTCTTCTACCGTCAGGTCCATATGCAACGGAGGCCGTTGCGGCAGGAAACCGATATGCCGTTTCGCCTCTACGGGGTGCTGGCGCATGTCGATACCTTTGATAAATACATTTCCCGCTGTTTGCTTTATCACCCCGCATATAATGTTCATAATAGTGGATTTTCCTGCCCCGTTGGAACCCAACAGACCATAAATGCCATGGGTTGGAATCTCAAAGTTTATATCCCTTACTGCCCATTGAACACTATAGCGATGGGATAAATTCTCTACTTTTACTATCGACTCTTTCATAA
>JAVBLD010000034.1:0-21982 GCA_031553705.1 Marinifilaceae bacterium | reverse complement strand
TCGGCAGCGTTCAAACGGTTGGTGATGACATTACCCCAGGTCGCTTTTCTGACCGGTCACGGAGAAAGGGATTGTGTCCGGGAAGGAGATCGCGATTACGGACGTTTCGCTCAGGATAAGCCGTTCCGCTATTCATTGATTAATAACGGCTTCGACTTCCGGGCGGTGACATTGGACAAAGAGATCCCGGAGGATATCAAAATCATAGTGATTGCCGATATGCGGAATCCGTTAACTCCGGAAGAGGCGGAGAAGCTGAACCGGTATATCGCACAGGGAGGTAATCTGCTGATTGCAGGCGAACCGCGAAGACAGGAAGTAATGAACATGTTAGTCGAACAATTCGGCGTGCAGTTTATGCCAGGTTCCCTGGTGAAGAAAAGCGTAAATTATCAGCCGGACTTTATCATTTCTACCCCGACCAGGGAGGCTGGAGAGTTCTCCTATATCTTTAATATAATGGTCAGACGAAAGTATGTGGCAACCATGCCGGGCGTCTCCGGATTGACTTATACGACGGATAGAGGTTTTACCGTGACACCTCTCTTTGTCAGTGATACGGCCGGTAGCTGGAATGAAGTGGAGACCACCGATTTTATCGATGATACGGTGCGGTTTAATCCGGCAGCAGGCGAAGTAGAACGTTCATACACAACAGCATTAGCCCTTTCTCGGAAAGTGGGTGAGAAGGAGCAGAAGATTTTTATCCTCGGGGATGCCGATTGTATCAGCAACGGGGAGATCAGTATCAGCAGGAAGAATATCATGGCTTCCAACTATTCGCTGATCAACGGGGCGTTCTACTGGATGTCAGACGAGGAGGTGCCAATCAATGTGACCCGGCCGCCGACTCCGGATAGGAAAATATACCTGACCGGCAACTCTATGCAAGTATGGAAAGTAATCCTGATTGGCGTCGTTCCGGCTATCCTGATCTTCTTTACTATTTTTATCTGGATCAGGAGGAGGGGAAGATAAAATAACTTTAGAAAATGTATTATGAAGAACCAATTGTAAAAGCAGAACATTTATTCCATTGGTACAATGTTCAGAGGGTAATTTCAAGATTGATATCTTAAAATTACGAGAATTCATATTAAAAAAGGCTATTCAGTAAATCCATATAAAACTGTCAATAGAAAAGTAATTTTTGACAGTTTTATATGGATTTACTGAATAATAGCCCTAATACTTTATTCCCGATCCGCGTACTACCTGCCTCTCCTGCGAACCCAAAGCAGGATAGAACACATAAGCAGTAATCCGGGGAATATCCACATTATTATAATCTTTGTAATCTCCATCCCCTCTTTGCCGACATAGATCGTATTATCCACCAATGGAGGCCTACGGACATCTATAGGCACCTCGTTATTCGACATCCAGAAGAAAGTGCCCATAATAACCGTATAGTTTGAGGAACTCACATTTTTATGGCTTGCGCCGATCTCTCCATTGCTGATGCAATCGGCATCTCCGAGAACTACAATCCGTTGTTCCTTTTCTCCGACTTTCCGGGTCAAAGCTAATCCCGTTATATGGGACTTCTGTACCTCTCCTATTTCCGAATTCAGTTTCACCGTATCATCGATAAAATTGGTCGTTTCCAATTCGTTCCAGGTGATCGAATCGGAAACCAAAATCGGAGTCGTTTCAAATCCATGATCAGCAAAATGTTCTATGCCCACAGCGCTGGGCATAGATACGACTTGCTTATATCTTAACATACTCCCGAAAGCATACATAAGATCTTCCGACTTTTTAGTCGGCGTGGAAATGGTGAAATTTGCCAAATAATTCTCGTTAGGAGAGACTATAACTCCCGGTACAAATCGCACACCAAAAGATTCGATGACAGGATTCATATAAGTCTGCCGGTTAGGTTCGCCTGCTATCAACAAATTTCCTCCCCTGGCGATATAATCGTCAAGGTTGGCCTTCTCTGCCGGAGTTAATCCTTCCCGCATATCGGCAACAATCAATATGGTGATATCTTCCGGAATGCCATGCTCTAAAGTTACCTCGTCAATATCAAATCCCTGGTTAATCAATGCATAACGGAACGGTTTTTCCTGTGCGAATTGACTGTAATCCCTGTCGCCTTCTCTCCGGATTCCCCGTTCTCCATGCCCTTTGAGAAAACCGACTTTAGGCAATTTCATTACAAGGCGTTTAAAAGCGGCCGTAATCTCCGTTTCGCCCGGCAAAACCGTCACATCGTCAAACACACGCAGAAATGTTTTCTCTCCGCTCTCCCGTTCCAATAAACGGACATACCTGTTTCCTTCCCGGGTCAGATCTATCCGTTGCCGTATTTTTTCCGGCGACAGGAATAATTTTGGCTTCAGGTCGTAAATATCCGCAATCTTCTCCATGCGCTCCTTATCGGTCATATCGGGATAGCGGCTAACCAAACTCGGATTATGGATCGTATCATAATAATAGACATACTTCATTTTAATTTCCGGTTTAAACCGTATATATTGCCTGAAGCGATCCATATCATATTTTACCGTCCGCGGAACCGAAATCCATAAATGCGAATCGTCAAGGGCGTTACTGTAACTGGTTATAGTAACGCCTCCCTTGAGTCGTTTGATCACATCCTGGCTGCTGGCAGTCAATGTGTTTACTTTCGTCGTTGTGGCATCATAATAGGTCATTAATGCCGGCCGGGAGCTGATATAACCCAACAGCATCGCCACACAAAAAACGACCAAGTATTTACTCCACGACACCGTCCAGCGGCTTTTCTGACGGTTTGCCTGCAGGCGAACGATGGCTAACGTCAGGAATAACGCCACTACAATAATAAAGTATAGCACATCCTCGCTACAAATCAAACCATTAATGAACCAACCCGCACGCCCCGAAATAGACAGCCAGTAGGTGATATCGCGCACAAAAGCAATGTCCTGCCACATACCACCGACATAATTCAGCACAGCCAGCATTGCCAATGTTCCCATCGCCGCCACCACCTGGTAAGAGGTCAGACTGGACATAAACAACCCTATAGCTGCATAAGCGCATATCAACAGATAGAGTCCTAGTATCCCCGACAAAGCGCCCCGTATTTCAAAATTCTCGATGGAGAAATATCCGTATGCGACATACACCATCAGGATCACAATCAAGATCAAACCATAGATCACCATTGATAGAAACTTACCCAAAATGATCTGTGTATTGGTCACCGGAGAGGAATACAACAATTTTATGGAACCACTGTTCAGTTCCGTACTCATCAAACCCATTGTCAACAATGGAATATAGAGATAAAGATACTGCTGGACACTTGAAAACAGTCCCCCCCGGTCACTGACAAAGAGGGCTAAGGAGACCCCTGAAGCCTCGTATCCCTGGGCAAGATACCTTATCCAACCTTCCATCAAAGCAACAAACGACATACTTACCTGAAAGGTAAAGATAATCAGGATCAACCAGGCAACAGGAGAGTAAAACAATGTTCTTAATTCTGTTCTTGCTATTTTAAATATCTTTTTCATAATCAATTTTCAATTAAACGGCGGCAGGCAGCAGGCGGCAAGGCACAAGAATTCCTGCTATTTTTACTGCTTATACTTTTATCACTCATATTCTCACTTTATTTTTTATTCACAAACGACACTTAAGCCGTTCTCAATTCAAAAGTTCCCTTGCTACTTGCCCTCCAGTTCCTTTTTTGAGAGCTTTGCAAAAACAGCATCAGCGGAGCTCTTTTCCATATAGATTTCCATTAGTTCCCATCCTTTAGCCGTACTTGTTTCTATAATTTTTTTTGTCACCTCGCGAACATCCGTGAATTGCAAGCGGAACTTCGAACCTCCCAACTCATCCACTTTTATCACTCCCGGAACGGCGCGCAACTCCTCAACGGAAGGTGCCGACGCAATCGACACAATCAACGTGTTCGGTACGATATAGTTATCAAATTCTTCTACTGTACCTGAAAATACCAAGCTCCCCTGTTCTATCATCCGGATATAATCGCATGTAGCCTGTACTTCCGACAAAATATGGGTAGATAGTATCACTGTCCGTTCTTCGGCTATCTCTTTGATCAGATGGCGGATTTCTATAATTTGGTTCGGGTCCAACCCGTTGGTAGGCTCATCCATGACCACAAAATCGGGCTTGTGGATAATCGCTTGTGCTATCCCCAACCGTTGTTGATATCCGCCGGACAGATTACGAATCAACCGCTTTTTAAAATGAGCGATCGCACAACGTTCCATCACTTCGGCAACCGCTTTCGGTATCTCCCGGGAAGGGATATCCCTTAACTCCGCACAATAACTCAAATATTCCTCTACGGTTAGATCTGTACGTAAGGGCGGTTTTTGCGGCAGAAAGCCAATATGCCGTTTTGCTTCCACAGGATGTTCCCTCATATCAATACCCCGGATATACACATTCCCTTCCGTCTGTTTTAGTACGCCGCATATAATATTCATAGTGGTGGACTTCCCTGCTCCGTTTGATCCCAGCAAACCATAAATGCCGTTCTTTGTAATCTCAAAATTGATATCCCGTATAGCCCATTGAACATTATAGCGATGGGATAAATGCTCAACTTTCACAATCGATTCTTCCATGTAAAATTCCAATTATCAGATAAAGCAGGGAGATCTGTTTGCAAATCCCCGCCCCACCCAATTATTAATTATTCATTGTTAATTATATACAGCGTTTCCGATAGCTTGAAGGTCCACTTCATGCACAGCTAAAAAATACTCTATTATAATGTCGTATTTTTGTCTTATCAAACCGTTTATATCCTTGTCCGGATGTAAAAAACCGTTTTCGCCGGAAGAGGTTAATATATCATACGTGTTAGAAACGATCGCCTCTATAAATGTATTCCAATCCTCCTGCTTGTCGCTGGTCGGTTTTATAAAACCGTATTTATACCCATCTTCCCACCATGGAACGGAAACGCTATAATCCGAGACAGCCAAAAAAGCATCGGTCGGCTTATTACCTCCCATTGATGCGCTCTTTGCTAAAAAAACGCTATTTATCGCACTTTTCAGTTTGTACCATTCATCCGGTGTGATATGTTCAATACGCTCACCACCCCAGGTGACCGCAATATAATCGCCTCCGGCATAAGCAAGATGATTGTTCCATAAATAGTCCTGCGGATGTCCCTTAAGCCCTTTGCAATAAGCGGGAATCCAAAAGAGACTGTCCAACATGAAAACTCTACCGGGTAAATTATTTTTAAGAAAACTGTCCGGATAATATCTCAACCAGATGTCTTTTAACAAAACCAACAGATCCCCGACATAGCTTTCATCTGCAGGGACATCAAACAATCCGGTACGTATAATCGAATCGCATTTAGAATCATATATTCCGCCTAACCACTCCGATTTATTGTAGTAAAGATCGTGCGGAACATACTTATACAAAAACAACGTATTATATTTTTGAAAAAGTGCCACAATCTCGGTATCATAATCATGATTTCCCTGGGGCAGTGTATGCTTATTATATACATTCTCAGTCTCTTCCGTAGGAGTCAATACATCTTCCTTATAGCAACTTACCGTACACCATTGGAGTAATGCCAGTACCAATATTATTTTTATTATTTTCATACGTATATCATTTTATTTTTAAGGTCATAGGAGCCCTCAAGTTATATTCATGCCTTTTGACGACGTTCGTTCATGAGGGTTTCATAATTATTCTTTTAAAGTTTGACCGTTTAAAGGATATGAGACAAAAATCCTTAACTTTTTGTGCTCAACCTATTTCCCGTTACAACTCAAAACCTTTACAGGTTTTGATCCAGATTCGGATTCTTTTTTAAAGCGGACTGAGGTATCGGGAAAGTATAACGCAGATCCCCTTTACGCAATGTATATTCTTTCGGCACCTGTCCCGCCTGCATCTGAAACAGATGCTTTATTTCGGGCATTCCGTAGCGACGGAGATCAAACCAACGGTGGTCTTCAAAACTCAGTTCCCGTCTCCGTTCGTCCCTGCAAAACTGGAGCAATTCATCGCCATTGGTAATATCTACCGGTACATAAGCCACACTCCGTGTATCATAACGATGCCTGCGCAGGAAATTCAGATCAGCCAAGGCTTTTGTGCGTAATGTCTGGTTCCCGTTTTTCAAGAACTGTTGTATATAACTCTCCGCCCGGTTCAGGTATATCTCTGCCACTCGCATTCCCTTCACTGCTCCGCTTACATTCATAGTGCTATTTTTTAAACCGATAGCAATCTCATATTCCCAATTATTAACCCAATCACAATCCCATTTGTAAAAATTGCGATAACGTAAATCCATCCGGTTATCCCAACTATAAGCATCATATTCGTACAACCGCTTCAAATCGTCGGATACACTGAACGGCAAGGGGAACAGGGATCGGACATAATAATCATACTCATTCCCCGTGGCATATCCTAACCAGATTGCTTCCTCGCTATTCAAGCTATATACATTCTTTGCCGGAAAATTGTCATAATCGCCCGGATAATCCATACCGCCAAGATTTAATAACCGCGAATTCAGCTGAAGAGCCGATGTGGCATATTTTTCCGCCTCTCCCCAATTCTCCACATAAAGGTACATTCGCGACAACAATCCATAAATAAAAGGCTCTGTTACCCTAAACTTACTATTCTTCTGTCCATATTGCGCAATTAATGGTAAAGCCCCCAACAGATCACTCTCCACCTGTTTATATACTTTTGCCATGGAGGCCCTCGCCGGATACTCATCCTTCACGACAGAAGAAAGAAGCAATACAACGCCCGGTTCGGTTTCTATATTCACTCCCGTGGCATTGAAAGGCTTAGCATAGCAATTTACCAACATAAAATAGTACCAGGCACGCATAGCTAAAGCCTGACCGCGCAAATTCGCTTTTTCCTCGGGTTCGCCTTTTACCTTGTCAACCATTTCCAATACGATATTACACCCCTTTATACACCGGTAGAAATGCCCATAGGTGTCAATATCGGCGGTCGACACCCCCGCCTGCTCCATTTTTTCATACATCTCTTTACTCCATGTATAAGGTCCTTCAAGCCACTTATATATCTCTAATGCATTCGGATCGTCACTATTGAACGTACTGTTCACATCATCCGTCATCAAATCCATATAAAAGAGAAAAGACTGGCCTATGGGATAAACTTCTCCCATCATCAGCTCTTGTAGGTCGGCAAGCGTACCTGGCCTCACCTCATCCTGGCTGGACTCTTCTAAAAAATCGTTGCATCCGCATAAGCAAGCGATCAGAAAAAAAGCGACAGCATATTTATATACAATATATTTCATGCGTTTATAATTTTATGGTTAAGATCATTATGGTATGTCCATGGTGAAGTAGCGCCACTCGCTATAAACTTTTTTCTTGTGAACATGCCATAATCTGCATTATTTTATTGTCAAAATCATTCCTATTTATTGTTTGCTACCATCTTTAAAAGCTTATATTCAGTCCTATGGACCAGGTCCGCGGGATCGGCTGATTTCCGGTAGCCACTTCAGGATCCACTCCTTTATAATCCTTGCTCACAATGATAAAAGGATTGCCTACAGCAAGAGATAACGATAAATTCTGCAAACAGAGGGACTTCAATAGGTCCCCTGTAAACTGGTAGCTCAGCGACAAGTTGTTACACCTGAAAAAACTGGCGTTTGTAACTCGCTCGTCCGAATAGTTGTACAACTCATATACGTATTCGTCCTGCTGATACCCCGGAAGCGGTAGTTTAATCCTCTTCGCTTTATCATCGCCGGAATCATACGAGTACAACCTTGATGGGATTGCCGGAATACGCGTAATTTTCTCATCTCCAGGCTTCCGCCAACGATTGACTAACTCTTTCGGCAGGTTGTCGTACGCACTCGGAAGTTCCCAAGGAGAATGAAACATCGCATATAAAAACTTCTTCCCTCCTAATCCTAGATTAAAAGAACCGGCCAACATAAAGGATTTATAGCGGAAAACAGTAGAAAGTCCTCCGGAGAAGTCAGGCTCCAACCTTCCGGCATGTTTCATGTATACTGTTGCATCAAATTGAGCCTCAGGATTTTCCTCCTTTGTCGGGAACTCAAACAGAGGAGAACCGTCGTTCGGATCCAACCCCTTAAATTCAAATACCCAGAACGAAGACACCGGATATCCCCTCTTATTCAACTCCCCGCTAACGGCCGATCTCCAGTCCCAATCCTTCGAAATGTCGCTGTCCACTTTGTTCCTGTTTTTAGAGGAATTCAACGAGAAACTCCATACAAAATCCTTCGAACGTATGATCGTCCCGCTCAACGCCAACTCAATGCCCTGATTCAACATATTACCGCCATTCACCGGCATCGATGTAATACCGTACTCTTCCGGCACCTCTTTATAAACAATCATATCTTCCGTATTCTTTTGGTAGTACTCCAACGACACGGTAATACGATTTTTAAACAATCCAAAATCCGCACCTAAGTTTACGGTTTTTGTTTTCTCCCATCGTAAATCGGCATATCCCAACGATTTGATTTTCAACATATATTCCGCTGTATTGGTATGTATAGGAATATCAGGAATCTGTGCAATAAGTTCCGGACCGAAATTTTCGACTACATTCCCTTGCCATCCGTAACTCGCCCTCAAAGCCAATTCGCTGATTACGGACTGGCGCTGCATCCAGGGTTCATTATGCACATTCCAGCGTCCTCCAACCGACCAAAGAGGCAAAAAACGATGCCTCTTGTCTTGCCCGAAACGATTCGATGCATCCGACCGTAAGCTTCCGGTAAGGATATACCGTTCATCAAACGAATAACTGGCGCTTCCGTATAAAGAAAGATAGTTGGCCGTTTGATCCGTAACTTTAGTTTTTATTTTACTTTGCGAATAGAGAGGATTCGGACTTACAGTGCCGTACGTTGTAATTGTTGCCGGAGGTAGCGTGAGGTTCTTTCCTCTATCCGGGAAATAGCCGTAATCGGTCGAGGACATTCCCTGATAACCCACGCTTCGACACTCTTGGCCGAGGAGTAAACTTAGGCGGTGTTTCCCGAAAACCCGGTTGTAATCCAAACTGTTTCTCCAGGTAAATGACCTGTTTTGTATATCGGAACTGTTTAACTCCCCGCCATGGGGCAATTGGGACTCAGCATATTTCGCCGTTCCTACGCCATATTCTCCAAATTCGTACCCCCTTATCTCCGCAATATAGTGGGAGTATTCGGAAGCGTATGATTTCCCTGCCGTATTTGTAATATTCATCCCGACATTACTTTCAAAACGAAGTCCCGGAATAATCGTATAATCCAATTTAAGCTGGGCATTTGTACTATGTTGATCATTGATATTTCCGGTTTCATCTAATTCATTCAGAATATTATATTTATAAGCATATTGATTCTTCCTGTAGCCATAAAAAGTCCGTTTCCCGTTTTCGTCAAAACATGGAATAGCCCGGCTGGTTTTTAATGCGTAGGCATAAGGGTCTATCGAACTGAAGAAACCATCAGTGGATGAAAACCCCCCATCCAATTTTATCCCGACATGCAGCTTCCTGCTTATCTTCGCATCCAAACTTAAGGATCCCCCGTACTGCTTCTTATTATTTCCTTTTGCTGTTCCATAATTCTGATTAAAATGTACAGAGGCATAATAGGTTATCTTTTCACCACCGCCGGAAAAGCTAAGACTATGATTATGGCTTAAAGGCGCACGGTAAAGAATATCTATCCAGTTGGTATTTACCGTTTCCAGCTTCTTTACTTCGGCATTAAATTCATCGTAGCCGATTTGCTTGTTCAGGTAGCGTTGCAATACATTTTCGTAGCCGATACTTTCCGTCGGGGCCAACCCTAACAACCTTCTTTCATATATCTCACGGGAAACATCAATCCGTTCTTTCGAATTCATCAGATTCATCCGTCCGTAATTCAATTTCTCCGTGATGGCAACTCCTCCGGAATAATTAACCGCCATACTGCCGGTCTTGCCGCGTTTGGTAGTGATAACAATCACCCCGTTGGCTGCTTTTACCCCATATAAAACAGTAGCGGAAGCATCCTTCAAGACGGTGATATCCTCAATATCATTCGGATTTAACCAACCAATCCCGTTACCCACAAAACTCTTAATCATTTCAAAATTATCATCCCCTATGCTGCCCAGTTCTCGTGCTTTGAACGGAAGAGGATCATCCTGGATGATTCCATCTACCACCCAAACCGGTTCCGGATTGCTCAATAAAGTGGAAGTGCCCCTTACGCGCACTCTCTGGCGGGAGCCGACTAAACCGTTTGCGTTCATTACTAACGTTCCCGGCAATTTTCCTTGTAACATCTGTTCAACGCTATTGGTCCCGTCAAAGAAAAGGTCCTCTCGTTTAATCGTGTTCGTCGAACCCACCATTTCGGATTTCCGGATATTTTGATAGCCTGTCACGACGATCTCATCGATAATCTTATTATCCTCTTCCATCCTGATGCTGAACTCACTTTGTCCCGTATAGGCAACTTCCTGGCTCTTCATCCCTACAAACGAGAATACCAATATCATATTTTCCCGCTCCGGCAGCGAAAGAATAAATTTTCCGTCTTTATTTGTGGAAACACCGAATGTGGTTCCTTTTAACAAAATCGTTGCCCCGACCAATACGCGTCCCTCTTTATCACAGACCACTCCACGGATCTCCACATGCTTCTGGGACGCGCCCTGCTGTTCGAATTTAGGAGAGATCAATACCAACTGGTCTTCCAGCCTATACCAAAGGCCTGTGCCTTTAAGACAGGCTGTGAGTACTTTCTCTATCTCTTCATTCTTCAGATCTAATGTCACACGTCCGGCTTTCTCTATGATATTACGACTATAGACAAAATTATAACCGGTATTTTTGGCAATCTCTTCAAACACTTGCTGTAATGTAGCGTTTTTCAAAGATAGGCTTATTCGTACCTGCGAACGAACCGTTCCATAAACAGAAGAGAATGCCAGGATCCACACTAAAAAAGTAAGTCTCATCATTAAAAACATTTTTCTGATAATGCCGGCCACACACCCGCCGACATCGGATTCTCGATTTTTTTTCATAGATTTGTTACGAATTAATGGTTAAGTCAGCCCTTTTGCCAAAAAGGGTTTTATCTATTAATAACAGGAAAGTGTGCCACCACTTTCCTGTTTTTTAATTCTCACTGGTAACCGTCAGTGATCTTCCTTTCCTTGCAATTTTCACACATGCTGCATACTCTATAATCTCAATGATTTTATCCATATTTTCATATCTTGGCAGGTTTGCCGTCAGGTAAATGTTTCTAACTTCCTCATCAGCAATTAATACCTCTATATCATACCAACGCTCCAAATCACGGAATACTTCCGGCAAAAGCTTATCCACACAAATAATCCGTCTCTCTCTCCATCCCATATAGTTATTTACATTCACCTGGCTAACCGATAAATTTCCCGCTGATATCGCAACTTGCTCCCCCGGTCTGATCTTCTGCCTGCCGCCGTTATATCCAACCTCTACCTGTCCTTCTATCAATGTAGTCCGGACTATTTCATTCGGGTAAGCGTGTACATTAAAAAAGGTACCCAATACTTTAACCTCCATTCCTCCCGCCTTTACATAAAATGGCCGGCTTGCGTCTTTGGCAACCTCGAAATAAGCCTCTCCCGTTAATTCTACCCTCCGTTCCGCGCCATTAAAATGGGTCGGATAAGAGATCTCCGATTCGGCATTCAGCCAAACCCGTGTACCATCGGACAAAATCAACTGATATTCTCCCCCACGGGGCACTTGAAGGGTATGTACCTTCCCCGCCCGGTCGGGAGATGAAGAGTAATCTATCGTATTTCCATCATTAACAAAATGCTCACCCTCTATATTTTCAACCATCTCATTTTCCCCTTTTACCAGATTTATCGATTTTCCTTCGTGAATAATCAAACAGGCCTTCGAACTGCCAGATAAAATTTCTTCATGCCCTATCTGTGTTTCAGAAGGAGATGGTAAATGATAAGAGTAGCGCCATATTCCGGCCACCCCAAAAATCAATACTATTGCCGCCACATAAGGCCATAATCTCCGATATATGGTTTTCGGCTTTTTCGCTAATTTCTCCCGGACTTTTTTCCAGGCCCCGGATGAATCGAAAGATATAAACTCCTGAAAGCTCTGTTCTGAATAGCACTTGTCTGTCAGTTGTTCATAAAAATGCCTGTTTTCATCGCTTTCAGCAATCCATTTTCTCAATGCCTCCCGCTGTTCGGGTGTGGCATCCTTATGCTGATTGGCTAAAATCAGACGAGCAATCTCCCTCTCTATATTCTTCGATTCTTTCATTTATATACAACTTGTTTTTAGCGGTTATATGAAATCTTTAGACCATATTCATATTTCTTTCGGCAAAACATTAATCTATGAGGATTTCACACTTTTTCCTATAGAACCAGTGAAAAGCTAAAAAGGATGACAGCCACTAAAGATTTTTTAGAAAAAAAAGAATGCAACGACCGGATAAAGGTGTCTCAGATAATTTTTTAAATACTTCTTGGCTCTCTGCTGTTGGGTTTTTACAGTAGATTCCGCGATATTCAGCCGCTTTGCAATCTCCTTGACCTTTATATGCTCTATATAGCTCATCTGGAAAATACGGCGGGACTCTTCCGGCAATGATTCAATTGCAGCAAAAATCTCTTCAAACATTTCAGCCTCAATTTTTTTGTAAAAAAAGTCATGTATGACGGTGTGTTCTTGGGGGAACTGCTGCAAAATGGCAAAACGGTTACTCTCTACTGCTGTGTAATTTAAGGCCTTATTCTGGACACTTTTATATAGAAAAGACCTCAACGATCCGATATGATCAAACTTGATCTTTTTTTCCCAGAATCGGATAAATATATCCTGTACAATATCTTGGGCGACCTCGCTGTCTTTTACAAATTTATTACAAAAATAACACAATGAACGAAAATATTTATGAAATATAAACTCAAAAACATGTTCATTTCCTGCATTAATTTCGCGGATTAAAAAATCTTCACTGCAATCCGTATAATCCATAAACGACAGTATTATCTTTTAATCATTAAGGCTTTTTTCTATAGGTATTCAAAAAGATATTTACACTTCCGATTTAATGGATATTATTTTGTCCGTGCTTAAACCAGGCATCCGGAACATCTCTTACCGGACTTCCGTCAAAACTGTATTGAAGCTTCAACGTAAATCCTCCCCCTGCTTCTATGAAGTCAAGCCGAAACGGATGCAACCCCTTCTCTAAAGCAGCTTGTCCGCTTTTTAAAACCGGCGAATGCTGTCCGTCGTTGTCCACAACCACTTTCCCGTCTATATAGAGCACTCCTCCATCGTCACAGGTGAAGAAAAAACTATAAATCCCCGTTTCAGGTATGTCGATATATCCGCTGAATTTCAACCCGAAAGCCTTGGTTTCCTTAGGAGACCTGATATTCGATGTAATAAACGTCACATCCGGCGTCCCCTGGATTACCTTTGTGCTTTTGAAGCTCTTGTCATAGAAATCGCAGTTCAGGCCTGTATTTGTACGATCTGCATGAACGGCTTTCTTAAATTCCACAGGCCTGAAATTCAGGTTGTATATTTCCCCTCGGACTCCGTTAGCAGTAAACAATGCCATTTTTAACAAAACCGGCTCGGAGATAGTCACCGGAGCAAATAACACGGACGAACCGGTAGTGGGAATAGATCCGTCCAATGTATAACGGATCATCATGCCGGGCAACGGGCTCTTCGTAAAAAAGTCAGTCCGATCGACATAGACATTCTCTTGGGTAAAGCATTCAATATCAGGCAAGCGGTAGTTTACGCCAAGATAGTCCAATTTCGAATAATGAACCAATAGCCTTTTTGAGAAAGATTCAAACCGGCCGGTATCATTCGTCCAAACCCGTTCCGCCAATGCCAGCATCCGGGGATACATTTGGAAATCGGCCTGCTGTTCCGACGGAATGTTTTCTGCCCACAGGTTTGCCTGGGCTCCCTGGATCAGATTTGCTTTTTCGGGCGGGGTGCCGGCCGGTATCACATCCATAAAATAAACACTGCCTATACTCGTATTGTTGTTTGCATAATCGAAATAGAGAGGATTGGTTGGTGCTATAATAACCTTATTCCCGTTTTCAATTGCTCTCCGGGGAGCATCTTTGACCCATCCCCTCCAGTACATAACCGTCACACCGGGATTGGTCCCTCCTTCCAGAATCTCATCCCATGCGATAATTTTCTTCCCTTTGGATTCGATATACTCCTGAACTCTATGTACAAAATAGCTTTGCAGTTTGTTCACATTCTCAATTTTATTTTTTGTCATAAACTCTTTGCAAAGCTCCGTATTCCAGCTTTTTTTATCCACTTCGTCGGCTCCGATATGAATATATCCGGAAGGGAACAGATCGATGACCTCTGTCAGGACGTCTTGAATAAATGAATATACCTCTTCCTTGCAGGGGCAAACCGGAGTCGAAAAGACCTCTCCCCAACCGGCTTTCCCTTCGACCAGGAACGGATAGGCGTGGATTGCAGCCGTCATGTGACCGGGCATGTCTATTTCAGGGATGATTTCGATACATCTGGCTTGGGCGTATCGTATAAGATCCTTGATCTCCTGCTGTGTGTAGAAACCTCCATACATCGTTTTCCCGTTTTTCTGACGGATAAAGCGGGGATCCAGGGCGAAATTCGGATTCTCTTTTGCTTTTTTCATACAAACGGAATCATGTTGGTTGAATGTCCGCCATGCTCCCTCTTCCGTCAGTTTCGGATATTTTTTTATTTCGATCCTCCATCCCTGATCATCGGTTAAATGCAGGTGCAGTTTATTGAATTTATAAAAGGCCAGCCGATCAATATGCTTTCTCAGATAATCCATCGAGAAAAAATGGCGCGACACATCCAGATGCATGCCTCTCCACGAAAATGCAGGATAATCCTCTATGATTAAAGCGGGAAATGTTGTCTTTGAAGAGGCATTGACCGGCAATAGCTGCCTTAATGTCTGGATTGCATTGAACACCCCATGTCCCTCTTCCGCCGATATTATGATTCTGCCGGGAGTAATGTCCAGGCAATAAGCTTCTGCATTCCGAAATTGCGTTGTATGTTTGATCTCAATGACATTCCCGGTACTTTTCTTTAAAACCGGAGGCTTTTTTTCAGTCACCTCACGGATTAATGATTGCAGATAAACAATCACATCACCCCACCGGGCAGGATCGGCAACAACCAGTTTTGTTTCTTTGTCAAGAATGAATGTCCCGCTTTTAAGCTCCAGTTTTACAGGAGAGGGAATAAGCGGCAATTCTCCGGCATTTGTAATCTGAGCCTGCACTGCCGATAAAGAAAGAGTACAAAGAAGAAGCAAACGGATAAAAGTTTTCACAATCATATTTGTCTTATTTATAATTTTCGTTAGCCCGGATTGTGACGAAGATCACACATTTCACATATAAACATTTCGACATCGCCTATTTTCCGGATACCTGTTTTTAGAACGCATTCACAACTTTATATTTCTATCAATCACGATTGTTAATGTCGTATCTGATAAAAGATAATTTTTTATCAGATAATGCTGTTTTAGCCTGACCCAAATATATATAAATTTTATCAGATTGATCTATTGGGCATTTGTTGGGAATGTGTTTTAAATGGGCAAATGTAATATAAATATATGACAATAAATATATTACATGTTTTATTTAATAGATATATGATATGCCGGCTGGTCAGGTGTGGAGCGTAATATAAAAACTATTACTATTCTTCGTCCGATGTCATACTTTTTTATTAAATCATGTTTTTCAATTGTTTAAGAAAAAAAACTTCTGTGAAAGTAGCAGTAAGTAAATAAATCTTTATAATTTTAGCGGCGCTAAGCATAGTAAGGATATTTATCATGTATGAGGTAATATTATAAACAATGTGTGGAATGATATTTGCCTGACATGTATATAGTTAATGCTTGGAGAATCAATAGAATTATTGATATATCTATATGGGGTATGGTGTATTTAAGCCTGGAATGAATACTGGAAAGTGTATTTGAGGGTTGTAAAAAAGAAAATGATAAATAAAAAACGAAAAGAAGAAGTATGAATATTTAAGATTCATAATTCATAATTTAACGTGCGTATGAAAATATTTATGTCAATCCTGTTGTTGTTTATTGCATTCTTGTCATACGGACAAGCGAATATAGTGCAAACAGCAACTTTTGATTCTGTTGCTATATTTAAATTCCAGCCGCGAAAAGAGGTGTTCCTGCTGTCACATCAAAGCAACAAAGCCGAATTGAAACGGTTGTACACATGGCTGGATCGTTATAAAACCGAGATTGCAAACGGTAATATGATGGTTTATGTCAATAGCTACTGTGCTTCGTTCGGTAAAAACAGAAAGAAAAACTCGGATATGGCGCTTCTCCGCGGTAGCCGGATGAAAACAAAGCTGATCACGGAGAAAAGACTGAAAACAAAGAATATTCTGGGAGCCAGTCAGGCTGTTGAATATGAGGGTATGCAGGATGTGATAGCCATAGCCATTCGGAACCCTTTGGCAGAAAAGCCGACTGCCGGGATCGAAACAAAACCGGAAATAAAACCCGAAGTAAAACAAACAGTACAAACTCCAAAAGTGCAATCGAAGCCCAAAGTGGTCAATCCTATCCGGCCCCAGCCGGTAAATCTTTTCGGAAGCGAAAAATCTTCCGGCGGGGTGTTTACACTGCGTACCAATCTGCTTTACTGGCTAACAGGTGTCCCTAATGCGGGAGCAGAATGGAGACCTTCGGGAAACGTAGGTATCCTGCTTAACATGGGTTGGAACCACTGGAACTGGCAGGGTGAAGAGCGCCATTATCGCCTTTGGGCGATCAATCCCGAAGTGCGTTGGTATTTGGGACAGGAAAAACGGTGGTTTATCGGAGGCGAATTCCACACCGGACAATATAACTTTAAATTCGGCGATACCGGACGCCAGGGACCATTCTCAGGAGCAGGAGTTACAAGCGGTTACAGATTATACCTGAGCCCGATGTTTGATATGGACTTTAGTCTTGGATTGGGATATACAACGACAAAGTACGACGAATACACTTATTTCAACGAGGTGAACATAAAAAAGCAGACCGGCCTGACGAAAAAGATATGGGGTCCGACCCAAGTGGGGATATCCCTTGTTTTGAAACTGGGAGGGAATAAAGAGTGACAAAGTGAAAGTAAACAGATATGAAAACAAATATAAGTACGACGAAAAATAGCCGATTGAAAATGAAAAATTTTTTGAGGTCTGTAGATCCGTTTTTCATTTTTCGCTTTTCATTTTTCACTTTGCTGTTTAGTGGTTGCGTTCTGGTCGATCTCTATCCGGGCAGGGAAACGGTAACCCTGACTACCGACATAGAACTTCCGGCCAGCTATAGGGTACGCATAGGAGAGTATCGTACCACCCAAAGCGGTAAGACCAACGAACTGCCCGATCCGGTTGCTCCGGGTTCTTACCGTCTGATTGTCTATAATAATGCCGACAAAATAACGGTGAATAACGATACGGTGGCATCCGTTACTCCGGTGGCCGGTAAAACGGACTTTATCGAAACATTACCGGGACTGTTCTTCACTTCTGTAAAAGATGTAACGATCGAACCGAATAAAGACAACAGTATAACTGCACAAATGAGCCAGCAGGTACGGGAACTGAACATCGTACTATCCCTCAATGGGAATACGGCAAGAAAAATCACTTCCATCACTGCTGTCCTCGAAGGGGTTGCCGGATCATTCAGTATACTCAGGGGAATAGTGACCGGCGAAGCTAAAAAAGTGGCGCTTGTTTTTGATAAGCAAGGCGATGGTACTTATAAAGCGACTACACGGCTGTTGGGGATTATCGGAAGCACACAGAAATTGACCGTAGAGTTTAAATTCGAAGGCGGTGTTCCGGCCGATAAGGTAATCGAAGAGAGTTTGGCTGCTCCGTTGGCAAACTTTAATACAGATAAAAAAACACCGATGACGCTTAGCGCTATCATAGTAGATCTTTTGAGTGACGCAGGCTTTACGGTTACGATTTCCGATTGGACCGACGTAACAGGTAGCGGGACAGCGAAGTAATTGAAAATGAAGAATAGGGATTATGAATATCATTATAAACAAACGGAAAGAGAACAAAGGAGTTAATATAGCCGGTATTTTATCGCTTATTGTCTGCTTTTTGTTTTTTACTATTGTTTTTGCATCTTGCGAAAATCAGTTGAACGAGATTAAAGAACCGAGTGTTTCGAAGATTGGCGATATCCGGTTTAAAATCGGCTTTGCCCCCGACACGAAGGTAGCTACCGGCGCCGACTTTAAGAGTGTGTTCGAAAATGGAGACAAGATCGGAATCTTTGCCGTGCAGCGCTCGAGCAGTGGAACAGCGACGTTACAGGCAAGCGGTAATTATATTCATAATTTACCGTTGACCTATAACGACGGAAATTGGAGCGCCGGTAATGAAGCGAACTTTTTTTATCCGAACAACGGGGATGTGCTCGACTTTTATGCCTACTATCCATACGATGTAAATGTAACCGATCCGGGGAATATTATTTTTAACGTAAGACCGGATCAAAGCACCGCTACTGACGGGAAATCGAATTATAATATAAGCGACCTGTTGACTGCCTCACCGTCAACAGGGATCGCTAAAGATGAGCTCGTGCAGCTTGCATTCAATCATAAACTTACGTTGGTACAGGTGAGTATAACCGATCCGGGAGCTAAGTTCTATGTCGATAATATATTTTCGATTACGATGCAAGGGATAAAGACGGAGGCTACGCTTAACCTCGGAACGGACGGAGTGACGGCAACAGGCGATGCGACAGGAACAGTCGTATTGAACCGCTTGGAAAAGCCTGCCGATGCCAATTATGAAACGAGTTTTACTTTCCGCGCATTGGTGCCGGCTCAGACAGTGGGCGTAACCGCGGATAAAAAATTGTTTGTATTTAAACGTTCGGCTACCGATAATCCGTTTGAATTCGACTATAAAAGTTATACAGCAACAACTCTTGCGGTAGGAGCCGCTAAACGTTACGAAATCTCATTGTCGCTGACGGCATATAAGATCACGATTCCCACCGATTTCACAAAATCAAGTGTGGTCAGTGTATATGCTAATTATCAGAAAATTGCCGAGATCTGTCGGGAATACATAAAGGGATATCCTGGCGGAGCAGCTACGGTGATTTATCCGGTAGATGAAAACCAGAAGCGCGTGAACGAGGGTATCCTGACACAAGACGGCGGGAAGGTTGTTTGGGCGACTGACGGGACAAATGCGGTTACCTATACTCCGGGAACAGCTCCTGTGACCGTAATGTATTATAGCAACAGCCTTACACTGGAACCCGTCTCCAATAAGGAGGCAATACAACAGGCGGAATATTTTACCGATGTCGAAGGGCGCCGCTATTCGATTGCAAAGATCGGGCTGCAGTATTGGACTAGGGAAAACCTTAAAACAAGGAAGTATATCGAAACGAATATCGACGGCACTAAAAAGATAACCAGGCTTCAGACCAGTCATATATTTACCATTTGGTCCGACCCCGATAAGCCGGGCTGTTGCGTATACGACAATATTGACGCTTTCAGTACGGCGGCCGGTTTTAATGCCTACGGTGTTTTATATGACTGGGATATTGTCACTAAAGGCTGGTTGGATTATAATAACTGGTATGTGCCCACAAAAGCCGATCTGGACTTGATGGCTTCTTATGCGGAGTGGTCGTCCGGAATACAGGATCCGACCGGAGCCTGGAATATGGGAACCGCTAATATGACGAACAATACCGGATTTTCTGCTCTTCCCGGAGGATATCGGGACTGCGAAACCAATGGAGGCCCCGGATTGGAAGGGTACTTTAAGAAAGGAGAGTTCGGCGCCTTCTGGTCTAAAACAGCTATCCCGGGAGGAGCTGCGGGGGAAGAACAAGCTTATATTTTAAAGACCTCAGCGGATTGTGATTTGACCACCCGGATTTCGGCGAATATAATCGGATCGATAAAACAGACCGGTCATTATGTTCGTCTGATGCGGACTTCACTATAAATAAAACTGTATGAAGATGTCAAAAGAGAATACGTTTAAATATCTGTATATGAAACGCCCATATATATTAAGATTGGTCGAAGAAAATAAAAAGAATCATTTTCAATTTTCAACGTTCAACTATTTTGATATGAAAATAACCTGTATTTTATCGGCAATAGCTTTTGGAGCAATACTCCTGGCCGGATGTGTCAAAGAGGGGATTGAGACCGGCAACGATGCGGTTGCGGTTACATTTACCCCGGATATCACTACCCGGGTTTCCGGTACGACATGGGATGACGGCGATGCGATCGGGATCTTTATGGTAAACAACGGTACGACGGATGTAGTCTCTGGTTCGGGCAACAGGCAATATAGCTTTAACGGCAGCGTTTTCCAGCCATCTTCCGGAAACGATATATACTATCCGGAAGATGGAAGTAAAGTCGACTTTATAGCCTACTATCCATACAAAACAGGGCAGAGCGGTTTTAGTTACAGCATCAGTCTTGCCAACCAGTCTTCCCCGACAGCTATTGATTTAATGACTGCGAAGACGGTGTCGGGTTATGACAAGAATAATACAAATGTTCCTTTGGCATTCAGCCATCAGTTAAGTAAATTGATAATCAATGTAGTAAAAGGAACCGGTATGACCTCGGTAGATTTTACCGGCATGACTGTCAGTGTGGAAGGAATGCCTCTCACTGCCTCTTTTGCGCTTACTGACGGAACAATCGGAAATATTAATCTGGGTAATTTTGCTCCCCGGACTGTAACCGCAGGCGTTCAATATGATGCGATACTGATTCCGCAAACAGCCGGCGTTTATAGCGGGCGGAAGGTGGTATTCTCTATTCCCGGTGAAAACGATCTTATCTGGACAATTCCTGATGCCACCCCTTTTGCTCAGGGCACACGCAACACCTATACCATTACAATCAGTAAAACCGGTATCACTGTCAGTTTCGGTACGATTACCGACTGGATTACAACTGATCCGGCAACTCCCGGAACCGTCGAAGTGCAAACCTATAAAATAGGGGATTACTATCCCAATTCGAATGTCAATTTGGATAATCCGGCGGAGAAAGCCAAGATCCTGGGGGTTGTTTTCTGGCTAAAGGATCCTGAGCAGGACGGAAGCGGAGTTTACCGCAGTACACAGGGGAAGATCGTAAACCTGAACGAGGGGATATCCATTAAATTCTATGGAGGTACCGAATCTCCGGACTTGCTTGGGTTGACAGCCGGTGATGGTCGCGTTAATATGTCAATCATAGCCGATTATATACCCGCATACGGGAGATCATGGATGATTCATTTCCCCGCGTTCAATTGGATTGTGGAAACGTTAAACCATCAGGTCGGATGGGATGATGCCAGGGATCGCTGGTACCTTCCGGCAAAAGACGAACTTTTATCTTTGTATAACGCATATAATGGTGGCACCGGCGCTGCTAATACGACAGCCCGGACCGCTTTTAATAAAATATTGACAGATGCCGGCGGTGCACAATTGTTTCCAGACAAATTTTCATACATGTACTGGACTTCGACCGATGATACGACCAACAATCTTGTTGCATGGTGTATCCGTTTCGATGACGGTACCCCCGCCTTAACAGCCAGAGGTTTTGCAGCTCGTGTCCGCGCAGTGGCGGATTTTTAAATTATGATATCGGATAAATATTAGTAATAAATCATGGTAGATACCTTATTTACCATGCTTTTTCTTGTTTAAGAAGAGCAGAAAAAGCTCATGCGAACCATACCGGATAACAACAATTAAGACGACAATGTCAAATTAAACCGGTTTTTTAAATTCATATTTTGTCCTTTACTCCCCCTGTCTGATTTCTCTCCTATCGATACT
>JAVBLD010000009.1:0-54995 GCA_031553705.1 Marinifilaceae bacterium | reverse complement strand
AACGGCATAAGCCGCTCTTATGTTCTAATATGCAAATATACTTATTGTTTTCCGAAAATGCCGAAAAAGGGGAGAGGAATTTAAAGCCGCCGGGAACTACTATGGCATGCAGAAGATATCTGAAACATTCTTGCTTATTGATGAACTATTACTATCTTTGCACACAGAAACAGAGTTATTTGAAAGCATGAAAAACTAAGTGTATCTAAACACTTTCTCTTGTACCTATCCATTGCCGTTTTTCACGCGAAGGCTTCTCAATCTGTTTACAGTCAATTTATTATCTTCCGACTGTTACAAATATACAAAAAAAGAAGAGGGAACCGATAAGCCGGCCCCCTCTTCTTTATATCTGAATGAGTTAATTATGGTAACAATTCGGCAATTTTTGCTTCCAATGCATCTCCTCTCAAATCTTTTGCTATGATGGTATTATTCTCATCTAAAATAAGCATGTGAGGAATAGAACTTACGCAGTATAATTTAGCTGCTGCATTGTTCCATAGCTGTAAGTCGGAAACATGACTCCATGTCAGCTGGTCGTCTTTAATGGCATTGATCCATGCCTCTTTATCCTGATCCAAAGATACTCCCAGGATTTCGAGTCCTTTGGGATGATATTTTTTATAAATCGCTACTACATGCGGGTTTTCCCCACGGCATGGGCCGCACCATGAAGCCCAGAAATCGATGATTTTAATTTTCCCTTTCAAATCATAGAGCGATAACAGTTGGCTTTCCGGCGTATTCATCGTAAAGTCCGGAGCTTTTTGGCCTACAGCGACTACGGCAAGTTTTTCAATTCTTTGGGCAATATCTTTTCCCATCCGGGTAGCTTTTGCATTGGCTCCAAGCAGTTCATATTTGGCTACCAGTTCATCATATTTAAACGAATGCATTCTGCTGGAAAGGAAGTAAGCTGCGGCATAAGTATCAGGATTTGCTTTCAGGAGCTCATCTTCTTTTGCTGCTGTTGCTGCAGAGATTGCCTCAAACTTTGCAATGATCTCTTTCATTTTTGTTTCATCTTTTGCTTGATCGGCGTCCTGATATTCTTTATGCAACGGCATTTGCTCCTGCATACCGTCCCGCCGGATTACCGCAAACTGGCTCATTAGTTTTTGGGTTTCGCTTCCTTCAATCAGGGTTTGTCCCGGATTTTTGATATTAATAGAAGCGGTAAACGGAAGATTTTCCAAGAAGATAGGAAATCTGTTTCTATTTCCTGAAACAACTAAATATGCATTTGTTATACTATCGGCTGTTCCTGTAATAGAAAATTTCCCGTCTATAATCGGAGCTTTTGCAATCGTATCGGCTGTTCTTTCATGGAAAGTCAACAGATAAACGGTCCCTGTTTGTTCTCCATCTGCGATGGTCCCCGTAATTGTGTATTTCGGGGTTGTTTTGCATGCCGACAGGATTAAACCTATCGCTGCTGCGGTTAATAAGAGTTTCTTCATAGCTTATTCTTAAAAAGTGTGATAAAAGTTAATAGCTACAAAGGTACGAATAAAAATACAAAGCAAAATAATATACTCTTAATATTTAGTTAATCTTTCTCTTAATAAACCACCCTTCTTTAAAGGCGATGCTGACGCGAAGTTTTGCGTATTTTTCCTGGATCAGGCCATTTCGCTCGTTCCCTCTGATTCCGAGATCGAGCGCAACCCCTAATAATAGTTCCCCGTTCCGGGTTGTAAAGGGCATTTGAGAACCCAGGGTAAAACCGAAGGTATTGATCTTTGTGTTTTTCAATTCGATATGCGATCGCACAAAATAAGCCCCCATCATGTATCTGTTTCTTTGCCACCAGTACCGGCCATATCTTTCCGGTAGGTAGGAGATTCCTGCCGACCCTTTGTGGTAGTCGTTGAATCCCTGGTTTTCCCCGAACACCTCATAAGCTGACATATTCTGGAATGTATAGTCGCCGGCAAAATCCCATCGATCTTTGGTGTTGTAGTTGATGCCGGTGGTTATCCGAAACGGATAACTGATGCTTCCTTTTTTTGCAGGATCATTACTTATCGGAGTTTGACTGTTGCTTTTTACGGCAATATATTGTCTTTCGGCATATAATTTTGTACCGAGATTAAAGGCCGATCCTAGCGTTAAGCTTGATTTTCCGGAAAGCATGAATTGATATTGGAGACCGAAATCGAACAGTACATCCGAAACCCGGGTGTTGTCACTACTGCTAATAAAATAGCTGTTGGAAAGAGGGGTTATCAGAATTTGTCGTTTTTCAATCTTACCGAAAACCAATGCAGTGTTTAATCCTACCGAAAGGTTTTTATAACGCCATGCAACCCCTAAATAGAAATCGTTTAATCCTCCTTCGCCTTGGATATGCTGATTAAAGAATGTGTTTTCAGTACCCGGAATAAAATCGGAGTACATCAAATCATAGCCGACATCCGATCTCTCGGTAAACCCTAGCGATCCGTACAGATTTTTATATAGGCGTAAAGCTATATTCAATGCGGCGTTTTGCGCCACACGGTAGCTCAGGTTTTCTTTATGGGTGGAAATGTTTACATATTCACCGGTCATTCCGACCTGAAAATAGAAACGGTTACTGTCCAAAGCCGTATAAGATGCCGGATTCAACGTGTTGATATTGCTGTAGTCCCGCATGGCAGCTCCTACTCCACCCATTGCCGAGTACGGCCCCGTATTTTCGGGGATAAGTCCGAATCCATAAATTGAATAGGGGGTACCGGTATTGTTTTGTCCGTAATTATCTGTTGCAAATAATAGAAATAGAACAAAGGGAAGGAGGAACTTTCTCATACTTTATGGCGTTGTTCGATTTTAATTGTTATAGGATGCGTAGTAGATTCTTAGCACCGGAATCTCTTCCAGAATAAGCCTGTTAAAAGAGGTTCCTTCACTAGGCACTGACAGGAGGATATAATTTTGTTCTTCTACTTGGGGTGGAGCTTTGGAAAGCGCATCATAGTAGCTTGTGAGGTCAAAAATATACCGGTTTTGCTCCCTGTCAGCTTGGTTTTTGATATATTGCCCTGTAAATATCGTACCGGTTATGGGATCTATCAGTTTTTCATTCAGCACATTCGAACGGTAGCCCAAAATAGTGGTCGGCATCGGAACCGTTGCGTCGGCGAACACCAACGGTTTCAGCTCCAGTTCGGCCTTTATAATGGTTGTATATTGCTCTTGTAATGGCGGGTTAGGAAGGAGCATTTTAATCATATAGCCGCTCATACCCTGTATGATAGCCATTCCGGCCTGATCGAACGAAACCTCTTTCTGCTGGTTGTCAAGGGATGCGAGTACAGGAATCGGCGTATTCAGGATACTATTGAACTGGTACTGTTTCTGGGCCAGGCCAATATCATAATGGAATCTTTCTTCTCCTTTATGGAAATGGACCCTCATATACAGATCCCCCGGCAATGCGCTGATTCCGATCAGGCAAGTATTACCGTCGGCCGGTTTAATAATCAATCCTTTAAAACTATTAATAAAATTCCATGGAATCTGTTCAAAAATCGGATCCTGTAGCACCATTTTTCTGAACAACTCTTCTCCGAATGCTTTGTCCACTTTAAAATAGGCCTTTCCCATATTGTCGACTCTCGGGATAAAACTTGCCGTTCCCAAAGGCACTCCCGTTTTTAACGGCGGAAGCGGCTGGGTATTGAAGAAAAAGTTATAATCGTGTTCGTTCAGTTCCGGCAAAGCTCCCAATTGATGCAATTCAAAAGTCTGTAATGTCGAACTGGCCGTGTCTCCCCATATTTTACCATTATATTTAAAATTAAATACTACGGAATCCAACGTAAAGGTGAAATTCAGGATCGGCATATTGCTCGGAGCAATCTGGAAACATGGAATGGCAACGGTGGTACCGCTATATTTGTCTGTATACTTGCCGATAAATATTTCGTTCAACGCAAAATTACCGGTCGCTGTAGATGAAGATGTTATAAAAGAATCCAGCTTTACGGTAGAGGTATTCTGAATCTTAAATTGCTTCATCTCGATAAAATTCTCATTTTCCATCAGGTTCTGCCCGATGGTAGCTAGGTCATTGTTACATGAATACAATGTGATAATAGCGCTTAGAAAAAGTAATATTCGCATAAAAATTAGCCGCTGCATATTAAATAATGTGCGAAGATAGCACTTTTTTCGCAAAGTTCTACATATAGGTCTGGATTTTATCATCTGCAACATAAAGCTTAACGTATGGCAGTATTCTTTAATCCGTAATGTGGTTTAACCGAGGAGTATCGGAAAAGAACGGGTTATGTTAAAAATGCGTAATCCTGGCATTGATATTATTTTGTCAGAGGATTTTATTGGATTTATCTATTAAAATGTTTAGTTTTGTCAGGGATTTTTGAAAAGTCCATTTTTAAAAGGTGAATAAATTGGAAATAACAGTAAATCAGATAAAAACTAGTTTATGAGAAGAGTAAATTTTTTATTTTTGGTGATTTTAGGATTGTTCTTTACGGCGTGTGGTTCCAGTGACGATACTTGGGGCGACTGGGGTAAATCGACCGAATTCGGAGGTATTCCCCGGGTTGGAGCAGTATCCTTTACTATAAATAATGTAGCATATGTAGGTTTGGGCTATAATGCCGAAATGACGACGATAAAAGTGAAGGAGTTGAAAGATTTTTGGAAATTCGAAAACGGCAGTTGGGTACAAATTGCAGATTTCCCCGGCGATCCTAGATATAATGCCGTAGCATTCGTTGTCGGTAATAAAGCTTATGTTGGGACCGGATATAAAGCAACCCGCCAGGATCAGACCGAGGAGTACTTTAAGGATTTCTATGTATTCGACGCGACAACCGGAACCTGGGATCCGACCCCGATAACCACTTTCCCCGGCGTACCTCGCCGTGATGCTATCGCTTTCTCGATCGGAAATAAGGGATATGTTGGAACCGGTGGTACAGATGCTAATATTACGGTAAGTGATATCTACTCTTATGATCCGTCTACCGGCGTATGGGCAAACACCAATTTTAGCGGGGATGCGCGTAGAGGTGCCGTTTCTTTTGTAATCGGTAATGAGGCTATTGTTTGTTTGGGAGGAACAACGATGTCCGGCGGTTCGTTTAAAGTGGATGTATTGAAGTATAATCCAACCAGTGGTTGGTCACATTGCGCTCCGCTTGCGGATCGAGACGGTCAGGGGTGGGATAATGACTATGGGAAAATACCGAGAAGTTATGCTGTTGCTTTTGTTTCAGATCTTGATTCTCCGGGAGAACCGAAGGGGTATATTGCAACAGGTACGGGATCCTCTCCGAGGACTTGTTGGGAATACAATATTAAAACCGACCGTTGGATCGAAGTAACTTCACTGCCAGCAATGATGGCTTCCAGGGTGAATGCCGTAGGATTCTCATTGGGTAATTACGGTTATGTGTCATTGGGAGGTACCGCTGTAGAAACTGCAGCTTACAGGGATACATGGAAATTTATCCCGGGAGTGGATGAAGACGATAACAACGATTTTTGATCAGTTCTTGTTATGATATATGAAAAGTGGGATGTGAAAACATTCCACTTTTTTTGTATCTTTATCTCGGAAATAAAATAGAAGCAAAGGATAGGAGGCAGGAGTGAATCGGCCTCCGGTTTTTAAATGGAAAAATATATGAACGAAGAGATAAAAATAACGGATAATATAGTATTGTCCTCCACCCTTTGTCGAATGTCCTTTATGCCCCGGAGCTCGGTCCGGTTGAAAAAGATCTCTCTGTTTGTTCTTTTCTGCGTCGGGATCCAGGCCGTATTTGCCCAATGGAATACAAGCAATATGCTGCAAATGGGAAAGAATGCGATGTATTTTGATGATTATATCAGTGCGATAGACAATTTTAATAATATCATCCGGATAAAACCCTACCTGCCGGAACCGTTTTTCTTCAGGGGACTGGCAAAGTTTAACCTGGACGACTACGAAGGAGCGATACAGGACTACACCCGGGCTATAGAGGTTAACCCGAACTATTTTCATGCCTATGTATATAGGGGAATTGCTTATCAGCGTTTAAAAAGGTATGAAGAGGCGTTGAAAGACTATCAGGATGCCATTGCGTTGGATCCCAGGGATGCGTATGTTTATGCAAACCGGGGAATTACGGAGGCGGAGATGGGGGATTATAAAGCCGCCGAAAAAGATTACTCAAAAGCGCTGATGATCGATAACAAGCTTTTGCCGGCTTATCTGAACCGTGCAATTGTCCGGGAAAGGATGGATAATGCGGAAGGGGCTATGACCGATTGCAATGCGGCGATAAAACTGAATATGTTTTCCGATGATGCCTACGGATTGAGGGGTTACTTATGGTATAAACAAAAGAACTATTTTAATGCCATTGAGGATTTCAACCGGGCACTGAAGGCGAATCCTGAGAATAAACGGATACTGATGAGCCGGGCGATGGTGTGGTACGATATGAAGAAGTATCCGGAGACAATGGCCGATTATACGGAGGCGATCCGGCTGGACAGTACGTATATTTACGCCTATTACAACCGGGCATTATTGCGGGCTGAAGTCGGAGAGTATAACAACGCGATAAAAGACCTGGATAAAGTATTGGAAATGAATCCGGACAATATCCTGGTTTATTTCAACCGCGGATTGATGAAATTGCAGATCCGCGATCTGTATGGCGCATATGATGATTTTTCCGAAAGTATACGCCTGTATCCCGATTTTGTGAAGGCTTATATGCTTCGGGCTACTATCAGTGCAGAATTGCGCGATTATGCCTCTGCGGATAAAGATCGTTATATCGGTACGGAGATCATGGAGCGGTATAAGAAGATGAAGGCCGGAGACCGGAATGCTCTGGTTGATACGGCATCCAATTTCCGCAGGCTGGTTGATATCAATGCACGGAACGACGAACTCCGGGATGTGGTGAACGGTCGTGTACAGGATAAAAATGTTATTATCGAATTGCAGCGTATATTTTGTGTACAATACCTGAGTATCGATTCTTTGCGTAACGGTAAAGTGCAGTATTATAATGAGCATATCATGAACTATAATCAGGAACATCATTATAGCCCTGCGATCACCATATCGAATAAGGTGATGAGTTATCCTAAAGATTTCGTGTCGTCTTATATGGCTGAGCTTTCGGCGCGGATTGCGAAAAACGGGAATGTCGACGACTATTTGATACGCGGTTCGTTTTATATTAATCAGGGAGAGTATCCGAAAGCGATTCAGGACTTTGACGCTATTACCGCTAAAGAGCCGGATAATTTGCTGGCTTTGTTCAATAAAGCTGGCGCCCGGATGTTAATGTATGATTATATCGAATCGATTGATGACAAGTCAAACCGGGTAATCGGAGCCCAGACAGAGGAGCGCCGGAAGGTGGATTATTCTCAGGTGTTGGAAGAGTACAACGCTTGTTTGAAAATAGATCCTTCTTTTGTTTTTGCCCTTTTCAACATGGCTAATGTTTATGTAAAAAACGAAGATGTGGATAAGGCTATAGTAGCTTATACTCAGGTGATAAGTATTGATAAGGACATTGCGGAAGCTTATTTTAACCGGGGATTGCTATATATTTATATCGGTAAAAAAGCGCTTGCCAATGCCGATTTGAGTAGAGCAGGAGAGCTGGGGATTGTAAGCGCCTATAATATTATCAAGCGCTATTGTAAAGAGGAAAATTAAGATGACGAAAGGGGATCAATTTATTTCATCCTGAAAACCGCACTGCTGCCTTAAGAAGTTTTATGCGGGAAAGGGAAAACCTTATCCGTGAGCGGTGCCGGTTTATACAACGGATGCATAAGGCCATGACCAAAATGAACCTGATGCTTCACAACGTACTAAGCGACATTATGGGGATGAGCGGTCAGAAAATCATACAGGCTATCCTTGGTGGAGAACGGGATGCCAAACAACTCTCCGCCTTGAGGGATCACCGATGCAAAGAAACTGAAGAGACAATAGTCGCGTCATTAACCGGTTATTATCAGGATGATCAACTATATCTGCTGAAAATGAATTATGAATCCTGGCTGTTCTTTGGCAAACTGATCGATGACCTGGATTATCAGATTGCGAGCCTGCTAAAACAGTTCCCGATAAAAACGGCACCTGAGGCTGTTTGTCCGGAAGGGAAAAAGAGAAGGAATGAGAAATTGAAAAATACGGTGAAAACACGGGACAACCTGGAAGACATGCTCTACCGGATTAATGGTGTCAACCTGGCGGAAATAAGTGGAATTCGAGGGCATACTATCCTGCAGATCGGATCGGAAGTCGGATTCGATATGTCGAAATTCCCAACAGCCAAACAGTTTGCCTCTTATCTGGGCTTTGTTCCACGAAACAAGATCACCGGAGGCCGGATCATCAGTTGTCGTACAGACCGTATTAAAAGTTCCGCAGTGCAGGCTTTCAAGAAAGTGATTCCTGCCATTTCACGTACCGACACTCAACTGGGGGCTTTTTACCGCAAATTACAATTAAGGATTGGTACCGGGGGTGCGGTAACTGCAACTTGTCGAAAACTCGCTATATTGTATTACAACTCCTTGAAGTATGGAGAACAGTTTGTTGAGTATGGGGAGAAACAATATCTGGAAAAGCTGAAAATACAGGAAACAAAAAAGCTGATCAGACTGGCAGAAAAGTATAATATACTACTAATACCGATCCAACAGGAAGCTTAGCCAAAGAAACAAAATAATATTTTTACCCATGAATGGGAATGGAAGTATAGGAATACATCCAAAGGATTGCGTTGCTATAGATCGATTCAATCGATGCCGTTTTCCAACATCCGGATATAATATACTGATTTGAGATGTATGGTGCAAAGGTTTCAAACACTAAAACTAACCTTGTTCATTAGAAGGTAATTATACGTTATACCGGTAATATTCTTACTCAAATCTTCAGTCATATTCCCGTTGGCATCATAATAATACCTCTTATCACTCAACGTCCCGCTTGTCGGATACCCAAAACTGTACCCGCTGTTATCCTTTACATTCTCCAGCCGGTTGCCTGCATAACGGTAAGTCAGCTGATCCACCTTTATGCCGCTTCGGAACCTTGTCAGGTTCAGCAGATTCCCGTTTCGGTCATAACTGATCCCGGTGACACTATACTTATCGGTACGGGCAATGGTGCCGGTTCCACTGCCATAAAAAGCGCTGATCAACCGGTTTAGCCCGTTATAGGTATAGCCGTACGCCTGCTTCTCCCCACTGCCGTTCTGCCAGCTGGATGCCGAGATATTTCCGTTATAACAAACCGGCACCCCCATCCCCGCAATCGAATCGGTATAATAAAGCTGCTGCTTAAACCTGCTCCCATCAATCCCGGTCAGTCACCTCTGAATATTATAGCCAACGGTCTGAATAAAAATGAATGATAAATTGTAGGGAATATATTACTTTGCAATTGGAGAAGACTTCTTTCTGTTGCATTGTGTTCGCTATTTAGGCTGCATCATTGTTGCCAATTGTATTGTATTCTCAATTGCCAAGTTTGCTGCATTTCTAAATGCTGTTCATGGTTAGCATATCTAAAGGACAGGTCGAGAACAAAAGTAGGAGAAAACAATAGTCGTTTTCTTCTAAACTTTCTTAAAATTTGCAGGAGACTTAGAATTCAGTCGCTTTCGTATTAACCCTGTTCGATTTAATCCAGACGTTTCAGGGAATCGGTTATTTCTCTGTCGGCAATCGTATAGTTTTGCAGCCTGCCGGCAAAATATTGTTCGTAGGCGTACAGGTCGACCATGCCGTGTCCGGAGAGATTAAAAAGAATTGTACATGCTTTTCCGTTCTCTTTCGCCTGCTTTGCTTCCCGTATAGCGTAAGCGATCGCATGGGCGGATTCGGGGGCCGGGATGATCCCTTCGGTGCGGGCGAAAAGAATGCCTGCTTCGAATGTCTCCAGTTGCGGAATATCGGAAGCTTCGATCAGCCCATCCTTACGTAGCTGGCTGACAATTGCTCCGGCTCCGTGGTAGCGGAGTCCGCCGGCGTGTATGTTGGCCGGTTCGAACAGATGTCCGAGTGTATACATCGGGATTAGAGGGGTCAAGCCCACCGAATCGCCGAAGTCGTACCGGAAAGCGCCTCTGGTCAATTTGGGACAGGACTGAGGCTCGACGGCAACCACCCGGATCGTTTTGCTTCTTTGCAGGTTTTCCCGCAGAAACGGAAAGCTGATCCCCGCGAAGTTTGAACCGCCTCCGAAGCAGCCGATAACAACATCCGGCCGGTCGCCCGCTTTCTCCATTTGCAGGATACTCTCTTCGCCGATGATGGTTTGGTGCATTAATACATGGTTCAACACACTACCGATGGTATAATTGGTGTAAGGATCCTTTGCCGCCATTTCGACAGCTTCCGACACTGCAATGCCGAGGCTACCCGATGTATCGGGGTGCTCCCGCAACACTCTCCTTCCCGCTTCGGTCAACATGCTGGGGGAGGGGATAACATCGGCGCCCCAGGTGTTCATCATCAGTTTTCGGTATGGTTTCTGTTCATAACTCACCTTTACCATAAACACTTTCAGGTCGATGCCAAAATAGCGGGCGGCGTAGCTAAGCGCCGATCCCCATTGGCCGCCTCCGGTTTCGGTTGTCAGTCGCCTTATACCTTGTTTATAGTTATAATAAGCTTGCGGTATGGCGGAGTTTGGCTTATGGGAGCCTGCCATACTGGTGCTTTCGTTTTTAAAATAGATCCTGGCAGGAGTATCCAATGCCTTTTCCAATTCATAGGCTCTAACCAAAGGAGTGGGGCGCCATATTTTATATAAATCCTGAACCTGTTCGGGAATCTCGATGTATCGTTTCTCTGAAAACTCCTGATCGACCAGCTCTTCCGCAAAGATAGTCGTAAGCTCTTTTTTGGTTACCGGCCGCTTTGTCTCCGGATTTAGAGGAGCCAACGGTTTATTGGGCATATCGGCCACAATATTGTACCAGCTGGTTGGCATCTCCTTTTCCGAGAGCATGATTTTTTTAAATTTACTCATTGTATCTGCTTTTTATAATTATAAAAAAACGCCTGATGTCGTAATAAACATCAGGCGTCTCTATATTTTGCGGCATAGTATCACATAACCTCATCGTCTATTACGAAGTTCAAACGATACCACCACCAGTTTAAAGCTATATGATATTGTCCGCTCATTTTTATTATGTAATAATACATGCGAATATAAAAGAATTTTGGGAGATTACAAAACCGGTTTTCATTTTTTTGTCAACCGATCAGTTGCTCTGCCGTCTCTTTAATATGAAGACCCGAAAAGTTCCCGGAAGTCATAAAAAGCAAGACACTGTTACGGTAGTCTTCCCGTTTCAGCATGCCAATCATCTCGCCGCAATCGGTAAAAACGGCCAGTTTTTCTTCTCCAAACCCTTTTTTCAGGCTTTCGGCCGTGATCTCGGGAAGGCGTTTATGTTTCACCACTTCCGGATTGAAAAATACAATAGCGGTGTCCGCGCCGCTCATTGAGTGTTTATATTGCGGCAGAAACTCTGCATTCAGACTGCTGAACGTATGTAGCTCCATGCAGGCAATCAGTCTCTTATCCGGATATTGATTCCTGACAGCTTCGATAGTTGCTTTTAGCTTTGATGGGGAATGGGCAAAGTCCAGGTAGGCGACGGCGTGGTCGTTTTCCGCTATTTTCTGAAGCCGTTTCGCAGCCCCGTTATAGAGGGCGATAGCATTGAGGAAGGAAGAGCGGCTTATCCCCAGCTCTTTACATGCCAGCCATGCTGCCGAGATGTTTTGTATGTTGTGCAGGCCGAATATCTTGATGCCTATTTCTTCGTTGTCCGATAATAAAAAGGTATTCCCTTCTTTCGCTTTATGCGGGAATGCCGTATAGGGAATCCGTTTTACCGATGCTTTTCCCCGGTTGATTATGTTACGGATGTTTTCGTCCTCTTCAAAATAGATCAGGCTGCCGTTTGCAGTTATTTTGTCAATAAAAATGGCAAACTGCTCCACATAGTTTTCAAATGTGGGAAAAACATTCATGTGGTCCCAGGCAATCCCGGTCAGTACAGCGATATCGGGATGATAATGGTGAAATTTGGGGCGCAGGTCTATCGGCGAAGTCAGGTATTCGTCGCCTTCAAAGACCGCAATTTTACTTTCGTGGCTTAAATGTACCATCGTGTCGAATCCTTCCAGCAATGCTCCGGCCATATAGTCAAATCTAATACCGCACGTTTTAAGCACATGCATGATCATCGAGGTAGTAGTCGTTTTGCCATGGCTTCCGCCGACGATCACCCGTTTCTTGTCTTTCGTTTGCTCGTACAGATATTCGGGATAGCTGTATATCTTTAAGCCTAGTTCCTGTGCCCGCAACAGTTCCGGGTTGTCCTCCCGGGCATGCATGCCGAGGATCACCGCATCCAGTGTCTGTGTGATTTTTTCCGGCTCCCATCCCCAGCTGTCCGGAAGAATCCCGGCAGCTTCAAGCCGGCTTTTGGACGGCTCGAAAATTTCGTCGTCCGAACCGGTGACATGATACCCTTTTTTATGTAGTGCGAGCGCCAGATTGTGCATGGCGCTTCCTCCGATAGCGATAAAATGTATATTCATGAATATCCGTTTTTATTCCGCAAAGATGGGGAAAAGAATGATAAGTTATATTTTATATAGTTGAATTTTCTTGGGAATGAGCGTCGTATCAAGCTTGCTTGAACATTGCCGGGTGACGGTAAAATCAAGGCAGCAAGGTCGGATTGAAGTCGGAAATGATTTTTTATTTCTTGTATAAGGGGAGAAATGCTCAAAGTTCACATATTCCATCTGAAACGGGACAATTCTTTATATAAAAAAGCGCCCGGAGGCGCTTCTTTTACAGTATCATTTGGGGCATGAATTCGAAACTGTTGTATTCCGGCCTTAACCGGTCGGTGTTGTAGAATTTATTGATATCTACCAACTTTTTGCTGCTGACGACAATGTCGATGGGGGCGTTGTCGTATCGCCCGTTCCGCAGGATCACCAGACGTCCGTGCAGGCCTTTCGAAATCAGGTCAAGTGCCAGATTGCCATAAGCCATCGGAACGATCGAATCCATCGCATCGGGATTACCGCACCTTACCAAGTAACCGAGTTTCTGATAGATTACATTGATCTTTTCTCCTTTATTATATGTTGCGGAAAGAGATTTCAATTGTGCCGACACCAGGTCGCCGATACCTCCCAGTTTTTTATGTCCGAACATATCCGCCTCTTCGCTTTGGAATGTCATATCTCCTCCTTTAAAGGATGCTCCCTCAGAGATCAGTACAACGGAATATTTACTCGGGTTGGTGTATCTGTCCTGGCATAACAGTTCTGTTAAACGTTCGATACTGAACTGGTATTCGGGGATAACACAACGGTTGGCTGCTCCGGCCAATGTCGGCAACATCGCTGAAAATCCGGCATAACGGCCGAAAACCTCCAGTACGAGAAGCCGTTCGTGCGAACCGGCGGTGGTACGCAGGTCATGGGTCAGCTCAATGGTGCGGGTGATGCAGGTACTAAAACCGATACAGTAATCTGTGCCCGGTACGTCGTTGTCCATTGTTTTGGGAATCGCGACAACCTTTACCCCCTCTTGACTGAGTCTTACGCCATAGCTTAATGTGTCGTCACCTCCGATCGGTATCAGGTAATCAATACCCATGAAAGAGAGATTTTTGAGTACTTCCGAAGTAAGGTCGTTTATTTTCTCTTTATACTTATCTTTCAGGTGTGCCGGAACCGATTCCAACGGTACGTGCGAAGCGCGCGTCCGCGAGGTATGCAGGAAAGTTCCGCCGGTGCGTCCGGCCCTGTTGACGATTTCTTCCGTCAATTCGAAAAAGTTGTTTGAATTATCGAAATGTTTATCCCGGACGATGTCAATCAATCCTCGCCATCCTCTGCGAATGCCGATGACTTTGTAGCCTTCTCTTAAAGCTCTGATTGTGACCGCTCTGATGGCCGGATTAAGTCCCGGAACGTCTCCTCCTCCGGTTAAAATACCGATGATTCCTTTTGTTTTTTGATTCATTGTTATTAGAATTTAATGTTAGTGGAATTGCAACTATAAAAGTGGTAAAATATATTTTTAAATCCAAATAAAATCGTGGATAAGTGACTATATTTGTCAGATTTTTTGCGAATCGTACAAATGATAGGGACTTAATTTATTTAGTAATAACTTTTACGATAATCATGGCTGAATGGATTGAATTTTGGGATCTTTTGGGAGACAAAGGCTACATTTTTGCTGCAGTGGTTTTCTTTTTCTGTTGTCATATATTTTATGTGATATTCCGAAGCCTTGTCATACTATCGAAAAATAAAGAGAAAACGGCGGAAAGCGAGCAGGGAGTCTCTTTGATTATAACATCGAATAATAAGGCAGACTATCTGAAGGAGAACCTAGAGGCTTTCTTAACCCAGGATTATAGTAAATTTGAAGTGATCGTTGTGGATGATTGTTCCGAGGATGATACTCAGGATATACTGGTCCGGTTTCAGCAACAGTATCCCAATCTGCGTATAACCCGGATTTTTCCCGATACCAAATTCCGGTGCACTAAAAAATTAGCGATAAATATAGGGGTGCTTGCCGCCAACTATGATGTATTACTATTCTCCGAGATAGACTGTGTTCCGGTTTCTCCGAACTGGATCAGGACCATGCAGGCTCACTTTGATCCGAAGACGGCGGTAGTGCTGGGTTATGCAAATTATACAACCGATAATAAAAGCAATCGGATTTGGCGCTATTTCCGGTTTTTACGCTTTCTGAAATTGATGATGCTGGTAAGAAGCGGATGTCATGTGATGGGTGAGGGGTGCAATATGGCTTATCGTAAAGCCTTCTACCTTGAAAAAAGGGGGTATTCGAGGAATTCGCAAATATATATGGGATACGACAGTGAGATGGTGAAAGAACTTTCGCAGAAAGGGAAAGTAAAGATTGTAAAGGAAAAAGAAGCGTATGTCTGGATAAAGAACGACCGCCGGAAAGTATGGATGGAAGATTATGCCTATTATTATACCGGGAAACGGGAGTGGTCTTTCTTGACCATAATAAAATCGGAGATCGATGTGATTATTCGTTTTTTCTTTTATGTCTTGTCATTTTATTTGATTTTTTCATGTATTTTATATAAGTACATGATTCTATTCATATTGTTAACTTTTTTAATGGATTTCGTAATGATAAATGTATACATGAGGCATCTAGGGCAACGAAAATTATTCATAACTTCGTTCGTTGTAACCACTATTGGTTTTGCCTATAGATGTTACTATGACGTATACTCAATTTTTACAAGTAAGAAATGGAGATAACAAATAATTTATCAGAAAAAGCCTTATACGACTACAAGATAGTAAAGAATGCGATTGCCGGAGATGAAAAAGCTTATGGTGAGCTGTTTAAAAGATATAAGGATTCTGTATATTTTATGATCCTGAAAATGGTTAATAATCGGACAGATGCGGAAGACCTGATGTTCGAAGCCTTTGAGAAAGCTTTTGCCAGTCTAAACTATTACTCTCCACAATTCGCTTTTAGTACATGGTTATTCAAAATAGCTTCCAATAACACGATCGATTTTATACGAAAAAGGAAAACCCAGATGATTTCTTTGGATAAAGATGATATCAGTCCGAGTGATCGCGGGTATATCAACAGTATTCCTGCGGATGTGAGAACACCCGATGAAGAGGCGATCCGTGCGCAACGGGCGGAGTTTATGCGGGAAAAGGTAGCTTTGCTGAAAGGACGTTATCGCAAGCTGATCGAATTACGCTACTTCGAAGAATATTCTTACGAGGAGATCGCTGAAGAATTGGCCATTCCGTTGGGAACGGTAAAAGCCCAACTTTTCAGAGCGCGTGAATTACTGCAGAATATCTTACAGCATACCGAGATCGCGAAGGAACATGACAACTCCTGATTGATAAAACCGGATATTTAGTTAACAGATGCGACTTTATGGTTAATTATATAACGAGGATATAATCCGTCCGTGTTTAATTTATCCATAGAGCGGAAGGGGTGGATTTATCTTTTATGATCCGGTGTTAAAAAAGATAGATTATGCAGAAAAAAGGACAAAAAAAGATGATTCAATCAAGATAAATGTATCTTTGCAAGGCAATGATCTATTAGAGAATTGAGAATCCACTTATTTATTAACAAAGGCTATAAATTTTATGAAGAATCTTTCTATTGTGTTGAACGGCGTATTACTGGTTGCTGTAGGTATACTTTATGTATTGTATTTTACCCATCATAACGGAAAAGGAACACCTGAGCAAGCCGAGGTAAAGGATAAAGGTACAGATGTGCCGAGAATCGTATATATAAATACCGATACCCTGTTTAGTAATTACCAGTATGCTGTGGAGTTGAGTGAAGAGTTTATGAATAAGGAGGAGGAGAGAAGGACGCAATTGAACATCAGGGCTAAGGAACTGGACCGGGAAACAAAAGAGTTTCAGAACAAAGTGGAGAACGGAGGATTTATTTCCGAGCAGAGAGCTTTAGAAGTAAGGGATAAACTTGTGGCTAAACAGCGTGATTTACAGAAGCTTCAACAAGAGATGATGGATAAGGCGATGCTGGAACAAAATGAATTGCATAGAAAGCTGTTCGAAGCGGTTACCGGCTTCTTAAAAGCGTACAGTAAGGAACATAGTTTTGATATCGTACTTAGTACCACCTTGGGCGGGAATGTATTTTACTCGCAGCAGGGTTTCGACATAACCCACGAAGTAGTGAAAGGGTTGAATGCAAGTTATGTAAAAAAATAAGAAGAGGCTCCGGCCTCTTTTTTAGTTATGGATCTATTTGAAAGGTACTTTCAACGCAATGAGGCGTTCCGGTTGGCTTTCCCTGAAAATCTTTCTTTGATTGTTACGATACCGGTCTTTGACGATCCGGATATTTTTGCGACGGTCGATTCTCTTTACCGGTGTAATAACCGGGAGGGGGAGATCGGTGTGGTGATCGTATCGAATCATGCTGAACATTGCGCTGTAGAAGTAAAAAACCGCAACATAGGGCTTGCCGGGACATTGCGTACTTTTTGTACCCGGCAGTCGTCCGGTCGTCCTTTGCATATTGAGCTAATCGAGGCGTACGACTTACCCTCGAAGACGGCAGGAGTGGGGTTGGCCCGGAAATTGGCGATGGATGCGGCGGCGGCTTATTTTTATCGGATAGGGAAAACGGATTGCGCGATCGCTTCGCTGGATGCGGATACATGGGTCGATCCGAGCTATCCGGACGAGCTGATCAGATGCTTCCGTACCCATCCTGTTGCCGGAGTATCAATTGCTTATGCGCATCGTTTTGACGAACCGGAACAGGCATCCCATTGCGATGCGATCATCAAATATGAGGCCTATTTGCGTTATTACCGGCGCGCTTTGCAATACACCGGCCATCCGCATGCATATACTTGCATCGGATCGGCTTTTGCTGTCCGCACGGTCGATTATGTTGCCCAGGGCGGAATTAATAAGCGGCAGGCGGGAGAAGATTTCTATTTCCTGCAGAAATTGATTGCAACGGGGCGTTACCGTGACCTCAATGCAACAAAAGTATATCCATCATCCCGGATTTCGGAGCGCACGCCTTTCGGGACCGGTCAGGCTGTCCGGCGAATCATCGAAAGCTGCGGGGAGTATCCGGTTTATCATTTTGAGGCGTTCCGGGGTTTAAAGCACCTTTTCGGTCGGATTGACTGTTTATATAAAGCGGATCGGCAAAAGGTCAACCGTTATTGGGAGATACAAGCCCGGCCTTTACGCGGTTTTTTGACGGAAGCGGACTTTGCTGCGATAATAGATGAGGTAAATGCCAATTGCGCTTCCGGGAAGCAGTTTGTCCGGCGTTTTTTCGATCACTTTAATGCTTTCCGGGTGTTGAAGTATCTGAATTATGCGCATCAGGACCATTATAAGAAAGTCGATATTATCAATGCCGTAAATGCTCTTTTCGTTCAGTTGGAGTTGCCATTGTGTGTTTCTCCTGCCGATATGTTGTCAAAACTGAGGAACCTGCCATAGACAGGCCTATTAAAATATTGTTTTTATAGTATTTTTTATGTCAAAGATGTATCTTTGACCGTCTGGGTTCGGAAAATGGAGGATAAATTCCGATCCTTTATTAAAATAAAACAGGTATGGATTTCAAATATGAATTGAAGATTACGGCAGACCGGGAAGAGGTTTTTACAGCGTTGACAAACCCCTTCCAGATCGAGATATGGAGTGGTCATCCGGCGGATATGAAAGCTGAGGCCGGATATGAATTTTCGTTATGGGATGGCGATATTACCGGAATGAACCTTGAAGTGGTCCCGAACCGGAAATTGGTGCAGGAGTGGTATTTTGGAGAGCAAAAGGAGGCTTCGATTGTTAAAATAGAGTTGAAACAGAATGGGGCTGAGACGTTCGTGCAATTACAACATACGAATATTCCGGACGAGGTGTATGATGAAATCACCGAAGGCTGGCGGGAATACTACTTCGGGTCGGTTAAAGAGATGCTGGAAATGTATTGAATCGGAGACGGAGTTGGATAATGGATGAGAAGGAAAGGCTTATTATAAGAGAGACGAATATGCAAAGAGTAGATATTGTTGCGATAGGTGCCGGGAACCGGATGAATGCATACACCGAATATGCGGTACTCCATCCGGAAAAGATGAGGATTGTGGCAGTAGTCGAACCGAACCCGATACGCCGGGCGCAATATGCATCCCGATTTCATCTTCCGGACAGGAATTGTTTCGCTTTATGGGACGATTTTCTCCAAAGGGAAAAGATGGCAGATGCCGTATTTATATGTACTCCGGATGATATGCACTATGTTCCTGCTATGGCAGCTCTCCGGCGAGGATATGATGTGCTGCTGGAAAAACCGATTGCACAGTCATGGAAGGAGAGTACCGAAATCGCTGCCTGTGCCGATGAGTTGAATCGTATTGTCGGCGTGTGCCATGTATTGCGCTATAATCCTTATTTTATGAAATTCCGGGAGATTGCGACAAGCGGGATATTGGGGGAGTTGATCAGCGTGAATCATGTAGAGGCTGTCGGTATAGAGAGGATGACTCACGCTTTTGTACGCGGTTTGTGGCGGCGGGAGAGCGAAGCGAATCCGATGATTCTATCCAAAGCGTGCCATGATCTGGATCTGTTGGTGTGGCTGACCAGAAAGCGGTGCAGGCAGGTGAGTTCGTTCGGTTCGTTGAAATGGTTCCGGGAGGAGCATGCTCCTCCCGGAAGTACGCCGCGTTGTACCGACGGATGCTCCGTTGAAAAAGATTGCCCTTATTCCGCCGTTCAACTTTACTATCGCCAGAAGCGTTGGTTGCGCCATTTTGATATTGCCGACGGGACGGATGTCGACGGGACAATTCTGAAGGAGTTGCGGGAGGGAATTTACGGGCGTTGCGTCTACCGTTGCGACAATGATGTCGTCGATAATCAGGTGGTTTCGATGTTGATGGATGATCAGGTGACTGTGAATTTTTCGATGGATGCCTTCACAAAAGAGTCCTGCCGCCGTACCCACATGATGTTTAGCCATGGCGAACTATTCGGGGATGAGTCGACATTGACCGTGCGTTATTTTGCATCGGAGAAGCCGGATGAAATCTACGATTTTTCGTTCAGCGCTGGGGAGTGTAATTTTCATGGAGGGGCGGATCTGAATATCGTAGCCGATTTTATAAAGGCCGTACGGCTTCGGGATAGTTCCGGTTTGCTTACCCACATTAACTCTTCCCTTGAGAGCCACCGGATCGCTTTCGAGATAGAACGGCAGCGTAAACGGGCTTTAAATGACCCTGATCACCTGGCCTGATACCTCGATCATTTCTCCTTTTCGGATTTTTGCCCTTTTCCGGAGTTCCACTGTTCCGTTACGGGTGACCAGTTTACCTTCCACCATCATTTTTGCCTGGGCACCGCTTTCTGCCACCTGTGTGGTTTTCAGGAGTTTAATCAACTCAATATACTCTTCCGTCAGTCTGAATTCAATCATGATCACTTTGTTAAGACTGCAAATGTACGGTGAAAGGATACGAAAAGCAATAATCGACACCATCGTTTATTCATAAGGTTTTCATATACATACCATAAAGTAGAAATAAAGTTCGTCTTAATGTTTTAATTTTGTCACCCTGAAAAAGGAGTAATGGCCGTGTGGACCATGAAGTGTAAATGTAAAAACAATAGTATGAAGAAAATTTTCTTTTCCTTATGGGTTAGTATATTGATTACCCCGGTATTTGCCGAGGGGTATCAGGTAAATGTTTTAAGTGCGAAACAAACCGGTATGGGACATGTCGGGACAGGAATGAAGCTGGGGATCGAAGGGATGCATTTTAATCCGGCCGGACTGGTGTTTCTGGGTAAATCAGTGGATATGTCGTTGGGTGTTTCGGCTATTATGGCAAAGTCTACCTATACAAAAGGGGATTATTCGGCCAAAACGGATAATCCTGTCAGTACGCCGATGTATGCATACGCTGGTTTTAAGATCTACGATAACTTTGCAGCGGGTATCAGTTTGACAACCCCTTACGGAAGCTCGTTGAAGTGGCCGAAAAACTGGAAAGGGTCGAATCTTATTCAGGATATCGCATTGAAGTCGTTTGTGGTACAACCGACGCTTTCTTACCGGATCGGTAAGAAAGTGAGCATAGGGGCCGGTTTAATGATCGCTGCCGGCAATGTAAACCTTTCAAGGGCTTTGTTTAGTCCCGATGAGTTTCAGGCGCTCGGCGATTATATATCGACCCTTCCGATACCAGATAAGGACAATATTGTAAACCTGATTCGGAGTTACAACGGAGTGGTGCCGGTTGCCGCTACGCTTGACGGAAAGGCAAGGATAAGGGCAGGGTTTAATGTGGGTGTGCTGTATGATCCTTGTGACCGGATGACGATAGGATTGTCCTACCGTTCCAAGGTTGAAATGAAAGTACATGAGGGGGATGCCGAGTTGAATTATGCCAACCAGCAGATAGAGACGCTGTTCACTACTTTGGCGCAGATTAGCCCGGCTTTTGCTGTTCCTCCATTGAATGAGGGGACTTTCCAGGCAGAACTGCCGTTGCCTTCGAATACTACGCTGGGGGCTAGCTATCGCCCTGCCGACCGCTGGGAGCTGGCTCTGGATCTGCAGTATGTAGGATGGAGTGCTTATGAGTCGCTGGATGTGGTGTTTACCGAGAATGTATTAAACGGATATACGATCAATGCCAGGAAAGACTATAAGAATACAATGATCTACCGTGTCGGAGCACGGTATAAAACAACGGATCGTTTAGATCTCAGAGCCGGTATCTATTTTGACGAGAGCCCGATTCGTTCGGATAACTATAATCCGGAGACGCCGGGAATGGATAAGCTCGGCTTGTCAACCGGTTTCACTTTCGAGCCGTACCGGAATTTCCAGATTGATTTTGCCTTTTTGTATATCCAAGGCTTTGGCCGTGACGGATCTTATACTTATCAGAATGTTGTGACAAAACAAACGGAAGTATTCAGCGGACATTATAAAACCAATGCATTTACCACCTCATTGGGAATCGCCTATAAATTCTGAAAATAAATAACTGACAAAAAGGTCGTCCAAAATTGAAAAATGGACGACCTTTCTGTTAAAATTATTCCTGTCTTCGGCCTTCCAGTACCTTGCCTCATTACCAACTTCCGCTAGCCCCGCCTCCGCCGAATGAGCCTCCGCCAAAACCGCCGAACGAGCCGCTTCCGCTGCTGAACGAACCGAAGCTCCGGCTACTGCTGCCTCCGCCCATGAATAGGGGAGGGATTGCGGATGAAGAGCCGCTCCCTATCGTATAATGGTTTTTCCGCCGGATGATAAAAGGCAGGATAAAGAAAACGAAGAATAAGAGCAACCATAGCAAAATGTTGCTGTCGTTTGTTTTTTTCGCATACTGGTCGGCGGTGTATTCTCCTTTGGTCAGGTCGATCAGTACCGATACGGCTTTGTCAATGCCGGTATAGTATGCTCCGGTTTGAAATGCCGGTATAATTTCGTTGCGGATGATCCGCGAAGCGATAGCGTCAGGGACAACTCCTTCAAGTCCATAACCTACGGCTATGGCCACCTCTCCTCCCTCCTCCGTTGTTTTCGGTTTGATCAGGATCAATATGCCGTTGTTCTTTCCTTTCTGTCCGATACTCCATTTTTCGGCCAGCCGTTGGGCATAGTCATTGGGATCATAATCGCCTATCGAGGGGACTGTGACAATGGCAATCTGTGTCGAGGAGGAGTCATTGAAATGAACCAGCTTTTTTTCCAGGGCTTCTGTTTCCTGCGGTTTAAATAACCCGGTGAAGTCGTTTACAATCCGTTTCGGCTGCATAGGCGCCGGAAATTCTTGTCCGCTTCCGGCTATAGTAGCAATGAGTAATGCAAAGAGAAAAATATATTTTAGCATGTTATCCTGTTTTTAAGGGTGGAACGAAATATCATCCGGTAACTCGTTCACATCGTCGGCTTCGCATGGGAAGTAGCATTTTAGTTGTCGCCCGGTTTTTATCACTGCTTCGCAAAGGCCTTCACAGAATTGCCCGTTTTTGAATTTTTCGATCAATCCGTTTTTTACTTCATTCCAGAAATAGTCCGGGACTTTCGCGTTGATTCCTGCATCACCGAGGATAGCCAGCTTTTTATCTTCCAATGCGACATAGATCAACACTCCGTTGCGGAGAGCTGTTTTGTGCATCTTCAATTCGGCAAATACCTCCGCCGCCCGGTCTTTCACCTCTTTTTTGCAACGATTTTCAATGTGTATGCGGATCTCTCCGGAGGTATCCTGTTCGGCCCGCCGGATGGCCTGAAGTATCGTCTCTTTTTGTTGTGGTGTAAATTGTTTTTCGGGAGACATTTTAATAAGTTAAAAGTTGAAAATTGGAAGTTGACAGTAAGAGAACTGCCGGGCTTCGAATTTAGAATTTTACTTCGGGAGCTTTTTCAGCTCCGGCAGTAGCTTCAAAGTAAGGTTTCTTTGTAAATCCGAACATGCCTGCCACGATGTTACGCGGAAATTGCCGGATATAGGAGTTGTATGATTGCACCGTTTCGCTGAATTTACGCCTTTCTACTGCAATCCGGTTTTCGGTACCTTCCAGTTGCGCCTGCAGCTCAAGAAAGTTTTCGTTGGCTTTCAGGTTCGGATATTGCTCCGCAATCGCCATCAGCCGGCTAAGTGCTGAAGAAAGCTCTCCCTGTACGCTGTTTAACCGCTGCAGTGTCGCTTCGTCCAATTGGTCGAAATTCAGTTGCATCTGTGTTGCTTTTGCCCTAGCTTCTACTACCTGCGTAAGGGTGGACTGCTCATGCTCGGCGTAACCTTTTACGGTATTTACCAGGTTCGGGATCAGGTCCAGGCGGCGTTGGTACTGGTTCTCGACATTAGACCATTGCGCGGAAACTCCTTCCTGCATTTTGACCATTTTATTATAACTTCCCTGGAACGATAAAAATAAGCCGATTAAAACGACAGCAATTACGATAATTACAATATAACCTTTTTTCATTTGTTTCATTTTTTAAGAGGCAAAGGATAGCAATATCCTGCCTTTGTTTGACAACCTTTACAAAGATATAAAGATTTTTTGTTTGGAGGGAAGTTATTATCTGTTTTGTTCGGATACATCGGAATAATAAAGAAAGGCTTTTGTTTAGACAAAACTCCTTCTTTATTATCCGGATAAAAACCTATACCATCTGTTAAGGATGTGTGCTTACATACTTAACGCATCTGAAGTATCCGTTACCGGAACTATACAATTGGGAGAGTCCGCTGCTGAAATCGATACCCCAGAACGTCGACTGAGATCCGTTATTTGTACAACCCCAATGGTTGGCGGGTATAAAGTTATGATATGCGTTCGGACCGGTGAAATTGGCCTGCATAATATTCTGGATTACACCGATATTAGCATAGATAAATGCCAACTCGCTCTGGGTAGGCAGACGCCATGTGCCCGCCGGTTGTCCGGCTTCCGCGTAGTTGCTGCAATCGGGACTCTTGTTTGCGGTCTGGAATATAGGAGCAACAGTACGAGTGTTGTTTTTATCGGTGACATACCATCTTGAGATCAAGAACGTAGTTTGCAAAATAGCATTCCCGTTCGGTTCCCTGATCTGATTATCCGACCAACCAGTTTTATTATCATGCATTCCGGACGGGTAGTAACCGTTCAGGTCGACTGCAACCGTGCTTCCCGAAGGATATATTGCGGAAGTTCCGCTTCCCGGAATATCACGTACGCATCTAACCGACAGCCGGGTGTTTTTATTTATAGGTTTTACTTCGGCAGTAAAGGTACTACCGAGCTTAGAGGTGTAATCCAAGGCATAAGCGTGTGAAGCGTCTGCTTCGTTTGTTGTCCAATAAGGAGAATTAAACGGAGCGATAACATTGAATGAGAAGTTGAATATACCTCTCCATATACTCAGCTGCATCTGCTGTGCCGGAGTCGGCAAGTACCATTTGACCTCGCTGCCTGAAATAATACCATCTCCGTTTTCATCCCGGTTTTTCCGCATACAATAGTCCGCAGCATTGGTATTGAAAACAGGATCGTATGTTCCCTCCCGTCTTTTAGGCGGTATCCCGCCGGTAAACAGACTTCTGTAATCGTTGTAATGGTTGGTGGTTGAAAGCTTACCGTTATATGCCTGGTTGTGATTAACCGTTCCGCTCCTGTAATACCATACCGGTCCGTTGTTCGGCGTATCGTTATCGGGCGGGCGGTAATAGTAAGTAAAGGTATATTCTTCGACACTCTCTACTCCCAGCAATGAGGTATAGTTATTTCCGTCATATCCTCCGACCTGGCCGATTGTCTTGATGCCGTACTGGCTTACTGGTGTATAGAACACGCTTTCGAATCCGTCGGTTACTCCCTGTTCGTACTCGGTAGCATTTAAAGCCCCGCTTACATATCCGACCCGGATGATTGCGGTCCGTTTGATCGGATCGTTGCCGGAGGTCGTGGCAGGCTGTTTGATAAACTCATTGAAATGGAGGATTGGTGTTGCGCCTGAGTAAGCATCCACTCTCTGGCTTAAGCTCGAATAAAGGCTCGTCTTTGCCGACGGCCTGTAAGGGTTATAGAATGAGATACGCAACCAGCGTGTTGTATCGGGATCGGTGTCTTTCATCGCCACAAAATTACGCGGGTTTCCGTCCGGGTTATAAATCACATTCCCCTGGCTGTCCATGTCACAGGTTCCGGTCTGCAGTTTCACATATCCGTTTAAACCTTTTACAAAGGACGGAATGTCTATATAGTGTCCGTCTATCCGGCTGATATCGGGAAACATATAGATAACATGCTGGTCGAGATACTCTCTCCGGGAGTCAATGGCCACGTCGTCGATTCCGTTTATATATACGTTCATGTGATAGATACAACTCCGGTCGACGTCAAAATTGGTAATATTGTCCGGCAGGTCCGGTTCGGCGTCGCGACCTTTCCCGATATGGATATAGTTTACCAATACTTTTGTTGTCGTATACGATGTGATCTGTACGAAAGTAGAGTATTGTGGAGCCAGCTCTCTACGTTTGTATACATCGGTGAGTCCGGCTACATTGCCGCGCCGGTTCTCGAAAGTATACAGGTAAAAAGTTTGTTTCGTGTACCAGTTGCCGTTGTATGCCACAGCGTCTTTCTCTGCAAGAGGTATATGCTGTGCCATCGACTGGTTGTATCGCGACGCGATCTCATTCGAATCGGCGCCGGTCAACGGGTAGTCGTGCTTGCCGTCGGCCTGCACCGGACGTCCCATCAGGAATGAAGAGGCCGGAGAGTTGACGATGTTCCAGGATACGGGGAAAACACCTGACGCCACGGTTTTATCGGCTGCCGATATCACTTTATTGAAAACGTTGAAAATCACTTTGGTACTCAATCTGCTTAAAGGTATCTTCATCGTAACTTCCGATCCGCCCTCCATGTTCGGAAGGGACACCGGAATCAGTCCGTCGGTGGTCATTACGATTTTCCCGATTTGCTCTACCGAACGGCTGCTTGCTACAATATATTTCTGTTTAAGATTGCCTAGAGTCACTACATCGTCGAAGAAATGCTCGGCATTACCGATATTGGTATTGCTTGCATCAAGGTTTGCCACCACATAAATACGGTAGCTGGTATTCGACCTGAGATAGATATTCTGTTCAACGCCGTAGTCAAGATAGTGGCGGAAGACGACATTGTCGTCGTCGGTACCTTCTATTCCATCCGTACCTGCACCGAATATCAATACATGGATATTGTCGATATAGCTCATCAGTGCATCAAGGTTTGAGCGCGAAGCGATAACCTTACCGGCAGGGGCGGTAAGCTGGAGGTTTACTTTTATGTCTCCGTCTTTTTTATTATAGCCGGATAGCTCCTCCTGAGTACAACCTGTGAATTGCATCAAAATGATTCCGGTGCACAAAAGCTTTACTATTTCTGTCATTATTTTCATTGCAACAAATCAGTTGAAAGTTGAGTCCAGCCACCACTCTTTGGCTTCTGCGGCATAAACAATCACCTCGTCCGCTTGCATAAATTTGAGTGTAACGTTATAAGCTTTCCCGGGTGAAGATCCGCCGGGGAAGGTAACCTCTGCATAGAACCAAAGACGATTTTCCGTTTCGATCCTGAAGGTGTATTTCTCTGCGGGTAGGGCCATTACATAACCGAAATCTGTTGGTGCAGTTGTCAAAAGCTGCGGAGCAGACGGAAAATCTACGGTCGGATAGCGACTGGTCAGCAACGATGCTACGGATAGGGTATCATTTGCAATATTGTACAATATCTGGTTGGGTTGGTCGATCAACTCAATATTTCTGACTTCTCCATACTGAGTGATTGCGGCGGCGGCTTCCGCTATCAGTTTCAGATTAAGCTTTGTTAAAAGATGTTTGAAATTAAGGGTATTAACAAGAGGGCTGGTCATATTTCCCCATCCTAAATTGGAACACATAATATCCTGGCTGCCGTCGACAGTGAAGGCGATCACTCCTCCGTTTGCCGTTTGGGTCACATCCGCCTGATCATAAGGATATACTGCCTTCAGAAAATAGTATATTCCGGTTTCGTCATAAAAAACCTTCTGAGTGACAATGCCTGTTTCATTTGTGAATTTGATCTCTCCGTTGGTGACAGGATTTGCTCCCAAGCCGGCCCCTCCGAAATAGGCTCTTTGCCAATGAATCGATCCGTTCCAGTCGGTTCCGTTAGGTTGAACCGTAAGGGGGTCCGGAGAGTCATAACTAAGCATTACGACCCCGATGGACAACTGTGTCGGGGGAAGATTTCCCGGGGCGGGATTGATCACTGCCCTGGTAGACGGTCCAATCGATCCGTTTAACTCCATTTCCACCTTTGCTGCTTTAACAGGCGCTGCCTCTTTCTGACAGCCGCAAAACAGGATAATCGAAACGATAGAGGCTAAAATAGATGTGATATATGATCTTCTCATTTTTCTGTTGGTTTAATAAACTTCAACGATATTAACCGAAGGATCTTCGATCCATTTTTCGATGGTGTTGTCGGTTTGGAATATGACCGCAACCCCATCCACAGAAATCTTTATCACGTATACTACAATATTTCCGGCGTTGAGCCGGGTGTCCGGAAACGGAACGGAATAAAAATATTCGCTGTCGTCCTGCGGTTCGCCGGTACCGTCATTGAATGTAAAAGATAAGTTGATCATCGGTTCGTTGTTTGCCTGGGTCAACTGTTGCGGAATAACCATCAAATAGTCGCCTTCCGGTGTAGTCCTGGCTACTGTCCCGACTCCGACAGGGGTGTTGTTCACCCTGAAATTAAATGTTCCCGATGCACTCGCCAATCCGGTCCAGATGCCTGTTCCAAGGTCAAGCCTACCGCGGCTTACAAAATTTTTTCCGGTACAATGGAGGGATTTAAGCGTATATGTTTCATTTGAATTATTTTTTTGCACCGGAGCAACCAGGATTGTCACCCAAGCCATTGCATGGCGCATAGTATAGAGTACTTTCCCGTTATTTGCGGTCCGGTTGATATTCTGTACCGGGGTGGAATAAAGTATGTCCACTTGTCTGCTTACTTCAGTGGAGGTTGCATAAGTGAGTGTGGGATTACCCCAATCCGAATTTCCTGAGATCATGACCGCTGATTCTACCGGAAAATCGGATGAGTGGGGCGCATAGGCAAAGAATGTATTTTTTATTGCCAGGTCAATCGGCCAGTAAACCACAGGAGTTCCGTAACTCCATTCTTCGCCGTCGATCCGTGTCGCTTTCCGGTTATAGAAAAGGTCAGCCGTATGCGATCTATTCAAAGGATCGAAATTGTCCGTATTGGTGGAGTACCCGAATACGCCTAACGAAAGGATCGAATCCGCAGACATCACGGCGCTTCTGCCTTGTACGTTTTCAATGCCGAAACTGACGGTTCTCCCGGTAGTCTCCGGTTGAGCCGGCTCGGACTTGCTGCAGGCTGCGGCGAGCCACATGCAACCGTAAATGAATAGTTTGTGATATAGTCTTGAGCTCATCATTTTCTCTTTAATATGATTGAACCTCTGTTTTGCATCACATCAGAAGGAGTCTGGCGTGTAGCGCCGGACATTGCGTCGACATCGGTCTGGAATGACGGAGCAAGTTCCCAGTCATCGCTGTAATTTATGACTTTGACCGTCCATGGATTATTGAAAGCATCCCTTCCCCAAATTCCCAATGTTTTCTTGAAATCGAAAATCAAATACTGGGCGGTTGTAAATGCACCCGTTGAAGCGGCATATATATCTATTGTAAGGTCGTGATCCAGGTCGTATGTGCCATATACACCGAAGTACATACATCCGGGAGTCAGTGCCGATCCGTTAAGGTTGTTCAGGATCGATACACCGGCGTAAAGGTTGGCAATATCTTTCGCCTGGTTCGGGCTTAAAATAATCGACTGTGTCGTTGCAGAAGTCGTTGCCGCCTGAAGCGTAATATCGCTGTCAATTACAATAACCTGTATCGACGATTTATCGACGGCTATCTGATAGTTATAAGCCCGTCCCGCTACCCACGCCATCGGTGAGAAGAGCGGAGAGGTATAGCTCACCTCAACATCCCCGATCGTAAGCGTTACGGTCATTTCTATGTCGTCGCTGCTTCTGTCGATTGTCTGCGGCAGCAGAAACAGTAGTCCGTTGTCGGAAGATATATCCTGGGAAGCAGTTGTAAGAGCGATATCTTTCAACCCCTTCGCTGCTTCGAGGGTATAGTCGTTCACCGCAAAAGTGTCAATCGTCCAGTTGACCGGGGCTTGAAGGGAAGTAGACCCCGCATAGTAAATATTTTTAAGAACGACTTTTTTCACTTTTACCTCTTCGATGATTCCACCCGTGGTCAGGGCTGAAAAACGCACCATCGATAAGGCATGGTTGAAAAATAGATTGACCGGTTTGTTGTTGGCATAGTATGGGCCAAACTGATCGTACTGTTGGGTAGCTATTGTTAAATCTTTCTGATTTAAAGGGTTGCTCGCTACGGTAAAGTCGATCACTGGGACGCCAAGAGGGGTTGCTCCGTTTACGATCGCACTCCCGGCCGGTGCGTAGGCAAAGAATGATACATGGTTGTCATTCAGCCAGTAAACCGGTGGGCCGTAACTCCAATCGTTGCCGTCGGCGCTCGTTACCGTTTCGTTTTCCAGCAATGGCGCTTTGGCAGGGTTTGTGCTCCAACTTCCGGTGTGATTGTATGCCCATACGCTAAAACCACCCGCCTGAGCCAATCCTAAAGGATCGCTTATGACACTTCCTCGCGTCAACAACGTGGAGAAGTCGATGCAGGATGAGGAGCCATTGGATACGACACCCTCTTTCGAGCAAGAGAAAGTCGCCGCCGCCATCAGGGCTAGTATCAATATTTGTAGTTTCATTGTCCGGTTGTTGGAATTAAGTGACCGGGAAGGCGGCCAAGCCCGCCCGGCCTATGATTTATAGTTTCTTAAGAATAACAGTGCTTCCGCTTACTGACAAATCCCAAACAGAAGTAAGAGATGAGTGAAGAGTAACACCAGATATACCTGTAGCTGACAGAAACTTGATCCTGATCTCATCGTCTACATCAAAATTGGTTGAAACAAAATCTTTCAGTTCGATAACTGCCGGATCAACCGGAACAGAGATCGGGAATATTGCCAAGGCTGTGGTAACGCCGTCTGCAGTGTTGTGAGCAGTAATTGCAGCTTCGATCGACTCTTTTTGCGCATTTGCTACCTGGATGGTTTGTGCCGTCGGAGCTGCGTCATCCCAACCGTCAACATCCACGGTAAAGGAGATCGGCCCGCCTATCAGATAGCTAGAGAAATCGATCAGGTAGATGTATCGTACACCCATTACCCAGTTGATGCCAAAGTCGCTGAAGTTTGCGGAAGTGCTTCCGTTCGCTAGTGTCACATCTGCCATGCTTTTAAGAACGAAGCTGAAACTGAAGTTTCCGTCAGCCGGAGCAGTAAAGTTCTGCGGCATCAGCATCAATGCATTGTTGTTTCCGTAGCTGCCGGTGTGATTACCTAAATAGCTTATGTCTGTGTTGGCACCGGTTGTTTTATCGGTTCCTGCAAGCGGAGCGTAAGCATAAGTGGCGCTACCGGTTAATGTTGCCCAGCTTCCTCCTGCCTCAGCAAAGGTATATACTCCGGCATCCTTCACTCCGTTTATGCTGATATTGGAGATTTCCACTTTAACACTCCGGACACCCTGGATTGCGAAATTCACCTGCGAAAGAATATGCTTGAATGGTAAGATAACAGCCGGCGTGCTGGTAGATTTCGTAGCGGCAATCAAATCCACCTGGCTGCCTACCACCTGAACGGTGTAACTCATTTTAGCCACGTTTCCGTTTGATGTCGGATCGAAAGTTACATTGGCTGTGGGATACCATGCATGATAGTTCACCACATAACCGGGCTGGCTAACAACAGGAGCAGGATAAGACCATGCCGATCCGCTGTAAGTCAATACCTTATCAAAGAAAGGAGTTGTCGAAGCATCTCCGTTTGCATAACCTTTTATCGGGAAGTTGTCTGTTGCCACCCAAGAGGTACCGGTAAATTCAGATGCTCTGGTCTGTTTTCCGAGCACTGTCTTAAAAGTCAGTTGACTGTTTTGATTGTCGATAGATTCAACTGTTTCATTATTGCAGCTTGTTGCTAAAATAAACAGGGATAAAACTGCAGAACCCCAAAAACTCATTTTCATACTGTTGTCTTAATTAAATTTCAAATTAAACTTTTGTTACATGATCGGGAATCTTATTACTTCGTCATCACCCCAATCGCCGACTCCAATACCGATTCCCGTTTCGGACGACACTATGGGTAACGTAACGAATATATCTAATGGTATCGTTAGCTTGAACTGGCTTGGCGAAGTAGCCATCAGGTTTTCCTTTATTTTCTCAATGATAGGAAGTACCTGGCTAGTGACATCGAATGTCTTTTCTACAACCGAACCGTCTTTCAAAACGATGCTTATTTCAAATTCATACTTTCTTTCAGGTAAATCAACCGGCGGGCCGAAGGTTACAAAAACCGGGGATTCGATGGTTCCTTTCTCCGGGTGTTGCGGGTCGCCGGGGATACCCGGAGTGGCGATCTTCAGGCTGTTGAGCTTGAGCTGATGCGTTACATTCATGTGTGACGGCATCCTTGTTGCCATAAATACCGATCCGGCAAAACCACGTAACGCTCCGGTTGCAATGAGGGCACTGCTCGGGTTGATCAGATGTACGGTTACCTGTGCTTCATAAGATACTGCCCAGGGAGCCATATACACACTGTCATTGATATAATCTGAAACTTCCGGAAAACCGTTTTTACCGTTTTTATACCGGATAAAATAGCCGTTGCTGCTGTCTATCGTATCCCTCTTACACACAGAGGTCAGAATTTCCATTTCGTTACTTGCAAGATATTCGCCCTCTTTTCTTGTCAATCTCCGGCTTGCCGGCGCCTCTTTTGCGACCGCTTCAAAAGTCTCTGGTTTGTTGGTTCCTTTGAAGACGATGTTATCGAGGTGGGTCTCATTCGGAGAGTACATTAACCCGTTGAAGAGCAGTATGTCGATCACACCGTTGGTAATGTTCGTTGTTACGCTTTTCGGATTCAGGAAGTACTCTTTTACGAGCGGACCGTAGCTATCGTAAATAATCACGGTGGCGCTCTGCGACATATCCTCGACATTAAGAGACGGCTTCCAGTCGCCCTCGATGTATAACAACGGGCGGGCGACATCGTACAGGTCCCTTTGTTTGTCACACCTTACAAAAAGCAAAACAGTGATTATAATCAGTAAAATATTTTTCATCACTCCATTCTTTTTTTTGTGTCCCACATCCATACTAGGTTTATCTTTATCCTTGTGAGTGAAAACCTTCCTACATTATATCTCGTTTCCTCCCAGATCAGATGGCCGTCTTCCGGCCGGTTGTAATGCCTGACCTCGGGAGTGTAGAAATATCCGGCTCCCAACGAGAAATCAAGGTTAAGTTTATATGAGATCGGCAGCGAATAACCTGCGGAAACTCCCGCCGACCAAAATCCATCCCCCTGATACCCACTTCCCAATTGTATATCATATCTGCTACAATATGTCCCGTAAAGGCCTACATTCCATCCGGTCAATAGATTTTCGCGCCGACTGTTGAACCAATACCTTCCTTCAATGCTCCCTTGAATGGTTTGCAAGGCGTAAAGGCTATTCATGTGCCAGTAGGAATAAGTGAAATCTCCTGCGACTGAAAAGAACCAGCCTATCGGAAATTCGATTCCTACATTGGGTGCGCCCACGATATCAAAGAGCAAGTTGGTTCTGATGCCTATCGCATAGGTTGTCCTGTATATCGGCCGGGGTTGCCAGCCGGTTCTCGAACTATTGGCGGCCGAATATTCCCTTAAGATATACTTTTCGGGGATTTCAGTGCGGCGTAGTCCTGAAAAAGAGTTATAGACAGGAATTTTCTTAGGAGAGGCTTCCGCAATAAGACTTGTGGAACTAAAGTCGGATATTGCTGCTTCACCATTCGTTTTAAATCTTTCCGCGTAACTCGCGTAGGCATCATTAATTATAGAACTCCCATACTTAAAACGGGAAGTTGTTTGCTTTGTGGAATCGGTGGCCGAATATTTCTGCCCGGGTAGTTGTCCGAAAGCGCTATTTATATTTACTACACACGCTAGCGATGTCAAAACAATCCAAGTAAACAGTTTCGTTATTTCCGGCCTATTATTTTTGGTATGCCTGTTATGAAACATGTATATTCATCCCAAAATAGGGGGGATGTTATTCCCTTTGTTTCTGTTTCTATTAAATCTGCTAATCAATCTACACTGTGCACTTTTTAACTATACAAAGATAGTTATATTTCTTCGATCCTACTAATTTTTTCTACTAATTTTATCCAAATCATTACAAAAAAACCGAAATCAGGTCATATTTCAACTCTTGTAATGTGCTGATTGTTAAAGAAATAATAGGACAAGCAACCGTTAATTTTCAAATAATCATTTTAAAAAATAAATGTTTAATTTAACCCCTTGCAGGGTAAGGGATTTCATAGATGTTGCTATATAGGTAATATGGTTAAAAAATATTACCGCCCCAGATTTATATTTTGGGTTGGCAAAAATGTCAAATGACCGGTATTATAGTAATAAATTTTTGTCAAGCGGTAAAAACAAAAAAACAGTTACCAGAGTAACTGCTTGATTATTTGTGGTAGCACCTGGAATCGAACCAGGGACACAAGGATTTTCAGTCCTTTGCTCTACCAACTGAGCTATGCCACCAGTATTTATTGCGAATGCAAATGTAGAGGTTTTATTTGAAAGTACAAATAAAATGAAAAAAAAACAGATGATTTTTTTAGGGGTAAAAATAGTGGATCTGTTTCTCGTTGATAATGAATGGATTACTTTATATTTTCCTTTAGCAGTATGGATATTCACTTTGTTTTTGTATCAAAAAAGGAGCCAGATTCGTATTCACTTATATGTTTAATCAATTAATTTTTTTTATTGTGAATATTTTTGTTGCAAAAATGAGTGCCGCTACTACCGGCGAAGACTTAGAGGCTCTTTTTGGGGAGCATGGTGCCGTTTCTTCAGCTAAAGTCATAATGGACAGAGAAACAGGTAATTCAAAATGTTTCGGCTTTGTTGAAATGGAAAATGAAGCGGAAGGGATCAACGCAATCAATGCCTTGAATGAAACTTCGTTTCAGGGAAGGACCATTGTAGTGAAAAAAGCAAGACCCAAAGAGGAGGCCGAGGGGCCGAGAGGAGATCGCAGGCCTTTTACTTCCCGGGGCGAAGACGAGAGAAGATTTACTCCGAATCGTTAGTCAGTAGGTAGTAAAAATTGAGAGCTGAAAGGCTCTCAATTTTTGTATTTGACCTTCAGGTAAGCATGTAGGATCCTATGCATAAGTATAGCTTGCTGATGTTCTTCGTCCGAAAACGCGGAGCCGGTTTTTATCGTGTTGCTGACATCTGCCAGTTGCTCGTCATGATTGATAAAATCGCGGTTGTTTTCTTCCAGGTAGGAGATGTCGGACATCTGCATTTTTTCAAGGTGCTCGATGGCCAGGTTCCGGGCTTGCAATCGGTGCTCCCTTTTATATTTGTCCAGGAATATGTCTATGATGGCCGTAGTAAAATAGTCGGTAAAATAATGTACCAGCAAAATACGGCGTTTATAATATTCGGAAAGAGCGGTATCGGTTTGTTGCAATAACGTGGAGATACCCAGATAGGCTAATTCGGCCGTTTCGATACTCTCTTCCTCTTTGTCATCCAGTTCCAGCAATAGTATTTTGAAAAGCCCGTCGGTGTAGATATCGAGTTGGCGATTATCTCTGCCTTCCAGATAGTATTCCCTGCGTTTTTCCATTAACTGGCAAAGCGCACTGACCCAGGCACGGCGGTTGCCGCTTTGCTTGTGATAGTGGGCCTTGTCGAGCAAGTCTTTTAACGAATCCATTTTATATTGGGGGTTAATTGATATTGTAGGATAAACGTCTTATGCTTGTTTAAAGTTTTCCCATCCTTGTGCTTTCAGCTCAATCGAATTTCCATCCCGTGTGATCAGGTGGTAGCCTTCCGCCTGTTTAGTCGTGTGGCCTACAATGCTGATCTCTTTTATTGTCGCCAGTGTATCATAACAATCGATCGGGGCGGTGAACAGCAATTCGTAGTCCTCGCCGCCGGATAGCGCACAAACGGTGGCGTCAAGATTTAGTTCCTCAGCCATTTTATAGGTTTGGTAGTCGATCGGTATTTTCTCCTCATAGATATTGCAGCCGATATTTGAGTTGCGGCAGATGTGCATGATTTCGGAGGCCAGGCCGTCGGATATGTCGATCATTGCCGCCGGGCGGATGTTTTTCTCCTTCAGTATCCGGAGGATGTCGCCGCGTCCTTCCGGCTTCAACTGGCGTTCCAGGATATATTCGTAACCGGTAAAATCGGGTTGGGTAGTATCATTACCGCCCTCAAAAACTGTTTTCTCCCGTTTTAACAGTTGCAGACCCATATAGGCAGCGCCCAGATCACCGCTGACGCAGATCAGTTGGTTCTCTTTTGCCGTATGGCGGTATGTGATCTCTTCTTCGTCCGCTTCCCCGAGTACGGTGATGCTGATGCACATTCCCGTTTTTGACGAGGTTGTATCGCCGCCTACCAGATCTATTCCGTAGCGCTCACAGGCAAGATAGATTCCTGCATATAGTTCGTCGAGCCCCTCCACTGAAAAAAAGTTGGACAGTGCCAAAGAGACGGTAATCTGTTTTGGTGTCCCGTTCATCGCATAAATATCGCTGGCGTTTACGGCAACTGATTTATATCCGAGGTGTTTTAATGGTGTATAGGTCAGGTCGAAATGGATGTCTTGTATCAGCATGTCGGTACTCAACAGTATCTTTTTATTTCCGTAGTCCAATACGGCGGCGTCGTCGCCGACTCCTTTCCGGGTGGAGGCATTTTTTATCTTAATATCTTTCGTCAGGTGATTTATCAGGCCAAATTCGCCTAAAGTAGATAGTTCTGTGTATTTTTGGTTTTTATCCATATACGTTAGGTATAAATTTACGGTGTCGGGGACAAAGATAGTTTAAAAAAAGATGGGTGGCAAGGGGGTAAGGGGCAGGGTGCAGGGAATAAGGTGCAGGGTGAAAAATGCATGATGAGATTCATTTTCAACTTTCAACTTTCCTTCGATGATAGTTAAATAAATTTTGTACTTTTGCAACCATTGAGAGAGTTATTAAAATATGGCTAAAGAACAGGATAATATATTGGGGGAGGTAACCGAGGTCGAATATAAGTACGGGTTTGTGACGAATATCGAAACCGAGGTGATCGAGAAAGGACTGAATGAAGGAGTAATCCGGCTTATTTCCGCAAAGAAGGAGGAGCCGGAGTGGTTGCTTGAGTTTCGATTGAAGGCTTATCGTCACTGGTTGACAAGGAAAATGCCGACATGGGCGCACCTTAAGATTCCGGAAATCGACTATCAGGATATCGTTTATTATGCGGCTCCTAAACAGAAGGAGCAGAAAACGTGGGATGAGGTGGATCCGGAGTTAAAGGCGACATTCGATAAGCTGGGAATCCCGCTGAATGAACAAATGGCCCTTTCGGGGGTCGCCGTGGATGCGGTGATGGATAGCGTTTCGGTAAAGACTACATTCAAAGAGTCGCTGGCGGAGCGGGGAGTGATCTTTTGTTCGTTTTCGGAAGCGGTAAAGAACCATCCCGACCTGGTTAAGAAATATTTGGGGACGGTTGTTCCTTATCAGGATAACTATTTTGCCGCGCTGAATTCGGCTGTTTTCAGTGATGGTTCTTTTGTGTATATCCCGAAAGGGGTACGATGTCCGATGGAGTTGTCGACTTATTTCCGTATCAACGCGCAAAATACCGGCCAGTTTGAGCGTACTCTGATCGTGGCGGAGGATGATTCGTATGTGAGTTACCTGGAGGGATGTACGGCTCCGCAGCGGGATAAAAATCAGTTGCATGCTGCTATTGTGGAGATTGTCGTAGAGAAGAATGCGGAGGTGAAGTACAGTACGGTGCAGAACTGGTATCCCGGCGATAAAAACGGAAAGGGAGGGATCTACAATTTTGTGACGAAGCGGGGGATTTGCCGCGGGGAGAACGCAAAACTGATCTGGGCCCAGGTGGAGACCGGTTCGGCGATTACATGGAAGTATCCGAGCACGATACTGAAAGGCGACGGTTCGGTGAGCGAGTTTTATTCGGTGGCGGTTACAAACCACTATCAGCAGGCTGATACCGGGACCAAGATGATCCATATCGGCAATAATACACGTAGCCGGATTGTTTCGAAAGGTATTTCGGCGGGCTACAGCAGTAACTCCTACAGAGGAAAGGTAAAGGTGGTGAAAAGTTGCCAGAATGCCCGAAACTACTCCCAGTGCGATTCATTATTATTAGGCGATAAATGCGGTGCTCATACATTCCCTTATCTGGAGGTGGAGAACTCGACGGCCCAGGTGGAACATGAGGCTACGACATCGAAGATCGGGGAGGACCAGGTGTTTTATTGCAACCAGCGGGGAATCTCTACGGAAGATGCGGTAGGGTTAATCATCAAAGGATATGCCGGGGATGTGATCAATAAGATGCCGATGGAGTTTGCCGTGGAGGCGCAAAAGTTATTGCAGATCAGTCTGGAAGGGAGCATTGGTTAGGCAATTATAATTAATATAGTAATGGGGGAAAGGGGTTGGAGAGGAAAGGATTATGAATTTAAAGTGGATATAGATGCTTACGATTAAGAATTTACACGCTGCTGTAGAGGGCAGAGAGATATTAAAAGGGATCAACCTGGAGGTGAAAGCGGGTGAGGTACATGCGATTATGGGCCCCAATGGAGCAGGGAAAAGCACCCTGTCGGCCGTGTTGACGGGACGGGAGCGGTTTCAGGTGACACAGGGAGAGATAGAGTTCAACGGTAAGAACCTGTTGGAGATGCCAGCTGAGGACCGGGCACGTGAAGGTATCTTCCTGAGTTTCCAGTATCCGGTAGAGATTCCGGGGGTGAGTACCGTAAACTTTTTGAAAACGGCGGTAAATGAGATTCGCAAATATAAAGGACAGCCTCCTTATCCGGCAGGTGATTTCCTGAAAATGATCCGGGAAAAGATGGAGTTAGTCGGAATTGATAACAAATTGCTGAACCGTTCGTTGAATGAAGGCTTTTCCGGCGGTGAGAAGAAAAAAAATGAAATTTTTCAGATGGCGGTGCTGGAGCCGAAGCTGGCTATCCTTGATGAAACCGATTCCGGATTGGATATCGACGCCCTGCGGGTGGTGGCGAATGGTGTGAATAAGTTGAAAACGCCGGACAACTCTACGATTGTCATTACACACTATCAGCGTTTGCTGGACTACATCGTGCCGGACGTGGTGCACGTACTATATGACGGACGGATTGTGAAGACCGCGGGAAAAGAGCTGGTTGCCGAGTTGGAAAAACATGGTTATGATTGGATAAAGGAAGAGTTGGGAATTAAGAATTAGGAATTTTGATCCGGGTGTAATGGAAGAACTGAATAAAATAAATAGTGATTTTACAACGCTTTTTGAGGAGGGGCGAGAATTGCTCAATACGGAGTGCGGGGCGGTGATGAATAGCCAGCGGGATGCCGCTTTCCGGCAGTTTCAGCAGTTGGGGGGAATTCCTTGTAAGGTGGAAGATTATATTTATACGGACCTTTTGCCTTTTTTTAACCGGGATTATAAGGTGACGTTGAAAAATATACGGCACGAGGTGGATCTTAAAGAAATTTTCCGGTGTTCGGTGAAAAATATGGATACCTATCCTATATTGACAACCGATGGCTGGTATTTTAAAGGGAATGCGGAGAATATCGCATCCGACGAGATGGTCATTTGTAGTATGCAGGAGGCGAGCGTAAAGTATCCTGACCTGTTTCACAAACATTATAACCGGTATGCCGTAGCCGCTGAGCGGGATGGATTAGTGGTGTTGAATACGGCGTTCGCACAGGATGGCGTATTTGTATATATCCCTGATGATGTGGTGATAGAGAGGCCGTTGCAGATCATTAACCTGCTCCGGGCAAAGACCGACCTGATGGCTTTTCAGCGGAATATGTTTATTTTGGGACGAAATGCAAAAGCGACGGTATTGGTGTGTGACCATACTTTGTCGGAGGCAAAGTTCCTGATGAATAATACGACGGAGGTTTATGTCGGCGAGAACGCGTATTTTGAATATTATCAGGTACAGAACCAGCATACCGGAGCTTCGCAGATCAATTCATTGTTTGTATCGCAACATCGTAATTCCGTATATGACAGTAAAATGATCACCCTGTATGGCGGGCTGATCCGTAACAATATGTATGTGAGGTTGAATGAGGAGGGGGGAGAGTGTAATATGTACGGAATGTATATATTAGATAAAAATCAACAAGTCGATAACTTTTCATATATCGATCACGTAGCTCCTCATTGTACCAGCAATGAACATTTTAAGGGGATCCTGGATGATGTTTCGCTGGCCAATTTCTGTGGTTGTATCCGGGTGAGACCGGATGCCCAGAAGACGGAAGCTTATCAGGCAAACAATAACCTGTTACTGGCGGATTCGGCGCGGATCAATGCCAAGCCTCAGCTGGAGATCGACGCCGACGATGTGAAATGTAGCCATGGTGCTACGGTCGGGCAGATTGACGAAGAGGCGATGTTCTACCTGCGATCCAGAGGGATTAGTATGACGGAAGCGAAAATGATGCTGATGTTCGGGTTTGCACACGATATTATCCGGCGGGTACGGCTGGAGCCGCTACGGGAAAATATCGACCGCCTGATCGACAAAAGATTGAGAGGGCAATTGTCGGGTTGTTATAATTGCTCTTTGCATTGTAAATGAAAAATGCCGGGACGATACCCTCCTGCCTGTATATTTTCGAACCGGACGTTTTGTCCCTGATTGATTTTTAGATATTTTAAGGGAAGTAAAAAGAGTATTATGTTTGACGTAGAGAAAGTTAGACGCGATTTCCCGATATTGGAAGAAGAGATCTACGGTAAACGGTTGGTTTACCTGGATAATGGGGCTACTACCCAGCGACCGTTGAGGGTTGTGGAGAAGATGGCGGAATATTATCTGAAATATAATGCCAATGTACATCGCGGGGTGCATTACCTTAGCAATAAGTGTACCGATGCGAACGAGGAGGCACGAAGAACCGTCCGCCGGTTTATCGGCGCCGCTTCCGAGAAGGAGGTGGTTTTTACGCGCGGGACGACAGAGGCGATTAATCTGGTTGCTTACTCTTTTGGAGAGGTTTTTATAAAGCCGGGAGATGAGATTCTGGTAACGGAGATGGAACATCATTCCAATATCGTGCCTTGGCAGATGTTGTGCGAACGGAAAGGGGCCGTACTAAAGGTGCTTCCGTTTAAGGATAACGGGGAGTTGGACCTGTCCCAACTGGATGATCTGCTGACCGACAGGGTGAAGCTGGTGGGAGTGTGTTATGTATCGAATGCGTTAGGTACCGTAAATCCGGTAAAGGCAATCATTGGTAAAGCGCATGCCGTGGGGGCGAAAGTATTGGTGGATGGGGCGCAGGCAATACAGCATATCAGAATCGATGTGCAGGATCTGGATTGTGATTTCTTTGCTTTTTCGGGACATAAGGTATATGGTCCTACCGGAGTGGGGGCACTATACGGGAAGGAGGCGCTACTTGAACAATTACCACCATGGCAGGGAGGGGGAGAGATGATTAAAGAGGTACGTTTCGAACGGACGGTTTATAATGAGCTGCCGTTTAAATTTGAGGCGGGTACACCTGATTTTATCGGGATTATCGGTTTGGGAGAGGCGATAAGATTTATTGAGGAGATAGGCATCGAGGAGATTGCAGCGTATGAACATACCATATTGGCTTATATGACGGAGCGTATGCGTGCCGTTCCGGGATTGCATCTTTTTGGGGAGGCGGCTTCCAAATCTTCGGTGACGTCGTTCCAGATCAAGGATGTCCACCATTTTGATCTGGGTACGATCCTGGACAGGATGGGAATAGCGGTACGTAGCGGACAATTATGCGCCGAGCCGGTGATGCAGCATTATGGGGTGACCGGAATGGTGCGTGCTTCATTGGGTATATACAATACGATGGAGGAGGTGGATATTTTCTGCGATGGATTGAAAAAAGCGATGAAGATGTTCGGGATGTGATCGAATAATAACTTACAAAAAGGATAAACTTAAAATTTGGGACAGAGAGAGATGAAAATCGAGGATATTCAGCGGGAAATTGTGGAAGAGTTTGCCGTTTACGACGACTGGATGGACAAGTATGCTTATTTGATTGAGATTGGTTCGGAACTGGAGGGGATGGATGAGGAGCATAAGACGGATGAAAATCTGATTAAAGGATGCCAGTCTAGGGTATGGTTTTATGCTGAAATGAAAAATGGATTATTATATTTTACGGCGGATAGCGATGCGATTATCACCAAGGGAATTGCCGCATTGCTGATCCGGATATTTTCCGGACAGAAACCGGAAGATATTGCCCGTGCGGATGTACATTTTATTGATGAAATCGGTTTGACCGAACATCTGTCGCCGACCCGCTCGAACGGTTTGTTATCGATGGTGAAGCAGATCAAATACTATGCACTGGCCTACTCAGCGAATAAATAGTTTTGGAGAATAGATAAAATCTGAATGAAATGGCGGAGGACCTGGTAAAAGATTTGATAATAGAGAAGTTAAGAACGGTGTACGACCCCGAAATTCCGGTGAATATCTGGGAGTTGGGGCTGATTTACGGCATCGAGTTTATAAAACCCTCTGAGGTAATTGTCCAAATGACATTGACGGCTCCCGGCTGTCCGGTGGCGGATGATATTGTGCAACAGGTGCACGATGTGGTGAAGGAAGTCGAGGGAATAGAGCAGGTGACGGTTGATCTGGTGTTCGAACCGGTTTGGGGTCCGGAGAGAATGAGTGACATTGCGAGGTTGGAGCTGGGGTACGAAATATAAATTTTGAAAGTTATAGAATATTTATATCGGATTATAGGTAAACTCGAATAAAAAACAGCTGCAAGAATTTTTTCTTCTCCAAAATATTGGAGACCTTTGTATTAATATAAAGAGATGCTTATTGTTCGTTTTGTAAAGATAGTAAGGATAAAGTGTAGCGAAAGCACGTGTATTATGTGTAGTAAAGGAAATGTTGAATTCATTTTCAATTTTCAACTTGAATAACTATGAATGTAAAAGAATGGGCGCAGGAGGTCATTAAGACTGAGGAGATTGATAAATATCTGGTCAATGGAAAAGATTTTATTGATGAGGAAGCGATATGGGGGGACCTGGAGAAATATAAAAATCCCGATCCGGCACAGGTGAGGAATATATTGCAAAAATCTCTGGATATAAAATTATTATCTCCGCAGGAGACGGCGATCCTGTTGAATGTAGAGGATAAGACCCTGTTGGAAGAGATGCGTGCGACTGCACTGGAGGTGAAGCGAAGGGTATATGATAACCGGATCGTGTTTTTTGCCCCGCTCTATTGCTCGAACTTATGTGTAAACAACTGCGTTTATTGCGGTTTCAGGAGTGACAACTGTCAGGAGAAACGTCATGTGTTGACGATGGACGAAGTGCGGCGGGAGTCGGAGAGCGTTATCGACGAGGGGCATAAGCGAGTGATCGCCGTTTTCGGGGAGCATTTGAAAAGCGATGCCGATTATATGGTCGATGCGATGGCGACGATATATGCGGCTAAGCGGACTACCCCGAGCGGGAACGGTTTTAATAATATCCGCCGGATAAATATCAATGCCGCACCGATGGATATCAAAAACCTTCGGAAACTATGGCGTGCCGGGATCGGTACTTATCAGGTTTTTCAGGAGACTTATCACCGGGATCGGTATGCCGAATTGCACCCCGGTTATACGATAAAGGGCAATTACCGTTGGCGGCTTTACGCAATGCACAGGGCTATGGATGCCGGCATCGACGATGTGGCAGTCGGAGCTTTGTTCGGATTATATGACTGGAGGTTTGAGGTGATGGGATTGGTGAGCCATGCGCACGATCTGGAGAGGCAGTTCGGGATAGGGCCTCATACGATTTCTTTCCCGCGTATGCAGCCGGCTCCGGGATCGTTCCTCAGTGAGCATTCGCCTTATCTGGTGAATGACGAAATGTTCCGGCGCCTGGTGACGGTATTGCGGTTGGCTGTGCCTTATACCGGCTTGATCGTGACTGCACGGGAACGGGCCGAGTTGCGCCGGGAGATTATCAGCTACGGTTGTACCCAAACGGATGCCTCCAGCAAGATCGGTATCGGTGCCTATTCGGAGAAAAAGCTGCAACAGGACAATGTCGACAGGGTACAGTTCATGCTGGGAGATGAGCGGAGCTTGGACGAAGTGGTGCGGGAACTGGCTGCGGACGGATATATTACATCGTTTTGTACGGCCGGCTATCGTTGCGGGCGTACCGGAGATAAAATTATGAACCTGCTCGAAAAAGGGATAGAAGGTAAATTCTGTAAACTAAATGCCGTCTTGACTTTCCGTGAATATCTGAATGATTATGCTTCGGCCGAAACAAAGGCGATCGGAGAGCGCCTGATTGAAAAAGAGCTGAAAGAGATTGAACAGAATTCTTTTTTTACTGATAAGAAATTGTTACCGACATTTATGACCTATTACAACCGGATTGCAAAGGGGGAAAGGGACCTTTATATGTAATTCCTGACGAAACGGGTATAAGGTGAAGGGCGATCTCCCTATATATAGGAATCTGCAAGTTTTTTTCATTATTATTAGGGATGTGATCTTCTTTATATTATTGTTATCTTTGTGACGGAATTTGAAAGATCATATGGAAAATGATTATTTGAAGCTGTCTGATATTCCTACCGGTGCGGAGTGTGTGATTGTGAAAGTACACGGACATGGAAGCTTTCGTAATCGCATCGTGGAGATGGGTTTTGTGAAAGGGGTGCATGTCACTGTAATTAAAAATGCGCCTTTAAAGGATCCGATAGAGTATAAGCTGATGGGCGGTCATATATCGTTGCGTCGGAGTGAGGCGCGATTGATTGAAGTGGTGAATGTATCCGTTCATTCTGAGAAAGAGTATAACGGGACGTTTACAGAAGATGGTATCGCCCGTGATATTACTGAAAAATCAAAAACCATAAACGTTGCATTGGCCGGCAATCCGAATTGCGGGAAGACTTCGCTTTTTAACCGGGCGACCGGTTTGCGTGAAAAGGTGGGGAATTACAGCGGGGTTACGGTGGATGCCAAAAGAGGGATTTTCAAACACCGGGGGTATACCATCAACCTGATTGATTTGCCCGGGACCTACTCCATTACGGAGTATTCACCGGAAGAGCTTTTCGTACGTACCTATATTACCGAGCACCATCCCGATATCGTGTTGAATGTGGTGGATGCTTCGAATCTGGAGCGAAACCTGTTTCTGACGACCCAGTTGATCGACATGAATATCCGTATCATCATGGCATTGAATATGTATGATGAATTGGAGGCTGAAGGCGCCCGGCTGGACTATGCCCATCTGGGATGTATGCTGGGATTTCCGATTGTGCCGACGACCGCATCCAAAGGGATTGGGATTGACCGCCTTTTGGATAAACTGATCGAGGTGTTTGAAGACAAAGCGACGGAATCAAGGCATGTGCATATAAACTACGGTTCGGACATCGAAGAGGCTATTGATAAGGTAAAGGCTGAAGTTGTTCCGAATAAGGCGATTACCGATAATTATGCCGCCCGCTATTTAGCCATTAAGTTGCTTGAAAATGATAAAATAACCAATCAACTGTTGTCTGATGCGGAGAATTGTACACAGATCGGGCAGACGGTTCAGAAACAGGTACAAAAGCTTGAAAAGGAGTATAAGGACGATGCGAGCACCATCATAGCTAATGCCAAATACGGCTTTATCCGCGGGGCTTTGCAGGAGACTTATACGGTCGGGAAGAAAGATAAGCGGCAACTGACAAATGCGATCGATACCTTGCTGACAAATCATTGGCTGGGATTTCCATGCCTGTTTTTATTCATGTGGATCGTATTTCAGACCACATTTTCGCTGGGGAGTTATCCGATGGATTGGATTGAGTTGGGCGTGGAGAAACTGGGGCATTGGGTTTCCAATGTCATGGCCGAAGGACCGCTGGCCGATCTGTTGGTAGACGGAGTGATTGCCGGGGTCGGAGGGGTGATCGTATTTCTTCCAAATATTCTGATCCTGTTTTTCTTTATCTCTTTGATGGAGGATACCGGCTATATGGCAAGGGCGGCTTTTATCATGGATAGGATCATGCATAAGATCGGGTTGCACGGCAAATCGTTTATTCCTCTATTAATCGGGTTCGGATGTAATGTGCCGGCTATCATGGCCACCCGTACCCTTGAAGGATGGAGGGACCGGATGCTTACCATGTTGATTGTGCCTTTTATGTCGTGTAGCGCCCGCTTGCCGGTGTATGTCCTGTTGGTTTCGGCATTTTTCCCGGTGCATCAGGGACTCGTGTTATTGTCGATCTATCTGGTTGGAGTATTACTTGCCGTATTTACAGCGCTCTTACTGAAAAATACATTGTTTGTCAAATCATCCGTTCCTTTTGTAATGGAGTTGCCTCCATACCGGATGCCGACCTTGCGGAACACGACGATCCACATGTGGAATAAAGGCGGCCAGTATCTGAGAAAGATGGGAACAGTGATTCTGCTTGCTTCCATTTTGATCTGGGCGCTGGGATATTATCCGCTTAACCGGGAATTGAAGAACGATCCGGTAGCCCATCTGGAACAATCTTATATCGGCCGGTTGGGATATGGTATTGAGCCGGTGATCGCTCCGCTGGGGTTTGACTGGAAGATGGGCGTGAGTATCATGACCGGCTTAGCCGCTAAAGAGATTGTGGTAAGTTCAATGGGTATTCTTTACCATGCCGGCACAGAAGAGGATGGGGGAAGCCAGAATCTGGTTGCAAATTTACAACAGCAGAAGAATAGTGCCGGAGAAAAAGTATTTACTCCGTTGGTTGCTTATAGTTTTATGCTTTTTATCCTGATCTACTTTCCGTGCATGGCTGTCATTGCCGCGATCCGGAAAGAAGCTGGAGCGAAATGGGCGCTTTTTACCATGTTTTATACCACCGGTTTAGCCTGGCTTGTCTCTTTTTGCGTATACCAGATAGGAATGCTGTTTTAAATCGGAAAATGCAGAGTCGGAAAGGAGTAATTCAGAATATGAAATTATGGTGCAGGAGATTATAGTTTATATTATTATTTTATTGGCCGTCGCCGCAGTTGTTTATGGCCTGATAGTGAAAAAACGAAACGGGAAAAAAAGGAAGCACTCATGCGATACCTGTTCCGATTGTGCCTTAAAAGATAAATGTTCCGGATTATGAATCACCATCAAGACGGACATAATCATTCCGCGATAAAGAATATTACACTGGTATTCTTTTTGAATCTTGCGTTTGCAGTGATCGAGCTTATAGGGGGATTTCTTACCAATAGTATTGCCATTTTATCGGATGCCTTACACGATTTCGGGGATAGTGTTTCGCTCGGAGTTGCCTGGTATTTACAGCGGATTGCCGGCCGTGGAAGGGATAAGTATTATTCTTACGGATACAAACGTTTCTCTTTGCTTGGGGCCGTTTTTATTTCGTTGGTACTGCTGATCGGGTCCGGTATTATTATCTGGGAGAGTATCGGGAGAATAGCTTCCCCGCAGCAGCCCAATGCCGAAGGTATGCTTTGGTTGGCTGTATTGGGAGTTATAGTAAACGGTTTAGCTATCATACGCTTAAAGAAAGGACATTCGCTGAGTGAACGTGCTGTGATGTTGCACATGCTTGAAGATGTGCTGGGATGGATTGCTGTACTGATTGTGAGTGTCGTAATGCTATTTGTGGATTGGCCGGTACTCGATCCGCTTTTATCTATCGGGATCAGTTGTTGGGTGCTGTTTAACGTATACCGGAATCTGAAAGCCACCCTTAAAATTCTGATGCAGGAGGTGCCGCAGGATATCGACCTGCAAGCCTTAACAGCAGACGTATTAGGGCTGGAGGGGGTCATATCTTTACATGACATGCATCTTTGGACGCTTGACGGCGAACACCATGTCATTACGTTGCATGTTGCGGTCTCGGGTAGGGAGACATTGCAACAGGTGCGGCTTATTAAATGTAAGGTAAGGGAAATTTGTGCACGATATGGCGTCGCCCATGCAACCATCGAGCTGGAAGAAGAAAACGAGCAGTGCGAATTGGAACACCATTGATTCCGGTAGTGTCTGGATAAAAAAGCTGCCGTCTGTAAATTACGATGGCAGCTTCCATTTATATAACCTAACAACTAAAAGCAAGATCAGAACAATCTGAGCGTGATGCTTTCGACCTCTTTTTTTCGTTTAATACGCTCTCTTTCGCCCTGGCGGAAAATATAGACTAGTCCGTACTCTTCACACCGTACCCTTCTTTCGTCCTCGTCCGGAATACTTTCAAAATGATGCTCTATTTCGTTCCATAGATCCAAAATCAGCGCATCGGCCTGATCGCGGTACTGAGCCACTTCGCTGCTCCGTCTCGAGGATATCGTTTGGAACTGCTTCTGGCTGATATAGTTTTCTCTGAAATGTTCAAAATTTACTTTTACCAAAGCGATAGACGGAGAGTAAATCGGATTGCCTCCTCCGTTTTTTACTCTCTCCTGCTCTCCTTTGAGTACATTTTCCCCCCATTTCATCAACTCTTGTTCCGTGAGCAATGAGGGAACCTTCGAATCGTTTTCATCCAATCCGTAAAATGTTCTCGCTGCCGGTTTTAGTTCGCCCCGGGCGATGCAGAAGTTTAGTACTTGAATAAAATGAGATATGTAAAGCCGCGCCTTTTTGGTATGTTCGGAGAATTTCTGACTGTTTTCGCTCTGCCTTTCCCGCGCATTCTGGGATGCGACAATTGCAACTTCAAACTTCGGTAAAAACATATCTATTTTTTGCTTTAAAGCAAAAGAAAATGCAATATTATCGCTCTGACCTTTTTTTAAGGCTGTTTTTAATGCCCTGATTCTTGCAGCGTCTGTATTGGGTAATCTTCTGTAAGGCATATATTTATACTTTAAAAGCAATGTATCGAATAACACTGCGAAGATATGTAAAAAAAAACAATAAATCAATATTCGTACTGACGTTTTTTATTTATTTTAAAAATTCATTTATTTTTTTTGTGAAGGTAATTTATTACATTTACGTGAAACGGTTGTCAGAAAAAGTCGATCACTCTCTTATACATAAAGAGTTAACGGTTGAGAGTCGAAAAATCAGGCCGATTTTGCCACTCCGGCGGTTATCTGGTCAAGTTTTAGGCGAAATCGAGAGAATCCTGGCTATTGATTCGAAGAGATCATGTTTTTGTAGTGGCTGTATGTTTCCAATACTTTTTCGACAAACTGGCAGACTTGTTTGCCGTCGCAATAACCGTTTCTTGAGAGAGGGTCTTTGTAGTATTCCGGTTTGGATTTATTGAACATATAGAAATCGACATGGTTATTCCATTTACATGCCTCTTTTTCGTGTTTTTCTGCCAGACGCATCGCATCCAGAACATGGCCTGCTCCGGCATTATAAGCGGCCAGGACGAATTTGACCCTGTCGGCAGAATCGGCCACATGTTCTGTAAAAAAGTTATCGAGGTATTTTAATAGTTTTACTCCGACATATATATTACTGTCGGGTATAAAGTAGTTGATTACATTGAAGTTATTGGCTGTTTCCGGGATGATCTGCATTAGTCCGTAAGCGCCGATTTCCGATTCTATTTCGGGATGAAATTGCGATTCGGTATATACGATGGCGGCTAACAGGCGCCAATCCCATCCTAATTGTTTACTCTCCTTTTTCAGTAAATGGTCGAAAATGGAGATCTCTCCTTTTTTTAGTTGCTTGTATTTCGACTTGTACAGTACAGTCGATTGGTGATTGTTGAAATAGCGGTTGTATAAAGTATTCAACGTCCCATTTTTGTGGACGATTTTCAGCCATTCGTTGATTTCATGTGTCAATAGTGGCGTCTGGGGAGCGGTTGCCCAGGAAACGGATATATTGTTTCTTAACTTGACCGAGTAGTCGAGGTGTTCCATCGAAAAGCCTACAGCCTGGGCAATATTCTCATCAATAATGGTGTAATTGATCTCTCCGGTTTCGACCAGATGCAGAATGTCCTCGTAAGAATAGCGGTCGACTTCCGTCACATAGATCCGGATATTCAACGAATCCTGGATCTGCTGCAATACTTTTTTGTAGGAAGCGTTTCTCTGGATGAAAACTTCTTTCCCTTCCAGTTCCGAGAGATCCTTTATCGGGTTATTTCTGTTGTTTTGTACCAATACGGCTTCCGTTTCAAACAGTGGCTGGGTGAAACTGACTTTCCCTTTTCTTTCAGGCGTCTCTGCCAGGCTTACGGCAATCAGGTCGTAGGCGCCTTGTTGCAGCTTAGCGATAGCATCGTCGATGTCGTTATTTACTTTGACGATCCTTAGCGAAACTCCCAGGTATGCGGCAAAAGATTTGGCAAGATCGTAGTGAAATCCCCGGGTGATGCCCCGGTATACGTAATAGTCGGTTGTATTATAGAAAGTACAGATGTCAAGGGTGCCCTTATCCAGGATCTTTTCTATGACAGATGGTTCCGGAATGATATATTCCGGCTTTTTCTCTGAGTGCTTACATGTCCAGCAGCTGAGAAGAATAGTAATATATAGTATTACTCTTCGATACAACATTGCGTAAAAGTAGGAAAAAGTGTTGACATAGCAAAATGGGTGCTGATAAGGGACAAGGAATAAGCAGACGGTTAGTCAAGGAAATTCCATCTTACGCCGAATTTGAGCATCGCCGGATTGATAGGGTAGTCGTACGCGCTGAAATAGTTGCCATCAGAGAAGTAGTAATTGAGGTGTTCGTATTTTACAAAGATATCGGCCCGTTTGATATGAAGGTTTATAAATACATCCAGTTTCGGGTAGTTGCCTGTTTTTCCTTCCTTCTGATTATAGAACTGCTGGATAGACGGCATATAGTTGTTAGCAAAGAAGCTTGTGTTATAAAAGATATCAAAACCGGCCTGGAACCCCAGAGCATTCTTGAAAAGCATATTCTGGTAATAGTTATGGGAGTAGAGTGAAATGAGCGGCAGGGCAAGAATGTTGTCATGATTGCTTTGCTGGCAGTAGATGGTTTGGTCGAAATAGAAATGTCCGGCCTTAAAGATTTGCCTTCCCCAGATCGTAAATACCATAAGCGGTTTGCTGGTCTGAACCGGCATACTTGTCGTATCGAAATAGATATAACTGAATGTGTTGGAGATTGCAACTCCGATTTCGGAGCGCGTTTTCATATCTACATATTTACCTTCGATATTTAAGGTCTTGATAGCATTGAAATTGTTATCCCATCTGTCATGATTTCCGAAATAGAAATTTAAGAACGGGTTGACCTCTTTTAGTTCAATCTTGGCATCTGCCTGGATATACCTGCTTTTTGCCTTATTGAAAGCTTGCTGGATAAATCCTTTCAGCAGGAAATTCCCGATATAGTCCCCGACGATACAGAGGCTGCCATGGACATCGAAATTCAATAGAGCGCTGGTGTCTACATTAAAAATACCTGCCGTAAGGTAGGTGCCTGTGAATTTATCAGTGCCGAATGTCTGTATATTCGATGCCGTATCATATGTAACCCGTTGTCTGTAATCGAGATATTTGAAATCGAGCCCGGCATAAATACCCGGAAGATATTTGTATTTCGGATGTTCGTTAACGACCAGTTTTGTCGAAATGCGGTATACATGGTTGGTAGTCGGATCGTAACTTTGGGTACTGTCGATGTAAGTGTTCGGGAAAAAAAGAATATTAGCGGTTTGTTCCTTAAACTGGTGCTCATTGTCTTCCGCTGTAAATGCTACGATCGCTTTTGCAGGATAGGTATAGGAGGTATCCGTTGCATGAACGGTCTCTTTCTTTTTACCTATATTATATTGTATGTGGGTGTAAAAATTGAAATTGCGATAGTTGTTGGTGGTACCCGGACTAAGGTTTACCCTGATATTTTCCGCTTTTTCCGAGGAGTCGCGGACGTAGCTACGGTCGGTAACCCCTCCGTTTTCGGTGAAGAAACCGTTATTTTGATTGACAAACAATGAGATAGCCAGCCGGTTTCTTTCATATGTTGAGAAAAAGGAGAAATTGTATGCTTTGGATTTTTGATTCATATAACGTCCGTCGTTCGACATCAAATTGTAACGAAAACCGGCATTCCAAAAGGGACGTATGTTTTGCATGTGCAGGACATCGAGCAGTGTTTCGGCTTTGCCGCGGCTTCCGCCGTTGAAATAGATTAACTGGGTGAAGGGAGTGGTATTATTATAATTTAGGGCGTCTGTCGGTTTAAACAGGTAGGCCCTGATATCTGTCAACGGATAAAAATCTTCCACCGCATCCCTTCGGATGAAAATATCCGATACATATGGAGAAGGAAAACCTCCCAGGTAAGTGTTTGCTATGCTTTTCTTAAAAATATAATTGTAATTCTGGATGCCATCCATTAGTGTATCAAGGGCGACCTCTTTTTTATAGACCCCTTCGTGCTCCCATTTCCATGATTTTCTGAAGTGTTTTACATTGGATTTTTCAACGGAGTCCTGTTGGTGAGAATGGTCTTGTCCCTCCATAGAAGGATCATGGTCATATTCATTCTGACACAGGCCGATATGGGATATAAAGCAAAGTGCTAATATGTAGACTAATTTTTTCATTGCTGCAAATATACGTAAACTTTTAAAACTCTCATAAATTAGTTACTTTTGTACTTTGAATAAATTAGAAATTTTATCTTAACGGATAATCATTGTTTATCTGTAAGTTAGAATCAGGTAGTAAATATTTTAACGACTTTAATAATATAAATATGGATAATAGCCGGCATCAGAATGCGGAAGCAGAAGAAAAAACATTGAATTTTATCGAACAGATTATTGAAGAAGAGATTGCAGCGGGTAAGAACGGAGGGAGAGTGTACACCCGATTCCCGCCGGAACCTAACGGTTATTTACATATCGGACATGCTACGTCGATCTGTTTGAATTTCGGATTGGCTGCCAAATATAACGGTAAATGCAATCTGCGTTTTGATGATACCAATCCTTCGAAAGAGGATGTAGAGTATATAGATGCTATTCAGGCTGATATCCAATGGCTCGGATTCCAGTGGGAAGGAAAAGCGCTGTATGCCTCCGATTATTTCCGACAGCTGTATGATTGGGCCGAAAAGATGATTATTGAAGGAAAGGCTTATGTCGATGATCAACCAGCTGAAGTAATCAGTGCTCAGCGGATGAGCCCTACTGAGCCCGGCGTAGAGAGTCCGTTCAGAAGCCGTAGTGCAGAGGAAAATCTGGATCTGTTCCGCCGGATGAGAAACGGCGAATTCAAGGAGGGGTCGAGGGTTCTGCGTGCCAAGATCGATATGGCTTCCCCGAATATGTTGATGAGGGACGCCATCATGTATCGAATTATGTACACTCCCCATCATCGTACCGGCAACCAGTGGTGTATCTATCCGATGTACGATTTTACCCATGGCCAGTCCGACTATCTGGAGGGTATCACGCATTCGGTATGTACAATGGAGTTTGAAGTGCACCGGCCGTTATATAACTGGTTTCTGGATCAACTTATCGATACGGAGTACCGTCCGCGCCAAATTGAGTTTGCCCGCCGGAATGTGAGCCATACGGTAATGAGCAAACGGAAACTGTTGGAACTGGTGCAGAAAAAATATGTGTCCGGATGGGATGATCCGCGGATGCCGACAATCTCAGGGTTAAGGCGGAGGGGATATACTCCGGAATCTATCCGGATGTTTGCCGAGAAGGTAGGGGTTGCCAGGCGGGAGATTGTTGTGGATATTGCATTATTGGAACATTGTATACGGGAGCATCTGAACCTGACGGCACAGCGGGTAATGGCAGTGCTTGATCCGGTGAAGGTGGTTATCAGCAACTATCCGAAAGGGCAAACCGAGTTTGTCCAGATTGAGAATAATCCCGAAGATCCGGATGCCGGTATGAGAAATGTGGCTTTTTCAGGGGAGCTGTATATCGAGCGGGAGGACTTTATGGAAGATGCCCCGAAGAAATTTTTCCGGCTGACTCCCGGAGGGGAAGTCCGCCTGAAAGGGGCTTACATTATAAAGTGTACCGGAGTAGAAAAGGATCGGGCTGGGAGTATACAAACGATTTATTGTACATACGATCCTGATTCTAAGAGCGGAAGCGGCCATGAGGCCAGTAACCGGAAAGTGAAAGGGACGCTGCATTGGGTGTCGGCGTCGGATACCATCGATGCCGAAGTGAGGATATACGACCGTTTGTTTAAGGACGAGGATCCGGACGGGCATAAAGATGCCGATTTCAAGGAGTTTATTAATGAAGATTCTTTGAAGACGATAAAGGGATGTAAGCTTGAATCGGGATTGAAAACGGCGAAACCGGGAGATCGTTTCCAGTTTCAACGGTTGGGATATTTTTGCGTGGACAAGGACTCAACGGAGGGGAATCTTGTTTTCAACCGGACGGTGGCATTGAAAGACACTTGGGCTAAAATGCAAAATGAAAAATAAAGTAACCTCAAAACAACGAGGTGTCGGTTTTTTTAATGGATTGACGAATTTTAATGCAATGATGGATAAAAGAATAGTAGATGTAGTTAAGCCGTATCTGATGATCGCTTTCGGGATGTTTTTATACTCCTTTGCGGCGACCGGCTTTTTGGTCCCGCATAAAATTGTGGGCGGTGGCGCTACGGGTTTGAGTACGGTAATTTATTATCTTTCCGGAGAACGGGTGCCTGTGGGTATCGGTTTCTTTGTGATAAATGTGATATTGGTGTTGATCGCGATGAAGGTACTCGGCCCGAAATTCGGGATTAAGACCATCTACGCAATCTGTATCGGTAGTGTGATGTTGAGCGTTTTACAGCCTCTGTTTCCTGAAGCATTGGTGAGCGATAAATTTATGAGTACGGTGATTGCCGGTATGATTACCGGGGTCGGTATTGGGATAGCCATATCCAATGGAGGAAGCACCGGGGGAACCGATATTGTGGCATTGCTTGTTACTAATTTTAAAAATATAAGCCCGGGTAAGGTGTTGATGTATAGTGACTTTTTTGTAATAGCCACTACGTTGTTGATTAATTTTAATATTGAGGGCCTGATGTATGGGTATGTGATGATGGGAGTTGTCTCCTTCACAGTGGATTTTGTCCTTACGGGTAAGAAACAGTCGGCCCAGCTGTTCATTTTTACAGAGAAATACGACGAGGTGGCCCGAAGAATTACACAGGAGGTACACCGGGGGGTAACGATCGTCGATTGTCACGGCTGGTATACCGGCCAGGCTAAAAAAATGCTGGTTATCGTAGTACGTAAAAACGAGGCAACAGAGGTTTTGCGGATAGCCAAACAGGTCGACCCGAATGTATTTATGACAATGAATACGGTGATGGGGGTTTTTGGTAAAGGATTTGAAGAGGTTAAGGGGGTTAAGGGCGAGTAACAAATCATCATATTACCGAATTTATAGAAAATTTTATTGGTGGTATTCAGCGTATTATAAAAAAGTTTCAAAAAACCCCATAAAAAATTTGGAAAAGATTTTTAGTTTGTTTTATCTTTGCACCCGCTTAGCCAGCGATTCGGTTGATTCATGAGGGAGGAAAGCTGAGCAA
>JAVBLD010000020.1:0-26468 GCA_031553705.1 Marinifilaceae bacterium | reverse complement strand
CCTTGCCGCGCATAGCCTTCCGCCATGATATAGTGCATCTCTGTTGCCCGGATAGCCGGAAGTATAGTGATGTTTTGATCCCGTATACCTTCATCCTCGCTGAGGTAATACTTTCCGGAAAGGGGATAGGTGCCATTGCTCAGAAATGTCCAGTATATCGCCCGGTAGTCGTATGACGATTCGTCGTTTCCGTTCTTGTCACGCCAGATCCGTTGTGCATCCCGGTTGATTACCAACCATGTGACCGCCCCGGAAGAGCTGCTCTTAAAAAACTTCGATAACCAAAGCGACTCGTATGCGTTTTCATTGTATAATGCAAATATCAGGTTGCTGACAATTTTCAGATCTTTTTTCGAATTCCAGTCGGTTAATTGGATGCCTGAAAAATTATCTGTATCGAATGCTTTCTGCATTCCGAAACTATTTTTAATTTCTAAGCTTAATACTTCTTTCGCATACTCCATTGCCTCAGTATGATTTCCGGCATATTGATGTACCCGGGCTAATAGCGCTGTGATCGCATAATAGTGTAGGCGATAGCCTCTTCCTTTAAAGAAATCTTCCCATTTACCCGGGTCCGTGAACATATCCGTGCCGGATGAGAACTCGTTTCGAAAGCGGGCATTCCCGGTAATAATCGTACCTACGCCTACCCGGGAGGTATCCCATTCGATTACCAACTCCCGTCCACGTTCTAGGTCACGGATCACATTATCCAAAAAAGGTTTTACCGGGATAGCTCTGGCATATATTTCCGGATAGGTCTCTACGTATGGAACGTATGCCTTTCCGTCGTCATTGATTACCGGGGGGGCGAACAACCGCAGCATGTCGAAATGAACCATCGCCCTGCAGGCTAACGCCTCTCCAAGGATCAACTTTCTTTCCATCTCCTTGCCTGTGAAGATGGTGGAGTCTGCAAATTCTATTTTCTGGATCAGGCTGTTTGCATTGGCTATTGCATTAAATGCCTTCTGCCAGATCCCTTTTATAATAGGAGCCACTTTCGTGTCGTTATAATTAAATTTCCCGGCATCGACATAGGCTTGATCGGAAGTTATGTTGGTTCCCAGATCTAATTTGTATTGTTGGGAAATGCAGTCTGTAAATCCGAAAGAGAGTTCTCTTCCGTATAGGGATGGACCGCTCATTACCTGGTATACCCCGAGTAGCAGGGAACGGTATCCGTCTCCGTTTTTTAGGATCTCGTCTTCCGTGGCCTGTTCTCCCGGTTTTACATTTAACCAGTCATTACAGGAAGTACCGGAAAACAGAAATAGGATTACTAGTAGTTTTATATATGCGTTCATAATATCTTTTTTACTGGTTAAAAACCTATTCTTACATTTAAGTTATAATTGTGCGCATAGGGATAGGTTGTTCCCCGTTCCATCTTTACGGTAGAGAGATGGAATACATCCGTAGTGTTGAGCGAGACCTCTAAGGATTTTAGTCCCCATTTGGAGATCATCGCTTTATCAAAATTGTAGCCGGCAGTTAAGCTTCCCAACTTTAATACATTGTCGGTCTGTACAAAACGGGAAGTCGGTTTTGTCCTTGTTCCGTATGGAGTTGCTTTAATATCCAGGAATCGGGCTATATCTCCCGGTTTTTTCCAACGCTCCGTCAGTACCCGTTTGTCGACATTATGGTATTGATAATAAACATCTTCTATCCTCAGTAACAGCGTTTCGTTGTAAACCGACCTTCCCCATTCGTAAGAGAACGCGGATTGGAGGTAAAATCCTTTATAGGCGACATTTACGGTGAAGTTTCCATTGGCTTTAGGCTCGGTATTACCCACCTCTACCAGATCGTCGGCGCTCCATGCGTAGGTACTTGCGTTTGTTTCCCGTTTGATAAATTTCTCCTTTCCATTTGCCGGATCGATTCCTGCCGAACGTACCGCCCAGAGGGCATGCTGGGAGACTCCTTCGTATAATTGGATAACGGGCCGGATGGCCGCTTCCCTGTAGGAGGGATATTGCGCATCGTAGTTTTCGCGTACCAACTCGTTATACCGCTTGGATTCTTCTCCTAATTCCAAAATCTTATCCCTGTTCCAGGCCAGATTAGCGGCAATAAATATCCGCCAGTTGTTTTTTTGCAGCGGTACGGCAGTCACCCGGAATTCCCATCCCTGATTCAGTAGCGATCCGCCGTTGGATTGGTATTCCAAAAAACCGGAGGAGCTCTGTACGCCGACTCTATCGATCATATTAACTGTTTTTTTATGATAATAGTCCACACCCAGCGTAAAACGTTTTCTCCATAGATATATCTCTGTTCCTATATCGGTGGTATATACCTGTTGTCCTTCCAGGTTCGGATTTCCCAGATAGACGATCTGCGAAGCCGGTCCCATATAATACCAGCCTAACGGATTGATCTCATAGGTCGTGATTGCCGCATAGGGTTGGAAACCGACATTACCGGTGGTGCCGTAAGATGCTTTTAGCCGTAATTCCGAAAAGATGTCTTTATTGATATTTAGCCATGGGAGATTTTGGATATTTACCCCGGCTCCCATCGACCAGTAGACGCTGAAGCGTTTATCCGCCCCGAATTGGGAGTTCCCTTCCACATTGATGTTACCGTTCATATAAGCGATATCGGAGTAGGTATAGTTAACAAGTGCCTTATAGCCGATACGCCTTACCTGTGAGGTTGTGGCGAGATTTTTTTCCTTTTGCCGGGCTGCGAATGCCGGACTGTAGAATTGCCCTAATTGGAATCCTGTATAGGTAGCGGACTGTCTTTCCGTTTTTTCATCAGAAATCTCGAAAGCGCCCGACATGGAGAGATTGTGCAATCCGAAAGTGGGGTAGTAACGCAATTGAAACAGCGATTCCCAACGATATGAGTCGGTAAACTGCTGGTATAGTTCTCCTTTATCTATTGCACCATAATTGTCAAATTCCACAAGTGAAGGATCTTTAAAGTTTTCCAACTTCCGGTCTAATTTTTGTACGCCCACTTGTCCTTTGATCTCAAGTCTTTCGGACGGATAATAAAATGCGATAAACTTATTCTGCAGATCGTTGATATTGTCTTTATTGGAGTAACTACCGGTAGTTGTTTTCCAGAGCGGATTTTCGTTTCCCTGAAGTCCTTTAAACTTTCTCAGATAATCTCCGAATTCGTCATATATCTCCTCGTATGGTTGTTGTTGTACGTAGGTAGAGAAGGTACCATACGGAGAATCTTCCGCTTTTGTATTTGCATAAGAGACTACATTGTTTAGCCTTAATTTTCCATGATTATAGTATACGGTCAGATCGCCGCCATACTTATTCCGGAATGAACCTTTCATCACTCCGGGAGTGCCGTTGGCGTTCACCCCGATCATATACCGCAGGCTTTCCGCTCCTCCTTGAAGAGTAACCCGGTGGGTGGTGGCATAAGCGTTACGTAAGGGGAGAGATAGCCAGTCAATATCTATACCCCTGAGAATCTGATTCCTTCGGGTATTGTACTGCATGTCTAATTGAGCTTGTTTGCTTTCATCCGTTGAAGTATATAAGCCTGCTAAACGTTCGATCTCTAATTTTTCGGTGGCGTCGGCCATATTATAGTCGGAAAGATCAGGAAAGGTTGCGGCTAAACCGAATGCATAGTTTACATCGAGTTCTCCGGGTTGCGGGGCGATGGTCGTGATCACAATCACTCCGTTTGCCGCACGCGAGCCGTAGAGAGCCGTAGCAGTGGCATCCTTTAGGATGGAGATACTCTCAACGCGATTGATATCCAAGTCGTAAACCGTTTGGATATTAACCTCAAAATTATCCAGGATAAAGATCGGAAGATTTGGGTTGCGGTCGAACATATCGGTCCGCTGGGTCAGCTTTAACTCTTCAGTCTCCAGGCTTTTATCGGCAATACTCGATTCTCCGCGGAGCATGAACTGAGGCATTGCATTGGGGTCGGATCCGAATATATTGTTTCCCCTTACCCGGAGCGAAGGCTCAAAATACTGAAGGGCGTTTAGTACGTTGCGGCTATCCATCCGTAACAGATCATCCTTTTTTACCTGAGTTACGCTTCCGGAATAGGTGGAACGGTTTATGTTGAAATATCCTGTGATGAGTACATCTTCCAACTCTTGTGCCATTTCGACAAGTGTGACGACATACTCTTTTTTTTCGTCTAATATTTTTTCATCAACCTTTACCTCTTTTGTTTTCATACCGATAAAACTGAACACTACAATAATGTCCTTTGTTTCCGATAAGGGCAGGGCAAAACGACCGTTGACATCTGTGGAGACGCCGGTTTGGGTTCCTTTGATAAGGACAGTAACCCCGGGCAGGGGATCTCCTTTTTCATCCTTCACTACTCCCGAAAAGAGAGTTTTTTTGTTGCTCTCCTGCGGAGATGATGGTTTCAATTTAGGCGAGATAATGATTACATTGTCTTCTTTTATATAGGATAATGACGATCCTTTCAGAAAAGCGTCCATGATCTCATCAATCGAGGCATCTTTAAACTTCAGATCTTTCATTGTTAACTTATTCACTTCTTCGTGATTGTAAAGAAAAGTGTAAGATGTCAATGTATTTAGCCGGTTGATTACGGCTTCAGGAGATAGTCCGTTTGTTTTAAAGTTGATTTTTTCGTTTTGGGAATACCCTTCCGAAAAGGCTGATAGAGAAAATCCCAAGATCATAAACAAAATCAATCGCATGATTTTACTGCTTTTTTGTAATACTTGCCGGTGGAAATGACAAGTATCAATGATTTTTTTCATAAATTTGTCATTAAAGAATTCAACATCGTTTGAGTTTTGCCGGAGTAGGGGGTCGAGTCCGCTCCGGCTTTTTGATTGACAGCTGATAGAACGGAGAGTTGATTTTCAACTCATCGTTTATCTTTCATATTCATCGTTATCTAAGTGTCCGGTTTCATTGTGTATAAATTATAATGGTTCGTTTTTCGATTTTAAATTTGATATGGGTTGTTAATTCAATCATATTTAGTAATTGTTCGATGTGATCATACCGGTTTAATTTTCCGCTGAAATGTAATTGTCTGGTTTGTGCATCGGTAAAAAGGATTTCCACATCATACCAGCGGGCTAACTGGTTCATGATGTCTTCCAGATTCTCTTTTTCGAAAATAAAGTTACCATTACGCCAAACGCTCTGTTTTTGTGCGTCGACAGGTAATATTTCCACACTTCCGTTATTACTTAGGATAATCTGTTTATTGGGTTGTAACATATACTCTTTTTTCCCGACTGTCACCCCGATGCTACCCCGTTCCAGGGTTATTTTCTGGCGTGAATCGTCAGGATAGGCATTTATATTAAATGCCGTACCATATACTTGTGTCTGTGAACGGAAAGTTTTTACAATAAAAGGTATTTTCTTGTTTTCGGCTACCTCAAAATAAGCTTCTCCTTCCAGTTCTACAACTCGCTCCAATTCACCGAAATTTGCCGGGAACGTTAATCGTGAGTCGGCATTCAACCACACTTTCGTACCGTCCATCAGTGACAATGAATATTCCCCGCCGCGTGGAGTGACGATGCTTCGCGAAAGAGTGGTTTTTGGATGAAGTGATGATTTCGACTGTACCAGCAGATTGTTTTTGACTATGATGGAGGAATCCGGGACAAGTACGGCCTCCATATTTTCCCGGATCGGTATGATGGATCCTTCCTCAATGTAAAGAGTTGCTTTATGGCTGCCCGGTAGTATATTATCCGATATGGCTACCGGAAGAGATTGCCGGTCGGAAGAGAGAATATATACCAGGCAGATACCGCATAAGATAGCTGCAACCGCACTTGGAACGGCAATCCGATAATAGATTTTCTTTTTTCTGTTTCTCAGCCGGTTGTGCAAAGCATTCCACTCCGCTTTTGCCGCCAGATGCTTGTATGTTTCGATATTCTCCCGAAGTCTCTTTGGTGAAACTGTTTCTTCCAACAACCGTTCATGGCTTTTCTGTTCTTCACGCCATATCCTGAGCCGGTTATTCTCTTCCTTGCTTGTTTTTCCGGTAAAGAAATGCCCGATAAGTATTCCCTTTTTTATTGCTTCTAACCAGTAATCCCTCTTCATGTCGTTTTCTGTTTGTATAGAAACACCCGAGAAGAATTTTAGATGGAGATAGATTCATGTATATTAATATTATTTAACTAATTAGCCCCGAAAAATAGGTTAAGAGGATGGACTACAAGTGATGATTCGTACTAAAACGTTCTTTTAAAATGCCTTTGCGCTTCGGAGGGGATGGTATCGGGAAAGGTTTCCGTCGTCGGTTTTGTAGCCTTTGCCGTCATCGAATTAATATCATAAGCAAACGCAGGTATTTCAATTTTTCCCGCAGTTCGGCGTAGCTTTTGGCTTTATGGCTTTTTACCGTCGAGAGGGCAATACCCAATTCGGCAGCGATTTCGTCGTTTGATTTTCCTTCTAAGGCAAGCAGGAGCACTTCCTGTTCCATACCGGTCAGTTTCCGGATTTCGTTATGAATGATATGGAATATCTCTTTTTGCAGAATTGTTTCATAAATAAAAGTGTCATCTTCGACGTTTTTTAAACTGTCGGTGCAATATTTATTTTGTACTTTTTTATGACGGATAATATTCAGACACCTGTTTCGAATCGAACGGTAAAAAAAGGCGCGGATGGTAATTAAATCATCAAAATCACTTCGAGTGTTCCAATATTTTATAAATACGTCATGTACTACATCTTTGCACTCCTCTTCGGAAGAGAGCAGGCTGTTAGCAAAAGCGACGAATAAAACAAAGTACTCCTGATAAAAGAGCTTTAATTCGTTTTCGTTACCGGCTTTAAGCTTTGAAACCACTACATCATGATGATCGTCCATGTTGTCTTTCTGAGAGTAGACAAATATAGCGATCAATTTTGAATTACAGTCTATGGACCGATATAAATTGGGAATAGGGTGTTTTTATTGAAGATAAGAAACAGAGAGACAAGGAATACGATCAAGGATTGCGTAACAGAAAAAATCTAGATCACTCATCGTTCCCTGTCCCTCTGCTCTCAAAATTATCTTCCTCTGCGGCGTATCCAGATAAATAGTGAAAAGAATGCCAGAGTAGCCGGGATAATGCCCATAAATGCGACCTTGGTGATACTCATTCCTAATTTATTTACCCGGATATCATTATCGGTAAATGGAGGGCGCCGTACGTCGATTGGTACTTCATCATCGGACATCCAATAGAATGATGCGACAATCAATGAGTAGTTCGAGGCCGGAATATTTTTGCGCGATCTGCTGATCTCTTCGTTGCTGATGCAGTCCGCATCTCCCAGGATGATAATTTTTTGTTCCTTGTCTCCGATGGTTCTTGATAAGGCAACCGCGGTTGGTATGGATGCTTTGGCAATCTCTCCTTTTTCCGGATTCAATCTTACGGTGTCGTCTACAAAATCGGTTGTTTCCACTTCGTTCCATGTTCCGCCGGCCGTGTCGGTTACAAAAAGAGGTGTCGCTTTGAACCCTTTGTGCGCGGCTTCACTGTAATCAAGTCCTGTTACGGAAGGCATGGTGATCACTTGTTCGTAACGGCGTAAATTGTTGATATGGTAAGATAGTGCTGCACCCTCTTCGGTTGGGACAGCGAAGATCAGATCAGGCTGGAAGTTTTTATTCGGTTTTACCAGGCAACCTTCTAAAAAACGTACGCCGAATTGTTCAATGACTGGATTCATGACCTCTTGGCGTTTGGGTTCTCCTGCTATAAGCAGATTTCCTCCGCGAGCAATGAATTTATTTAGGTGTTCGAGGTGTTCGGCGGACAGAGAGGTGCGTATATCGGCCAGTACCAATATGTCAATATCCTCCGGTACTTCTTTTTCCAGTTCTGTTTGCCTGATATCAAATCCTTGATTGATCAGCGAGTAACGAAACACCTTTTCCTGTGCAAACCGGTTGTAGTCCCGGTCGCCCTCTTTAATACAATCCCGTTCGCCATGCCCTTCGACAAAACCGACATGGGGCAGTTCCATTACCAGACGTTTGAAGGCGGCAGTAATCTCCGTTTCGCCGGGAAAAAGCATCATGTCGTTGAAGACCCGTAGGAAGGTCTTCCGTCCGTTTTCACGTTCGAGCGATTTTACGAAACGGAAATTCTCAGGTGCTAAATTTTCCAACTTTATGACCTCTTCCGGAGCGATATAGATGGTCGAATCTACCCCATACGATTGCGCTATTTTAACCATTTTTCCCCGTTCGCCCAGGTTAGGGTAGCGTTTGTTCAGCGACTCCGCATTGTTTCCGCTGACATAGTAGCGGACGTATTTCATTTTGATCTCCGGCTTAAACCGTGTATATTGTTTCAGGCGTTTCCTGTCGTCTAATTCTGCTCGGGGAGTGCCGAACCAGATAAGCCTGTCTTCGTCTAAAATATTAGCGTATGTGGTGATGGTCAGGCCATCTTTCATTTTTGCCATGATATCCTGGCTGTTTTGGGTTAATGTAAGGATTTTGGTTCTGGTCGTGTCATAATACCACATAAGTTTCGGCCGGGAACTTAAATAGCCGACCAGAACGGCAATGCCTACTGCCAGCATGTAGCGGCTCATGGCGGTCGACCATCCGGATTTCTGACGTATTACATTCAGTCTCAGTATTGAAAGCGAAAGAAAAAGACCGATTACCGTGAGAAAATAGATGACATCTTCGCTGCAGATCATACCGCTGATAAACTCTTCCGAGCGGCCGTTGATTGATAACCAATAGGTGATGTCGCGTACGAAGGCGATGTCTTGCCATAGCCGGCTGACATAGCTCAATGCCGCAAAGACGGCAAAGGTGCCCATGGCTGCGACGACCTGGTAAGAAGTGAGGCTCGACATAAACAGACCGATAGCACCGTATGCACAGATCATCAAAAAGAGTCCGAGTAGTCCGGAAAGGGTGGCGATAAAGTCAAACTTTACGACAAAAATGGCGCCGTAAAGGACAAAAACAAACAGGATTCCGGTCATGACCAATGCATAGATCATAATGGACAGGAATTTTCCGAGAATGATCTCCCGATTGCTGATCGGAGAGGAGTAAAGCAGTTTGATCGAACCGCTGCTGAGCTCCCGGCTCATCATTCCCATTGTCAGAAGCGGAATATAAAAATAGAGATAATCCTGTATCCGGGTAAAGAATCCCCGCCAGGGATCCAGAAAAAGGTTAAGCGTCACTCCGTTTAAAGAGTAACCCAGCTTTTTTGTTTGGACAAATCCGGCAAATTGGTCCGAAAAAGCCATGCCTGCCTGGAAGGCGAAAATAATCAGGATCAGCCATGCTACCGGAGAATAAAAAAGCGTTTGCAGCTCGGTACGAGCCATTCGTTTTATCTGATTCATTGTTTTATCGTTGAGGTGGAAGTTGTATTTTTAGACAATTGGGCGAAAATCATATCCGGAGAGCTTTTTTCCAGACGGATCTCGTTGAGATGCCACTCTTTATGAACGCTGGTTGTAACAATTCGGTCGATTAAGCCGGCTGTGTCGGAAGCAGTGATCCTATACTTTGTTCCTCCCAGTTCTTCGGCATGAAGGGCGCCGGGGATTTTTAACAATTCATCTGTTCCGGGCATTGTAAGTAGGGAGACAAAAATAGTATCGGGAGTGATATAATTGTCAAACTCATCGACGCTTCCGGAAAATACCATGCTTCCCTCTTCCAGCATTAAAATATGGTCGCATACGGCCTGCACTTCGGAAAGAATATGAGTGGAAAGGATAATCGTCCGGTCCTCGGCAATTTCCTTGATTAAATGGCGAATCTCCATGATCTGGTTCGGGTCCAGTCCATTGGTCGGCTCATCGAATATGATCAACTCCGGATTATGGATGATCGCCTGGGCGATTCCCACGCGTTGCTGGTAGCCTCCTGAGAGATTGCGGATCAGGCGTGTACGGAAATGGGATATCTTACATTTCTCCATTGCCGCTTCTACGGCGGGAGAAACCTTGTCGACCGTAACCAACCGTAATCCTGCGCAATGGGTGAGGTACTCCTCTACGGTCAAATCTATATGTAACGGCGGCCGTTGAGGGAGAAAGCCGAGTTGCTTCTTGGCCGCAATAGGATCGGTTTTAGTATTGATGCCTTTGATAAAAACATTTCCTTCCGTCTGCTTGAGCACACCGCAAATAATATTCATCATGGTTGATTTGCCTGCACCGTTAGATCCCAATAGTCCATAGATGCCCCTGGACGGAATCCGGAAATTGACATCACGAACTGCCCATTGAACACTATAACGGTGAGATAAATGTTCTACTTTTACAATAGGTTCTTCCATAGTTTTTTGTTATGACGATAAAAATGGTGTATTAACGTGAGTAATCGTCAAAATGATTACTCACGTTAGATAACACGTGGTTTAATTGTATATTTATCAATTAGAACTGGGTATATTGATAACCGCATTTAAAGAATGTGCTGACCGGAATACCTTCTCCCAGCTCGACTTTTTTCAGGAAGCGGGTATCCGGTTGCGTCATATTCTGGTAGGAGATGCCGATAAAATAGATATCCCCGTTTTCCAATCCAACCATCATAATATTATTATTACCGTTGCTCAAGTCTGCCGACAGCGTCTTAATCGGAGAGTCGAATGTGTAATATGAATTGCATGCGGATGTGGAGTGCTCATACAGGTATAATGTTTTATTGTTATCTCCTCCGGAGAAAAAGAGATAGTCCTGTTTCCGCTCTAACTGGCAAAATAGGGTTTGAGCGTTTGTGTATTCATTGCCGATAGGCTTTTCACCCATATGGATAACCTGGCAAAATGCTCCTGTATGGACAACCTGGACTTGCTGTATATGGTATGTACTATTGCCGTCCTTATATAAAAGCACAAAGGGCGAGGCAAATCTTCCCTGTTTGATATTGCCTACATATACCAATTCTTTGTCCATATTGTCGATAAACGTGTAGTTTCCGGGCATTCCTGGGAATGCGTTTACAAATGATACTGGCAATACCGAACCGAAATCACTGCCGACATAGAGACATCCTTTCGTTTTGTCGTAGAAGAGCGTCAGGCCGCTGAACCATGGCCCTGCCCATCCGCGGTCGAACTTGACCCCGTTAGGAAAGAACATCGGTTTGTTTGTATATACTCCCGATTGGAATTGAGTGTTATCGTTGAATTTTCGCTGGTAAAGGTTATGATTGTCGTCTAAGATAAAACTGTAGTCCCACATATAGTATTCACCTACCGGACGGAAATCAGTCGGCACCTTTTTCGCCAGGAAAAAGTCATTGGTATAGTACAGCGGATTCAGTTTAATACCGTCAATCTCGATATTTCCGTCCGCCTCATTCCGGACAACCAGAACATTGCCGATGGCCATGGCATTAAACGGCCAGTGTTCTTTAATTTCGACGGCATTCGGTCCCAGTTCCGCCTGTGCAAACGAAGTATAAAAATCGGCAGTGACCGAATAGGTAAACGGATTGATAAATGAGAGGATGGACCGGTTCTCTTTTTTAGTCAGGATAACCCATCCAGTCATATAATCGGGAATAATCTCTACATAAAAGCCGGCGAAAAAAGTCGATTGATCCCGGTTGTTGACTATCTTAAGTTTGATATAAGGACGGCCTCCTTTCAAGTTGCTTACGGGATAATTAAGATCCTGGTCATGGCTGATCTCCTCATTATTGCAATACCAGGTGAAGCTGAGGTTATTTTCCGGTTTCCCGGTAAAAGTCAATTGGGGCCGGATATCTAATGTGTCATAAGCATACTGATCCAGGAATCCGTTGTTTTCCAAATCAATAGTAATGCCGTTTATGGGTTCGTATGTATAATTCCCTTTATCCTCATAGCAGGAGATAAAAGAGAATAAAATACCGACGGTCAGATATAAAATTGTTGTTTTCATGTGTATATCATTTTATGTTTCATGATCGTATGGAGTGTTCTTGAACTATCATTCCATAAGGTATATTGTCGTATTTAACTGAACAATCTGACAGGAACCGTAACTACTCCGTTTTCGTCTTCATATTTATGGCCTTGCTCCTTGCTTTTATCCAGGAAGTCCCTAAACATGACGGCATAGGCTCTTACTTCGCTGTCCGTCAGTCCTGTCATATCTACAATGCCTGTCGCTTCGATAAAGAGCCGGTATTTTATGTCGGAATAGGTTCCCAGCCAGTTATTCACCATCTCGTCGTTCCACCAAACCGGCCGGGAGATCATATCGGAAAAGCGGATATCAATATAGCGGTTGGATGCGGGGCCTCGTTTTAGCAGCTCGCTGTCTTTTATCTCCAGCCGGATCGTGTATTTATTCGCTTGCAACCGAGCCGTTTTGTGCAGGACAAAAGGAATGGTGTCGGTAAAATGTCCGGCCCGCAAAACAATATGTTCGGGCAGGGTATAGTCCGTTTCCAGAGCCGTTGTTTTAGAGGCTTCGACAACCAATGAAATCGGACGGTCATGATCGCTGATGTCTCCGATCAGTTTTATCACGATCGGAATGGTGTCGGAGTTTTTCCCCGGATGGAATGAAAAGGAGTACTCCAGCATGCTTTCATTTAAATTGGCCAGGTAGATATAGTTTACATGGTTGTATTTTTCGATCTCTTCCGTATGGCATCCTGCTAATAACAGAAGGGCAATAAATAGGGTATATATTGTCTTCATAACATGATATGAATTAGTTAGACATAGAAGTTTCCCGTTTCGGTACCGGAATGATAAACTTATCGGTCAATGTTTGGTTTCCCCTTCTTTCATCGATAACCGGCCGGTTTAGTCGCTTATACAAGAAGAAAAGCTGGCCTTCGCCGATAAACTCCCGGCGGGCGTCATTGACTAAATGGTTCAATAGTTCGCTTTTTGAAGAGATGGCCGGTAACGGCGTTTTGCAACCCCGTTTTGTTCGTAATGTATTAAAAAGAGCTGTAGCCTGATCGGGAGCGCTGTCGAAAAGCGATTCGATCATAATATGATACATTTCGCTTAGCCGGAACATCGGGATGATAGAGACGGCTCTCTCCCGGTCGTTGTTTTCAGTGATGATATACTTTGCCAACTGCATCTTTTCCCCTGCGTTGGTCAGATAGCATTTTTTGCGAAAATCATTGTTATCCGTACCGAACATTCCGTCTACATTAGCGACCATCAGATCGTAATCGTTAAATTTCTCTTCAAAATCTTTATTGTAGAGGGCAAATATGATATCATCTAATAACAGCCGGTCGTATGTATTATTTTCAATAATAGTAGCCGATGTGAGGTCAAGCATTGTACTTGCTTCGACCAGTTCGCGGGCATTTTCCAGCGCTAGTGTTGTTTCCCCGGCGTATTGCGCTACTTTAGCCAACAGGGCTGTCGTGGCGTAATAGCCCATCCGGAGCCCTCTTCTCCCGTTTCCGTAAAAACCTTTTGCATAACCGAACCGCGAGTGAAGATTGGCAAACAGGCTTTGAGCTTCTGTTGATGTATCGAATCCTTTTTGCAATGTCTTGCTTCGTTGCAGATCGGTAATGATCCATCCAAGTATTTCACTTGTTTTCCGGTAGGGCATGGGCGCGTTCGACAGTCTGTCGTAATATGGGATTGCCTCTTCGTCTTTCACGGCAGGTGCCGGAGCAAACAGGCGAAGCAGGTCGAAATAAAGCAGGGCCCGTAGGGATAGCGCTTCTCCTTCGATCATATTTTTTTCATGATCTTTAAAGAAATCAGGTTTTTTTGATGCTGCCTGTTCCAGGATCGAGTTGCAGTTTGCAATCGAATTATAGGCCAATGTCCAGACGGAGGCGATAGTACCTTCCGCACCGTTCGAGACATAATCGTAATTCTCCAGTTTTTCATTGGCAGAGGTACTTAGATCGTAACATCGTGCAATGATATCGACGAACTGGAATTTTAGCTCCTTTCCATAAAGCGTCGGAGAAGAGAGGTTTGTATAAATTCCGTTCAATGCAATAGTAAATCCTTCGGGGTTCTTAAACAGGGCATCAGTGCCGATTTCCGATTTCGGATTTAATGTCAGCCAATCGCTGCAGCCGGACAGGGTCAAGGCTGCCGAGATGAACGTATATATAGTTGCTTTTCTGATCATAGTCGTAACAATTAAATTTAAAAACTCAGGTTTAGCGATAAATTGACCGTTCTTGCGAAAGGATAGGAGGTTCCCCGTTCTCTTTTGATCGTAGATATACGTCCGAGATCGTTCATTGTCATTTGCACTTTGCAGTTTTCCAGATAGAACCTGGTCAGCAATGTACGTGGTACCGTATAACCGACTGTGATGGAGTTGATCGAGATATAGTTGTTTTTTTGTACAAAACGGGATGTTACCTGTGTCCTCGTATTCCAATCCTTAATGTCTTTCAGCCATGTGTGATCGCCCGGTTTTTGCCATCTGTCGGAAAATACACGCCGGTCCACATTTTTATAGACATTGGCATTTTCTACTTTATCCACTAACGTGGAGTTGTATAACCTACCGCCATATTCGTACAGGAATCCGGTAAATACGAACCATGCTTTATAGTTGATGTTAAATCCGAAAGCTCCCCGGATGTCGGGCTCCGTATCCCCCGTAATCACATGTTCCGATGCATCCCATTCGTAAGTAGGGGTTCCGTCTTTTTTCTGAAAGATCTCTTTTCCGTCGGCCGGATTGATCCCCAGGGATTTCATCGTATAAATGGCGGTCTGGGACGCTCCTTCATAGTACTTCATCAACGGCTTGTTTATTCCCCGGTGTTCGCGATAGTACTTTTCTACCTGAAGGTTGTACTCTCTTAAGGTATTATAGATCTTGACAAATTTATTGGTATTATGCGCCAGGGTAAGATAGAAACTTACATTGTAATTCTGTTTTGCTCTTGTGTTGTAGCGAGCGTTCAGCTCGTATCCCTCATTGACGATTTCACCCAGGTTGCTTTTAAAAGAGGTAAAACCGGTGGAGATAGGCAATGTAATATCTCCGATCAGGTCAATCGTCTTTTTATTATAATAGGTTGCCGAGAACATAAAACGATTGAATAACGCTATGTCGGCCCCGATATCTAAGGTTCTGGTCTTTTCCCATTCCAGATCCGGATTGCCCAATGTGATCATAGTGGCTCCGATACCGAAAGCATACCATTGTTCGAAATTGTAATTGTAAGTACTTTTGGACAGACTCTGTGCAAAATTAGCGTTGCCCACCTGTCCGTAGTTGCTCCTGATTTTCAGGTTGTTTATCCATGGGCAGTGTTGTTGTATGTAGGTATAATTATGGATATTGATTCCTCCGCCGGCAGACCAGAACGGAGCGAACTTGGAATTATTGCCGAATTGTGACGCCCCGTCATACCGGCCCGAAAAATCCAGCAGGTAGATATTACGATAGGTATAGTTGAGCATACCGAAAAGACCGATGGTTCTCGACCGGTCACTTGCTCCTTGAGGTTTATCTTTAATTGTCGCTCCGAAGTTGATATCATCGGTCATTCCGGAAGGAAAACCGAATAAAGTGTAGGACGAAGTCGACTGGTCGGTTTCCCGCGCGTTTCCTCCTATTGTAAAATTGATCTGATGGTTGCCGACCGGTTTTGCATACCTCAGGAATGCGTTCGCGTCCCAGGATACTGAGTTGTTATTCGCAACATATTTGGAACCTTTTTCAAGATAATCGTTGACCTGGTCAAATGCCGTGGAGACGGGATCTTTGAATACCTCTTGTTCGCTTCTGCTGTTTGTAATGGCAATACGGGAGTCAAAATGGAACTGATCGGATATAAACCATTTGAGATTGAAATTGTTGGTGAACTCATTCGATGTCGTACGGTCATAACTGTTCAGGTGCGCATCATATAACGGGTTGATGTTTACTCCGCTATGTCCTATCCACTGTTTCAATTCCCGTATATCATTCCCGTTTTCATCCAGATAGGTGTCGTATGGGTTTAGCTCCGCGTATGTAGAGAATGAACCGAAAGGCGATTCCTGGGATTGAATGTTATTCCATTCGATGTAGTTCCGGAACATAATCTTGTTTTTGCGATAGGCGATGGAAAACCCGATAGCATTAGCATTGCGTTCTGAACCGATCATAACGCCGCTTGTCCGGCCCAGTTTCAGGTCGAGTCCGAAGATAAATTCGTCCGAACCGCCTTCGATCAAAATGTTATGTTTGTGATTGTACTCGGTCTGTAAAGGTTTTGACAACCAATAGGTATTGACTCCCCGGTTTGCCTCCATTAATTTATTGTAGTAGCTCTGTTCCAATAGAATAGCTTCGCTTGGAATCAGGTTTTTGGGATCAAATACGCCTGCCAGCCTCTCCAACTCTACCTTTTCCTTTGCATTCAACAGATTATAGTCCGACAAGTCGGGAAAGGTAACACTCCCATTAAAAATGTAATTTACACGCAACTCTCCCTTTGAAGGTTTGATTGTTTCTATGACAACTACTCCATTGGCTGCCCGGGCGCCATAAATCGCTGTGGAAGCGGCGTCTTTCAATATGGTGATGCTCTCCACCCTGCTTGGGTCGAGGTCGAAGATCTTTTCTACTTCTACTTCATAGCCGTCCAGGATAAATGTCGGCATATTGGGATTGTTCTTCAGATGTTGTTCGGAGAGCAGCTGCTCGTTTTGTACGATTCCGGAACGTCCTCGGATATATATTTCGGGCATTGTGTTCGGATCTGATCCTCTCTCGTTGTTTTCCATGACCTTGAAAGAAGGGTCGAATATCTGTAAGCTTTGAAGTATATTGTTCGGAGAGGTTTTTAGCAATTCATCCCGTGTCACGCGGATGGCGGAACCGGTGAAACTTTTCCGGTCGATGTTGCCGTATCCCGTGACCACGACATCTTCCAACGCTACCTTGTCCTCTTCCATAACGACGTTCAGATTTTTTTGTCCTTTATAGGTAATCTCCTGTGTTTTGAGTCCGATAAACGAAAAAATAACGACATCATTGGCTGCGACATCGAGCCGGAACATACCGTTCTTGTCCGTGATCGTCACTACAGTGCTTCCTTTGATATATACGGTCACATCGGCTAACGGCTCTCCTTTACTGTTGGTCACTTTGCCTGTCAGCGCATCTTTTTGCGGGGACTGGCTTTTTACAATGTTGATGGTGTTCTGTGAGATCCGGAAATCCAGGTCGGTATCTTTCAGCAGGGTTGCTAACGCTTCTTCAACAGTGATGTCGTCTGCCCGGAAGGAGATATTTTTCACTTTGTCGGTTTCTCCATTGTCCCTGTACGCGATGCCGATGCCACTCTGGTTTTGGATTTCGAAAAGAATATCCCGGAGTGGCTTGTTTTGAATATTCAATGAAATTTTTTTCTGCCTTACAGTCTCCTCTGTGGAGTCTGTGTCGTGTAGAATCGGTCTGTTCGCTTTTGCGTAGCAGACACTTGTCAGTAAACCGGTCAGTAAAAATATAAAGGTGACGACCTTTCTTTTACCCGCATTCTTCAACATGTGTAGATGGTCCATAAATCTGTTTTGATTAGGTTATACAAACAATAAACATTTTGTAGCGTTAGTAATGATATAAATGATTGTTATTCTTTTATCTGATGGTGTATTTTCCTCCTTCCGTTTTAGTGAATTTTACTCCTACGGCGCTTTCGATTATCGAAAGTATATCATGAATATCCAGCTTCATTTCCAGAGAGACTGTCAGTGTAATCTGTTTGAGCGCCGGATCGTTGTATTCAAACTCTACGCCGTACCATGTCGCTAATTTTTCCGTAAAGGATTCCAGTGTTCCTTTCCTGCATCTGAAATATCCATCCGTCCAGGCCATATAATCGCCGGTATCTACTTTTTTTACCGTACCCTCTCCCAGCCGGCGGTTATATATAAACGCTTCGGAAGGTTCCAGCATAATCTCCCGGTCATGGCCCCCGTGGGATGTTATCCCTACCGATCCGGACAGGAGCACCGTCTCGATCATGTTTTCTATATTGGTATTGATATTAAACCGGGTCCCGTATACAGTGACAAACAGGTCGGGAGTCGTTACGACAAACGGGACGGCAGATTTATTTACCTTAAAGAAACCTTCCCCGTGGAGAAATACTTCCCTGCGATTTCCGGTGAATTTTATTGGAAATTTCAGCTGGCTGTTCGCGTTGAGAGTGACCTCGGATCCGTCTTCAAGGACGACATGATATCTGAATTGCGACGGAACAATGATCGTATTGTATTCCATTGTACCGGAAGCTTTTAAGGTGTCGGCATTTTTATAGGATAATTCGCTGTTGTTGTTGCCTATAATATAGCTTTCCGTTCTGATATCGCCCTGAACGGATGTCAGGTCCACGCGATGACCGTCGTTCAGGAGTAATGTCGGCGTTTTATAGGAGAGTAGGAGGGCCGGTACTATTTTCGTGCGGGGATTGGGGTGGATAAGCAGGAGCGTACTTATCGCGATAATCAGTATGGCTGCGGCATAGCGCCAACCTATCCGGAAAAGCCGGCGCCTTCGTTGTTTTCGTTCGATTGCTTCGATCAGCCTTTTGATATCACGGTGCCTACCGGAAAAGTCGATGGTATAATTATCAATATCGGATAGCTTGTTGAAAAGTTCTTCCGAATATCTGTTTTCAGCTAAAAACTGATGAATCTCCGGCCGGTGTTCCGGGTCAAAATCTTTTTTTCGGATTAAATCAATCAAATCATTGGCAAGCTTCACTCCTTCGAGTGCTTTTTCTATATTGTTTTTTTTCATGATTGCGGGGCTATTTTATCATAAGACAAACAGCGACCGTTTTTTCGCAAAAAAGCGCTTTTTTATGGAAGAATATCTAACAGGATGAATAAATGCTTTTTAGATAGCTTTCGCTTTAGGATAGCAACCGCTTCCGCCTTTTTGCTATACACCGTTCTTTCGGGCTTATTTAATTTTTGAGCGATCTCTTTGATGCTCCACCCTTCCAGTAGATTTTTAAAAACAGTGGCACAATCTTCGGGCAGAAGATCTAATGCTTGGTTGATAATGGAGTAGACTTCACTTTCTGCGATCTCAGCGACAAACAGATGTTCATCCGTACTGATGTTGTGACGGTATTTGTCGACCGATTTTTTATGGATCAGGTAGTTTCTATATTGATTCCGGATACTGATATAAACGTATGCTTTGATATTTTCCAGTTTGGCAAACACTAATTTATCATTCTGCCAGATATTCACAAAGATATCATGCAGTACGTCATTGGCGACGATCTCCGTATTCTGATGGATTTTAACGGCAAAATGGTGCAGTTCGCTGTAAAAAAGCATGTACACCTTGCCGAAAGCATACCGGTCCCTGCCGTTAAAGTCATTTAACAGCTTGTCGTGATCTTCTTCAGGCGGGAATCCCATATTCTCATATAACCTTGTCGCTTCAGGTTTACCTGTCATGATTTGTATAATTTACAGTGTACACACCTATCGCTTTTATCTGCAATATTACTATCTTAAGATGCTAAAAAGGGTATATATTGATTTCTATGTATCCTATTATCAGTTATTTATGATAGATTGCCATATCCACGCAATGTCGATATGGACAAAAGTATGGATTATATTTGTAAATATCAATAGGTTATAAAGAAGGCAAGGTTTTTTGAGAAAGTGGAAATAAAATTTCGATATGATCTATGATAATAACGGATAAGATATATATTGTAAAAATAATCAGGTTTTCAAACGTATATAATTTTACCTTTTAAGGTCGTACAAAACACTCAGGCTATATTCGTGCCCTTTGGCGAACGCTTGTTGATGAGGTTTTTTATAGATATTAAGTTTGTTTATAAGGTTGCTGACTACGATATAGATGGAAGGTTATTCTTTCTTATTGAACCTGTATTCAAAGGCTACGGTGAAATAACTGGAGAACATTTGTTTTTGGATGTAGCTGATATACTGGTTGTTGACCGACGTCCAAAGGTTGGTGGTGCGGTCCAGTATATCATAAGCGTTGAAAGAGATCCGGCCTTTCCGGTTACGGAACAGGCGGTAGCCTATCGATGCGTTGAGGATATGATTTTCGTACTCTCCCAGTTCGGATGAGTTGTTATAGGTTTCATAGGTATAGGAACCGGTAACGAAAGCTATGTTCAGAAAATCCCATCGGAAGTCGGCTCCGAGAGTTTCCCGGAATCCTCTGTCGATATATTTGTCGCTGTTTTTAAACCATTGGTATTGAGTGCTGTTTTTGATATTGAATCTGAAGTTGGACGAGAAATTGGTTGTCAGGCCGATCCCGATTGAGCCGTTATGTTCATGTGTCCGGACCAGTCTGTTGCTGGTTCCCTCCTGTGGGTTTTGATAGCGATAGCCGACAGATAGATCAAAGATCGATTTGATGGGGGAGAGGCGGGTTTTGTAGTTGCTCTTAAACTCTATGTTGTACGAATTGTCGGCATTTATCGGCCTGATCAGGGTGGAGCCGGCAGGTGCTTCGTAGTTCCCGTATTCCAGAGACAGAATAGTTGTTTTATCAAAGTAGGTTCGTTCGAATACCTGTTTGTGACGATACAGGTTGACAAAAAGCGAGGTGCTTAGTGATTGCTGTTTCTTCGGGTTCAGCGTATTATGAAGAATGCCTAATATATACAGGTCTTCCGGTTTAAGATCGGAGTTACCTGTTTGTAAAAACATAGGGTTTGTGTCGTGAATTTGAGCGCTGTAAAATCGAACGGAAAGAGGTCTTGAATTTGTTTGTAACAATATTCGTAATGTGTTTAAACTTCCCGGAAGATAGTTATACGAGTAGGTTGCTTCCGGAAGAAAGGTATAAAACCTTTTTCTGACGGACAGATATTCGGGAAGTGTTTCGTCATGATGAAGAAAAGTAGTAGTATATTCTCCTCCTATGGAGAAGTCATGTTTTTCTTTTCTGATACGATACGACAGTTTTCCGGTAGCTTGGGTCTGGTTTGTGATATGGTCTCCGGATATTCCTTTATCGATAACGCCGGTGATCCGGTCGACCGCTATTCTCTGCTTTTTTTCGTAGTGGTAGTGTAGATTGCCTTGTAAAGAGAGTATTCCTGCTTTTTTAAGGTTAATATTATATATCAAATCCGGAATGAAGGCAATATTTGGGCGTTTCGGATCATCGACATAGAGCAATTTTCGGTTGGCAATTCCGGGACCGGCTATGGTGTCCTCTCTGATTTCTGCATCATCTGTTTGGAAAAACCTCACCGGCAATTTGAATGAAAACGAATTTGCTCCGCTTTTTTTATCAATCTGTATCATTGTACCTTGTATGCTGATATACTCTTCCTGTTTCTGATTTTTGCGATTGATTGCTATTACCGGCATTTTGTCCCGTATGGTTACCGAAGACAGGTCGTTATGAATATCGGAACGTTTGAAAGTAACATTTCCGAATGTCATGATATTTGTCTTTTCCGTTGTATGTTCGTACTTATACTGGATACCGTGCGAGCGGTCGTTCACTACCGATGTCGAGCTATCCGACGAATTGGATGTGGTGAAAAATTCGGTCGGGAAATACTCTTTTCCGGAAAATTCCGGCTTGGATTCGTGTTTATCGGAGTATTCGTATCTCAGCCGGTATTTGCTGTGCCCCGGCATTCCTGAGATTGTTACGCTGGTATTGGCGATACGCCGGTAACCCTCCGGTTTAAGAATCCCTGCCAATGCAAACGGTCTGTTATCAAGCCGGCCGTTCAATACCAGTTGTTGTTTTTCATTATAGTATCCTCCTTCGATATCAACGTAGTAACGGTAGCGGCGTTCGCCATTGATATCCTTGCGTTGGTCGGCGCCTCCCTCCAGCCGGACAGTGGCTGCCAACGATTCGTCAAATTTATCGAAAGTGATAATATTCATCACTTTTCGTTTGCGTCCCAGTTCACCGTACAGGATCTTTTCCCGTTCATCCGCTTCATCATACACCTGTATCAGCGATACATCTTTGGCATCGACGTTCTTTGGAGCCGCCGTAGGATCTTCTCCGAAAATCAGCCGGTTGTTTATCTTAGTGCGTTCAATCAACCTACCCATAAAAGTTACTTTCCCATCGGCCGACACCTTCATACCGGGCATTTGTTTCAGTATGGCAAGCACATTGTCCCCCTCCATTGTTCTTACCGATCTCGGAAAAAACAAAACGGTATCTCCTTTTTGCCTGAACATCTCTATCCGTGCCTGTACCACCACTTCGTCCAATTTGTACGTATCCGGCGACATACGGATCTTTCCGAGATTAAGAGTTGATTCATTGCCGGATATCTCCCGTATAAACAATTTGTATCCAAGATGGGAGATCTCGATGCGCACCCTTGCCCCGCTGCTGAAAGGAATATCAAATGCTCCGTTTTTATCGGTGGTATAGCTTTCTACCCTCCGGTTTCCGTCCCATGAATATATCATATTAATCACTGCCACCGGCAACGGCTCGCCCTTACCGAATCAATAACCACTCCATAACACCTGCCGGAATAACCGGCCTTTTTATCGCCGAAGTTTTTAAAAACCGGTTCTACCTGTGCGTTTACTGTAAAAACAGATAACAGTATTGCAAACAGTATGATAAAGATATATCTGATAAAGTGTATCTGTTTCATACTTAAATCGTTTAAAAATGATGGTTTATGTTCGAGAAATATGAAGGGGAAATAACCGGTAGCCCATCATGACCGGTTGTGTTCTATTTAGTTAGGTGCCAATGACTTTTGTTGTATATTATACCTGCCTAAGTATATGTATAATCTTATAAGTCATAAACATAAAGAAATTTACTTTCAACAGGGATTGCAAAATGTTCTATATATACTTCGATATAGATTACTCCAGTATTTTCTGGATAATAGAGTATTTCACACTCTCCAGATGCATCCGGAGTTTCTGTTCCGATCGAGGTGCCGTCAGCGTAAAAATAAACATCGCCACAATAACCGCTAGAGATAAAAAACGTATTGTTACTACGTCACCTACAAGTATTAAATTAGGTGTAATCGGTAATGTCATCTGTTAAAGACTCAGTATGAGACATTGTGTGTCCATCCCTAAGGATTTGTGGATAAGGTACTCTCCAAGTAATAGTAATGGTAGAAGTAGTACAAATTTAATCATCTTTTTCATAATCTTGATTTTTAATGTAGTAAAGATGGGCATTTATAAATATTGGGTAGCATTTTGAATTGATATACATTGTCGGAACATTTATGTTAATCTCATTTTTTCTTTTTCTTGGCTTTAGCCTCTTTCACAGTAAATTCTCCTGAAATAGGATCCTTGAACAAGGGTAACAGAGCAACAACTTTGTATTTACCCGGTTCCCGGGCTGTAAATGTCATTTTTCCATTTGTAGTCGAATCTTTGTCAACCAGTTTATTTTCTGCGTTATACACTTCATAGACAGCTTTACCTTCGTAACCCATTTGTATGCCTAATTTGTAAGATTTTCTCGTTTCAACCGGATTCGGTTCAATAATTATTCTTATTTCTTCAGGATAATACTCTCCGATTCTTGTATTTTCTTCCGGAGATAAGAAACGGAATCCTGTCAATGCTACGATCATACCGATAGTAACACAGATCGTTGTAATTTTAATTGACTTTTCCATAGTTTAATTTTTAAAATGTATTTAAACGATGAGCTTTTATAAATTGATAGAAGAGTGTTTTTGAGGTGGAAATATACTTCCTCTGTAAAAAAAATCAAGTTACCAGGCTTGCCTGAAATTTGCCCGAGACGCCTCCCATATTCTGTAAATGTAAGAAAAATAAATGTATATTCAATATTTTTGTGTAAAAATCAACATACAATTGAAAGATAGGGGGGAATGAAAAACACTATCTGCACTATATGCATGTACTGTCATTTCAACTGTTCTAACACCTGGAACCTCAGAATTTGGATCACCCTAAATTTGATAAGCTGTTAAGGCTAAACCAATAATTGTTACAATTAATCCCAGAATTGTGATTAGTTCTCCTCCGTTGGTCTCGATCATCTCTTTTTCATTCAATTTATTTAGCGGTTATGATGTCGGAATATTCAGATAAAATTAAGTTAGGAACTCCTTACTCTCTTTAGAATTAATCATTATCTTCCAAATATACCCATTTCACGGCATCGGCATAGATGTAAAAGTCTGATATATTGCCTTTATCACTCAGGTTGACACGATGTATCCCGGAGTCCAGTTTAAAACGTCCAAGGGATATCCATGCGGCATCATCGCTTGCAGGTATACCAAGACTCGTCAGGTTTACATTTTGTTCTATCTTCTCTGTTCCGTTTGCATGAGTAACCGTATAATGCTGATATATCGGAAATGCTTCCTGACCTTGTGATAATTTCCAGCGGGCAGAAGATACATATGGAATGATTGACATATATACAAAAATCTCATACATACCCTCTTTATCTATTGGGGTCTGCCACTCCACACTGGAATTTCCCTTGCCGGCTTTTTTGTTGAAATACCCATGAATGATATCACCATAAGCAAAAGTTGCCAAAGTATGTGTCCATTGCGTTAAAATATTCCTTGTATTTTTTTTCTGTCCTTTTCGGAGTAAATTATAGCGGCATTCGTCGTATTTATTATTTGTGATTTAAAATAATCTGTAGGAAAGAAAACGTTACTTGCCTCATTAAGAACATAAGTTTCGTCCCTATGAAAAGAGTAATAAAATCTATAACTGTTATTATTTTTTTGTTTTAGATTTAACTCTGTCGTTACACTAAAACATTCACGAAGCGGTGCGTCATTTAATAATAGATTATTGTAACGGCTGGGGGAATTTAAAAGTCCCGCCCCGCCTCTGATATTCGACTTTTCTGCTAATATCCTGGCTTGTCGCTTCTCGTTAAAAAATCCGAGTCCCCCTCCGGTCGAATAACGTTTTTCGTAGCACCCTTCTTTATTCTTAACCCTGTCCTCACCGCCCTCGAGCAAGATATCCGCTGCCGTATATGCATCGAAATCCTTTTCAGTGTGGATATTCATAACCTTGTGTCTACGTTTTTTTAAGGATGTATGATCCTCCTTATCCTCCTCATCGTAAATATCTATATTGGTTGCATCCTTGGCGTTCATTACGTAAAGTGCAGTCACTTTATCATCACCGAATATTAATTTGTCATTAATGTAGGTTCTTTCTATCAATTTTCCGTCCATGGAGACACTGCCGTCAGGAAGAATCTCTATTCCCGGAATCTGCCAGAGGATTTCTATGATGACATCCCCCTGCAGAGTCTTTACCGCCTTAGAGTAAATCCGAACGGTGTCACCCAAGCGCTCATACATTTTACGCCTCGCCTTTATGGTGACCTCCTCTAAATTAAACAGATCGGGAATCATCTCGATCTTACCTAAATTGAATGTCTCCTGGTATTTGGGTAAAACAAAACTACGGATCTTATAGCCCAGAAACGATATCTCCGCCCGGGTTTGACAGTAATTTTCCGTTTTAAAATCGAATTTTCCGTTTTTATCCGTAATAAGCGATCTGGTTTGCAACTCACCATTTAATGTTTTTGTTACCAGATGTATAACCGCTCCTGATAAGGGTTCCTTATTTATTGAGTCAACCACGCTTCCGGAAAAACGAATTTCTTTTGCATCTGTATATTGCCCTCCCATTAATTGCGCTTTTGCACAAAAAGAGATTGCAATAAAAATCAGCACAGCTAAACCAATAAATACTTTTACCATAACAGGAAGGACTTATGTTGGATAATTGTTATATTTTCACTATTTCCCGAACTGAATCAATTGACGAATTGAAAATTCATGGGTTTCTGCTCTATTGCTATCAACAATGGCGGAGTTAAATACTGCGATGCCATATATGATGAGCTACTGCCAGTCGTTACCGAAATATCTCCTTTGACATCTACAACTGTTGTATTATTTGTTCCGGTTACTTCAATAGAAAATGATAAGGTTATTTTCACATCACCAAGTCGACTAGCTATAAATTTTATGATTCTTTTAAGTAGACCACCACCACTGAGCTCTTGAACAGAGAGAGTACTAGGACTACTTGAAGATGATATTACAGTTTGTATTGTACCGCCAGTAACCGAAAATTCCTGTGTTTGATAAGAGCCTATTGGCATATAGAGAAAAGGAATGTTACTTGGGGTTACCGTTGGCAGTAGTTGAGCCTTAGCTCCATTTGCCGCCAACATTGCTGCGATAATAAAACACGTAGTGATAATTTTTTTGATATAATTTTTTCATGATTATATAATTTTAAGTAATTAAAAGATGAGTTTCGTTTTATTTTTATCAGCTATGTGAAACTTACAAAGGGGCAAGATATTTCAGTTGAAAATTAATTCAAAATTATTCTTGCCCCCTATTCCCTGCCCCCTCTTTGTTTACCTTCCCCTCCTCCTGATCCAGATAAAAATAGTAAAGAAGATCAGGATAGCCGGAACGACGCCAATCAGGATTACTTTCCATACTTGCATAGAGTTGCCGGTCAGGTATATTTTCCTATCCGGAGTCGGCGGCCG
>JAVBLD010000033.1:0-94472 GCA_031553705.1 Marinifilaceae bacterium | reverse complement strand
GCATACTGATTGGATTATTGGACATAATGATGAAAGTTTTTTTGTTTTTTGACTCAAACAAAAAGTAACTTTTATTTACTTCGGCAGACGGGGTCATTTTACCTCGGCGCATGGGGGGCATTTTAGATTGGCAGAGAGGGGGCAACTTCGAGCGGATTTTCCACATAGCCATACAAAGCAAAACAGAGCGTAACGAACGCTCTATCAGCTAATTCGCTACACTCTGCACAATTTTACTTTCTGCTTAGAAGTTTATTTTAAGATTTAGAATAGCTAAATTATTATTATTTTTCTATTTTTACATTTAACTTGAAAACAATTGATCTATTTATCCGGTTTAATGCCTTATCAAGCAGTAAAAACCGCTAAACTATTTCTATGGGAAAAATCGAACTACATGACATTTACAAAAGGAAAAAAAACGATCGTGACATCTTTCAGGAATTGATGCCTTTTAAAATCAAAGAGATTCTTTTGATTGCCACCTATTACGATGCATATACCATTGAACGGGAAGGACAATTTACGGATAAGGTTTTCGGAGAATACCTGCAGGTGAATTTATATACCGCTCCCCGTTTCATTTCTGTTGCAAGCGAAAAAGAAGCCCTGAAAATATTGTCGGAGCAACGGGTAGATCTTATTATTATCATGGCAGGGCTGGATAAGCACACCCCATTAATTACAAGCAGAAATATAAAAGCTTTATATCCGGATATTTGTCAGTTGATGTTAGTCAATAATAACTCGGACTTGGCCTATTTCCGAAATATCGAAGAACAATTAAGTGCTTCCGTTGAGCGGATTTTTGTATGGAACGGTTCCACAAAAGTCTTCCTAGTTATGGCAAAATATATTGAGGATAAAATGAACTTGGAACCGGATACGCAACTTGGCGATATAAGAGTAATTCTATTGGTCGAAGATTCGATCCGGTATTATTCCAGATACCTACCTCTTTTATATACCGAAATCATGACCCAAACACAGCAATTGATCATGTCGGAACCGAACAACAATGATCTAAGCTTGGTCATGAAGATCCGTATTCGCCCTAAAGTAATATTAGTCAGCACTTTTGAAGATGCCGTACATATCATTGACCGTTATAAAGAGAACCTGATCGGGGTGATTTCCGACATCCGGTATAAACGCAACGGCACAGAAGACGAAGAGGCTGGTATAAAACTGATTGAATATGTCCGTCAGGCGGACGATAAAATACCATGTTTGCTGCAAAGTCAGGAAATCCGGAATAAAAAAACGGCAGAATCGTTAGGAGTGGATTTTATCGATAAAAACTCCCTGACCTTAGCGCATGACATCAAAACATTCATTAAAGATAAGCTAGGGTTCGGAGATTTTATTTTTCGCAACCAAAAAGGCGAACCAATAGACAAGGCCACATCCATCGAAGAATTTAAACAAAAATTACTGAGCATCCCTGATGATTCCTTGACATATCATTCCATTCGCAATGGTATCTCCACCTGGTTGACCGCCCGTGGAGAAGTAAACCTGGCCAAACGCCTGAGGCCTTACCGTATTGAGGATTTTAAAACCATAGAAGAATTACGTGCATTTGTCTTACTGGTGATCCGGAATTCGGAGCTCCATAAAATGGTTGGCCACATTGTAAATTTTCACCCTCAATTAGTCGATTCAAGCCGTTACATTACCCGCCTGGAGAAAGGCTCCCTTGGGGGCAAAGGACGCGGAATGGCATTTCTCTGTAATTTTATTGAAAATGTCGATTTAAAAAAACTGATTCCCAATCTGAGGATTAAAATTCCAAAAACGGCCATCATTGGCATAGAAGAATTTGATAATTTCATAGAAAACAATAATTTATCAAATATTATCTATAGTAATACTGAATATAAAAAGATCAAAGAAGCTTTTATTGCCGGTCAACTATCCCCTCAATTGAAAAGTAAACTGAGAAGCTATCTGGAAGTTATGAAAAAGCCGTTAGCAGTCAGATCTTCCGGACTGTTTGAAGATTCGTTGAATCAACCATTTGCCGGAGTATATTCGACCTACCTGATTCCGAATAATCATCCGGATATCGAATATCGTATGGATGAATTGGAAAAGGCGATAAAACTGGTTTATTCTTCAATCTTTACCAGTAGTTCCCGCGCATATTTCAATGCAATTGACTGCATGATCGAAGAGGAAAAAATGGGGGTTATCCTGCAAGAAGTCATCGGTAGTGAATACAATGGAAAATACTATCCCAACATCAGTGGAGTAGCACAATCTTACAACTTCTATCCTTTCTCATATATTAAACCGGAAGACGGATTTGCTGTAATTGCTTTGGGATTGGGGGCCTATGTAGTAGGAGGTGAAAAAACATACCGTTTCTGTCCCCGCTTTCCGAAACTGCAGCTTGCTTCGATTCAGGAGATGGCCAGCGATTCGCAAAAATATTTTTATGCCATAGACATGATCAATCAGGACTATGAGCTTATCCGGGACGGAGAATACGCGGCAATAAAAAAGTACGACCTGAAAACAATCGAAGAAGACGGCAATCTGCAGCACTATGCCTCAATATATGATTTTATAAACGATCGGATCATATATGATTTCACAGAGCAAGGATCCCGCATTGTCAATTTTCCGGACGTCCTGCAATATGATTATATTCCGCTGGCCGGTTCATTAGACATTCTTCTGGACATTTTTTCTCAGGCTATGGGTGCCCCGGTCGAGATAGAATTTTCGGTTCACCTGGAACAGAAAGGACCGGTGTTATATCTTCTGCAAATCAAACCATTGATCAGGATTGATTATCATACGGACATAGACAGTAACCATATAGATATGTCGAAGGTTATCCTTCGTGCGGAAAAAGGAATGGGCAACGGTAAACTGAACGACATTTCGGACGTGATATATATCGTTCCTGAAAAATTCGACCATCTGCGAACGGAACAAATGGCTGAGGAAGTAAGATATTTTAATGAAAAACTGAAAAATATTGGTGCAGCTTATATACTGATTGGTCCGGGACGCTGGGGAACTCGCGATCGGTTAACCGGTATTCCGGTACTATGGTCTGATATCTCAAAAGCTAAAGTTATTGTAGAACAAGGATTGAAAGAGTTTCCGTTAGAAGCTTCGTTGGGTTCCCATTTTTTTCACAATGTCACATCGATGCAGATAGGTTATTTTGCGGTACCAAATGAGTCTGAAAACACTTTTATCAGATTCGATCTATTGGAAAAACAGAAGATCATAGAAGAGCGTGACTTTGTACGTCATGTCCGTTTCGAACAGCCGTTGACAATCCTGATGGATGGAAAGCAACAGACGTCTGTCATTATGATGGCATAATTATGATATTAAATTTTGTACTCCTATTATTTGTTTATAGTTTCGCCCAAACAGAATAAGGTACTAAATATTACACAATTTTAATATGAAAAGAAAACTCTGTTTTATTTTATTGCTTTTTGCAGCGTGCGCCAGTCAAAATGTCATTGAAGAAGTGCAGCCCGTTGACCGGGTGAATGTGCAAATCGGATCGGTGCATTGCCGGTGGTTTTTTTACACCCCTGCCGCACTTCCTTTCGGAATGGCCAAGCTGGCCCCTACTACCAATGCCTATAACAGTTATGGCAGTTGGTTACCTTGTGGCTATGACAATCGCCATACTTCTATCGAAGGCTTTGCTCATTTTCACGAGTTTCAGATCGGCGGTATTGTGACGATACCAACAACCGGACCATTAAAAACCACTCCGGGAACTCTCGAAAACCCCCATGCAGGTTATCGCTCAAGGATTGACAAATCGACCGAAGTTGCTATACCTGGTTACTACTCGGTATTTATGCAGGATTACAAGATAAAAGCCGAGTTGACTGCCGGCATGCGTACCGGATGGCAACGCTATACGTTTCCCGAGTCACAAGAAGCACGCATACTTTTCGATATCGGACATCCACAGGGCGAAAGCGCGCAAGTGATAGATGCTGAAGCGGTCTACCACCCGGAAACAAACGAGGTGACCGGATGGGTGGAAACCTATCCGATATATGCTACATTCTGTCAACCGAACGGCCATGTAAAAATATATTTTGCCTCCAAACTAAATAAGAAACCTTCAACCGTCGGTACATTCAGGGACAACACCGTACATGAAAACACCAATTCTATCCGCGGCCCAAAATGCGGTCTTTTCCTTGGTTTTTCAACTATCAATAATGAAGTTATAGAATTGCAGACCGGCCTCTCCTATACCAGCGTAGAAAATGCACAAAATAACCAGAAAACGGAAACAAAAGGCAAAAATTTCGATCTTATAAAAGAAGAGGCGAGTAATATATGGAACGAGACGCTTGGAGTTATAAAAGTAGAAGGTGGCAGTGACGAAGACCAGATTAAGTTTTACACCGGACTCTATCATGCTCTTCTTGGCAGAGGTGTCGCTCATGATGTCAATGGACAATTTATCCAACATGACAAAACCATCGGTCAGATTCCACTCGATAAATCGAGAAAACCACTCTATGCCCACCATAACACCGATGGTATGTGGGGAGGTTACTGGAACCTCACACAGCTCTGGACACTCGCTTACCCGGAAGTATACTCCAGCTATATCCGGTCAAACCTGGATTTTTATAAAAACAGCGGCTGGCTCCATGACGGAGAAGCTGCCGGTGTCTACACGAATGGAGTACAGACGAACTTCCAGGGGTTGATCATCTGTGCCGCTTATCAGGCTGGAATCCGGGATTTCGATATAGCTGCCGCATGGGAAGCTGTTCGTAAAAATGAACTCGAGTACAAGGGAAGAGATATGGGAAACGGAAAATATGATAACGAGTATTTTATCAAAGATGGTTATATCCCATTGAAAGATTATAAGTATCCGAATGGTTGGAACTGCAACTTCGGAGCCTCGCATACACTAGAGTATGCTTTTAGCTGTTATGCTGCTGCCCAATTGGCCAAGGCTCTTAATAAAACGGCAGAATATGACACATTAATGCGATATGCCGCCTGCTACCGGAATCTGTTTAATCCGGAAAACAAATATATACAGCCACGGGAACAGGACGGTACTTTTATGAAAAACTTTAACCCTATGCAGGGCTGGAAAGGATTCCAGGAAGGTAACGCCGTACAATATTCATGGTATGTACCTCATGACATTAAAGGATTGATCGAGCTTACAGGTTTGAACCTATTCAACGAACGCCTGGAAAACACTTTCAGAGAATCACAAAAAAGCCTGTTCGGCGGAGGAAAAGAGATCGATAGCTTCTCCGGCGTGGAAAAACTGTATAATCACGGCAACCAGCCTTGCCTTCATGATGCATGGTTATTCAACTACTCAGGGAAACCATGGCTCACCCAATTGTACACCCGGTTGATCTGCGATGAATTCTACGGCACTACAGCCGAACATGGTTATGGATACGGCCAGGATGAAGACCAAGGCCAGCTCGGAGCCTGGTATGTGATGACCGCTCTGGGATTATTCGACGTACAAGGTGGAACGAATATTACCCCCTCCTATCAGATCGGCAGTCCGAAGTTCAGTAAGATTACAATCAAACTGAACCAAAAGTATTATCCCGGTAAAAAGTTAATTATCGAAACAGAAAACAATGCCCCGTCAAACTATTATATCCAATCGGCCACTCTAAACGGTAAACCGTTAGACCGGTGTTGGTTCTTAAGGAAAGATATCATGAATGGAGGATATCTCAAATTGAAAATGGGGTCCGAACCGAATAAACTATGGGGTGTTGAAGTAACGCCACCGTCAATGTCAGAATAAAAAAAATTGCTGCCAGACCACTCTGACGGCAGTTTCTCTTTAACCGATTATTTTCATAAAACAAATATCACAATCAAATTCCAGACGGAAACTATATTTGCCATTATACAACAACAGAGGAAACCGGAGATCAAGATTCTTCCGTTTTTTTCTGCATAGATCCAATTCATATAATAAACAATAACGTGTAAGCATCAATTCCTTTTCCGGAATATCCGTATTTATTTCAAAGCCGGATTCTATCGGTCCTACTCCGTGACGACAATAAAACTGAGCAGCATTCCGGTTTACGATATTGTGCTTCCAATCCGCATCCGGCCTATAAGGTACTTGTGGATCGATCGACGCTATACGGGCCATAGGGCGCTGTTTTTCCCTATTTTGTTCATGTTGGTATAAAAGGCAACGACGTGCCTGATTCAAGGTCGCTGTCGGAATGAAGAGTATTTCGCCACTAAGATAATCCACTGTATCGCAGACAAAATCACTGTCTCCACATTTCGCCACGTGCTGTTTGATGCGATCCATCTGTGCAGGATTATTGGCTTTTTCAAAATGTCCGTCCGGCTTATACCGGGCTGTAACGCCATCCTCGTCGGTTACACACAATGTCAATTCACTCTGTTCCGCCTTTACCGTAATTTTTATCCGGATTTTCCGGACAGACTTCTCTTTTTCCAATTGCATCACAAACCGATGATCATAATTCCGATACAACACTGTACCGGCAATCGCTTTTACCGGTTCGTTACACTCAATCCAATCCTTGTCTACACTATTTACTTTTATTCCCTTTAGCTCTCCTTTCTCAAAATAACACAGGCCATCTCCATTATGGACAGATTCATCCGTTCCAATCAAAAAACGATTTCCTTTTATGGCTTTTACGATCCCGATACGTTTTCCAACCGATTTCGGTGTATCCATATTCACCATCCCCTGCTGGCGTTCCTCGACAAAATAGCTGGTATACCCCCGGCTGAAACTACGTTCCGGATCCGCCTCAAATGTCGATATTACACGTCCAGAGCCGGCTCTTGTTACTTCCGGATGCTGATTTATCAGCGAAGAGTAGTAGTTAGTTACATTACCAACATACTGTTCATCCTTCAACCGTCCCTCTATTTTAAAAGAATCTACCCCGATCTCTATTAAGTCATTTATATAAGATGACAGATTTAAATCTTTGAGGGACAGTATATATTTATCTTTTACAATCACTCTCCCATCCCGATCTTTTACAGACCATTTCATCCGACAGGGCTGGGCACACTCTCCCCGGTTGGCCGACCGGCCAAACATATAATGGGAAAGATAGCACTGGCCACTCATGCTTACACATAACGCGCCATGTACAAATACTTCCAATTCCGCTTTTACTTCACGGCGTATCACTCTGATTTGTTCCAATGATAACTCCCTGGCCAATACGATCCTCTGAAAACCAACCTGATCCAGAAAACGGATACGATCCAGATCATAATTGTGCATCTGGGTACTTGCATGTAATGATATCGGTGGCAAATCCAATTCCAATATGCCTATGTCTTGTATAATAATAGCATCCGCTCCAATGTCATATAACCGCTTAATCAAACGCTCCGCCTCCGGTAGTTCTTTATCATATAAAATAGTATTCAGCGTTACAAACACACGGCAATAAAAGTGATGGGCATACTTTATCAATGCCTCTATATCTTCGATACTATTGGCCGCTCCTTTCCGTGCCCCAAAGGCAGGAGCGCCGATATATACCGCATCGGCGCCATTATTGATTGCCGCAATACCGATAGCCAGATTTTTTGCCGGTGACAAAAGCTCTACCCTTTTCATTATTCACGAATTATATAAATTGCACAAATACCATTTCCTTCTCCACTCGTTATTCTTAGCAAATATCCAGTTCAGGATACTCTTTATTTTTGATCACAGGCATCTCCAATAGTTTACATTTCGGAAAATAGTCATCCAGATATTTCTGGATAATTGTGATTGAATCATTTTTGATTAACTCGCTATCGTTCGGAAAATCGTTATAGATCACATGGGTAACACGGATTCCGCGCAGATAGCATAATGCCAGGCTCATCAACGTATGATTAATACTGCCCAGTTTTGATGAAGAGACTAAAATTAACGGATAGCCATATTCCTGAATATAATCTATCGTCAGATAGTCACGCGTCACAGGAACATATAATCCTCCGGCCCCTTCGATAAGAACCATGTCATATTGTGCAGCCAATTTGCAGGTTGCTTCATAGATTACTTTTACACTTATATCTACCTTATCGATCTCCGCTGCCAGATGAGGCGAAGCCGGATAGGTCATCACATACGGGCAACTGGCACCATTCCGGTCAACCTCCTGCAAACCGATCCCCATAATCTCCCGGTGTTTCAAAATATCTTCAGATATCCCATTACATCCGGTTTGAATAAACTTTTGGGTCATCACATTGACCCCTTTATACAACAGCGTACGTGCCATCACTCCGGTAGCAATCGACTTACCAGCATCCGTATCTATACCGCTAACAAAATATACCGACATATGTTATTTCAATGCCATATTTATAATATCTTTAATGCAATCTTCGCACACGCCTCAGCATCGGCCAACGCATGATGATGGTTCTTTAAATCATAACCGCAATGTGCAGCCACAGTATTAAGCCGATGGTTGGATAAATGCGGATGTACCCGACGCGAAGCCCGGCATGTACAATAAAACTTATAACCGGGGTATATCATTCCATAAAATGCATGAACAGCCTTCAGGCATCCTTCATCAAAAGGACTATTGTGTGCAACAAGAGGTAAATCATTGATCAACGGAGCAATTTCCACCCATACCTCCGGAAAATCGGGAGCTTCTGCTGTATCGGCACAAGTCATCCCATGTATCTGGGTAGTAAACCAGCTGTAATAGTTAGGACACGGACGGATCAACCGGTAAATGCTTTCCGAGATCTCCCCGTTCCTCACAACTACAATACCCACACTGCATACACTACTACGCTGTCCGTTTGCCGTCTCAAAATCTATCGCTGCAAAATCTTTCATATCTATCCCCAAATCTTTGTCTTATACAAAGGAAATAAAAAAAACGACGAACAATACGAGCCTGTCCAAAATTTTAATACAAAAGAATGCAATTCTTTGTTGTATTTTATACTAATGAGGATAAAAAAGGTATAAAGAAAATCGTTCTAAAAAAACAAATACGAAAAAGGAAAAAAACGGAAGTAAGATCGTCAAAAACTAAAAAACAAATAACAATAATTTCAGGTAATCTGTAAACTATCAGCTCCGAATATCGTAATAAAAAGGCATGTACTTTTATAAAATTACTATTAGTTTATTACATTTGTACGTTTTTAGCGAAAGAAATTGTATAACCTTTTTGTATTAAAAAATGAAAACAGGAAATTTATTTATTATGTTGATACTCTGTGGAAGTATTATTTTCACTGGTTGTTCCAGTATGAGCAACACCGGTAAAGGTGCTTTGATTGGTGCAGGAGGCGGTGCTGCTTTAGGCGCAGGTATCGGAGCATTGGCCGGCAAAGGTAAAGGAGCTGCCATTGGTGCTGCTGTCGGTGCTGCTGTCGGTTCTGGAACCGGTGCTTTGATCGGACGGAGAATGGACAAACAACAAAAAGAGCTGGAAGCCATACAAGGAGCAAAAGTAGAATCGGTAACCGACGCAAATAATTTACAAGCAATTAAAGTAACTTTTGATAATGGTATTTTATTCGAAACTGGTAAGAGTAACTTAAGCACCACTGCTCAAAATTCATTAAAACAGTTTGCCGCTTCATTACAAAGTAACCCGGAAACCGATGTAACCGTTTACGGACATACTGATAATACCGGTAGTTATGAGGTAAACCAAAAAATTTCGAAAGAACGTGCTGAGTCAGTAGCTAACTTCCTGGTAAACAACGGAGTTAACCGTGCACGTATCACCACAGCCGGCTTAGCTTATGATCAACCGGTGGCAGATAACTCTACCTCTGCAGGACGTGCACAGAACCGTCGTGTAGAAGTATATATCACAGCCAATGCCAATATGATCAAACAAGCAGAACAGGAAGCTAAAAAGTAAAAACAAGCAGAATATAAAAAAGGAGTAGGTTACCACACTCCTTTTTTTTATATTCTATATCCTATCTTTTTTCTTTCATTCATCTGTTCAGCAATAAATTTATCGGTAAATGTTTCAACATCTCGTTTCTGCACTGAAATCGCCCGCTCAACATTCTCAATCACCCCATTCTTAGCAAGCCGTTGCACACAATTACGTACAATCAGGTCAGCCACAACCCTTATCATTCGGGCGCTGGTATGACTTCGTTCCTCATTCGCCAATAATAACTCAACAAATTCTGTCATATACTGCCGTGCTGTCCGGGTCAACCGCATGTTCTCTTTATCCAATCTTCTTTTTAATATCTGCATCAACTCCTCTTTGGTATAATCCTCGAAAATAAGCATGTTGATAATCTCTGACATATGCTCTGTATCTTCTCCAAAATCGGAAGGTGAAACTTGCGACTTGGCATAAATTACCGTATAAGCACCAGGGCGCTCAGCCATTTGATTCATTAAAATCGCCCTGATTCGCTCTTTGAAACCGGTAGCATTATTCAGTTTAGGAGAATCTTCGTCAAACAGGAATATTCCTCCATTCGATAGAGCCAATGCCTCTCCGATCCCTCTTTGTGCTTCGTCCTCAGTCTGTCCGATCAACTTCTCTACCTTAAAATCGAGTACATGTCCTTTATTTACAATACCCATTGCCTTATACAACCGGCCAATAATCCGAGCAACCGTCCCTTTCCCCATTCCTGAATTTCCGGTAAAACACCATTGTAATGACATGCGGGTGGTCAATTTTACTCCTTGCTGGCTATAATGCCTTGTCAATTCGACAAAATCCCGAATTTGGCTTTTTATTTTGGACTGCCCTACCATTTTATCAAGATCTTTCAATGCAAGGGTTATTTCTGTTTCATCGAAAACATCTTTCTCCAACTTGGGCATTTCAAAAATATTTTTCGGGATATCCACAGCCATAATAGTTGTAATCTCCTTATAGGTCAACTCCCGCTCTTGACAAATCTTCATTGTCCGTTCCGACATATTACGGATGATTATGCCGACAAATTTTTCCACCAAAAGCGCATTCCCAAAGCGTTTTTCCCTTTTTTCATAGGCTTCTTGGATTAATTTTTGAAAAGCTTCTTTTGCCTTGGGATGAAAAATATAGTTTTTCTCTTTCAGTTTAGCTACAGCAATATCCAACAACTCTGCCGGTTCATAATCATTAAATTGGAACTGATAAGGAAAATAATTCTTTAATGCCGAATTTGCCTGTAACATCTTTTCCATATTATCAGCATAACCAGCCAGAATAATAATCGTATCACCATTCTCTTCCGTCGATAAAAATGAAAGCAACGCTTCAAGCAACGCTACTCCAAACGTATTTTGTATCATAGTATCCGCTTCGTCGATATACAGGATGCCGCCTTCAGCAGCATTCCACAACATCATGGCTCCCTGCTCTGGACTTATAGCACCTTCGGTAGGCAGAAGCTGTCCATTATGTACGGTAACCTTCGGACTAGATAAAACGCCGATCGAATAGTATATTTCGCCCATCATCTTAGCCACAGTCATCTTACCGGTACCTGGATTACCGCTAAAGATCATACTTAACGGAGGCATAGCATCGGAAAAACCGTGCTTTTGTCGTTCATGTATGAAATAAATATAATTCAGATGATGAGCGATATTCTGTTTCAATTCCTTGAGGCCGACAATCGACTTCAGTCTCTCTAACGGCTCTGCCCTATCCATATCAGGCGGAATTATAATATCCTCTTCCCTGATCAACATCAACTCATCTTTGTTCCGTGTTTCGGAATGATTGGCCATCACCCGCTTGGACATACATATTGCCGCATCTTCAATCTGTTCATCGATATAACATCCGTTTGTAAAATCGATTCCTTTTGCAGTGTAGGCTTTTTTCAACAGTTTTAAAAATTTCTCTTCCGCCCCCGGAGTAAATCTGAACTGTCTCTTTTTCATTTTTTTACGTGCAATATCCATTAGCTCCTCCGGCGTATAATCTTCGAAATAGAGTTGATACGGAAAGATTTTTTTCAGATCGCCTGCGATCACCTCCAATCCGGCAAATTCATCCGTATCGCATGCTAGGATAACTACAACCTGAGGTTGTTCCTGTATAAGTATATCAAACAACATGTGCAAAACTACGATCCCGCGATCATTCGGGTCACCCGAATTAAAGAAGTCTCCTCCGTCTTCAATAAACAAAATTCCTCCGTCGGCAGAAGTCAACACCTGCCGCACAAGTTGTTCTTCTGCAGCAATCCCTTCCTTTACCAGATCTTTGCGTTGGCAAGAGGTTATTTTATCTACCGTCAGGATCCCCATTTTATAAAATAGCTCACCTACCAGTTTGGCCACTGTATTTTTTCCGGTACCGGGATGACCGGTAAAAACCATGTGCATATTCGGAAAATCGTCGCTAAACCCGCTTTGCCGACGCAATTGAATAAACTCGGCATAATTACATATCTGTGTAATCTCTTCCTTCACTTTACGTAACCCCGCCAGTTGATATAACCGGTCCATGACTTCTTCCTTATCCTTGATCGCCTGTTCACTATCGACAGTCCGGTCTGTTGCTTTCAAGGGCATAAAAGGTTGCCGTTTTCCGCCTGATAAAATTTCAGATTCAAAACGATAAGGGACCTCTTTATTTCCTACTGTAAAGGATAAAGTTAGAACCAACTGATCAAAGCAGGAAAGTATAAGTATGTATTCATCCTCTTCCCAAAAATTTCCTACTCCCTCTCCCAGATCGATCGCAAAGCATAAAAGTGGATTTCCGGAAGGATCTTTTATATATTGCCCAGACTTTACAATCTTTACAGTCTTTATTCCTCCGTTCCGGTTTAACAAATGGATAAAAAACTCATACACCCATTCTCTTTTCAACTGATTATGGGCGAGAAAATAAAACCGGACATCCTGCAATTTAGTAATATCAAGTCCCCGGAACGAATGGGGGCGCTTATTACTCTCCTCTACCGTCTCTTCACAACATTTATCGATCCCAACATGTGTTACCTGAAAATAATCCGCCAATTGTGCATGACTCCCCATCACATAAAGATCGTCAGATTCCCCGCCCACTCCATTTATCTCAACCGTCACCCGGAAGATTCCCTCTTTAAACCGGAAATCGGACCCGGCGAACAACGTTTCATAACGAATAAGACTCTCCTTTTTGTCTACCATAATCTGATCGTTCTTCTCCGCCACACACTCCGCTTGTTTTCCGTTAAACCAGAACAAACGCACAGTCGCGTCCGCCATCCAATCGTTTTCCGTATATCGTTTATTTATCAGTTCCGTATCTATAAAAAATTCCTGAATTTCCTGTAACCTATAGACCGTACGATAATTCTTTTCACCTAAATAATTCACGACATTACTGCAACTTACCTGTACTCTTTTAATTGCACACTCTACTTCTTTCGTAGGTTGCTGTCCGGCTACCTTTTCCATCGTATATCAATTAAAAATTAAAAATCAGGGGTTAAGAGTTTCTTACCTCCTTAATATTACAATCTCATTAGTTATCTATTATTCTTGCACCTTGCTTTCTGTCACTTACTATCCTCTCTTTATTACGATCATTCATATAAAACGTTCGTAATCTTACAAAAATAAACTTATTTTTGATAATAACATCGGATCAATCACAAACTTATTGGAGCACGATTGAGCAAAAATTAAAAAAGCGAAACCCTATAAAGGCTCCGCTCTCAATTGTTTTAATGCTATTTTATCGTTTATTCTTTTCCTCCTTTTCTGTTAAACTCTTCCAATAACGACCGGAAAGTCTCCTTTACAGAAGTAATTGCCGTCGCTTTAAAAGCATTCGAACCGGCAAAGGCGTACCCATCCTCCATATTGCCTTTAAAAGCATTGTAAAGAGCTGTAATAATACAGTAAGGACTTTTACTTATATCGCAAGTTTTAATACAATGAAAAGGGCATGCCTTAGGTTGCTTCTTTCCATCCTTGATCTTTTGGATAAAATTACTGAAAATAGCTCTTCCCGGCATCCCTACCGGACTCTTAATAATCTGGATATCTTCCTCATGCGCATCAATATAGGCTTGTTTAAAAACATCCGACGCATCACATTCGGTAGTCGTGACAAAACGGGATCCCAATTGTACTCCGTCAGCCCCCAGTTCCATAATATGGCGCATATCATCTCCGGTGTAGATTCCTCCGGCAGCAATTACCGGAATCTTTTTATTATATTGCCGTTCGATTTCCCTTATTTCAACAAGCACTTCCGGTAATATCACCTCCAGTTTATAATGCTCGTCATCAATCTGTTCGCTCTTAAAACCTAAATGTCCTCCCGCCTTCGGCCCCTCTACTACCATTGCATCGGGCAAGTAATTATAGGCACTTTTCCACTTTTCACAAATTAACTTTGCCGCACGGCCAGAAGAAACAATCGGTACCAATTTCGTTACGCTGTCTTTCTGTAAAAAAGAAGGAAGATTTAGCGGCATTCCTGCCCCGGCAAATATAATATCCGCTTTCTCCGTCATCGCTGTCTTCACCATGTCGGTAAAATTCGATAAAGCGACCATAATATTCACTCCAATAATCCCTTTTGTCTTCTCTCTTGCCTTTTTCAACTCTTCCTTTAATCCCATAATACTCGCTTCCAAATAATCCTTAGACAGGTTCCTGTATAGTAACCCTAAGCCTGCAGCTGATATAACCCCCACTCCACCTTCATTTGCGACAGCTGAAGCCAGTCCGGAAAGTGATATGCCAACTCCCATTCCTCCTTGAATGATTGGAACCTGGACAGATAGGTTGCCTATATTTAGTTTTTCCATTATCACATTAAAAAAATATTATACATATATCTACTTCTCCACGCATTTTCAAATAAAAAATAACCGTACAAAAGTACTTATTATTCAGCATTTATTTCTCTACTTTCCGGTATGTACGGACAATAAATTGTTTTATAATTTATACCTTGCTTTTTTATCGATTCTGATAATAGACCTCTTTCTGGATTATCTGGATATATTTCTGTAATTCCTGTCCTGTAATTGCCTTATTTCCCATAATCCAAAGCCGGACTGAAGCTCGTACGCCGTCATAAGAAGGTTGTAAATAATCACGGTCTAATACATTATATCCATTGCGCAAATAATAATTTACCCGTCGTGTTGTCAATTGATCGATCGCCGGTTCCACCTCCAACAATCTTAATTTTATCAAATGATTTTCTGCGAAGCCTAGTACCTGTTGGCCTATATTTCGACTTCGCATCTCCGGAAATATTACCAGATGCTCTATATAGTAAAATGTTTTAAAATCCCAATAGACAAACAATCCAGCTAATTTATCATCGGAAATAACGGCATTAAAATACATCTCTGCACGCTTTTCTATCAATTGTTTCAGAGGTTCCACTCTCCGTCTTTCCTCCTTCGGAAATGCACTCAAATAAAGTGGGATCAACTTTAAAAAAGAGGGGTCACCCGAATCCTTAATTCGTTTTAAATCTACCATTTATGTTTTATTCTAATAATCATGATTTCATTACAAAAACAACTGCCAATATAAATATTATTTTTTTTACACCACTATTTGGATTTTTCAAATAATGATTATATATTTGCACTCGCAATACGGAGGTATTGACTAACATTGCGGGGTGGAGCAGTTGGTAGCTCGTTGGGCTCATAACCCAAAGGTCGTCGGTTCGAGTCTGGCCCCCGCTACTAAAGAGTCTGAAAAATCAGGCTCTTTATTTTTTTCCTGTATAATTGCTGTGATTTATAAAAATAAGGCAGATCCTACCGAATCTACCTTATCTTTTTTCTGATTTGTATCATGCAAAATACAATTTTGCAATACAATCGCTTTACTTTATATTTATATCCTTGAGCGCTTTTGCTGCAACCTCGTCGTTAGGATCAATAGCAAGAATCTTTGAAAAGTAATCTTTAGCGATATTATACTCCTCTTTGGCCTTATCCGGATTACCATTATTTTTGGTTGTGATCGTATCGGCTTTCACATAATAATAATAACCCAAATATTTATAACTTTCTATCAGTTCCCGTCTAAAACGTTCCGGTTGTTTTAAAGTAATTTCGACAACTTTCTCATAGAAAGGTTTGGCTAAACCTTGAGTTGTTTCCGGATCCAATGCCGAATTGGTACGTGCTCTCCAGAAGTAACCAACATAACTATTCGGCGCTACTTCCGTAAGTTTTGTAAACATCGAATCGGCTTTATGAAACAACATGTTTTTGGTTTCTGGGATACTATCCAAACTTGCCATGTTGTAATAGTTCCGTCCCTGTTTCAAGAAAACAGACGGATCCGGTCCAACCTGAGCCAGGTAAAGATCATAATACCGGGCAGCCGAATCTAATTGCGGGGTCTTTGCATACATTTCGGCTATTTCCAAAAGAAGGTTCTTCTTCGTTCCATCCTTCTGGAAAGCTTTTTTATAATATATCGATGCCTCTGCATATTGCTTGCTTAATGCGAGTTCGTCAGCATAACAGATATAGTCCTGATAAATAATCTCTTTTTCAGGCGTCGTCTCTATAAAGTTCTTAACTATATCTAAACTCGCCAGTCCCGGTTCCAGTTTTGATGAAACATAAGCATTCAACCGTTTGGCAACAACGTTGTCAGGCTGAGCTGCCAAAACCGGTTTAATAATCGGAAGTATTTTATCGTATTGTTTATCAAAATAAAGAATACCTGCATAACGAAGCAGATGCTCCACATCATAATTTCCGGCATTTATAAAGCGTGTATAATTATCCGCTGCGTTTTTACTATCTCCTTTTATTTCGTGTAATTCTCCTAAAATAGAGTATATACCGCTGAAATCAGGAGCTATCTGCTGTGCCTTAAGCAGTTTTTCAGATGATACCGTATGGTTTATCGTCATATAAATACGGGCAGCCTTAAGATAAGCTCCTAATAGGTCCGGAGAAAAATAAAGCGCCATGTCATATTTTGAAGCAGCCTGTCCCAAATGTCCCTGACGTAACAACATATCGCCTTCGACAATAAATGGTAACCCACTTTTAGGATCCATCTGTTTTGCCTGGTCGATATATTCTTCTGCCTTTATCATATTACCTGCATAAATATAGGCTTCAGCTATGGCCAAACGAATCTTTATATCCCGTCTGTTCTCTTTTATGGAGAGAATATCTTTATAAGCAACGTCTACCTCTTTTTCATGATCTTTCAGCATCAGTTTCCCCATCCCTATATGATTGTAAGGATATTCCGGGGCAACCTCTATTCCTTTTTTATAATAAAACTGAGCTGAATCAGGCCGCCCTAGCATCAAATAATCTTCACCTAAATAGTAATAAGCCTCGGCCTTTTCTTCTTGCGGAAGTGTATTTAGTTTCTTAAGAAAATAAGCTTTAGAAGCACTATACATTCCTGATTCATACAAATCAATCCCGGTCTTATTATCCGCGATACTTCCAAAACTAACGAATAGCAATCCGATACAACATCCTATTTTTAACGCATTCATCATTTTGATACAATTAATTGATGACGACTTCCGTCATCAAAGTTCATTTCTTATATTTACAACATTTACAGGCATTATTGCCGGCAGCAATCCGGCCTTCAAAATGATCCGCTGTCCTCTGGAAGCTGTTATAAAAGAAGTAAATCCAGAAATCAGCCCACTCCTAGGATCATTCAATAATATATAAATACTCCGGGTGAACGGATATTGTCCGGAATAAAGATAATACTGGTAAGGTTGAAAACTATTCCGGTAATCAGGTATTGACAACTGACTGATTCGCATCACTTGTACGTCTCTCAAAAATTCCCTAGACAGTGAATCCTGTTCTTCACTGATCCAGTTTACACCAATTACTCCCAATGTCCCCGGTGTACGAGCCACATATTCTATTACTTTACGGTTCGTTCCTGCAGCATAAGAGTTTTCGGACAAAGGTTTACCCCGGCAGATCGAATCCAGAACATAACGAACCGTACTGGAATTCCGATGATCGTATACAATCTGTATCGTTTTTTGCACGGATTTAGGAAACAGCTCATTCCATTGTGTAACTTCTCCGGAAAATATTTGTTGTAATCCTGCTACATTGATAATGGAATCAGCATGTTGTTTATGTATAATCATGGCTATCCCGTCCGTTGCGATCTTTATCGATCTGGGATAGAATTTCCGACTGTTAAAATAGGAAACTTCCTCCTCTGTCAACGGACGGGTAGCTATAACCATACGTACGCTATCCTGCAGTAACAGATTTATTGCACTCACTTCATCTGTGTATCTTGGAAGAATGTGCGCCAGTGGATATTGAGCTTCAAACACATCTATCTCCTCCTGTACGAACGGGGAGAGCGTTTCATCTATAGCTACCGGAACAATACCGCTAAATAACGTATCCTGCATTTCCGACTTTTTCCCCCGGCAAGCAGTCAACAATAAACATAGACAAAAACACCCTATATAATTCCAAAATACATTCATAAGCGACAATCAGACTATTCGGTTTGAAACACAATCGGCAACGTAAAACTAACATTTACAGCTTCTCCCCGTTGCCTGCCGGGAACCCATTTAGGCATTTTCTTTACCAAACGGATCGCTTCGTTATCCAACGCTTGATCTACGTGTCTCAATATTTTTATGTCTCTCACTGTTCCGTCGCGACCAACAACAAACTGTACAATCACACGTCCTGATACATTCATCTCCAGAGCAACCTCCGGATATTTCAGTTCTTTAGCAATCCATTTTCTCATTGCAGCTGGTCCCCCTGGAAACTCAGGCGCTTGTTCTACAACGGTAAAAACTTGCTCCGGATCAGCTACTACCAGTTTATGATCTTCCAGATCGGCAATATCTTTACCGGTCTCTTCATCATTACCTTTCACGTCCGCCACCGAAATTGCCGCTTTTGCCTGGTTCAACTCATCCTGTGTTTTCATCTCATCCTCTTCTCTGACTTCCTCGTCTTTTTTAATCACGGGAGCCGTGAACTTAATCGTACTTTTCAAAGTCGGAGGAGGAGGCACATTAACTGCGACCACTTTATTTTCCTCTTTTACTTCAGGCAGTTCCATTTTAATATTCGACAATTCAGTCACGCCGACTACATCTTTATCCGTTTTCGCAGGTGTCAACAGACGGACAAACATCGGAAGAGCCATTACAAACAGCGTAAAAGCTATAATCAGGAAAAAAGCCACGATATGGCGTCTAGAAGAACTTTTACGGAGAATATATGCTCCATATTCTTTGTTCTTCCCTGCAAAAACCAGTTCGCACCAGCTTCCTTGGGTTACATCAATATCCTTTGCCATAATTTACTGCTGTGTTTTATATTCAATTACTTCCGGCAACTCGTCGGCATATCCGTCATGTGTCAAATCCTCCAGCAGACGCAAATCTCCAGGGGTTATATCCATGATGGCATAACGTCCGATGTTACATATTTGCATTTCATCCAATGCATCGATCAAATTCCGATAGTTTGCAAAATCGGTTGCTTTAATCAGAACAACAGGAGCCTCCTTATCTTTTTTGATCTCAGCAGCTTGTTGCAGATACTGTTCATTGGTAATCTCAAGATTATCCTTACGTTTTTTCAACTCACGTATTTTCTGCATAATATTCTGGTTACGCCCCAGTAATATCGCCCGTAATCCGGTTGCTGAAAAATCAGTCTCTTTTAACAAGTTCGGATCATCATAATTAGGTTCTCCCGTATAGTAGTACACTTTACCCTCTTTACCCAACAGAATCGTTATTGCTTTGGAAGCTTTTACCTTATCTTGCTCCGTTTCATCTTTCACATCCTTCCTCGGCAAACTAATTTCCATTGTTTGCGGTTTGCTTAAAGAGGTACAAAGCATAAAAAAAGTAATCAACAACATATTCATATCCACCATGGGAGTAAAATCCACATGGATCTGAATCTTTTTCTGTTTACCTTTTTTTCTGCCTCCTTCGTCTTTTTGTTGAATCTCAGCCATAATTTTTCAATGTATAATACATTTTTACACTACAGGCATATTTCTCAAAGAAGTGATCAAGTTGTACCGATACTCCTTTAATTCCTGAAGTGTTTTCATAATATCTTTAATCAACGGATAAGGTGTATTCTGGTCCGCTTTAATCGCTATAACCAGATCTCTATTCACCTCTCTAGCAGACTGCATCCATACTTTAAACTGATTGTTCGTACTATCGCATGGAATTCCGTAGTCCATAATTACTTTATCCTGATCTTCCGAGGATAATGCCAGGAACTGCTTCATTCCTTGAATAGGCACGCCAAATGAATTACTTAAACTGAATTTCTTCAACTCCTGTTCGGTAAATTCAATCTGATAATTCTCCCCTACTTTTTTCAGTACATCAGCTCGGTCTTGAGGTTTATCCAAAGACATAAAGACCTTTCCGTTGGGTTCAATCAATATCGACACAATATTTGTTTCAGGAATTTTTATCTCTGAAACAGATTGTGGCGGACTGACTTTTACCGGTTCTTTCTGAATAAAGGTTGAGGTCAGCATAAAGAAAGTGAGCAGTAAGACTGTCACGTCACTCATGGCAGTCATATCAATAAAAGTCGATTTCTTTTTTATCTTCTTACTCATAATTTCTTTTGTTATGTTAAAGCTTTTAAAAGCTTATAACAAATTCATTCTAGGATAATATCAATTCTTCCCGGCAAAAGTCTGCACCAGGTAAGCTCCCACCTCGTCAATGCTATGGGTAATCCCGTCAATCTTTGTTGTAAAGAAGTTATAAGCGATTACTGCACAAGCACCGGTTGCGATACCAAACGCTGTGTTTACCAACGCCTCGGAAATACCGGTAGAAAGCGCAATAGAGTCAGTACCACCGGCAGAAGACAGAGCCGCGAATGACCTGATCATACCGATTACGGTCCCTAACAGTCCCATCAAAGTTCCTAAAGTTGTGATCGTTGCAATTACGGATAAGTTTTGTTCCATTGTCGGAAGTTCCAGCATTGTAGCTTCTTCCAAATCTTTACGGACAGCCAGTTGTCTTTCTTCTTTAGTCAATTGGCTATTTGCACTCACTTCCGTATAAGTTTTCAAAGAGGTTTTGATTACATTTGCCACGCTACCTTTTTGCTCGTCGCACATTGCATAGGCTTCTTCTATATTACCTTCGTCCAATGCATCTTTCACGTTTGTCACAAATTGTTGCAAATCTCTTTTACCTTTGGCTTTACGCAATGCAATAAAACGTTCCACACTTAAGGTCAACACAGTAAACAAAAGCGTTTGAATAATAGGCACGATTACCCCTCCTTTATAAATAGTTCCCAAAAGATTTCCCGGTAGAGGATGGTTATTCGGGTCATTATTTAAAAAGTTAGCCGGATTACCATATACAAATTGGTATATGATTACTGCTAATACAAAACACAGAAGAATAATAGGAAGTGCTGAAATTCCAATACTCTTTTTCGTACCTCTTTTCGCTCCAGTTTTTTTATTTACACTCTTTTCCATAATTAGTTTTTTACTTAAAAATTATAAATTAAAAAATATTTAAACATCATTCTTAACAATACTATGACGATATAAACCAAACTCCATTGATATACGTTATTCCATTATTTTTTTGGAACATGACACACTCATTTTCCAGACAATAATTTAACATACCTATTATTATAGTAGATACTATATAACAATTTTACATAGGTAATAAATATAAAAACAAGTTGTATACCTATTAACCCAAAATGCATTATAACTCCTGTTTAGTCGTTCTATTGATAATTCTATCGTAATTTGCCGAGGGGTAGAAACAACAACCGACCGATGGAGCAGAGTTTCCATTTTATTCCTGTTGGACACTAGATCCGGAGGTGCGGTTTTTATACCCCATTCGTTATCCCCCCGTTGACTGATCTTAGCATAAGATATATCGAACTGAGAATCTTGAATATAGACCATATTGCAATCCATATTCCTGAAAGAAATACTATTCCCAAAAACACCCAAGCCGAAAGCGAATAATAGTGTTACCAGAAAAAAATATCGAAATAAAACTATTTTCATTTCATCAAATTTCTACCTTTTCTTGACTAAACAAAGATAATAATATACTATTTAATCCCAAATTATTTTGTTCAGAATTTAAATCCAAAGTTAGAGAAAGGGGAAAAAAAAGAAAAAGATTAGTTAAAAATGTAGGTTTTAATCTTTTTACCGGAAAATAACAGAAAAATAAGGCAGATCCTTATTTAGATCTGCCTTATTTTTTTTCCTGTTATATTGTTTTTTAGTGGCATGTACTTTACGATAGCTCACTGGCCTTCGATGTTCCAACAATTCTTCCTCCCTGGAAATTTTCCGGTTTGCTTTGATATAATCCGACAAACCGATTTTCAATTTACTTTTCTGTTTCATATACTTTAATCTCCTTCATTCCGCTAACCTCAAATAAAAACTATACGAACTATTCGTTCAAGCAGTTGCCGGAATATTGGAATATCCTCAAATTAAAAAGCGGGATCACTGCAAAAAGATGATCAAAAATATCCGCTTGTACCCGTTCGTATTCGATCCATTTTTGTTTGGCCGAAAAACAATAGATCTCAATGGGTACTCCTGCTGGTCCAGGCTGTAGTTGCCTCACCATGTGGGTCATATCCAGGTTTATATCCGGATTGGAATTCAACCATAGCTCCATATATTCGCGAAAAGTACCGATGTTCGTCAACCGGCGTTCGTCCAGCAAATGCTCCCTGTTTTCATTAAACCGTTTTATTTCATCCAGTTTTCCATTGATATAATCCCGTAAAAGACTGGACTGCTTTAATTGCTCAAGCTCTTCATTGCTCAGGTAATGGATCGAATTGATATCAATATTAACCGCCCTTTTAATCCTTCGTCCCTCCGATTCTTGCATCCCCCGCCAGTTTGTGAATGATTCCGATACCAATTTATAGGTAGGAATAGTCGAAATTGTTTTATCCCAGTTTTGTACCTTTACCGTAATCAGATTAATCTCCAACACCTCTCCGTCTGCATTGCTGTTAGGCATCACAATCCAATCACCGATACGCACCATGTTATTGGATATCAGCTGTATACCTGCCACAAACCCAAGGATCGAATCTTTAAAAATCAACATCAATACCGCGGCAAAAGCACTAAGTCCTACAAGCAGGTTTTCAGGAGACTTTCCTACCATGATACTGACTACAATGATAATTGTAATACAATATAATATAATCTTTATCACCTGTATAAATACTTGTATAGGCCGTTGCTTTGAAATCAGATAACTCTGGTAAACACGATTGATTCCGTCCAATATATTTGTGAAAAACAATAGAAATGCAATCGCAATCCATATCTCCACAAAGCGCTGAATATAACCTATATATTTCCATTCAATACCGGCAATAGCAATATCTACAGCAATCGGAACAATAACATAGGCCAACTTGTTAAAGAAACGTTGGTCAAATAAGATATCGTCCCATTGAGTATTAGTATATCCTGCAATTTTTCGAACAATCCGTGAAAGAAATTTTCTAATAATAGTATAGATAATCCATGCAATGACAGCAATAACAAAAAGTTGGAAAACCAATTGCAAAAAAAGCGCCAAACCGGACGATCCGATCTCTATCCCCCATTCTTCCAACAAATGAACAATATCCATCCTAATAATTTTAAATTATATTTCTGGTCCTTTTCATGCTTCCCTCCTGTTTTTCTCCATTTTCTATTTTGTTTCTCCCAATTTATCACTTATCCATTTCCGTGCATTGATAAATGCTTCGATCCAAGGGGTTACCTCATCCGTTTCACGTCCCTCCGCATAGTATGCCCAATTCCATGGGTGGATAGACCGTTCCAGGTGAGGCATCATAGCCAAATGTCGGCCATCTTTGCTACAAATGGCAGCAGCGGCTCCGGGAGAACCATTCGGGTTAGCCGGATAGCGGTCATAAACATACCTCAACGGAATAGTATATTCATTTTCATTGTATGGCAACCGGAATTTACCTTCACCATGTGCAATCCAGATTCCCAAGTGGCTACCGGCCAATGATCCCAACATAATCGAATTACCCGGCTCGATCGCCACCGATACAAATCCCGATTCAAATTTACACGAATCATTATGGAGCATTTTCGGCATCTCTTTGTGCTCCGGATAAATCAATCCCAGTTCGGTCATCAATTGGCACCCGTTGCAGACACCTATGCTTAGAGTATCGCTCCGCTTGTAGAAACGTTCGAGAGCAACTCGGGCTTTTTCATTATATTTGAAAGCTCCGGCCCAACCTTTTGCCGAACCCAGTACATCAGAATTTGAAAATCCACCGACAAATGCAATCAGATTTACCTCTTCCAACGTTTCACGTCCCGAAATCAAGTCGGTCATGTGTACGTCTTTTACATCAAAGCCGGCCAAGTGTAACGCCCAAGCCAGCTCCCTGTCACATTGGCATCCCTTCTCACGGATAATCGCCGCCTTTATACCCGACCCGGTTATGCGCCGGTTATCCAGCCCCATATCCGCCAGTTTTCCGCTATAACCTTTCGGGAATTTATATTTCAGTTCATTCCGTTTATAGTTTTTATATCTTTCCAAAGCCTGTTTCTCTCCGCTTTGCTTGCGATCCAACAGATAGGAAGTCTTAAACCACAAATCCCGGAGAGAAGCTATATCAAGGTTCCAAACCATATCTTTCTTCCGGATATGCATCACCCCGGATTTTCCTGGCTTACCCAGAAAACCGTAAACAACTCCTGCTTTTTCCAGAATGGTGGCAACCTGTTTCGCTGCCATATCCGGGATCTGGATGACCACACCCGGATTTTCAGCAAACAGGATCTTAACGATATCTTTTTCCGCTATGAATGAAAGATCGATATCCAACCCTAACCGGTTATCGGCAAAACACATTTCCAGCAGTGTGGTAATCATTCCTCCGGCAGAAATATCATGGCCGGCGAGAATGTGGTTCCCTTCTATCAACTGCTGAACAGCTGTAAATGCAGCAACGAAATAGGCACTGTCTTTCACATCGGGTGTTTCCTTACCTATTTTATTTAAAATCTGAGCAAAACTGGAACCTCCCAGTTTCATCGCATCAAATGAGAAGTCAATATAAACCAGCTCGGTAGCCGTATCAGGTTTTAATACCGGCGAAACAACCTGCCGGATATTTTTTACCTCTCCTACCGTAGAGATAATCACAGTTCCGGGAGCATATACTTTTTTATCTCCATATTTCTGCGTCATTGAAAGCGAGTCTTTTCCGGTCGGGATATTAATTCCCAATGCCACCGCAAAATCACTGGCAGCCTGTACGGCTTCGTATAAACGGGCATCTTCACCGGCATTCCGACATGGCCACATCCAGTTGGCTGACAAGGATATACCTTCTATTCCTTTCTCTATCGGAGCCCAAACGACATTGGTCAAGGCTTCCGCAATAGCCAATCGGGAACCGTTTGCCGCATTTGCCATGGCCGCAACAGGTGCATGCCCGATAGAAGTAGCTATCCCTTTGTTTCCACAATAATCCATGGCTACTACGGCTACATCGCTTAACGGCAACTGTAGCGGACCTGCACATTGCTGGCGAGCCACCCGGCCGGATACGGAACGGTCCACCTTATTAGTCAACCAATCCTTGCAAGCTACCCCTTCGATTTGTATAACCTGTTCGATATACTCCTCCAACCGGGCCTCATCATACTCGATATCGGTATATTTCTCTTTTACCGTCTTATCCTCCATGATCGTTTTAGGCGGGTTTCCGAACATATCCTTCAGCTCCAGATCGATCGGGCGCTCTCCGCTATTGGCATTCTCAAATGTAAAACGGTGATCGCCTGTCGCCTCACCAATTACATACATCGGTGCACGTTCCCGGTCAGCCACCCGCTGCAAGGCGGCTACATCCTTTTCGTCCAATACCAATCCCATACGCTCCTGCGATTCATTACCGATGATCTCTTTAGCCGACAATGTCGGATCGCCCACCGGCAACTTATCAATATGAATCATTCCGCCGGTCTCCTCCACCAGCTCGGATAAACAGTTCAAATGCCCGCCGGCACCATGATCATGGATTGATATAATCGGATTATTGTTACTTTCAGTCATCGAACGGATCGCATTGTAAACCCGTCTCTGCATCTCCGGATTAGAGCGCTGTACGGCATTCAACTCAATCGCATTGGCATATACCCCGGTGTCTACCGAAGATACTGCCCCTCCTCCCATACCGATACGATAGTTATCACCTCCAAGAAGTACTACCTTATCTCCAGCCTCAGGCGTCGCTTTCATTGCCTGTTCGCGATTCCCGAAGCCTACCCCTCCGGCCAGCATGATCACTTTGTCATAGCCGTAGGTCTTACTATATTCCTGGTGTTCAAAGGTTAATAAAGAACCGCATATTAAGGGTTGGCCGAATTTATTTCCAAAATCGGAAGCTCCGTTCGAGGCTTTAATCAATATATCTTCAGGTGTCTGGTATAACCATCTTCTCGGATCAATTCGCTGCTCCCATTGGCGATCTGCATCAAGTCGCGGATAGGAGGTCATATATACGGCTGTTCCGGCTATCGGTAAGGATCCCTGTCCTCCGGCGATACGATCGCGTATTTCACCTCCGGTACCAGTTGCAGCACCATTAAACGGTTCTACGGTCGTAGGAAAATTATGTGTCTCCGCCTTTAATGAGATCACCGTATCGATCTCTTTTGTCGTAAAGTAATCCGGTTTATCCGGGCTTTTCGGAGCAAATTGCATAATCCGGGGACCTCCAATAAAGGCACAATTATCTTTATATGCAGAAATAATCCGATTGGGATGCTCCTTGGAGGTATATTTGATCAAGCCAAACAAACTGCACTCTTTCTCTTCGCCGTCGATAATAAAGCGTCCGTTAAAAATCTTATGGCGACAATGTTCGGAATTCACCTGTGAAAAACCGAATACCTCCGAATCGGTCAGTTTTCTTCCCAATTTTTTGACTAATCCTTCCAGATAAGCCACTTCATCTTCGTTTAATGCCAACCCTTCCTGCTTATTATAAGCCTTTATATCATCAATATAAAGAACGGCATCCGGTTTTTTATCAATCGTAAAAATATCAGGGCCCAAACCTTTGTATAAAGCCTGTAGCATCGGATCAAAAAGTGCCTTTTCGCTATCGACCTTTGTGAACTCCTCTATACGCAAGATTCCTTCAATACTGCTATTTTGAGTAATCTCAACCGCATTCGTACTCCACGGCGTCACCATCTCTCTCCTCGGACCGATAAAATATCCTTCCAATGAAGATTTCTTCATTCTTTTTGCTCCGCCGAAAAGCCACTCCAATTTGCTCACATCAAGCGGATGTTCCGATATCTTATACTGTACGGTATACACCGTTGAATGCTTCTGATAAAAAACTATAACCATTTTTTAATATTTTAATATGCAGTCTTATAATCTATTGCTTTAGTTATATTATTCGAAGACCATACAATCAGGAGACAAAGATAATAATTTTAGATTCGATTTATTGGTTTTTAAATAATCTAAAAAACATTCTTTTTCTAATGATTTGCCGTCACCAACATATTAGTGACCCGACTCATTGTTATTAACGCTCCGGTTTCATCATGTATCTCGACGCTCACCACCTGAGTACGATTACCTTTATGTATAAATGAAGCCCTGGCAATAACATAATTACCGGTTGCTTTTTTTATATGATTCCCATTTATCTCTATTCCGTAAATATTAAACCGCTGTTCCAACGGCACTGATATGCTGCCTAATGCACCGGCCACCGTTTCGGCCAAAGCCATATTTGCCCCGCCATGCAAAGCGCCGTCAGGACGGCAAGTACGTTCATCCAGCGGCATTCGTGCCTCCATCCATCCTTCTCCGATTGCAGTAAACTCTATTCCCAAACGCTCTACCAGCGTATTCCGACAACTATCCGTCAATAATTTAATATAGTCCATTATTTTATACTTTATACCACGCTATTTTATAGTATTATCGCATAGTAAGGCTTTACGCTCACTGCCCATACTTGTTTTTTCTTCTCGGATTCATCGGAAACCAGCCTTTTCTTACTCTCTCCCGCTGTTCAAACAGTTCCAGGATCGTCCAGAAAGAAGAGAAGGCAAACACACCCAATAGCGACGACCAAAGCACATGATGTATTAACAATGCTCCTGCGGTACCCGCTATCCCTAATAGCAAAAATACCCACCAACAACCGGTACCGATATAGTATTCGGCTTTAATCACCACCGGATGAAACAATCCAATAATCAAAAAAGTACTTATTCCGATAAGTAACCCTGTTAAATTATATATTTCTATAAATTCCATCATATATGACTGTTTTTACCCCACACAAAGATACCGTTTTCTCCTACAAAATGTTTCTATTATCGAAATTTAGATTTAAAATATCGCTTTTGGGAAAAAAGTTATACTTTTGCAAAAATGGTTTTATTAATGCCGTTATTATAGTTGCCTATTATATTTTCATTTATTTAATTAAAGATATAAAACGATGGTATCATTAAAAGAAGGCGATAAGGCTCCTTATTTTGAAGGCGTAAATCAGAATGGGGAAAAGATTTCTTTGAACAACCTCAAAGGTAAGAAGCTAATACTTTATTTCTATCCGAAAGACGATACATCCGGTTGTACAGCAGAGGCCTGTAATCTGAACGATAACTATGCCGCCCTGACCGGAAAAGGATATGATATCGTCGGGATCAGCCCTGATTCAATCAGTTCTCATTTGAAATTCATTGCTAAATACAATCTCTCTTTCAATCTGATCGCCGATACCGAAAAAACAATCCTCGAAACTTATGGTGTATGGGCGGAGAAGTCGATGTATGGGCGAAAATATATGGGAGTGTTGCGTACGACCTTTGTTATTGATGAAAACGGAACTATTATAAAAGTAATCACAAAAGTAGATACCAAAAACCCAGTAGCACAGATCATATAATATAACGTACACACAGGTCGATAGAATATTTAAAATTTAATATAATATGGCATCAAAAGAAACCAATCAGGAAAAATTAAAAGCACTTCAACTTACACTCGATAAAATCGAGAAAAATTTCGGAAAGGGAAGTATTATGAAACTCGGTGATAACCGGGTAGAAAATGTACCGGTTATCCCCTCCGGCTCGATTGGTCTGGACAAAGCCCTCGGAGTAGGTGGTTATCCGAGAGGACGTGTAATCGAAATTTACGGACCGGAATCATCCGGTAAAACGACATTGGCGATTCATGCCATTGCAGAAGTACAAAAACAAGGTGGCATTGCGGCTATCATTGATGCGGAACATGCTTTTGATCGTACGTATGCCGAAAAATTAGGTGTAGACACCGATAACCTATTTATCTCCCAGCCGGATAACGGCGAACAGGCGTTGGAGATTGCTGAGCAGCTTATCCGTTCTTCCGCTATCGATATTATTGTCATTGACTCCGTAGCAGCACTTACGCCCAAAGCCGAAATTGAAGGCGACATGGGTGGCAGTGTCATGGGATTACAAGCCCGCTTGATGTCTCAGGCATTACGGAAACTGACCGGAACAATCAGCAAAACGAACACCTGCTGTATCTTTATCAACCAGTTAAGGGATAAGATCGGCGTGATGTTCGGCAATCCGGAAACAACAACCGGAGGAAATGCATTGAAGTTTTACTCTTCCGTACGGTTGGATATCCGGAAAATCGGACCGATCAAAGACGGAGAAGAAGTACTGGGAAGCCATACCCGCGTGAAAGTAGTAAAAAACAAAGTAGCACCTCCCTTTAAAAAAGCAGAGTTTGATATCATGTATGGAGAAGGCATCTCGCTTTCAGGAGAGATTGTTGATCTGGGCGTAGAATACAACGTGATCAAAAAGAGCGGCAGCTGGTTTTCTTACGGAGAGAACAAACTCGGACAAGGCCGTGAAACAGTAAAACAATTAGTGATGGATAATCCGGAACTGGCCGAAGAGTTAAAACAGAAAATTATCGAAGCGATGAACACCGCTGAGAAGAATACTCCCGCAACTGGAAAAACGAATAAGGCAGATAAAATGGAATAATGCCGGACGGACGGTAAAGTTTGCCCGGTTATATTATATAAAACCCGATCATTACTGATATTATGTATAAAATATTATATCCTACTTTAATATTACTATCCCTTATGGCTTGCGATCGTAAGAATGGTTCCGGCGACACCTCCAGAGGTTATAAAATGCCCGATCTGAAATTGGCGTCCGATGTTATGACGCCAGAGGTGTTATGGTCTTTCGGCCGAATCGGTGGAGTCTGTATTTCGCCTGATTTAAAGACATTGGTATACTCTATAACCTATTTCAATAAAGAAGAGGACCGTTCCTATACCGACTTGTACACGCTGTCGATAGCTGATGGTGAAATAACTCAAGTCACCAATACCGGGCAAAACGAATCGGAACCCACGTGGACTCCCGACGGAAAACGGATAGCCTATATGGCAAAAGGACAACTTTGGGAGATAAACCCGGATGGTACAGGTATCCGCCAAGTAACTGATATCGAAGGAGGAATCAATGGCTATCTTTATGCCCCGGATGGATCAAAAATCGTTTACCTGAAAGATGTGAAACTCGAACCGACCGTACAGGATCTCTATCCCGATCTACCGAAAGCCAAAGCCCGGATTATTAACAATCAATTTTACCGTCATTGGAATGACTGGGTGGACGGATATACCCATATTTTTATTGCCGATTACTCACCCTCCCATTCCATTAAATCCGGAAAAGACATCATGGAAGGAGAAAAATGGGAGTCGCCGGTGCGTCCCTGGGGTGGAGTGGAGCAACTGGCATGGACGAAGGACTGCAAAAATCTGATCTACACCTCGCGTAAAAAAGAGGGTATCGATTATGCCGAATCGACCAATAGTGATCTATATTCCTATAATCTGGAAACTCAAAAAACAGTAAACCTGACAGATGGAATGATGGGATACGACCAAAATCCTGTGATTTCTCCGGACGGAAAGTGGCTTGCATGGGAAAGTATGGAGCGTGACGGGTATGAAGCCGATAAAATCCGGCTCTATATTATGGCTCTGGAGAGCAGTGAAAAGCAGGATTATTCAATGGAACTTGACCAACATGTGACCCATCTGGCATGGAGTGCGGATAGTAAAACCATCTGGTTTATATCAGACTATCATGCGACAGACGAGATCTATTCGTTGAATATGGATGACCTGAAAATAAGGAAACATACGGAAGGAGTACACAATTATACTTCCGTGATTCCGGCAGGCGATATATTGATCGCCACCAAAGTATCGATGAGTAAGCCAGCCGAAATTTATAAAGTGGATCCGAAAGACGGCAAAGATGAAGAACTTTCATTCGTAAACCGCAACCTGCTTTCGCAACTGGAAATGGGAAAAGTGGAAAAACGTTTGGTAAAAACCACCGATAATAAGGATATGCTGGTGTGGATAATCTATCCTCCCCATTTCGATCCGAATAAAAAATATCCGACAATCCTTTATTGCGAAGGCGGTCCGCAAAGCACGGTAAGCCAATTCTGGAGTTATCGCTGGAATTTCCAGATGATGGCAGCCAACGGTTATATCATTGTTGCACCAAACCGCAGAGGACTTCCCGGATTTGGGCAGGAATGGCTCGAACAGATTAGCGGTGACTATTCAGGACAGAATATCAAAGATTACCTGTCCGCTATCGATGAAGTTAAAAAAGAACCCTATGTTGATGCCGACCGCCTGGGCTGTATCGGAGCATCGTATGGCGGTTATTCGGTCTATTATCTTGCCGGACACCATCAGAAACGTTTTAAGGCTTTTATAGCCCATTGCGGTATCTTCGATCTAAAAATGCAATATTATACCACTGAAGAGATGTGGTTTGCCAATTGGGATATGGGCGGTGCGCCATGGGAAAAGAGCAACAAAATTGCCCAACGCACTTTTGTCAATTCTCCGGACCTGTTTGTGGGTAACTGGGACACCCCTATATTAGTTATCCACGGCCAGAAAGATTTCCGGATCGATGTATCTCAGGGGATGGCAGCTTTCAACGTAGCCAGAATGCGCGGCATTCCGGCCCAATATCTGTACTTCCCGGAAGAATCCCATTGGGTGCTCGGATGCCAGAACGGTATATTATGGCAACGCACCTTCGCAGCATGGCTGGATAAATGGCTTAAACCTGCTAAAAATTAATAATGAACAAATATATCAGTTTGCAGATGAAAAAAGTAATATTTTTTTTAACAATTGGAGTTCTTTTCGGAGCTTGCAAAGAGACAAAAAAAGCGGCCGCGACTTTTTCTTATCAGGAGTTGGCCGATCAGTATGCTGAATTTACCCTCACCGCAGATGTAAATAAACTGACCGAGAATGAAAAAAAGATGATCCCGCTTCTGATCCAGACGGCTGATCTTATGGAAGAGATCTTTTGGCATAACGCTTATGGTGATAAGACCAAATTATTTGAAAATGTAACTGATTCTGCATTGATCAAATACCTGAATATAAATTACGGTCCATGGGACAGGCTTAATGACAATAAACCGTTTATAGAAGGGATCTCGGCCAAACCGTTGGGAGCGAACTTCTATCCTGTGGATATGACCAAGGGGGAATTCGAAGCGTTGGCCGATTCGCGTAAAACCGACTGGTACAGCATTATCCGCCGGGATGAGAACGGTGCTTTGAAAGTCGTTCCATTCCACGAAGCCTATCCGGAACAAACCCAAAAAGCCGCAACATTACTAAAAGAAGCAGCGACCCTGGCCGATGATGCAGGATTAAAGAAGTATCTGGAATTAAGAGCAGAAGCCTTACTAACCGATGATTATCTTGCAAGTGATATGGCATGGATGGATATGCAGGACAATACGATTGATTTTGTGGTCGGTCCCATCGAAACTTATGAAGATGCATTATACGGATACAAAGCGGCCCATTCGGGCCAAATCCTGATAAAAGACAAAGAGTGGAGCAAAAAATTGTCGCTCTATGCACAATATTTGCCTAAGTTACAGGAAAATCTACCGACAGATCCCAAGTACAGGACAGAGAAAGCCAACGCCAATCCGGACATGAATGCATACGAGGTGATCTATTATGCAGGCGATTGCAACGCCGGAAGTAAAAACATTGCCATTAACCTGCCGAATGATCCTAGAGTACATGCAGCAAAGGGAAGCCGTAAACTGCAATTAAAAAATGCAATGCAGGCAAAATTTGATAAGATACTGATTCCTATTTCTAAATTGGTTATCCATCCCGAGCAGCAAAAGCATATCAAATTTGACGCATTTTTTGAGAACACCATGTTTCATGAAGTGGCCCACGGACTGGGTGTAAATTACACTATCAGCAATAAGCAAGATATTCGTTCGGCCCTAAAAGATAAATATACATCTATCGAAGAGGGAAAAGCGGATATCCTGGGGCTTTATTGCATTACCAAGTTATCGGAATGGGGTATTATTTCAGATAAAGATCTGATGGACAACTACGTGACCTTTATTGCAGGTATTTTTCGTTCTACCCGCTTCGGAGCGGCAAGCGCCCACGGCAAAGCCAATATGATGCAATTTGCCCAATTTACCGAAAGCGGAGCAATTACCAGGGATGAGCAATCCGGTTACTATACAATACATTTTGATCAAATGAAGAAAGATATTGCCACAATCGCCGGTAAATACATCACGATCGAAGGAGACGGCAACTATGATGAAGCCGCAAGGCTCGTTGCGGAGCAAGGGATCATAACCCCGGTTTTGCAACAGGATCTGGACAAAATTGCCGGAGCCAGAATTCCGAAAGACATTTTCTTTCGACAGGGCATCAGCGTACTAGGGCTATAACAAAACGCCATGGGTTTTTCCCATGGCATTTTTATTAAGGAATCTGTTTCTGAATTTGTAATCCTTTAAAATATGATGGAATTTATTATTATCGTCTTGATTGTGGTCGTATGGATCATACTGGGCAATAAGATGAGCAGAATAATCTCCGATATGGAGATTCTAAAAAAAGAGAGCATCCGATTACGAAAATCATTGACGCAAGTCCCGGAAAAAACCCAGGAGCCGATTACTCAGCAAACAGAGCCGGCAATAGCTAAACCCAAAGAAGATATTCTCGAAAAACCGGCAACGCCTCTTATTCCTGTTAAAGCACCTGTAGAAAAGGTTATCAGCCAACCCAAACCGGTAGTTCCTGTCCTTCCCCGGGAACCAAAACTCCGAAAACAGGTTAACTATGAGAAATATATCGGTGAGAATCTATTCGGTAAAATCGGTATTCTAATCTTAGTGATCGGAATGGGACTGTTTGTTAAATATGCTATTGATAACGAATGGATCAATGAAACATTACGCACCATACTCGGCTTTGCCGTAGGGGGAGTTTTACTTTTTTTCGCCCAGCGATTACACCAGAAATACCGTACTTTCAGCTCCCTCCTCGCGGGCGGAGCATTTGCAATCTTTTATGTTACTGTCGCGATCGCCTATCACTATTATCATTTGTTCTCCCAATCGGTAGCCTTTATCCTTCTCATTGTTATAACCATCCTGATGAGTGGAGTGGCCATAATATATAACCGGCGGGAACTGGCCATTATATCTTTAACCGGGGGATTCCTCGCTCCGTTTCTGGTCAGCAGTGGTGAAGGCAACTATATTGTACTCTTTACTTACATTGCGGTTCTTAATGTGGGGATGTTTATGCTGTCGATTTATAAAAAATGGGCAGAACTTCCGATACTCTCTTTTGCTTTTAGCTGGCTGATTATGACGGTATATACCCTTTCGGCCGCCATTGTTCCGCACAATGCATTACACCTACTGTTATTTGCAACATTCTTTTACTTGATTTTCCTGTTGCCGATTATATCGGTAATCCGCAGCAGCAGTTCAAAGACTACAAGATTCCTGCTTTCAACTATTGTCATTAATAACTTTGTATACTTGGCCTTTGGATTATTCTTTCTAAACCATACCGGCATATTATATAAGTTGGACGGTATCCTATCATTATTCGTGGCAATCGTAAACCTGATCCTTATCCTTTGGCTAAAAATCAAGCAAATCGATTATAAATTACTGATTCATGCCTTATTAGGGGTGATTATCACCTTTGTTTCGATTACTGTTCCGCTACAACTCGAAGGAAATCACATCACTCTATTCTGGGCTTCCGAAACCGTGCTCTTACTATGGTTGTTCTCCCGGTCTGAAACTCGTATATATAAATATTTTTCAGCCATTATGCTGCTATTCACTTTCGTATCATATTGTATGGATATTTCTCAGTCTGCTGATTTCGTTCCTGAACGGATATTCCTGAACAGCCATTTTGCCACCAATATTTTTGTTGCCGGGGCAATGGGTGTTTATGCTTTTATTCTCAAACAAAATAAAACGCTATTTACAACAACCCGTCTCATTACATATATCCCAATGAGTGCAATAGCTATCATCGCCTCTTGCCTGACCGGCTATTACGCTTTCATGTTCGAATTTTACCAGCATATCGCCGATATGGCAACATCGTCAAATGCCAGGTATCTGTTTACCGCTGTAACTATTTTACTATTGGGATACGGACTGAAAAAACGTTTCCCGATAGCCGGATATATGTATGTATACCTCACCGGCATGGGATTAGATGCATATCTATACTTAAATGCCTATCTAACGATCGGTGCTACCTGGACATCTCTGTTGCCGGGTTGTCTATCCTGGTTATTTTTGGCTGCAATTGTTACTAATATGGTATATATATCCCGGCAATATTATCGGATCCATGATTACCATTTAAAATCAACCAACGGTTTCATGGTATATCTCAATATCCTGTCAACTGTCCTGGTTATTATAGCAACGGCCAGTCTGGTTGACCAGATTCAATTGGATGAATTCAGCGCCGGCTTCTCTATTGCCCTAACTTTGACTGGTTTTATACAAATGACACTGGGTATGAAATTGCATATAAAAGTACTCCGGATTATTAGTCTTTTTACTTTTGGGATTGTACTCGGAAAACTATTATTATTCGATCTATGGTTATTGCCGACGGTAGGTAAGATTATCGTTTTCATTGTATTAGGTATCATTTTACTGGTACTCTCATTCCTATATCAAAAGCTTAAAAATGTTCTGTTTAAATAAGTTTTGAATACAGGATTAAGAGAATATGAATTAATTTTCAACTAACATGATGCATATGGAAAAGACAGGGATTGCAATATGGCTTGTTATATGTACGGTTTTTGCAATAAATGCTTCGGCACAACCCCGTTATAATGCGGAAATCCCGCCAGTCAATTCAAAAAATTTCTATACGATTGATCTTCCGGTAGGGGTAGTCGGAAAAGCTAAATCCGATCTTTCCGATCTGCGCATCATCGATACCAACGGAAAAGAGATTCCTTTTATCATTAAAAAAGATATCCGTACAAATAATAGAGACGAGTTTATCCCCTATCGGATTGTAGTTAAAGCAGAAGTAAACCGCCATACCGATATCGAAATCGAAACTCAAGGTGAAAAGGTCTCTTCCTTTATCCTGAATATTAAAAATACCGACACGCAAAAACAAGCTATTCTTAAAGGCAGCAACGATCGTAACAGGTGGTACACTGTGAAAGAGGATCTCTTATTATCTGAAATATATAACCAAAATACGACAAACACCTTGTTAAAGCTACACTTCCCGCTCTCCGATTATAAATATTATTTGCTTTCGATAAATGATTCGCTGTTCGCACCGCTAAACATCATAGAAATCGGCAAGATGGACTACCGGTCAGAAGTACAATACAACCGGTTAAAGATTCCGCACAGAGAGCTATATACAGAAAATAAAGATGGGAATACATATATAACTATCCGTTTCAACGATAAATACAACCTTTCGGACATCCTGTTTTATATATCGGAACCGCAGTTCTATAATCGTCCAATAACTCTTAGTGTCCCTCAGGAAGAACGCCGGATGCCGCAAGTCCGTCAAAACAGAAAAAGAAAAAAAGAGCCTGCTCCGGCAGAAGCCCGATATTACACTCTTAATTCAAACAATCAGGATTCACACACAATCCGGTACAACGAGTACACCGATGTACTTCATATCATGATCCGGAACCATGACAATCTACCATTAAAAATCGATTCGATTATTACATATTGTGATAAGTACTATCTGGTTGCCTGGTTGAATGATTCCGTTTTATACAGGCTCACCTATGGAGATACTCAAGCCTCAATGCCTGTTTACGACTTGGCCTTTTTTGAAAATAATATTTCCGCGACAACGGATCATCTCACACTAAAGGCAATTAAGAGTGTTCAAAATGAAGCAGGGACTCCGAAGAGTCCCTGGACATCGCTATTCAAAATATATGGAATCTGGGTTATCATTGTGATCGTCATAAGCCAAATCATGTACCTGGTTTGGAAGATGACCCGTAAAAAAAACATTTAATAAAAACAGTAGCATTCATCTCGGTATTTCGGACAGCAAGCGGTAGCAAAGTACTATCGGCGAACTCCAAACCCGTTTCTTCTGCTTCCCAGAACTCCTGACGTAATATACTGTTACCAATGGTAACACGGGGTATTCCGGTGTTCGGCATTACAATTGCTACTTCTATGCGGGTGATATTTTTCTCCTTTCTATTGCTTACTACACTTACTTGTACAACCGGAGGTGCTTGGGCAGATTGGATATACGGCAAAACATCTGAATCTTCCGGAACGGAAAATCCATCTGTTTCTTGCACTATTTCCATATCATTGGAATAATCTATATTTTCCATCCGAAAAGAGGTATCATGTTCCGCTTCATCTGCCCAGATACAATACCCTACTACCCCAAACGAACAAAAAGCTACGGCTAAAAAAACATAAATCTTTCCCATTGTTTTTAACTTTGTTTTAAATTAAGACGAATGAAACGCATAAAAGTTACAACGCCATAATTCTTTTTTCAAAAATACAAATTCTGTGCCATATTTTCTATTTCTGAATTCCATTCCTACCGGACGTGATTTAATCAATATCGTTGATTAATCTGCATTCAGTAAGCGATCGTAAGGCATTTACATCTTGTATATTACTATTTTATTCCTCATCCGGAAGATAAAAATTTCAGCGAATGTATATCAGATCACCCGTTTTTTAGTAATTTCGCAATAAAATCCGTAAAATTACAATAAGATGAAAATAATCGTTTCGGTGCTTTTATTATTTATCATATTCTCATGTGTAAATCATACACAAAATGAAGCTGTTGCAAAAGTATTTGAGAGTTATCTATATCGCAACGAAATTGCTGATTTTATACCGTCTGCTACTACATCCGAAGATAGCTTATTGATGGCCCAGAATTACATCAGAAACTGGATAAGTAAAAAGCTGCTGTTGCATAAAGCCATTGCTAATCTTTCCGATGAAGAAAAAGATATCGAACGGCAAGTAGAAGATTACCGCACATCGTTATTGATATACCGGTATAAGCAAAAACTGATCGACCAACGTTTGGAAGATAACATCAGTGAAACGGATATAAGGCAGTATTATGATGAAAACAAATATAATTTTATACTGGCTACTCCCATCGTAAGAGCTATATTTTTTATTATTCCCAAATCGGCACCTAATCTGAACGACGTCCGAAAATGGTTTCTATCCGATAGGGCGCAGGATTTGGAGCATCTGGAAGAATACTGCATCACCAACGCCAAAAAATACGATCAATTTGATGATAAATGGGTCGAAGTAAAGTATCTGCTAAACCTGATCCCGGGAGACTTCAACACATTGGAAAAAGAGGTTTCCTATATGAAAAATATTGAGAAGGAAGATGATGAAAACTACTATTTCCTCAAAATAAGAGAGATATACCGGGACCAGACATTGGCTCCGCTGGAATACGTCCGGAACGAAATCGTTCTTATTCTGAAAAATAAGAAAAAACTTGCTTTCGAAAGCGAGCTGGAAAAACAAATCAATGAAGAGGGAGTACGCAAAGATTACGTAAAAATATATTGAGTAAACTGCAAAAATCAAAAATGAAATACAGCTCCGGTAAAAATCATTCTTGAAAATACTCCATGTTTAAATAAAAAATATTAGCTTCGGGCATTCAAAACAAAAGCAAATATGACACATACTATAAGATATTTATAATTAATACTATATATCAAAGAGTTACTCAAACAACCTCGTTTTTAACATTCAATTTTCAACTTTCAATTATATATTTATGAAATATCCTTTTTTGTTTATTATATTGTTCTTATCCGGTTATGTTACGGCCCAGAAAAATGTCGTGGATAAAATTATTGCAATTGTAGGAGATGAGATTATTTTAAAGTCGGATATCGAGAATGCGTTTCTACAAGAGCAAAGCCAGGGTATGATCTCCTCTTCTGTCGATTACAAAACGGAGCTTTTAGAACAACAGTTAATTCAAAAACTTCTGGTAGCACAGGCAAAGCTTGATAGTATCACGGTCACTGAAGACGAAGTTGAAGCGGAAATAACACACCGCATTGAAGATCTGATTGCCAACATTGGTTCGCAGGAACGCCTTGAATCTTATTTCAATAAAAACCTTAATGAAATTAGAGACGAAATGCGGGCACCCATCCGGGAAAGATTAATCACTGAAAGAATGCAGCAAAAAATCGTCGAGAAAGTCCGTCTTACTCCTTCCGAAGTAAGAAGTTACTATAAGAAAATCCCGAAAGACAGTCTGCCGGACATGCCGGATAAATACGAAATTCAACAGATTGTGCTGAAACCCAACATAAGTGAAGCAGAGAAAGAGCGGGTCAGAGAATTGTTAAGAAGCTTCAGGGAGCAGATAATTAACGGCGAAAAGTCTTTCAGTACGTTAGCGGTGCTCTATTCGGAAGATGCAGCAGCAGCCAGGGGAGGAGAAATGGGGTATAAATCGAAGACGGATTGGGTTCCGGAATTTGCAGAAGCTGCCTATAGCCTGAAGCCGGGCAAAATATCAAAAATTGTTGAAACCGAATACGGTTTCCATATTATACAATTAATTGACCGTCAAGGAGAGAAGCTGAATGTCCGCCACATCGTGATCCAGCCTAAAGTATCACCGGAAGAGAAAGAAGAGGCAATACAACGCCTTGACACTATCAGACAATACATTATAGATGGCAAAATGACATTTGAAGAGTCCGCCTACTATTTTTCAACCGATAAGCAGACAAGACAGAATGGCGGTTTGATTGCCGGTTACGGCGCCGATTCGAAAATTGCCAAAAGCGATATAAAAGGAGATATGGCTAAAGAGGTGAACCGTATGAAAGTAGGCCAGATATCCGAACCTTTTCTGGATCGAAGCAGCGGACGGGAAGAGTATAAAATCATCAAGATTAAAGCATTCTATCCACAACATAAAGCCAACCTGGAAGAGGATTGGATGAACTTTGAAATGTTGTTGAAGAATGAAAAGCAGATGGAGAAGTTTAAAAAATGGATCAACGAAAAACAAGCTGCAACCTATATTCATATTGACGACTCCTATAAGGATGCAAAATTCCACTATGACGGGTGGTTTAAATAACCCCTTGCACACGAATTGAAGTAGAAAAGTTCGTGGATAAAAAACGATCATTTGAAAATGCTTTTGCTATTGTATATGTTTTCAATATATCCGATTGTACGATTACGATTGCAACGCGCCATCCTCATGTGGGGATTGTTATGTTGTATTGCGAGTTTTGCCTCACCGGTTATGGCACAGGATTCCGCAAAGATTAACATATTACATGCCGATATGACCAGAATCGGTGTCGTACAAAGAATAAACAAGCTGATCGGGAATGTCAGACTGGAACATAAAGATATGCAGATGACTTGTGACAGCTTGTACCAATATCCGGATAGTAATTATGTCGAAGCCTTCGGTCGCGTGCATGCGATCCAGAGCGATACATTGCATTTGTGGGGGGACTATATGACTTATAACAGTAAAACTTTACTGGCACAGGTACGTCACAACGTTAGCATGAACGACCAGAAGATCACTTTAACGACCAACTTCCTCGATTATAATGCAGCGACAAGGGTAGGTTACTATTTCAATCATGGCACAATTAAAGACAAAGTTAATACCTTAAGCAGCAAATTCGGATATTACTATGTGCCTATCAATGAGATGTTTTTCAAAGATAGTGTACAAGTACATACTCCTGACTACAGGATGTTTTCCGACACAATGAAATATCAGACGGTAACGAAAATAATCACCATATTAGGCCCGACACATATTCACGGAGATAACCGTACGCTCTACTCGGAAAAAGGATGGTATAATTCGCTCACGTCACACGCCGAGTTATACAAAAATAATCACCTTACCTATAACGAGTACTTGGGCGTAGCTGATACGATCATCGTAGACAGCATCAGCGGCAGTGCAATCATGAAACAACATATCCATCTTTACGATACGGTCAATAATGTTATTGTCGAAGGTCACTATGGAAAGGTGCTTAAAAACAACGATTATGCCTATATTACCCAACGGGCTTTATTGACTATTGTCGGGGAAGCCGACTCCCTCTTTATCCATGGAGATACTATTTCCGTCAACAAAGATACGCTCGGTAGCAATGTCATGAAAGCTTACTACAACACAAAGCTCTATAATACGGATCTGCAAGGAATTTGCGATTCAATGGTATTTCCGGTGGCGGATTCCACCGTTTACTTGTATCACACGCCAATCGTTTGGGCCAGCGGTAATCAAATGACGGCGACAGACATCAATATGCACATGAAGGGAAATAATGTCGACCTGTTTCATCTGAATAACAAAGCTATGATTATCAATCAGGCAGATACAAATAGGTTCAACCAAATAAAAGGCAGGAACATTACCGGATATGTCGAAAACAATGAATTGCGTATGGTTTATGTGAACGGAAGCAGTGAGACGCTTTATTATCTTGACGAAAAAGGAACTATTATCGGACTGTTTAAGGCAACCAGTCCCAATACCAGAATCCTGATCGAAAAGAAGCAAATCGAGATAATTACTTTCCTCAATAAAACCGATGGTACTATTACTCCGATATTCATGGTAAAACCGGAAGACCAGCAGTTAAAGGATTTCCAGTGGCATATCGAAAAGAAACCAACCAAAAAAGAGGATATATTTCACTCCTCCCCCTCAAAATAAACCGAATAACGGTTCCAGAAACTTTCATTGGTTTTGATATCTTCATAATACATCCGTCCGGTAATAGCTTCCGGAGCATTCATGTTTACCCTCGTCGTAACATACTGCATCTCCCCCTTTATACTGTTTTCAGCCTCTTTATAGGTATATCTGAGTGTTGTACCGCTTAGGAAATAAACATTTTTGAGTTTCTTATAATTGGTAACGATTACGATATTCACATTAGATTTTTCAGGTTCGTTTACCGGCATCAGGTTACGTCCCAAGATTGTAAAATTCTTTGCAGTAATATTGACAATATGTTTCAGGACAGCAAAATCCTTTAAGTTTACATATATCTCTCCTTTATAGGCCATTACCTGAGTGTTTCCTGTCGTTGAAATGGTAGGCTTGGCTACCTCATATTCTATCACCTGCACCGAATCTCCCTCATACTGCAGTTTACCCTTTCCTTTCAGTTTATATTCCCTCGAATTGGCTATATCCAATACATTCCTTGTGTTACGTACTACGTCGGCTGTCAGGATATCGTCAAAATAATTTAAGCCGTCAAATATCGATTGAACCGGACGATTTCGTCGTACCTGATTAAACTTATAATTTATCTCTCCGAATGTCGTACTTACATCACTGCGGACGTACCCCCTATTATCATAAATCTGTATAATAGCCTCTTTGGTATTGTCTTCCACTCCGTTTTTAAAGACACTATGCTCAAAATATCCCTGATAGTTATAGGGTTTCACAATATAGTTCTTGCTGATATTTGTCACAACGTTCTTCAGCATTCTTTGATAGACCTGCGCTTTGGCACGTATATCTACCTCATCCAATCCATACGCGACCGGTTCAAGCATGATGGTCATATCTCCTTTTTCCTTCGCCTCGCTTATCTTTATATCATACGTCGCATAACCCACAGCAGAAATGCGAACTATATAGGAAGCATACTTTTCTGGTACCGTCAACTCGAACCGTCCGTCTTTCTCCGATGCAACCCCGGCTGTAGTACCCAAAACCCCCATGTTGGCAAATATCACCGGTTCGTTTGTTTTAGCATCAAGAATCACTCCTTTTAATGTTATTTTTCCATCATTCTGTGCATAAGCCGCTGCAAACCAAACAAGAAATAATATTATTAACGAGAGAACTTTCCTATTCATAGTAATCTATTCGTTTATTTTATATATTTGCCCCAAAGTAAGTAATTATAATAATTAAAACCAAGACTCTGTAACTGTAATTACAGGGTTTATATCGAAAAATATAAAATAATACAAAATGAGACGGATTGGACTATACGTATTGAATTTTATTATCATTTCATCCCTGTTGTCATCGTGTGTATCTAAAAAGAAGTATGAGGATCTGGCCAGGGCTAAAAGAGATGTCGAACGGAATTTGCTCGATGTAAAGAAGGACAAGAAGAACCTTGAAAAAGAGCTGCAGCAGGCTAAAGATGATTTTAGTTCGATACGTTATAAGCTGACGGAAAATAATGCAATGAAAGATAAGATGGTCGATGAATTAAATAATAAACTACGCTCTTTAGAGAGTAAACAAACGGCTTTAAAATCGGAATTGGATGAAGCCTCCGATCAGATCAAATACTCGGCCGAATCGTCAGAACAAAGGATTACCACCCTTGAAAGCAGTTTCAAGAAAGTGCTTACCGAACGGGACGATGCCCAAAGAGAGTTAGCTAGGGTGAAATCAGAACTGGAAAAAGAGAATCAAAGAATAAAAAATGAACTGAATGCGATCCAATCGGGCGCAGGTTCTAACAACGAGGAAGTGCTCAAGCTAAAACAGGAAAACGAAGAGCTTAATAAAAAATTGGCATGGATCAGAAAAGAAAAGAGTAACGGAGAAGCTGAGATTCAAAAGTTGACCAATCAAATAAACCAGCTCAAGAAAGAATTGAACAAATAACAAGTTCTCTAAATATGCAGTGAATCATGCTTTATTTAGTTATTGGAATAACGGGGTTGCTTATTATTGTGGCCCTGTTTACTTTTGTAAGTAAATCAAAGGAAAAACAATCAAACAGGTCTGTCACCCCTGTCGAGGGATGTTGCGGAATGCACGCAGTATGCGAAAAAGGCCTGAAAATTGCAGATCCGCATATTGATTATTTCGAAGACGAAGAGCTGGATATATTCCGGGGAATAGAGGCAAATAGGTATGATGACAGGCAGATCGAGCTTTTTCGGGATATACTATATACTTTACGAAAAGAAGAAGTGGAGGATTGGCTGATCAGCCTTAAAAAAAGAGGAGTAAACCTACCGGAGATTCTTAACCCGGAAGCATTGGATATAATCGCATCAATAAAGAAAGAGCGCAGAAATCCGGAAACAGGCAAATTATTATTATAAGTCTTTCAGAGGTGTACCGGTATTGTTCCCGGCTCTGTTACTACCTGTTCATATTCATTCCGAATACTTCTACAAACTTGCTGAGAACGATTTGTTTTACTTCGTTCATATCCGCTTGACAACCTGCTTCTTTTGCCAATGAAGTAACCCCTTTATCGACAAACCCACAAGGGTTGATATAATTAAAATACCCTAGGTCGGTATTTACATTCAGGGCGAATCCGTGCATAGTAACAAATTGGGAACATTTTACCCCGATGGCACAAATTTTTCGCGACTGCTTCGTATTTACATCCAACCACACCCCTGTCGCACCGGAAAAACGATCCCCTTTAATTCCATAAGCAGCAATCGCGCGGATTACCACCTCTTCCAGCTTTTCGACATACTCTTTCACTCCCAGCCCAAAATCCTCCAGATCGATTACCGGATAAGCCACCAATTGGCCCGGCCCATGGAATGTAATATCTCCTCCCCTGTCCACTTTTATCAATTCGGCATCCTTTGCACTCAATTGTATCATATCAGCCAACATATTTGATGCATCCCCGCTTTTTCCCAAAGTATAAACCGGATGGTGTTCCACAAAAAGCAAGTAATTCAACGGAGATTTTCCCTGCCTTTTCTCTTCTTTAACGGACTCCAACAACTGTTCCTGTTGTTGCCACACTTCCCGGTATCCCTTCATTCCCAGGTCAATAAATCTTGTTCTTTTCATGACTGATTCAATCTTACATGCTTTTCCGCATGATAACTGGACCGTACCAGCGGTCCGCTCTCCACATGGGCAAAGCCTTTTGCCAATCCGATCGCTTTATACTCTTCAAATGTTTCGGGAGTGATATACTCTTTCACCTCTATATTTTTTGCCGTCGGTTGAAGATATTGCCCGATTGTCATCACATTGCACCCCACCTTTCGAAGATCGTCCATTGTTTCCAATATCTCTTCCCTACTCTCTCCTAGTCCAAGCATAATACCTGATTTCGAAATAATACCCGATTTTGAAATTTTATCTATAACTTGCAGAGATCCAACATAAGTCGCACGGCTCCGTATCTGGTCCGATAAGCGGCATACGGTTTCCAGATTATGTGAAATTACCTCAGGGCGGACCGCAATGATCTGTTGGATCAGTTCATTACATCCCTGAAAATCAGGAATAAGTACTTCCATTGTTGTATGAGGATTCTTTTCTTTAACCGCCCGAATTACTTCGACCCAATGTGCAGCACCTAAATCGGGCAAATCATCCCGATCGACAGAAGTAAGTACAACATGCTTCAATTTCAGAACACTCACCGAATTCGCAATATTTTCAGGTTCCTGCGGATCAAGAGGCTTAGGCCGACCGGTTGTCACATTGCAGAATTTACAAGCGCGCGTACAAACATCCCCGCAAATCATAAATGTAGCCGTACCGCATCCCCAGCACTCTCCCTGGTTAGGACAACGACCACTTGTACAGATGGTATTCAGATTATTTGTCCGCACAACATTCAATACATCTGCCGAAAGCTGTCCTATAGGCAATCGGATTTTCAACCAATCCGGTTTCTTTCTGTTATGGCAACTCATAAAGTAACTATTTCAAATGATCCTGATAATATTGGCAATAAATTGTTATCCCACACTCACTACATTTTGGACTACGCGCCTGGCAAATGTAACGTCCGTGCAAAATCAGCCAATGATGCGCTTTTGAGAGGATACCCGAAGGAATATGTTTCACTAATTGCTTTTCTGTCTCCAATGGGGTAGTAGCATTAACAACCAATCCTATCCGGTTGGCTACCCGAAAAACATGCGTGTCTACAGGCATCGCAGATTTTCCAAAAGCCACGGCCAAAACAACATTCGCAGTTTTCCGCCCTACTCCAGGCAACGTTTGGAGTAGGGCGAAATCATCCGGCACCTTTCCATTAAAATCGGAAACTAACTTTTTGGCCATTTCCGACAGATGCTTCGCTTTATTATTGGGATAAGAGATCGATTTTATTAAATCGTATATCTCCTCTACCTTTGCTTCTGCCATAGTATAAACATCAGGAAAACGCTCCAACAAAGCGGGCATCGTCATATTCACCCGCTTGTCGGTACATTGTGCAGACAGGATTACCGCCACAATCAACTCGAAAGGATTATGATATCTCAATTCGCTCTCAGCCACCGGCATGTGCTTTTCGAACCAGTCAATAACCCCTGTATATCTCTCTTTTATTCGCATATTATGTCATTGATTTCTCTTGAATGTACCTCTTTTTATCTCTTCCAAACGCGATAAGAAACGTTCCTTTTTCGAATCCGGACAAAGCGTAAGCGTATAGGAACCTGCCTTCTTTTTATCGGCCTTCTCGGTTTTCAGGGCCGTATTATACTCCTCATTTGAAGAAAGGGTATAAAGTTCATGTCCGGTATATTCGAAATAGTACCAGTTTTGACCGTCGGAAAGATACAAATATAATTCATCCCCGGCAATCCGGCGTATTAACTCAATCTTTACATCCAGCTCTTTTTCGGCCGGCACATCCCGCATCGACATCAGCATAGCTTTTCCGTCCGATACATAGGAACGGGATTCAGGAACCCATTTCAGATCCAACGAATTGAATACAAAAAGCCGGTTTAATGAATCGGGTATGTTACCGGAAGGCCTGGATAGTATCCCTGTAACCTTAGCCATCTGTTCTTTGCCGTATATGCTATATAATCGTGTGATCAATGACGAATCAACCGTGATCTGTTTCAAGTTGTCATCCCCGAAATCCTTCAACAGAATAGCTTCCATCTTCTTCAACAGCGAAAAATCAACGGCATAAAGCAAATCATAAGCTTTCAACTCTCCGCTTTTGAGGTTATAACGGATATCGCCTGCTGAACTCTGAGCTACTCCGGGAAGTTTGATCGAAAAGTTTAATCTTCCAAAACCAAGAATTTCACCCTGCGGCACATCATAATAGAAACGATAGTAAGGACTGGCAGAAGCATCCCGGATGACGTAGCAGTTTGACTTCCTGTCCCAAATCAGCTCGCCTATTCCTCGGATCAACTGGTCATCACTGTAAAACAATCGGTTACTCTGGAAAGCTGCGTATGCTTTTACTTCCTTATCCAAAGTCAAGAATATCCCGTTGAAAATACGTTGATTTTCATCGTCTCTATTCTCTTCTCCTACCGGTATCCTGATCTGCGATGCATCCAGATAGCAGTTCACCGCCAGCCATGTATGATTAATATCATTCTTACCGGTCGTCAAACCGGTATATCCTTTAAAGAAAAGATCCTTTTGGGTGGAATAAAGGAACATACGCCCTTTATACTGTATTCCGTCGTTCAACTTCAACGGTGTAGCGGCAAGTATCTCAGCAGCCGCATACAACAGACGGGTCGAATCGGTTCCTATTTCGGAGAACCGGATAAGAGTCGAATCGTTCTGTTCGTTTACATAGCCGTATAAACCGTTCCCACTGAAGGTATAGACGCCCCTTATCTTTAAGAGCACATTGTTAAGGATTCTATCCCGGTTATTTCGCTCACATAACAGCCTTCCACCAGTAAACTCCTGGATATCTCCATCGGCAGCAATATATACATCCCCATTTTTCGGATAAAACCGTCCGTTGGCAATATCGATATGGTTCACCCACCGGCAATTGATTTTCCCGTCCAGTAAGTTGTATTTAGCAAATGGAGCGACAAAGCTGAGCGAGTCTGTACTCAGGCTGGTCGATACAAACCTGTTCCTAGCCTGTAACGGCAAGCTATCCACCTGTTCCATTCTCCAGAGTTGTGCCAACTCTTTCTCATCCTCAACACCGACATTCAAGAACGACTTGTCCATATTCCATGTCAGGTTTTTAAACGAACAGACATAGCGATTGGAAGATAATGAAAGCGGATTTGTCTCCACATTATTAACAAACTTTCCGATATGGCTCACCATATTAATATCTGCACTCACCTGACGGATATCCAACAGAACTTCCTTGTTTGCCAATGGTGATATGCTGATATCGGTCTGGGGAGAAACAACATTGTGTTCCTGCAAATGGAACAGTTGCGAATTCATTACAGCATCTTTTAATGCCAATTGTCCGGAAGCATCCAATAAAGTCTCATAAATGGAGAGCGTTCCGGTATGTTTTACCTGTCCCTGGTATATCTCAAACGGAGTTTTTACTGAAATCGCCTGCAAGTTACCTCCCTCTTTTGGCAAATATCGTATATTAACCTGATCACCAACAGTTCCGGGACGCTGTCCGGGCACTGCATTCACTCGGATTTTGTTCGTGCTGGCAAGCATCCGGGACGGCAACAACATAATAGAATCCGACTGGAAATCGCTATTGTTAAGCTCTACATTCCCCCGGGCTATAAATCCTTTCTGATCGAGAGTCACCCGGCTCTTAATTATCCCTTTTCCATACAATTTAAGCCCCTCCTTAGGTGTATCATACCTCAACCCCAAACTCTTATCTTTCATAAGATAAAGTGTATCGTCTATCGGAGGCAGGATGTTTGATACCAACATGCCGCGGAAAGCATATTGGAAATTATCGGTACTATTGATCCCATTCAAAGTATACGGTTTAATAACATAATAAAAACTATCCCGTTTATACTCACCGTTTTGCACATATTTTTGATCAAAATAGACATAAGAGTCCGAAGTAGAGTGCAAAACCGGAAAACCGTTGCCGGTCTTTTTACCCGATTTATTGCCGGGTTCGTCAATAATAATATCCCCTGTCATAATCTTGATCGACGAACGAATCTGCTCCCCCCTTTTATGGGTATTTTGGTCCATCATGAACATATTGGCAGAATCCACCTGCGACAGATTGATTGTGTACTTGTCGTAAGAAAAATAAAGATTATGGCCGTACATATCGAACATTCCCGCATTCAGTTTACCGCTGAACTCCATGTCTCGGTTCTTTAACATGACCAGACTATTGCCTGTCGGTTCCATGAAAATATCTTTTACCCTACTAATTGTAAGTCTTTGTACTCCAAATATTTGCAACTTATGAGAATGTACATCCAGCAAAGCGTTTGCCTGTGTACCCTCCGGATGGGATATAAACCGGATCTGGTCGTAATCCTGTTTCCCGACACGCGCTTTCGTGTAATCGAAAAGGCGTTGTTTCAGAGTGACCTCATCACGCTCTTCGTCATAATCAACAAAATCGTTATAGGAAAGCACTATGATCTGTTTTCTCAACTGCTCCGCCGCCTTTTTTATATATGTAGAATATTGCTTGATTGTAAATGTATTGGATTTCAATTCCATGGAACATTTCAGCAGGCCATTGAGAGGATTGATCTCATCCAGTCCCTGTATATTATCATATACATCGTCATTGAAAAAATTCAACGACTCGATCATCGCCCTGAAAAGTCCCGAACGGTTGGTCATACTCATTTTCATATAAATACTGTCTAACGGCCAGGAAATCTGTTCCATGTCAAACAGTATCTGGTGGTAATTATCCTTAAACGGAATATGAGCGCTCTGCTCCGTAATCCTTTTAAGCGTCACCACACGTTTATCCGCCAGATAAGAAAAATTAATATCCGGATGCGTGATCTGTCCCGAATCCAGTTTAATAACTAAGGCGGAAGTTGCCGAAATGACCTTCATCGTATCGATAAAAAAACGGTCGGCATACAGATACATTTCAGTGGCACCCCCAGCCGGTGTAATATGCACACAAGCCGGGTTTCCTCCATAACCATAGCCATAAAACTTCAAGCCGGCGTAAGAAATTCCACCTTTAAAAGAGACATCCCTGAAAAGCGGATTAATTTTTATATCGGTCGAATAAGAGGTAAACTCAGGGAACGGACGATCTTTGTCATTGCTATATTTTGAAGCATTATCTTTTAGCTTACCCCATAAAGGCATTCTAAATTTACTTTCGTAATGGAACAAAGCAGAATCGGCTGTATACTCCGAAACTTTCGGATCTATCTGGTAGGTAGAGAGGGTGGCATTCATATTATCCTGCGAATTTTTCCATTCGACGCTTCCGCCTTTTCCTACGATACAACCTTCGGCCACCAAGTAGGAGGCATCTGTGGAATAGATAGCAATGGAATCCTTAGGAGTTTTACATGTAACAGTGGCACGATCAAAATCGACCCGGATACCATCATTGAATCTCCACACAGGTTTACCTCCTCTAATGAACCATTTATGGGAAGCAGAGGAAGAAAAAGTCTGTTCGCACACGATCAGCGTTGTAGTTGCCAGATAGTTTCTTATTGTGACCTTAGAACGGACAGCAGGCAAAACAAGCTCTTTCAATCCGGTCAGCCACACTTTAAAATTCTCCTTTTCGGAATTCCGGTAAAAACCGTTTATGCACTGTACAAAATTTTTCAATTCAGGCTCTCCCGGTATCCGTAATTCCTGAAACTTATTAAAAAGTCCCTGTATCTCCTCTTGTTCCGACGGAGTAAAATAACCGGACGACTGTGCTTCTATATAACCATCTATTAATACCTTACGTTCAATAAGTTTTATATCTTTTAGAATAATATCCATTTGTTGGAACAAAGATTTTGTATCCTGCGCTTTTAAAACAACAGGTAAAAGAAGCATAATAATAAATCCACACTTTAGCATAAGCACATAAATAATAAATCACAGACAGATATGTATCCTCAAGAAAAAATTTAGACAAAAATAGGATTTATTGTTCAACATTCCCGAAAAGAATTCACTATTTTTACAAACGCAAACTACAACAGGGAACTTCAAAAAACGAAACTTATAGCAGAAGAAAAAAAATCCTCGTATTTTTATATAAACAATCATGGAGCAACTAACCGAAAAAGAGTATAGGCGATTAATACTCGATAGATACACTGCTTTATTGAAGCTGAGTAGGAATATTTCTACCAAAGAGCATGTACTGTTGATCAAAAAAGCTTTTAAAATAGCTATCCGATACGAACTGCAAAATCCGGAGTTGGCCTATCAAGAGCTTCTCAAAATTCTTGATATTATATTTATCCTTACAGAGAATATCGGGTTAGGACGCACATCCATCATCTGCGCCATGCTGCATAGGAGTGTTGAGTATAATTTTATCTCCCTCGAACAGGTAGGAGAAGAGTTTGGGGAAAAAGTATGGCAGATCACGAAAGGATTGAAAGAGATCAGTCATCTCTATGCAACGCAGAAAATTATCGACTCCGAAAATTTCCGAAAACTTTTACTGAGCTTTGCCGAAGATATCCGTGTACAATTGATTTTCCTGGCAGAAAAATTATATGCTTTAAGAATCGCCCATACCCTTTCAATAGCGGAACAACAACAACTGGCAAAGGAAACCAGTTATATATATATCCCATTTGCACACCGCCTGGGACTGTATAACATCAAATCGGAGATGGAGGATCTGGCTTTACGTTATTCCAATCCGAAGTTATACAACGAGATTGCCCAAAAACTACAGGAATCGAAGGACGCAAGGGAAGAATATATTGCCCAGTTTATCGCGCCGATTGTAGAGGAACTAACAAAAAAAGAGATTAAATTTAAAGTTAAATCCCGGACCAAAACCATTGCTTCGATTTTAAACAAGATGCGTAAAAGCCAAGTGGAATTTGAAGAGATATACGATATTTTCGCTGTTCGTTTTGTCATTGACAGCCAGGGCGAAAATGAAAAGGCAGACTGTTGGAGGGTATACTCTATCGTGACCGATAAGTATACGCCAAACCCGCAACGGCTGAGGGACTGGATCTCGGTACCCAAATCGAATGGGTATGAATCATTGCAGACTACCGTTCTCGGACCGAAAAACCGGTGGGTGGAAGTACAAATACGCACCGAACGGATGGATGAAATTGCGGAAAGCGGATTTGCCGCCCACTGGAAATATAAAGGCGGTTCTGCCGATAATATCATTGAAAGCTGGCTGGGCGAACTTCGGGAGATTCTTGAAAGCAGTGAGAAGAATGCCATCGACCTGTTGGACGATATGAAGATCAACCTACGGGATAAGGAGGTGCATGTCTTCACTCCGAAAGGCGATCTGATCACTTTACAAGCAGGAGCCACCCTACTTGATTTTGCTTATGCGATACATACAAATATAGGCAATAAATGCGTAGGCGGAAAAGTAAACCAACGGAATGAAGCATTAAAATACGTCCTGAAAAATGGTGACCAGATTTCTGTTATTACTGCGGCAAACCAGCAACCCAAAGCGGATTGGCTGAGCTTTGCCATCACATCAAAGGCACGGAATAAAATACGGCAGTACCTGAATGAAGAGATAAACCACCAGGCAGACCTCGGTAAAGAGATCCTGGCAAGGCGGCTGAAAAACTGGAAGGTCGAATATAATGATGAATTGGTCAGGCGTCTGATGCAACACTACAAGTATAAGTTCGCATTGGACCTTTATCATGGTATTGCCATCGGTAAACACGACACTGCCGAAATCAAGGAGATCCTGGCACGGCCTAAAGAGGAGTATGTGCCTGCTCCGCCGAAAGATATCAAGATCAGCCGTACTAAAAAAATCGACGAAGATGTATTATTGATTGATAAAAACGTCGACAATGTAGAGTATAAGTTTGCACGCTGTTGTAATCCGGTATATGGTGACGATATTCTCGGTTTTGTGTCGATCGGCGAAGGCATCAAAGTACACCGTAAGCAGTGTAAGAACGCTCTGGATCTTGAACGGCGCTACCCTTACCGTATTGTTAAAACACAATGGACAAACGAAGGGGCCAACTCGTATCAAACCGTACTGAGCCTGATGGGAAGAGGAGAAGGAAATATCATCAACAAAATTACCAAGGTTATTTCCAAAGATCCACACGTTACTATGCGGGCCATAGCCATCAACGCTTCGGAAGGAGCCTTTGACGGTAGTGTCACCGTATTGATCGACAACACCGAGCATTTGTCACAACTGATCAGCCGGTTGAAACACATTCAAGGCATCCAGAAAGTAAGCCGGCACGATTCGGTACAAGAGGGATAAATTTAAAAACGACCTATAATAAACAGTTATGAAGAAACAGGAAGATTATATGAAATGTGCTTTTGAAGAAGCATACGAAGGTATTCGGAATAACCAGGGGGGACCGTTCGGCGCCATTATTGTTGCCAATGGAGAAATAATCGGCAAAGGACGCAATATGGTGACCTCAACAAACGATCCGACAGCCCATGCGGAAATTGTAGCCATCAGAAACGCCTGTAAAATGAAAAATACCTTCCATCTTCCTGATGCTGTGATATACACAAGCTGCGAACCGTGTCCGATGTGCATGGCAGCAATCTATTGGGCAAATATCAAAACCGTATATTACTGTTCCGACAGAAATGATGCCGCCAAAATCGGTTTTAATGATAAATTTATCTATGACGAATTAAATTTACCTCTGGATAGAAGAAATATTGATGTGAAACATATTCAACTGTCGGATTCCGCTGATCTATTCACCAAATGGGCCGGGAAACAGGATAAGACAGCTTATTGATATGAAGATTAACAAAACCAATGCTGCTAGATTGCTCGATAAGGCGAACATCTGCTATGAACTGGTTCCCTATGAGGTAGATGAATCGGATTTAAGCGCTGTTCACGTTGCCGAGCAATTACACGAACCGATTGAACAGGTATTTAAAACGCTCATCTTAAAAGGAGATAGAACCGGCTATTTTGTCTGCATTATTCCCGGAGCGGAAGAGATGGACTTAAAAAAAGCAGCTAAAATCTCAGGCAACAAGAATTGTGATATGATTCCGATGAAAGAATTACTATCTGTCACAGGATACATGCGTGGAGCCTGCTCTCCGATCGGAATGAAAAAACATTTTCCGACTTATATTGATCGAACCTGCCTGAACTTTAATGTAATTTATGTAAGTGCCGGCCAAAGAGGATTGCAGATAAGGATCGATCCCAACTATTTAATAAAGGTGACCGATGCAGAAACAGATATGCTGACCTGATAAAATCTTAAAGCAAGAGCCCTTTCGACACTCTTGCTTTAAATACGACCAATAAGTAGTAAATTTTTTATCCTTGCTTTTCTTTTTTCGCTTTCTTTTCCTGTCTCTTCTCTTTCAAAGTTTTTGTCGGCTCTTTCTTTGCCTCTTTTTTAACGCTTTTTTCTTTTCCCATGGCTGTAAGATTTTAAAAGGTTATTATTTTCAAATGTCAAAGATAGCACTTTTGTTTAAATCTACGATCGGTTTTCACCCTATAAATTAACCTGAAAAAACTATTTTATCATTCTGTTTTTATATTGCAACATTAAAATAATTGATTATCTTTAACAAAAAAAATTAATTTTCAATTTATGGAATGGTATTACAGTTTAGAACCCGCATTGAAAATATACTGGGGTATCGCATTGATCACAAGTATAATTTTTATTATACAGATGGTTATGACATTCATCGGAATGGACGCTTCGGACGGAATGAGTGCCGATTTTGACGGCAATCTGGATAATGACTCCCCAGGGCACATATTTTCATTTAGAAACTTTGTCAATTTCTTTTTAGGTTACGGCTGGGCGGCAGTCTGTTTTTACACTACAATTCACTCAACATTCTGGTTAAACCTTATATCTGTTCTAATCGGTCTCCTTTTTGTTGCGGTTTTCTTTTTCCTAATTATACAAATAACGAAGCTGGCAGCGGACAAGACCTTTAAAATCTCGGACACAGTCGGAAAAACGGCTGACGTATATCTGGTAATCCCGGGCGAGATGAAAGGAAAAGGCAAAATCCAGGTCAGTGTCGGAGGTGCCTATCATGAAATAGCAGCAATGACGGAAGGAGATAAAATTCCGACCGGAGCTAAAGCAAAAGTAACAAAGATCATTGACAATCAAACAGTCATGGTATCATCTATAAATCTTAATTCATAATCAATCATGGAGCCCATTTATCTTCTTATTATTGCGATTGTCGTTTGCTTTATTCTGATCACATCATTAATCAAACGTTACAAACGTTGTCCCTCGGACAAGATTCTAGTTGTTTACGGTAATACCGGCGGATCGTCGGCTAAGTGTATCCACGGAGGAGGTGCCTTTATTTGGCCTGTCATCCAGGACTATGCCTATTTGAACCTGAAGCCTATTTCTATTGAAGCAAATCTGACAAATGCTTTGAGCGGACAAAATATCCGTGTGGATGTGCCTTGCCGATTTACGGTAGGTATCTCGACGGAACCGGAAAGTATGAATAATGCTGCCGAAAGATTGTTGGGACTTAGCTCGGAGCAGATACAGGAGTTGGCCAGCGATATATTATTCGGACAGCTCCGCCTGGTGATTGCAACGATGACCATTGAAGAAATTAACGCAGACCGGGATAAATTTCTCGAAAGTATCTCTACCAATGTGGAGGCCGAATTAAAAAAAATCGGCCTGAAGTTGATTAACGTGAATGTAACCGACATCAAAGATGAGTCGGGATATATTGAAGCTTTAGGACGTGAAGCGGCTGCCAAAGCGATCAACGAAGCCAAAGTAAGTGTTGCGGTCCAGGAAAAAATCGGAGAAATCGGTCAAGCGGAAGCAGTACGGGATACCCGTATCAAAACAGCCGAAGCCAACGCAATTGCTGTAAAAGGAGAAAACCAATCCAAAATAGAGATTGCAAATTCCGATGCGACGCGCCGGGAAAAAGAGGCTGAAGCATTGCGCATAGCAATATCGGCAGAAAAGGTACAACAAGCCAAAGCCTTACAGGACGCCTATGCAGCCGAACAGCAGGCTGAGAACGTCCGAGCCGAACGTGAACGTGCGACGCAACAGGCCAATGTGATCGTTCCTACCGAAATCGAAAAGAAACGACGGATCATCGAAGCACAGGCCGAAGCCGAGAAGGTACGTGAGAATGCCAAAGGAGAGGCCGATGCAATCTTTGTCAAGATGGATGCGGAGGCCCGGGGCTTGTTTGAGATTCTGACCAAACAAGCCGACGGATATGACAAAGTGGTTCATGCAGCAGGAGGCGATCCTTCGAAGGCCTATCAGTTGCTTTTGATCGAAAAACTTCCCGAGTTGGTGAAAACACAGGTTGAAGCTATAAAGAACATCAAAATTGACAAGATCACGATATGGGACGGCAATAATGGGAAAAGCGACACAACTTCCACTGCCAACTTCATTTCTGGAATGATGAAATCAATTCCTCCTTTAAATGACCTGTTCAATATGGCTGGACTGGATTTACCCAAATACTTGAAAGGAGATGCAATAGGAAGCGCCAAAGAGAGTGAAGAGGTAAAACCGGAAGAAAAAAAATAAAGAAATAAAAAATCGATCCTTTAAATACAGAAAAAGATTAGATTTAAAATCAGTAAAAGGAGGTATTAAAAAACACCTCCTTTTATTGATATAGCACCAGATTTCTTTTACTTCTCTAATGAATGATTATGCGTTTTTACCAGATAAATTCACAATTATTTGCTATTAAACATTCAGATGTTCAAAAGAAGATACCTACCTTTGGTACTTAATACATTAATCAGACATCTGTCCGATATGATGTACATACCGGCTTACCATGTCAAATTTATGATACACCAATGATAAAAAACAAACCTACGGCAAAAGACTGGATTATAGCTGTTCGCCCTTGGTCTTTCCCTGCATCAAGCATGCCGGCTTTAGTAATCTTTGTATATGTATTTTTTCTATACAGAAATCAACCAGGTATCCATCCTAACTGGTTATTCGGGATATTATCCATTTTAGGAGCAGTGCTTTTTCAGATCAGCGGGAATCTGATCAGCGACTATTTCGATTACAAACAGGGAGTAGACAGGGAGGATACATTCGGTTCGAGCCGTTTATTGGTGAATAAAACATTTGCTCCGCAAACTATTTTAAATTTGGGAATTGTTTTTCTTATCTCAGGCATTACACTTGGATTATTTCTTTTTTATCATACCGGCATTCCTCTGTTATTTATCGGTGGGCTGGGTGTAATATCGGCTCTTTTCTATTATCAATTCAAATACAGAGCCTTAGGTGATTTCCTCATCTTTATTACTTATGGCCCCCTGATTATGCTGGGAACATTTTATGCGATGACTTCCACTTTTGACTGGAACGCGGTTGGATTGTGCATTCCGATCGGTTGTATTACTGTAAACATTCTTCATGCCAATAACACCCGGGATATCGTCCATGATAAACGAGCAAATATTCGCACCTTTGCCATGCTGGTCGGTGTAAAAGCTTCTATTACGGAATATAAATTACTACTCGTTATTGCTTACCTTTCCCTTATTGCGATGATTGGTTTCGGAAGCCTGCACTGGGTGGTACTAGGCGTTCTATTGACATTGCCAGTAGCTGTAAATAATTGCCGGATAATGAGCACAGCCTCTACCAATAATCCTTCCAACATTGTCGATCTTGATGTAAGAACAGCACAATTACAGTTAATGTTCAGTACATTGCTGGCAGGTCTGATATTTATATCCCTGTGGATATGAAAAAATTGATTATTCCTATTTCGATCACCTGTTTGCTTTGGTTTGTTATGTTCTCGCCATGGACATCTTATTACTTTAACTTTTGGTTATCGATGTTTTTCTCGGCATCAATATTGATTTTGACAAGTTTTTTATCCCAAAAAGAGTGGAAGGGTGCTTTCCGATTTGATATTGTAAGCATACTGATAGGAATATGTTCCGCTTGCCTGTTATGGATAATATTCTATGTCGGGAATTATCTTTCCTCCTTATGGTTTGATTTTGCCAAACCTCAGGTTTCGTCTATTTACAGCCTACGTGATGATACAAATAATGTGTTGATTGCATTGGAGTTGCTCTTTATCGTAGGTCCCGCGGAAGTTATTTTCTGGCAGGGACTGGTACAAACTGACATGATGAAACGACTGGGCAATTGGCAGGGATTTATTATAACCACGTTTATATATGCTATTGTACACGTCTTTTCATTCAATTTTATGCTTGTCATGGCGGCATTGGTTTGCGGTGCATTCTGGGGATTCATCTATATGTTGTTTAAACCGCCTAACCTCGCGCCATTGCTTATATCGCATGCATTATGGGACGTAATGGTATTTATCCTGTTTCCTATCTTATAATAAAAATGAGACTCTAAAAAGTGTTTGGTATCCCCGTTTTATTCGGCTCCCTACCAGAGAGCAAAACTGAATATTCAATTCTCAACTAGGATATTTTGAGAGTCCCTTTCTTCATATTTTTCAGGAATTAATCCTCTCCCTTACTTTACTCCAAGAAAATGAATCTTTCAAACAGCACAGACACATCGTTTCGCACATCTCCTTAAAGCGGGACATCGGAATTGCAAGGCTCAATATATTAGGTTCAATATTTAACCTTGTCGACGGGTCAAACAACCCCATGAAAGTACGTTTACCCCTTTTGCGATTTTCAACAACAACCTGCGAAACAATCGAACTACACCCGGAACCAAAAGGAACAGATACGGCACCTTCCAGATTCGTATCAAATAAAACCCATGATATCAAGCCGGTCAATATATCAGGAGTAGCGAAAAAAATAACTCCTTCGATATCATCAAAGTGATCGATTTTATCGATACGGCTAAAACAGATATACGGTTTGGTCGCTTTTACCAGATCCAAATCATGAATAAACTCAGCAACGAGCTCTCCTCTCTGTTTGTATTTCTCTCTTATAGGCATATATTGGGCTACTCCCATCGATATTTCTCCCAGACCGGTATATAATTTCCCCCCCATACAAGAGATTGCTTCGACATCAAAAGTAATCGTAACACCTTCTCTCGCCTTTTTTAAATCCTGGATACAACATTTCTGCGATTGCACCGGAGGTGGATTAGCTTCTGAAGAATACCAAAAAACAATCGGCAATTCAGCATTGTCTCCGAATGCTTCTCGAAATTGCTTGATAAAATCGCTGGGAATCATAATTAATATTTATTTAAATCAGTTTATAACACGATATATTCTATTTTTACTGCGAATGTATAAAATCCTCCTATAAAAACAAACAGCTAGGTTATTGCAGAACATAAATATTATTCAATATCATGGCAATTACTCTATTACAAACCAGGAGTATGTATCCGGTTCGAGTGTAAACGTAAAATCTACGGTATAATCCCTGTTCATTGTGTAGGTTACCAGACGATTCTCTTTTTCGCGGATTTTCACTCTTCGATTCAAGCCGGTATAATAGAGCGGCAATTTTATGGTCCGGGTAATCTTTTTATCCAGGGGATTGTATAGCATTAAAAGCCCTTTCTCTTTTAACTCCGGATTTACATGCAAGATTCCGTCCCAATCGCGGCCATCCGCACGCCTTAGGTGAATAATATCGGAATTCAGTATATCCCGGTATTTTTTATACCATGCTATCATTGCTATAACGACCTGTTTGGTCTCTTCGGTATCATAGAGCCTCGGACCGCGATAACAAGCTTGAATGCCTGCTCCATAATATTGTGCCATTAGCTGCTCATAATCCTTTAAATGTTCGCAAAGAGGTTCCAATATACTCTCCGCTCCTCCTCCCTGGTAAATTGTCAGGGGAACAAATCCCCACCCCATCGCAGGTAATTTTTCCCATGTACCGTCAAAAATATTCTGACGGTTTAATATTTTTTGTTGTGCGCGAGATAACGAAAAATTTGCTTCCCTGTAACCTAGCCCTATCTTATTGGTTCCATCCAAAAAATACCAGTCGGGCGCGTTGACATAAACACCACGGGTCGCCATCCAATGAAAAAGGCTCTTTTGCATTTCCATTTGCCGCCACTGCGAATCATCCAGTCCTTTATGCCCCGGATGATTAGTTGAGGCGCATACATCACCTGGATAAGGACCGTCCATTTCCAGAATATCAAATCCGGTATTTTCAAAAAATGCTATGATATGATCGCGATAATCCAATCCCCACCGGCTGCAAAAGCAGGGAGCATTTCCGAAGAATGCGCCTCCCGGTTTTCCTGTTTTAGGATCAATGACATCTGTATCAGGCCCTATTCGCCTTGAACTGAATAATGTATACCCTCCGATCTTTATTCCTTTCTGATGGGCATAATCTGCTATTTTTTTCCACTTTTCATAATTCTCAGGAGAAGATTTTTCCATGCTCAGATGACTACCGAAACTAAGGATCAAAGCCTCGTAGCCGGTGGCTACACACTGATCTATGGCAGTATACACCTGCTCATCATTTCTGCTCACAAGATGCATAAATATTGGGTTACCGGTAGTCCAAGGAGCGATGGTCCGGTACATACGGCGTATAGCCAACCCTCTTCGTTCCCGGTCGTAACTGTCCATTAAAAGCTCATAAGAACGTACAGAGCGGAAGATCTCTCCCGGCTCCAAAGTTATATTGGGAGCTTTTTCCGGATAAACCTCCAATAAACAGGGCGTATTATAGTCGTAGTTAACCTGAGAAGTATAAGTACAATCTCTTTTCCAATGGGTAGTCTGATCGCTCAGATCATAACGCATGGCGTTATTATATGCATAATTGGTCTCGATATAAATGGAGGCCGGCTTGGCCATTTTATCAACATCTCCGACAACCGCGCTCTGCTCCTCTACAACAGCCAGAATTTCATTGACAACCCGGTTGACCTGAACAGATTGCCCTGTTTTATTCTCAACCGAAAGCCATTTACAGATTACCGGAATCCCATCATACAATTCATAATGAACAGCCAGTTCCACTCCTTTTAACGCTTCCGCCCGGTAGTGGAATGTTATCATTTTACCCGTTGTCTGCCGGGTATTTCCCGCCCAATAATTAAACTTTGTATTTATAAATGGCCTAATGTCAGTAATTTCATATGACACATAATGAAATCCGTCCTTACCTTTTTTCAATTGATCTACCCATTCCCGTATAATATAGGCGTTCTCCTTTTGTCCGTAAAGCCCTCCGACATTATAATCGATCCCATTCAAATTAATTCGCGCCTCCGGTTTGATGGCCCTTAGAATCTGCCGGCCATCAATCATATTGATATAATCCACGCAAGCCACATCAGGAGTGATACGGAAGGTCCGTTTTACTAATCCGTTATAGAGGACAACCTCTTTTCCGTCGGAACTAAAGTATATTTCCGCTTTTTCTGTTATCGGCTTTATCAGCCAATCATTCACTGCATAACGGCCATCATTGGAACCATTCCATACCGGTAATGTTTGTGCCTCAGAGGTATAAATTGAGAACCACAACACTGCAAAAAAAAGAAAATATTGCATACATCTTAGTTTAAAATAATCTAACACATCGATTTTCCGATAAGCAAAGATAGCGTTTCTTTTCACCCTGCACAATATTTAATAATAAATAACAGGCTACTGTCTGCTTTAAAGAATAGCAAATATCTTTTCCGACATCAAAAGGATATATAAAATAAATTCACTTATATTTGTAAGAAGGCAATAATCATTTAATCAAATTATATACTCATGAAAAAACTACTCTTTTTACTGTTTTTTACCTATACCGTAAATCTCAGTGGCCAGACCATAAACCAATGGTTGCAACTCACACCGATCAAAATTGAAAAACCTGTACTGAGAAACACAAAAGATGTTAATAATAAGGTATTTACTAACGAAATGTTGCTCGAATATTCAGGTTTAAACCCGGAAAACCTGGTGCCGGACGAGGGTAAAGCGGAAAAAGGATTTCCTCACATGCAGTGGACAAAAGCCGAATTTGACGGAGATACCCTCCGAAATGTTGTTGATGAGAAAGAAATCTGGTTGTTTTATTATGCTACCTATTTAAAAAACAATGAATGGCTGACCGGCGATCTTATCTTCCGTCTTTTCGGGAATGCCGAAATCTACATTGATGGAATAAAGAAAGCAACTGTTACAAACGATAACCCAAGCAACAAAACAGTCAAATGCGAATTTGCACCGGGCAAACACTCCATTATTGTAAAAACAGTATCAAAAGGAGGAAAAATATTAACTGCTCACTTTAAGGCCGATAAAAACTTCGAGAAATCAGAAATTACTGTCAGCACCTCCCCTAAAAGAGGTAAGAATATCTATGACATACTGAATGGCAAGCAATTCAGCCAAATATCGGTATCCCCTACCGGAAAATATCTTCTGGCCGAAATTACCGAATCAATTCAAAGCAAAAGAAGTACCACAACTTATGTATATCGGGTTGATAATAAAGAAATCGTATACTCTTTTGGCGAGGTAAACAACCTAAAATGGGTACCCGGTAAAGACCAGCTCTCTTTTTTGCAAAACGAAGGAGAAGCGCAATCACTCTATGCTTACGATATAGAAAAAAAACAACTCTCCTGCCTGATCAAAGCGGACACCAAGATCAAAAGCTACGCCTGGTCGCCCGATTATTCTTACCTGATCTATACCGTGACGGAGAACTTTAATGATAACAACTGGGAACTACGCAAACTGGCAGGTATCGAAGACCGGCAACCCCGTTTCCGTTACCGTTCCTACCTCTGTAAATATGATATGACAACTGGCCTCCATTCCCGCTTGACATGGGGCAATCTGAGTACTTCCCTGATGGATATCAGCCACTCCGGAAATAAATTGATCTTTACAACTTCCTTTCCGGCTTACGACGAATTTCCTTACAGTAAACAGTCCATCTATCTCATGGATATGAAAACAATGAAACTGGACACATTATGGAAGGATCGCCTGTATGCTGTTTCATGCAGTTTTTCGCCTGACGATCGACGGTTGTTAATCAGCGGAGGCCCTTCGGCTTTCGGTAAACTTGGAGAAAATATCGGAAGGAATCCGATCCCGAATCAGTATGACCGTCAACTTTATATATACAATATCGATGATAAACAGGTACTCCCGATAACAAATAATTTCAACCCCTCCATTCAGCAGGCGGTATGGCATAAAGACAGCCATATCTATTTCACAGCCAACGATGGCGACTACCTTCGTTTGTTCCGGTACGCAAACGGTAGCATCACACCGATAAAAACCTCCGGAGATAATATCCTGTCAATCAGTGTTTCAGAAAAAGCAGACCGCCTGATGTACCTTGCTTCGGAAATCAGTTATCCGGCCCGCCTATACTCTTTCGACCTCAATAACCTGGAAGGGGAAATATGGGAAAATCTGGCGCAGGAACGATATGAAAATATCGTATTCGGGGAGACAATGGACTGGGATTACCAGTATAAAAAAGGTTCTCTTATCGACGGGCGCTATTACTTACCTGTGGATTTCGATCCCATTAAAAAATACCCGCTGATTGTATACTACTACGGAGGGACCACTCCTGTAGAGAGAACATTTGGCGGTCGTTGGCCTTTTAATTTATATGCGGCGCTCGGCTATGTGGTATATGTCATGCAACCGTCGGGAGCCATCGGATACGGCCAGGAGTTTTCTGCACGGCACCAGAATAACTGGGGTAAAATCACAGCAGATGAGATCATTGCCTCTACCAAAGCATTTATGAAAGCCCACTCCTTCATTGATGCGAAGAAAGTAGGTTGCATGGGCGCTTCTTACGGAGGTTTTACCACCATGTACTTAATCACCCAAACCGACATCTTTACCTGTGCCATATCACATGCCGGGATCTCGTCCATTTCAAGCTATTGGGGAGAAGGTTACTGGGGATACAGTTATAGTACCAATGCCACAGCCCACTCTTTCCCATGGAACCGGAAAGATATTTATGTAGACCAAAGCCCGTTATTTAATGCTGATAAGGTACACACACCCCTCTTATTAATACACGGAACCAAAGATGTCAATGTACCTACCGGTGAAAGTATCCAGTTCTACACCGCTTTAAAACTACTGGGCAGGGATGCTGAACTGGTATTTGTAAAAGACGCTGATCACGCTGTAGTTGATTATAAACAACGTGTATTCTGGGGCAACACTATCTTAGCTTATTTTGCCAAATACCTGAAAGGACAACCGGCTTGGTGGGAAAATCTATATCCGGATAAAAACCTGTAAAAAGAGCAAGTGACAAGAAGCAGATGGCAGGAAAAAATAAACCTTTTATATTTTTTATTCTTTCAATATGAGTCAGGAAATAGAACGGAAGTTTCTAGTGAAAGGAACATTCAAAATTTTTGCCGAACGAAATGTCCGAATCGTTCAGGGATACCTATCTTCTGTTCCCGAACGTACCGTACGTATCCGGTTGCAGGATGACAAAGGCTACATAACGGTCAAGGGAAAAAATAACTCTTCCGGCACAATCCGTTATGAATGGGAAAAAGAGATCCCATTTCATGAAGCGGAAGAGCTGTTAAAAATTTGCGAACCAGGTCTAATCGACAAAACCCGTTTTTATATCAAAGCAGGTAATCATACCTTTGAAGTGGACGAGTTTCATGGAAAAAACAGCGGGTTAATTATTGCGGAAATCGAGTTAAGATCGGAAAACGAGTTATTTACTAAACCGGAATGGTTAGGTGAAGAGGTTACCGGTAATCCGGAATATTATAATGCAATACTGATAAAAAAAGAACAAGGATAAAGGGCTCATGACTTATAATTCATAACTCATAATTCATAATTCCCTTTATTATTATTAGCTTTGCACGGCAAAATAAAACATTTCAAAATAAATAGACATGGATAATACCATAAACAGAGCAGCGGACAATATCCGTATTCTTGCAGCCTCAATGGTTGAAAAAGCGAAATCCGGACATCCGGGAGGCGCTATGGGAGGAGCAGATTTTATCAATATTCTCTATTCTGAATTTTTAAACTTTGATCCGGACGATATGTGTTGGATAAACCGGGATCGTTTTTTCTTAGATCCGGGCCATATGTCGCCTATGCTATATGCCGTATTGAGCCTGTTTGGCACCTATAATATGGACGACCTGAAACAGTTCCGCCAATGGGGAAGCTGTACTCCGGGTCATCCTGAAGTTGATGTAAAACGCGGCATTGAGAATACTTCCGGCCCTCTGGGTCAGGGCCACGCTATGGCTGTCGGAGCTGCCATTGCGGAACGCTTTCTGGTTGCCCGTTTCGGCGAATGGATGTCGCATAAAACCTATGCATTTATCTCTGACGGAGGTATCCAGGAAGAGATTTCGCAAGGAGCCGGACGTATCGCGGGAACATTAGGCCTTTCCAATCTTATCATGTTTTATGATGCAAACAATGTTCAGTTGTCCACAAAAGTAGAGGAAGTCACCATTGAAAATACAGCAAAAAAATATGAGTCATGGAACTGGAATGTAATCTCAATTAACGGAAATAATGTCAGTGAGATCAGGCAGGCGCTAAAACAGGCCAATGCTGAAAAAGAGCGTCCAACCTTGATTATCGGCCATACCCTGATGGGAAAAGGCGCCGTAGGAGCAAACAACGAAGATTTTTCGAATAAAGTTTCTACACACGGACAACCCTTAAGCGCCGCAGGTGCATCCATCGAAAAAACAATTGAAAACCTGGGAGGCGACCCACAAAATCCGTTCATTATTTTTCCAGAGGTAATGACATATTATGCAGAGGTAGCAAGCCAAAAACATGCCTATGCAAAAAAACGCAGAGCCGAACAAGCGGCATGGGAGAAAGCCAATCCCGAATCAGCAGCAAAATTTCATACATTTATATCTGGAAAGGTTCCCGATATAGATTATTTAGCCATACAGCATAAAGCAAATATTGCAACCCGGGCAGCCTCATCGGACGTTTTAATCGAACTGGCCAAACGGGTAGAAAATATGATTGTATGCTCGGCAGACCTTTCTAATTCAGATAAAACCGATGGCTTTATCAAAGGGGGGGCCAAAGCTCTTAAGAAAGAAGATTTTACCGGAGGATTCCTGCAAGCTGGAGTGAGCGAATTTACAATGGCTGCCATCTGTAATGGTATTGCTCTCCATGGCGGTATTTTTGTGGCCTGCGGTACTTTCTTCGTATTTTCCGATTACATGAAGCCGGCAGTCCGTCTCTCCGCATTAATGGAGCTTCCTGTAAAATACCTGTGGAGTCATGATGCTTTCCGGGTAGGTGAAGACGGCCCGACTCATCAACCGATCGAGCACGAAGCGCAGATCCGCTTACTGGAAAAAACAAAGAACCATTCCGGTCACATGAGCTTGTTGGCTCTCCGTCCGGCGGATACAGCCGAAACATCGGTTGCCTGGAAAATGGCAATGGCAAACACCTCCACTCCCACTGCTTTGATTCTATCCAGGCAGGATTTAAAAGACCTTCCGGGCGAAAACAGACGCGAAGAAGCTACAAAAGCAGAAAAAGGAGCCTATATCGTAATAAAAAACAGCGACCATCCTGACGTGATTCTACTTGCCTCCGGTTCGGAAGTTGCGACATTGGTCGAAGTAGCAGAACTATTGAAAGAGAGAAAAGGAATTACGTCACAAGTCGTTTCCGTAATCTCTGAAGGGCTGTTTCGTACACAAAGCAAACAATACCAGCAACAGATTATTCCGGACAATAAACCTAGATTCGGTCTGACGGCAGGACTTTCAGTAACCCTTGAAGGCCTGGTTGGTTCCAACGGTACTGTATACGGAGTGAACCATTTCGGTTATTCGGCACCGGCCAAAGTACTGGACGAAAAGTTCGGTTTTATCGGCGAACATATCTATAATGAGGTTTGTAATATATTGAAAAAATAAAATGCAATGTGAATATAAAAAAGGGTTGTCTATCATGAACAACCCTTTTTTATATTATTGGGAATTTAGGGAACCTCTGGACTCTATTATTTTTGGTAAAACCTTCACTGGTATGCTCTATTTTTTACCTTTTACCTTCTGTACATCTATATGCTTTCGGCTATAAAACAGCATATAAATTCCGATCAATACAAAAGGTATACTCAATAACTGTCCCATATTCAAAGCCATATTTGCTTCGAAAGCCTCCTGGTTTTCTTTCACAAATTCGATAAAAAAGCGGGCTGTAAAGATCAGGATCAGAAACATCCCGAATAAGAATCCTTGTTTGCTTTTCGCATCTGTTTTCCAGTACAGATACATCAGTACACCAAAACTGATCAGATAGCAAAATGCTTCATAAAGTTGGGCAGGATGACGTGGAGTCATCGGATCGTCGACACCGGAGTTTACAAATCGGAATCCCCATGGCAAGTTTGTCGGCAAGCCTATGATTTCCGAATTCATCAAATTTCCCATACGAATAAAGAAGCCGGCTAATGCAATAGGTACTACTGCACGGTCAAGAATCCAGAAAATAGATTTTTTACTAATCTTTTTGGAATAGTACCATAATCCGGCGATAATCCCGATAGCCGCACCGTGACTAGCCAATCCCTGATAACCGGTAAACTTAAATTCCGGAGAAAAACGAACCGGCAGTATCATCTCTATCGGATGGGCACTATAATAAGCCCAATCATAAAACAGGCAATGTCCTAGCCGTGCGCCGATAAGCGTAGCTATCGCCACATATATCCATAATTTGTCCAGCCAAGCCTGACTTAACCCTTCCGACTTAAACATCTTTTCTTCCACTTTGTATCCGCAAATGAAAGCTAAAGCAAAAAGTAAACCGTAGTAACGGATAGAAATCCCTCCAATATTAAATATTTCCGGGGAAACATCCCAATTGATAAAAAGCGATAACATTATTAGATTCAGGTTTTAAATTAAAAGAGGTTCGAAAAGAGTTTTGTCTGTCTACAAACTCTTCCCGAACCTCTTCTTTTTACTCTTGTCCATGACAATTTTTATATTTCTTTCCGCTTCCGCAAGGGCAAGGATCATTACGTCCTACCTTCGGGCCGACCCGTACCGGCTGTTTTTGTTGCTGCCGGCTCACCGCTTCACCGGCTGCTTGTGCTTCGGTACGTTCGGTGCGGCTTTCACGCATTCTACTTAAATCGGTACGGCGCATTTCAGCCTCTCTTACCTGCTCCGGCTCCTGCATCGGGATTTGGGCTTTCATCAACGTGGACACCATTCCCTTATTGACTTTTTCAACCATCGCTTTGAATAGGTTGAATGATTCAAATTTATATATCAATAACGGGTCTTTTTGTTCATAAGTAGCATTCTGTACCGACTGTTTCAAATCGTCCATCTCCCGTAGATGCTCTTTCCAAGAGTCATCAATGTGAGCAAGGATAACTGCTTTCTCATAAGAACGCATCAAATCTTCCCCGCCGGTGCGATATGCCTTTTCCAGATTGGTCACAACATTGTACATTTTCTGACCATCGGTAAACGGAACCACAATATTTTTAAACATTTCACCCCGTGTTTCAAATACATTTTTAATCACCGGATAAGCTTGTTGTCCAATATATTCTGTCTTACGCTGATATGTCTCCCGGACTTGCTGGTATAATTCTTCTGTTAAATCTCTGGCATTCATCTTCTGGAATTCCAAAGGATCAATGCTAAAATCGACCGACAACACCCTCAGTACTTCCAATTTAAAGCCTTCGGGATCATTTACCGGTAAATATTCTTCAACTATCGCTTCGCAAACATCATACGTATTGTTAGCCACTGCCACTCCGATACGCTCTCCCAGCAAAGCATTCCGGCGCTGTTTATAAATAACCGTACGTTGCGAGTTCATCACATCGTCATACTCCAACAAACGTTTACGAATGCCAAAGTTATTCTCTTCCACCTTTTTCTGTGCACGCTCGATTGATTTGGTAATCATCGAATGCTGGATCACATCCCCCTCTTCATGCCCTAAACGATCCATTACCCGAATGATACGTTCCGAACTGAACAGACGCATCAGATCGTCCTCCAACGAAACAAAGAACTGGGAAGATCCCGGGTCACCCTGACGTCCGGAACGACCGCGCAACTGGCGGTCTACCCGACGCGACTCATGACGTTCCGTACCGATAATTGCCAAACCTCCGGCAGCTTTTACTTCCGGACTTAACTTTATGTCCGTACCACGACCTGCCATATTGGTTGCAATTGTTACTACTCCTCTCTGACCAGCCTCTGCCACAATATCCGCCTCTTTTTGGTGTAATTTTGCATTCAATACATTATGCGGTATGTTACGCATTTTCAACATACGGCTTAATAATTCGGAAACCTCTACTGAAGTTGTACCGACCAATACCGGCCGTCCTGCTCCCACCAGCTTGGTGATCTCCTCGATTACCGCATTATATTTTTCGCGCTTGGTTTTATATACATAATCATTGGTATCTATTCGGATAATCGGACGGTTTGTAGGGATAACCACAACATCCAGCTTATAGATATCCCAGAGCTCTCCCGCTTCGGTTTCCGCCGTACCGGTCATACCTGCCAGCTTGTGATACATACGGAAGTAATTCTGTAATGTAATAGTGGCAAACGTTTGTGTAGCCGCTTCCACCTTCACATTTTCCTTAGCCTCGATTGCTTGGTGCAGCCCGTCCGAATAACGACGGCCTTCCATAATACGTCCGGTCTGTTCATCTACAATCTTCACCTTATTATCGATCACTACATACTCCACATCCAATTCAAACAGCGTATAGGCCTTCAATAATTGATTTACAGTATGTACACGCTCCGATTTCACGGCATAGGATTGGACCAGTTCATCTTTTCTATGCAATTTCTCCCGGTCATCTTTTACCTGTTTTTCGATCTCTGCGATTTCAGAACCGATATCCGGTAAAATAAAAAACTTCGGATCTTCCCCGGCAGCCGTAATCGTATCATGTCCTTTATCCGTCAGGTCGATTGAATTTTGTTTTTCATCGATCACAAAGTACAGCGGATCGGTAATTTCAGGCATCCTACGGCTGTTCTCCTGCATAAATTCATTCTCTGTCTTTAACAAGGCCGCTTTATTCCCTTGCTCACTTAAAAATTTGATCAGCGGATTATACTTCGGAAGTCCTTTGTAAGCTCTCAGTAATAATATGCCTCCTTCCCGCTTTTTCTTCGGGTCATCGCTCGTCAAAAGCACCTTAGCCTCATTAAATATCTTTGTTACAAGCTCGCGTTGCATCTTTACCAATCGTTCCACACGCGGCTTATATTCGTCAAACATCTGAATCTCTCCTTTCGGCACCGGACCGGCAATAATCAATGGCGTACGGGCATCATCAATCAACACTGAGTCAACCTCATCGACAATAGCGTAATTGTGCTTACGCTGTACCAGATCTTCCGGGTTTATGGCCATGTTATCCCTCAGGTAATCAAAACCGAACTCATTGTTCGTACCAAAAGTAATATCAGCCATATAAGCCGCTCTCCGCTGCGGCGAATTCGGTTGGTGCTTATCTATACAATCCACGGAAAGTCCGTGAAACATATATAAAGGTCCCATCCACTCTGAGTCACGCTTAGCCAGATAATCATTGACCGTCACAACATGAACGCCTCGTCCGCTCAACGCATTTAAAAATACCGGCAATGTGGCTACCAGCGTTTTACCTTCACCGGTAGCCATCTCTGCAATCTTTCCCTGATGTAAAACAGATCCTCCGATCAGCTGCACATCATAATGGATCATATCCCATCTGATTTCATTTCCTCCGGCGACCCAAGAGTTAAAATAAATAGCAGAATCTCCTTCTATCTCCACAAAATCGTGTGTTACAGCCAAATCCCGGTCAAACTGTGTGGCCTTCACTTTGATCTCTTCATTCTCGGTATAACGCTTTGCAGTCTCTTTCATCACAGCAAAAGCTCTCGGAAGAATCTCTGTTAATACCTCTTCCACTTTTTTATCAATGGTTTCTTCCAGTTTATCTATCTGAGCATAAATATTCTCCCGCTCTTCGATTGATGGTTTCTCTTCCTCAATTTTTAGTTTTAAAGCAGTAATCTCTTCTTCTTCCGGTTGAATAAAACTCCGCACTTGCGCCCTCATTTCGGAAGAAGCCGCTCTCAATTCATCATTGCTGTATGCTTTGATTTTTTCCCACTCTCCGTTTACCTTTGTCACAATCGGAAGCAATTCTTTCATATCTCTGTCCGCCTTATTTCCGAACAGTTTTTTCAAAATATCGTTAAGACCCATATATATTAATTTGTAAAACTCTTTATTTTTATATTAATGTACACATCACCATTCTAACGCCGATCCGGATAAATCAGGTACCAAGCATCAACATGTGCGTAACAGTTTTAGCCGAGAGGTTTTTACTCTATCTCCGGTGCCCTGATTTTCTGAGAGATATAGCAGCGAATTTTCGATTCAAACCGGACCGGCTTCACAAAAGAAAGGAAAGAAGCACTAGTAATAGCAGTCTTTGCAGAAAAAAAACAGATCGCAGGTAAATAACAAGGAATATCTTCCTGCACCTTACGATCAATACATATCGAAATTGCTTTTACAGTGTTGGAAACAATCAGACGACAACGCTCACCTTTCAAGGGTTCGGAATATTCCTGCGCCTTTAAAGGAATTGTCACAACACAACCAGCCATGACATATAACGCCGTTATCAGATACCTGTTCACTTCCATAAGCCTCAAAGGTACGTTTTTTTAACCAAAAACGAACAAATAAATGATAAAAACAATCTAACAAAAAGCAGAGAATTCAAAAGAGATTCTAAATTATGAATTTTATACATCTCCCTATCTTTATCTTCGTAGAATATATTCCACTTAAACCGAAAGTATACTATAATTTTTCTCCGAAAGCCAAATCGCCGACATCCCCAATTCCCGGATCTATATATGATTTAGAAGTCAAATATTTATCCACGGTTCCTACCCAAATAGTCACCGGTTCACCTTTCAGCATGCCGGCAATATAGTCCAAGCCTTGCTGACTGGCCAAAATAGCAGCAATATGAGTGTAGGCCGGAAGACCTCCTTGCTTCAATAACTCACGGTAAGCTATCATGATTGAGGTACCGGTTGCAAGCATCGGATCGACCAGTAATAACTGCTTCCCTTCCAACGAAGGGGTATAAATTGAATCATAACAGACATCAAAACCATTTATACCATCGTACACCCTCCGGGCCGAAATAAAAGCACTCTCGGAATGATCAAAATAACTGAGGAATCCTTGATGGAAAGGCAACCCCGCCCGCAATACAGAAGCAACGACAACTCTCTCCCCGGACAACATTACATCCACGGGATTTATAGGAGTAAAAATCGTCTTAGGAGAATAACTGAATGTTTTACTGATTTCATAGGCCATAATTTCTCCGAGCCGTTCCAAGTTCTGGCGAAATCTCAAACGATCGGTTTGAATATGTTTATCCCGCAGTTCGGCTACGAAATGGTTGTAAATAGAGTGACGCGCATCAATAACCCGGATCATTGTCATTTACTTTCAGTTACGTATCGGTTTTATCGTGATACGATTCTTACACCGTCAATGTTGCTAAAATCGGACGATAGGGCAACGTAAACCAGAAAAAGGATCCTACCCCGACTTCCGATTCTACGCCGATACGGCCTCCCATCCGCTCTACCATACTTTTACAAATCGGGAGCCCCAATCCTACCCCGTCGGCAAAATTGTTCAACTTGACAAAGCGTTCGAAAACTGATTCCAAATGTTCCGGCGGAATGCCCATTCCGGTATCATGAACGAAAAATTCAATCTCATTCTTTTCCACTATATACCCAAGTCTGATTTCGCCTTCGGAAGTGAATTTCAATGCATTACTTAAGAAGTTTGAAAGCACCTGTATGATACGGTTTCTGTCGCTCTGTATCACACACATCGACATGTGATCGCAAAAATGAATACTTATATTTTCAGGAGCTTTCATTTTAAATATCTGAATCAGTTCATAACAGATATCATTTACATCAACCTCTCCTTCATACACTTCAATCACGCCCGCTTCAAGTTTTGAAAAATCCAGTATATCATTGATTATTTGCAGCAAAAGTTGATTATTCCGCTGTATGATGGCCATATATTGTGTCCTCTCTTCTAACGAACTATCTTCTACCAGCAAATCCGAGAAGCCGATTATCGCATTTAACGGAGTTCTGATTTCGTGACTCATATTGGCCAAAAAAGCTGATTTCAATCGTTCCGATTCTTCGGCTTTCAACTTGGCTTCATTCAGTAAATGTAATGACTCTGTATTATCGATAACGAGCAACAGATAACTATCCAGGCTGTTGCTAGCATCATAAAGAGCTGTTATTTTAATACTCAAGTTCTTAACATCACCGGATTTACCATGAAAAAAAGCAATCCTTCTTTCCGAAGTAACATAGTTTATATCAAAGCTGATGCATCCACCCTTTCTTAATACATTTTTTTGTTCCTCGGTTATATCCGGGATATCGAATATATTTTTTCCTATTGCATCCGACTTAGTCTCATAACCGAATATGCCGCAATTCATCTCGTTTATATCCAGCATATATCCATCCCGGTCATAAATAGAGATTCCGACAGGAATATTATTATATATGGTTTGTAAGCGGGATTCATTCACATGTAATGCTCTGTTTGCTTTCACCATATTAGTCATGTCCGACAGAAGAATAACCACAATATCCCGTTCGGGAGAGCAGAACAGGATGTGATAATTTTGTTGTGTCGAATGTATCTCCACATCTTTTTCTCTGACACATTGGCAATCGAATATATTCATAAAATCCGATTGGTCAATGTCAAAATACGCCAAAATAGCACTTACCTGAATATCTGTCAACTGATTATATTGAATTCCTGCCATCTTTTCGAAAACAGGATTCATATCCATAAACTCATAACCGACCAAGTCCTTTTTCCCGTCTCGTAACAGTTTGATACGTATATACCCTATAGGCATATTTTGATATAGGTTTTCGAAATAGGATTTTTCCTCATTGGCATATTTCTCCGATTTCCGCAATTGCAAACAGATACTGATAATCGTAGACAACGACACCAAGCGCTCATAGTCCTCACTGCTCCATGTATATGGTTTATCTACAATATCTATTCCCATATATCCCCATGTTCCGTTTTCGGAAAGTAACGGCACCGCCATCAAGGAGACTATACCTTGTTCTTCTAAAATCTGTTTGTCATAACTCGCAACCGGAGGCAGATCATCCAATGTATTGAGAATTATTGGCTTGCAATTTTGTAATTGGGTCGACCACCACAATGTATCGCTCACTTTTATCCCCTGTAAAAGACTCATTTCTTCACTGATATGCTCTTTTGTCACCTCATATATACAGCTATGAGTTCGTTTGTTCCAGTCGAATTCGAATATATATACACGGTCGCCCCCGAACTGCTTCAGCAATTCCATTAGGATATTATTGACAATATTAGCGGTATCCAATGGCCTTAATAACCCCAACAACAACTGGGAGATGTTATTCCACTCTTTGAACAGATTACCTGGACCGGTTTTCTCTTTCTTGTCTGCATAACATTTAAACAACTCCTCATCAATAAACTGAATATATCCTAAAGCAATCAAGCAACCGTTCTCGTCAACATGTTTGTTTCTGATTCTATAGTGTATCCAGCGATATCCGTCAACCGTATTCAACTGACATACCTCGTCAAAACCGGTAAAAAGGTCATTTTCTGCAAATTTTAAAAAACGCTCCTTTAGTTGCCCTATATGATCTTTTTGTATAAAATCAGGCACACCATGAAAACACAATACATTACTCTCTAAATCCAACGATTTTACAACGAAATCAGAAAATATGGCGTATTTCTTTGTAAAATTGATCTTACACCACCCTATACATGCGATCTCTTGCAATTCGTCGGTTGTAATCTCAGCCTCCATTCCACTATGCAGAAAATTATTTACACCTTTACTCATAAGCCATACTAGCCATTACATATTTCACCATTGCAAAAATATGAATTCTGAATGATTTTTCGCTCTTTAATACGCTTTTTTGCAGTTATACACCACTTATTTAACTATAACGGAAAACCTTATATATAAAAATGTCCTGTTTTTTTCCATTTATTTAGAGAAAAAAACAGGACAAATAATTTAAATACACTAAAACCTATCAGGATTTTCAATTCTGATAGTAGAACACGATAGAGGCTTTTTCAATAGTATTCTTCCATAAATTAAAGCCGACCTGAGCAGGTGTCATATCTCGCGTCATACCGAGAGACTCCACTTTCAAGGCGTAAACTGTAATCATATAACTATGCCATCCGTGACCATGAGGTGGATTGGGGCCTCCATATCCGTACGAGCCGTAATCCGTAATACTTTGAATAGCCGACGGAGGAGCAAGATGGCTTGATATATTCCCTGCGTCAGCCGGCAAACCATTTACCGTAGGAGGAATATCAAATATCAACCAGTGCCAGAAACCGCCTCCGGTAGGAGCATCCTTATCGTACATAGTAACAGCGAAGCTACGGGTACCTTCCGGCGCGTTTACCCAAGAAAGCGCCGGAGATATATTGCGACCTCCAGATGCGGTATGAGCCTCCTTCAACGTCCCAATACCGCCTACATCGATACTTCTAAGTGTAAATGTCTCTGTTCTCATATTCTTTTTATATTTATTTCCCATACAAGATACGAATATCCGGGCAAAATATAAAACAGGCGGGCCATTTTTAACGAAACTGATTTTATTTAGGCTGTTTTTATACTATATTTGTCTGTTGTTTGATTTAAACCATCACTAAAATGGGGTTACGATTTTTCCGGATTTTCATGTATATTTCTATTGCTCTTATGGTTTGCTTTATATTATTACTAACCCCTGGCGACCTTTCTTTGGAGCAAAATCTACCGATATATATCGGGCTCCTCAGTTCATTTCTGCTCTTTATTATGACATATACCTCCAGGAGATCTATCTCCAAAAATCAAAAACAGAAAAGAATAAAATAAGACAGCAAGGAATCTATCCAGATTTATCTTACATACTGTAATTTAAGGAAGCTTCAACGTAATTTTTTTTTCCTGGCGGCATATTGTTCCGTCACTCAATATGCCTTCCAATATAATTGTATAGGTATTATATTCATCCGCCGTAGAAAACGATAGTGTTGTTGAACCGCTGCTATCGATCTTCACATTCGGATTCCAATATATCGTATGTCGGTCATCCACCGAATCTTTGCGAGCAAGGCGCACAGAATCAACCTCATATCTAGGAATATAAAACGCCGCAGCTCTTTGATAACCTAAAGGCGAAATAACAGACATATTTAAACGGGGCTTATCCCTATATATAGGATTCATCGTGATAATCAAAGCACCGTTAGCGGCGCTATCGCCAAACAGTACCTTTGACTGCATCTCTTCGATATAACTGATACTCAATAGATATTCGACCGGCAATAATCTGATATATTCCATATCTTCTGGAAAATCATTAACCCGAAGATGCAATGTCTTACCATAACGGGTAACATTATCATCTACAACCGTTATTCCCGGCATCTCCTGCAATATATCCTCAATCCTAAGATCTTTCATCGATGCAATCTTTACCGAATCCAAATGATATGTTGCCATATTGTCATAAAAAGAGGGTACTTTTTTAGGCTTCTTTCTCTTGATCACCACCTCATCCAGAACATAAATTTTTTCGCCATTTACATAGTAATAATCTCTTTTCAAATAAAAATCATCATCCTTTGCCTCTTCATTTTCCCGCTTGTATGGAAATCGATTCTCCGGTGCGATAAAAATATCTTCATCTACGATAACCTCAACTCTTCTACGTCCCTTACGATTCTGTGCCTGTAGCAGAAACTGCGTACCATCGGGATAGGAAATCCCGTCCACCATAAACCGACCAGCAGTATCCGCATCTACCATCTTGAAAAGTCCGGAATTAGAAAATAATATCAATTGGGCCTTTTGGGCATCCTTACCCCAAAAATTTTTTACTTTACCGGAAACGGCTTGCCCTTGTTCCATATAATACGGAGTATCCTCATACTCTCCACGGGCAATTTGGGCTACATCAAACCGCGTCCATCCTTGTGTCATCATCAGTATATCAAGACAACGGTCCGTAGTTAGATTTACCTCTCTAAAATAATATCCGGGATCTTCAATATATCCTTTTAAGTCGGAAGTCAATAACAAATTTGATTGTATATTATCTGCCAGAGAATCCTGCTTCACTTTTCCGTCATCAGTAACCGCAATCGAAAAAGAACCGGGATTAAAACGGCCTGTATCAACAGACAGATGTAAATTCAATTTCACCAAATCGCGCGCTTCATAGCTCTTTTTATCCGGTTCGATATACAATTCCGGTCTCTCTTTTTTCCGGATGAAACAGAGACGTTGACTATAAACATTATATTTCGAATCCATCAATACAAGATTCAATATTCCCTCCGGCAACTTCTCCCAATCCAGCCGACCGATACTTCTCCCGTTTAAACGCCCGAATGCCAACACGACCCCTCGAGAATGGGCCAAAAAACAGAGATCTTCCGGCTGCCGGGCACTGTCCCCCAGCATAACCTGATAGAGCAACAGACTGTCGACCTTTTTAACCTTTAAACCAATGGCATCACGCCGCACTTCCGGCAACTCCACCTTTTTCTGGCTACTGTCTGCCGTCGTAACAACCGCATAATACCGTTTCCCCGGTTTTACATCCAAAGCAAAACCTCCCATTCCTCGGTGAACCGTATTAAACATTCCCACGATTTCATCCGTATCATCGTATATATATCCCATCACATCTACCGACAATCCGTCATTTCCGATGGCTTTGAAGGCAATATTCTGCATATTACCCGACAGTAAATGCCCTCCTTCTGGAAAAAAGGAAATATTAAAGTCTTTTACCCGAGGCGATATATGAATGTGGCGTTCAAACGAAAAAGGAGAATCCTTCTCATCAAATTTTACATAGATTTCATCAGGACTTTCTTTCGAATCAAATTCTACCTGTATCTCCCCCCTAGTATCCGTACGCTGTATCAACATTTTTCCATTTTTCCCTTTTTTATTCACCTGGTAGCAGATATATACCTTATCAAATGCACTTCCTGCTGCATTGGTGAAACGAATATGGGCAATACTTCTTTCCTTCTCTTCTGTATAAGTCACACGGGTATTGACTCTGAAATCTTCAAGATTGGTTATCTTGATTTTCTTCTCAAACAGGTAATCTTTTCCGGCATTCTGCATCCAGTAAGAGAAAGCCCGAAGAATATATTCACCCCTCGAAACAACCGGAATATCCATATAACCGGAAAAGATTGAATCCCGACAAGTCACTTTTACACGCTTAATCACGGAGTCCTGCCGGTTCGTCAGTTCCACATATACATACTGGCTGTAATTGGATTTCATATTGGTAAGCATATCCACCAGATAAGCCCTGAACCAAACCGTATCTCCTACAATATATTGTTCCCGGTCCGTATGCAGATATACCTTTTCCTGCGGTTGCATCTTCGCTCTCGTCATAAAATTCTGACGGACTTTCAATAAAAATGGATCTTCATCATATAATGAAAATCCGCATAAACTATAGGCTAAAGCAATCAAAAACAATATTTTCTTCATCGTTTATCAATCATAATATTTGTAATGAACAAAAGTAATTTTTCTTTTGTTCATTACAAATATTATGCCATTTTAATTTTAATTACACTAGGCAGGAATTCTCATATTTTTAATCTAACTTATGAAAAATTTATTCAACTAAAACGAGTATGCTCCGTATATTAAACAGAATACATGACAGAATTATTAGCTATGAATGGAGAAAGTAGTCGGGACGAGGTAGGAATGAAAGAATCTGACATTCATCAAATGATAAATATTGGCTGGTGGGAAGCGGATATTAAGAACAAATGTTTTTTGTGCTCGGACAACATCGTAGAGAGAATGGGGTTGAGTTCAAAAACCATCACATTCGATACTTTTATTAATCTGATACATAAAGATTACCAAGAGCAGGCAGGATTTGACAGCTTAACCTTACAACAACTCTATACGTATGATGAGACTTTTCCCATCAAGACCGTCCATGGTTATTCCTGGATCCGCGCCAAATCGGAATATAAACCGGACAGTAACAAAAGTAAACAATCGATAAAAGGATATATTCAGTATCTATCCGCATATAAGGAGACAAAAAAACATGAAGAGCAGACACAATCCGTGGTAATCAACCGGAATGACAGTTACCTGTATAATATATCCCAATATATTCCTGCAGGGATAGAACTATACAATAAAGACGGTTTCCTGCAGGATATCAATGAAAATGCACTTAAAATACTTGGATTTCCTCAAAAAGAAAATGTACTGGGAAACCATATCTATGAACATCCGTTTTTGACCGGTAGTGCCAAAAATGAGCTACGTAACGGCAGAGGGTGTTGCCTGGATATCGATTACACCAATCTCCTGACAACCCCGAAAGAGATAAAAAAACTTAATATCAAAGGAACCGTACTAAGAGATAAAAATGACGATATCGGAGGCTATATGCTGGTATCCTCTGACAATACCGCAACATCAAATACCTTTCAGAGAATCAGGGAATTCGAAGATTTCTTTACCTATATTGCGGAGTTTGCGGGAATCGGAGTCTACAAATGGAATCCGATCAAGCAAACGGGATTCGCCATTGAGCAATGGTTCAAGAATATGAATGAAGAGAAACGCAACCTGAAGGACATTATCAGCATTTATAAAAGCATACACTCTGACGACAGGCAGATCATACAAAATTTTTACCGGGACATTTTCAGAGGCAAAGCGTCCGATATGCAGGCAGAAATCAGAGTAAAAAACGGGGACGACTGGAAATGGGTACGCTGTATATTAAAAATAAAAGAATTCGATTTGGCTAATAATAACCTTGAAATTGTCGGATTAAACTATGATATCACTGAATCAAAGAAAACGGAAGCAAAATTAATTGAAGCAAAAATCAAAGCAGAAGAATCGGACCGGCTTAAATCAGCTTTTCTGGCCAATATGAGCCATGAGATACGTACACCGTTAAACGCTATTGTCGGATTCTCAGCGGTAATTGCCGATGTAGATGATCAGGATGCCAAACAACAATATTTAAGCATTATTCAGAATAATAGCGAACAGTTGTTGCAATTGATCTCCGATATCCTGGATTTTTCCAAAATAGAAGCAGGTATCTTCGAGATCAAATACAACGATATTGAAGTAAATGAATTATGTTCGGAACTTATCCAGACATTTGTGTCCAAAATACCATCAAAGGTCGTATTGATTTTTGAAAAACATCTACCGACGCTCACTATAAACAGTGATAAAAAACGAATAACCCAGGTTCTTTCCAATTTTATTCATAATGCCATCAAATTTACATCGCAGGGAAATATATCTATCGGATATAACGTTTCCGAAAGTAACGTCGAATTTTATGTACGAGATACGGGGATCGGTATTGCGCCGGAATATATCGGCACCATTTTCGACCGTTTCGTACAAGTTAACCATTTTTTTAATGGTACTGGTCTTGGTCTTTCGATCTGCCGCAGCATCATAGAAAATATGGGGGGAGAAATTGGAGTGAACTCCATTATCGGTCAAGGATCACGTTTTTGGTTCAGGCTGCCATGTGCGCCGCAATAAGAGAGGTGATCACTTCACTTTAATCCGTCCCTCCAGACGCGGAATAATCTGTCCTTGCATCCGGATATATTCGATCAATGCTTCCGAAATATAACAGGAAGTACTTTCTTTACGTACGATCGACGGTAATCCGAAATTATAACTGTCTCTTCCGGATGTTATGTAATTGCAGGTAGCCATATAGTAGATTGCTGTATCTACAACCACCTGATTATTAATCTTCAATTCCTCAATTCTTTGCTCTTTTCTGTTAATCACGACCTGCACTTCTTTCGACAACTGCGGAAAGGCCCCGCTTCCCATTGGGACAGCAGCCAGAAAATCAAACAGATAGGTGACCTCCTTACCGGTCATCCTCACTACATCCAACTCATCCCCAAACGGCAATACCGTTAATACTTCATTTTTGGTAATTGCCCCTTCCGGAATACCCTGGCGTATCCCTCCTGAATTAATCAACGCAAAGCTGATTTTCATTTTAAATAATTTTCCCGCTTTCCAATACATTGCATCCGTTACCAGATTACCTAAGGGAGTCTCTCCATAGCGAGCCATATTTTCCCGATCCTTAAACAAAGCAAACGGCGCGGTAGCCTCTCCGATCAAAGTATTCAGATCCCGTTTGGCTACATCGACAAAAGGCTGTAATACTTCTTTCAGAACAGGATCGGGGGTGAGCCCCTTCATTAATACCGGTTCCCAGTCGAATTTAGCCAACTTTTTATTGATAATATGCAATTTTCCGTTCCCGACATACCGCCCTCCCTGATTAGCAGTGACAATATACGTTCCATTCACTATCTCCGGCTTTTCCAGATAAGCATGTGAATGTCCGTCTACAATGATATCAATTCCATCAACCTGTTCCGCCAATTTAGCCGAAGTAATAAAGCCAGGTGTAATTTCAATCATCCCAAGATGGGTGACGGCTATAATGATATCCACTTCTTTTTCTTTTAGTAGCTGCACCATTTTATGTGCCGTCTCTATCTCATCAAGAAAAACAAGGCAGGTAGCTCCGACACTTAAATTCTGGGTATGCTTTGTTGTCAGCCCGAACAGACCTATTTTTACATTTCCATATTCCTTGATTATATAAGGCTTTCCCAGTAATTTCCCTTCCCGTTCTATATTAGATGTAAGGAATGGAAAATTGACACTTTTCATCTGCTCAAGAAAAATATTTATCGGATGATCAAACTCATGATTACCTGGAACTACCGCATCGTATTTCATATATTTATAGGCAAGAAAATCGGGCTTAGCCATCGCCAGATTGGAAGCAGGTTGGCCAATATTTATATCCCCGGCATCCACCAGCAAAGTATATTTATTTTTTTCCCTGACCTGTTTAATAAAAGTTGCCCGTTCTGCTAATCCGCCAATACCTTCTATCGCCACAACTGTCCCATGAGTATCATTCGTGTGCAACAAAACCAGCTCCATCTCCTTATTCTTCTGGCTACATGCAACTACCAACATGATAAACATCAATGTCCTACCCATTACAGACAGTCTATGCCATACCTTCCGATTTTTTACCATATAATCACTTTGTCAAAAACATCACAAATGTACAAAATTCTAAAGAATTTTCATTGCAAGAAACCACTATAGTAAATCCTGATATTCCGGATTACGTTTGATATAGCTCCCAATAAAGCTACAGCCGGTTACAACCTTTAAGCCGTTGTCCCTGGCATATTGCAATACATAAGCCACCAGTACCGAAGCTATTCCTCTACCCTCCAACGCTTTCGGGACCCAAGTGTGTGTAAAATTAATCCCTCCATTGAAAAGTACATATTCCACATAAGCAATATATCCTGCCTCCTCCACCTCGAAGCGGTGAACCGCTTCACGATGCGCAACAACCCATTCCATATACTATTTATTTAATAAATTATAGTTTTTCAACATTTAACATACAAATGACTTCGGATCCGGGATATAGATTTATGCCGGATATATCATATTCTTTTCCTCTACTACATCAAGTACCTCCCGTACATATTTGGCAGCTTCGTATTTTGCCATCGGAAGATTATGCAGCAGATAGTTCCCGCAATCCCGGGGATGCACTCCAGGTACCTCCCCTTCAAAATCACGGATAAAACAAAATGTATCCCGCATCAACTCCACAATATCGGCAGGTTGGAGATCTCCCTGCATTAAAAAGTAATTACCGGTACAGCACCCCATCGGACCCCAGAAAACAATTTTCTCTCCCCATGTAGAATGATTTCTCAGAAAAGTCGCAGCAAGATGCTCTATTGTATGCAACTCTCCGTATCCTAACGCCGGTTCACGATTCGGCTCCTTCATACGAATATCGAACGTCGTCACAACCTGATCGCCTATATAATCTTTACGCGACATATAGATTCCTCTCAACAGGTTAATATGGTCTATCGAAAAGCTTGGTATCTTATTCATATATGACTATTTAAAATCTAAATTGCAATCAATAGCTGCTTCAGTATATCAAACGACTTTTCGGGAGCTATAGTCCAGAAATCCCGGTATTGTGCAGAATGGCCCGTTACACCGGGAGTATCGCTGATAACACGGAAGCTAAGAAATGGTACCTGATACATATAGCATACCTGTGCCACCGAACACGACTCCATATCTACCGCCAGCCCTTCGGGAAATCTCTTCTTGATACAATTCAATTCTTTCTTATCGGAAACAAATGTATCGCCGCTACAAATCAAACCGCCGTATATTCTCACATCGCTCTTTACCGATAGAGCCATCCGGTACAAATGTTCATCTGCCAGAAACCTGGACGGCATCCCCTGTATCTGCCCGTATTCATTCCCTTCACCACACCACACATCATGATACACTATCATTTTTCCTACTATAATATCCATTACCCGGGTCAATTTGTCAATCCCTCCGGCCACCCCGGAATTAATAATACAATCAGGATGAAAATGATGGATCATCTCCACCACTCCTACTGCGGAACAAACTTTGCCGATCCCACACTGGGCTAATACAACCGACCGCTCCCCCACTTTTCCTTCTACAAAAGTAATTCCATTTATCTTCTTCTCCGTTATATCTTCAAGTAACGCACCGACCAGCCGATACTCAACGCCCATTGCAACAATTACCCCAATCTTATCCATAATTTTATTTTCCTCATGTCTGACTATATGAGGTTCTTATTTATTTAAAAAAAGGGTTTTCCCGTTTCTCCTCTCCGATAACAGTCGCCGGACCGTGCCCGGGAATAATCTGCACGTCATCAGGAAGAATAAACAACTTGTTTTTTATTCCCTGTATCAACTCCTTATGATTACCGCCGGGCAAATCGGTACGCCCGATACTTCCTTCAAACAGTACATCTCCGGCAATTAACAACCGGTCGTCGGCACTATAAAAACAAAGCCCTCCCGGTGAATGTCCGCTGACAGCGATCACCTTTAACTCCGATATCCCGAACTTTACCACATCTCCGTCTTTCAAAAATCCCCCCAAAGCCGGTGGCTCTTCCATCCCTCTAAGACCCAATGCGGTGGCATACTGTACAACACCTTCCAATAAAAACACATCCGCTTCGGCAGCCTGCGCACTTAGCCCGTACTCTTCCTGCATAAAACGATTCCCCAGAATATGATCAAAATGCAAATGAGTACATAACAGCGCCACCAGCTTTAGCTTTTTCCGGTCGACAAACTCCTTCAATTCGATCCGTTCGGCCTTGCTAAAGCATCCGCAATCGATAACCACAGCTTCTCCGGTATGGTCGTATAACAGAACAGTGTTTTGTTGCCACGGATTATTCACAAAAATCTTCAGTTCCATATTGTCTATCACAAAGGGTGACTATTTGCTTATTTAAAACCATCTTGCACGTTATACCTAACCCCATGATTTGGTACAAAGCTACAAAATTCCAAGCGATTTACTGCATCAATGTATATTTTATACTTATCCCAAAATTGGTATTTGTTGTCGGGAAAACAAGGGATACATAAGGTGTATTGACTATCCGATCATAGAATATCCTTAGGTTCAAACGATTATCAAAGGTATAATCAGCCGAAAGTCTTATACTCATCACTTCTTGCCCGGCCGTCAATTGATCAACTTTTTCTGTGATACGACGGATAATCGTATTATTCTTACGCATGGAAAAATCACATTGTATATTGATATCATTATCCAGTTGTTTGTTTCTCAAAAATATTGGTAGGTTAGCAAACCGGTATCCTACCCCAACTACCGTTTCATTGCTGGAAATTTCAGCCAACTGAGCATTTACCAGACTAAGACTTATATCTCTCCGCCGGTTGATATCAAAACGGGTAGTCAGATTATTAGCCCAGACCATGTCCATACTTATCAACGGATTGAATTGCTCATTAACGGATACTGTATTCACATCATACATCGCCATCCAGTTATTCTGCATATCTCTGACAGTTGAGAAGCCATCCGTCCCTTCGGAATATTTCAGATTCGATGAAAACGAGCCGATATTATATTTACAGATATAAGCATGATTCAGGATAAATGACTTAAATGCTTTTCTCATGATGGCAATATCCATTAAGCCGGTATATGTTACCCGCCAATTGGGACGCATAGCCAGCAATTGGGGTATTAACCCCTCTCCGCTTTTAACCCCGTATGCTCTTGTAAAGGCTGAAGTCAATACTTCCTGAGATGTACCTCCATATCCCTCATAAAAACCGGTAAACTTTCCATTTTCTTCCAAACGATGAGCCTTATAATTGTCGCCATATCGTTTAATTGCCAGCTCTTCGGACACTTTTTTCCGGTTTTCTAAAAACTCGTTGTAAACGGCAAGTGAAGCGCCGGTATTATCTGATACGCTATAAAAAGCTGATTTCAGCCCGATCATTGTCATACTGAAATTACCTGTTTTTGTTTTATTCGCAGAATAAAAAGAGGATTGGTCATATAAGATATATTCACTGTTACTTTCTGCTTTCATCCAATTGGCCGTCAAATTAATCCTCAGCTTTTTGATCGGCTCTACCAAAGCCTTCAGATAAACCGTCTGGGTTGTATTCATCAGATAAGGGCTATTCAACGTCGTATCAGTGGTGAGCCAGCCGTTTTGTGCTGCCTCCAGACCGAAATGCTTATCCTGCTGCCCGAATAAAAAGCCGAATCCGGGAGCAGAAGTTCCATTATAGGTCTGTTGTCCTAGCCATCTCGCTTCCGGCAAGAATCCTGGCAATGTGGCCCCCTGGTCCTGAACAAAAGAGACCGAGATATTTTTTACTCCGGTTAACATTCCGCCGACAAAGTGTCCGAACGAATGCAATGGGGTATTGTCGGAAGACTCGTATCCGGTAACGACAACTTTTATCATATTCTGATTTTGGGTAGGATTAATTCTGATCTTGTTCTTTCCTACCGTCTCATAACCAACCTCTATTTCTTTTCCGTTCATTCCGGTTATCTTCACCTTTATTTCGTCTGTTTTCAGGTCATGCTTAATCACAACAGGCCTTCCTCTCTGTAATTTCTTTACATTCGTCTCGAATTTCACCTCACGACGTTTGGAAGAGGGAACAGTCGAAAATTGCCTCAGGAGCCCCGACTTATTATACAACGCATTAAATGAAAGATCGACATTTGCCTGGAATGAATTAGCATTCCGTATAATATTTCCAAGATTCACCGAATCCGCCGTCAGAGCCCCTGCCTGCCAATCGTAACGGGTGGAATACATGGTCTGCCACATTGTCCAGTCCAATCCGGGTAACTTATTGACAGGAAGCGTATATTGCAACGTCAGATCGTGATTGTAATTCACCGGACGCCCTCCATCCAAAATATTGTTCACCACCGTATCCTTCCATTGTTCATAACGTTCCGATGCACGCTGACGATCGACAATACCCTCCGGCTCATCAATCCGGGCCCGTGTTGTAGCGTGAAAATCCAACACTAGGTTTTTTGTTAGGTTAAATTTGAATGCAACATACCTGGTCCACATAAAATCCTTATCATAGGTAGGCGCCATCAGCAAACCCGGATTATCAAGATTTTTCAATTCCATCTCCCGGTAATTCCGGGTAATATCGGAAGTGACCGATAGCATCGAAGGCATATAGTAAAAATTGAAATCCTTCAACAGTGCCCAAAACTTAGAATTCAAAAATTGCACCTTTTTAAACGGTTCCACCGCCCTAGGCATCCCATTATAGGTATAGCTGACCAATCCTCTGTAGTCCTTCTCCAAATCCCGCTCCGTATTCACATTACGGGCAAACGACTCGTTATAGGAATAGGTCATGGTCAAATTGGCAAGTGAAAATAACCGCGACCTGCCATCCTTGCTTTCTATTCCTACATTGGTAAAATTCAAACTTTTCCGCATCACATAATCCTCCGCACTCCGCCGGATTGAATCTCTTTGCCGCTTAGTTTCCGCATACTTAAGGGTCACTTCCAATGGTACATCGGTATCCAGCGGATCATATTCCGATAAAATCGTCTGTTTTGAATAAGCGTAATACATAGGTAATCTCAATCGCCATTTCTCCGGAAAAAATTTACCAAATTCCACGCTGGTTGAAAAATCTATCGACTGCAGATCTTTACGCTCTATTTCATTCGCATGCTGTTCAATACTTCCAAATCCGGGAGTAATGCGACTACCGGCAAAACTAACGGTAGCTACGTCGGCCAACTTTGCTGTCACCCGGGCATTAGCCGCCCATCCCCCTTTATTGTCAAAATCGGACAACCGCAATTCATTCACCCACACCTCCGCCGAACGATCGCCTTTAACGCCGTTTATTTTAGGATTCCGAATACCGATCATGATGGTTTTTATAGTAGCTAAAGTCGGCTTTCCTTTGATCTTAACAAGATGTTTCTGTATGCCGAAACCACTTTCTCCAAGCTGATCGGCTGTCATCTGATATACTTCCGTATAATTTATCTCCCGACCCGCATCCTGTGCCTCCCTTGTTCGCCGTTGCTTTAACGCCTGCAACCAACTCAATGACAACTCTATCCGGTTTGATGCCGGCCACACAGACTCCCGCCCCATATCATCGGACGGATAAAATCCGGGCGGTGTCAATTGCAATGGTATTTCATACTCATAATAATTGTTAGTATTGTCACTCCCTATCCTTAAAAATAGGGTCAGCTCATCATTGTCAAGCGGATGATCCTTTATTGCCTCGGCATGTACGTCCATTCTCAGGGTCTTATACCGCATCATATCCATGCCCATATTTTTATAAACAGCCTTAGCATCTCCCTCTCCCAGATCAATCACTTTTAACGCCATCGCCTGCTCATTCAATTGTCTCAATTGAGGATTCATTGCATCCACCGCCCGGTCTATACCGGAAGGCATCACATAATTTACAGGTGTTTTACTGGCGTTCTCTTCCAAGCTAACTACTGAAATATCAAAGGCAGTATGCCCAGCAACCGGCAACTGACCATCCACCGCTCCATCATATTTGCGCCAGTTATCCCGAACCAGGTCAAGACTGGCGATACGCAAGATGACACTATCCTGAAACCCTTTCATAATCATACGCATAAAGCGGATCGATTTAAAATCGCTGATCCCGCCATGTTTCATTTGATAATCGCTTACCGGTATCCTGATCTGGTACCATTTTACCTCTGCCGTCGTTCCATCCGGCAAATCTACAAAAGCCGTCGTGATGTTGTTGATAAAGTTCTTACCGACCTCCATTTCCGAAGGATTTAACGTAAGATGATACCTGAAAAATGCCTCTGTTTCATTCAATGTATTATCTCCGTTAATATCCTCTACATCGGGCAACATCGTGGCCGATGTAGAATAGGATTCCTGCGACATTTCAGTAGTCGGGGAATTGCCCTCCGTGCCGTTATATTTTTTATAACGCTGTATAACAGGTAATTCCATTGCATCAAAATCAGAGCCACGGAAATAATGGTAATTATCTCCTGCCGGATCACTATATGCATCCTGATATATCTTAGAATTTTCGCCATATAACATCCGGAGATTCTCCAGGCAAGAGGCAAAAAAGACACGCTCTTCCTCATCACTCAAACCATCCAGACCAACATCCTGAAAACGGCGTGACCGGCTATCGTTGCTAAATCCGTTTACAATAGATTGTACTTTCGGAACACGTCCCCAGACTGTGCTATCCACATTCGTCACCGCCGCACTGACAGGCAAGCCGTTTTCAAATGATTTACGGCCATCCCGTAAAATATCTTCCGAGACATTTCCCAGATCAATATACATATCCCCTCCCTTATGCAACGGATCGTAAACAAACGGATCCATCAGCCACATCTCGATATATTGTACATTGGCCGCCTCAAAATCATTCGTCTGGATACTTCGCATGATACCACCCCACCGAGTGGCCGGATCTTTCAATTTACCGTCCCGGTCCACCCCCGACGACACGCCGGGCATCCCCTCTGCATCGAAATTATAAGGTCCCTTCTCATTCGGATAATAGGCCAATGACAAAGCCGGAATAATATTTATATCTCCTATGACGATGTCTTTATTCGGGAATATTTCGGTCTGTCGTATTTCGCGGACAAAATGATTCGAACGCTGCTCCTTATCGGCACGAATATGTCCCGGAGTAGCAGAAGACATCCGGTAAAAAATAGGATCTACCACATACCATGCCAATTTAGCCCGGTTATATCCATAGCGATAATCCGTTGAAGTTCCTTCCGGGAACATGTTGTCCTGAGGAGTAGAAGCCAGTTTCCACTGGGCCGATGATTTCATATCTATCGACATTTTGTTCCCTTCAAAATCGTCGATATAGGCATTATTGCCGGCTCCTTTGCTTATTCCGGGCTGAAACTTGGCAAACTCGGTATCGATCGTCAGATATGATTTTGCTTTCGTATTTACAAACGGTAACTTATCGACCAGCATCGTGAGCAATCCAGACTCGGTACGGTAACTGGCATTGAGTCCCCAGATCGTATTCGAAAGAGGTTCATTGCCTATATTTACCTTGTGAGTCATCGGCTTCTCATTCATGTGCATAATCGTAGCACCGATGTTGAATTTATCATTGAACTTATAGTCCAGATGTGTACCGACTAATGTTTTAGTCTGTATACCGAATAAGGAACGATTTTCACTCTTAATCGTGATGGGTGTGCCGGATTCCAGCAAAGCCTGGTTAATGATCTGGACTTTCCCCATCATGTAATCTACGGTATAATCGATATTTTCAGCTAACACTACCCCCCCGGCAATCACTTGCACCGATCCCCGGGGAATATCGTTTCCCCCCAGCGATACCTCCGAAGAGGTCGACGACTTATAACTCCCCTTCAACAAAAATTTATTCTTTTCGGAATTTTGTTCCGCCTCACTTTGGGTCTTTTCGTACAGATCACTGAAGATATATTGGGCCGCCACAACGTCATCATTGATTTTTTGTTTCAGGTACGAACCGAACGGTTCCAGTACCGGAAATACAATACGCCCTTTGTTGGAGTAAACCGTAATTCCTTCAATATAATCGAAACGTCCATTCGGAATATTATCCAGCTGTGCATTCAACCGATCAAGATTCATTACGGAAAGCAGGGCCTTATTGTTGACATCGCCGACGGGCAGATAATTCACACTTGTACCGGCCTTATCGTTCTGATACAAAATATCCAAGACAAACTGATCGGCGCTCAGATTAAAAGCTCCGATATTATACACGTTTTTCATCATCAGATCCCATGTCGGCATTGTCGGGCTGTGGGTAGTACCTTTCAACATTTTCACTATAACAGCCGAAGGAGCAGCCGGAGCACTGGCCGTCAATTCCCCCACCGTAAACACCTCTCCACGCACCGTATACTCAAAAGCCACCGCTAATACCTCATCCGCATTTAACGCCGAATTCAACGAAATATATCCCAGTTTATCATTCAGGGTATACTCGGTAGGGTCCAGCAGGCGGGCATTCTCCAGTTTTTCGTAATCCTTACCCGAAGTAAATCCGGGAAGCAATGGAGATAAAGTCTCCGTAACCTTATTAATATCACGGATAGCAGAATACGTACCGGTCATCGCCTGATAAAGCATATTGATCTTATTGTCCGGATAGACACCTCCCGTTGAAGTAAATATCGGATTGGAGATATTCGCCTGATTTTCCCCCAAATCGACAAATCCGACAACATTACGCGCCTGTTCGAAACGAGAGGACTTATTGGTCACCCATACCTCTATTTTTGTAATAATGATTCCACTGGAAACTGGCCAGTTCTGCAAAGTTGCATCATACGTATCCCGAAAATATTTCGACAAAAAGAAATGCCGGTTCGCTTCATAATTATGCGCCGACAACTCAAACTCTTTCTTTTGAGCCCCCTTCTCCAGATATATCACATTGGACTCCCCTTTTTGTTGTGAAAAAATAGATGAAACGGAAAGTTTTCCAAATTGCAGATCCGTACGGAATCCCCATAAATTCTGTCCTCCGGTAATCAATGTCCCGGCTAATGGCAATGACACATTCCCCGCCTCTATCCTTTTTACGATATCATCCTCTTTCCCCTCATAGTTCAATTTCAACTGGTTCTCGAAATCAAATGTTGCTTCCGTATCATAATTCCAATCCAGTTTTACCAGATCGCTTATATTTCCATGGATGGAAAACTGTATCTTCTCATCAAAATCAAGCGTAGTCGTCTTACGCTGATCAACAGGCAAAGCCGGATTATCCACTTTGTTGCTCTTTACTCCCAAAGTCAATTCCAATGCTCCCTTTACATCAACATTAATCCTATCTTCTCCAAAGATGGGATCAAACAATTTATCCAGAAATTGAATCTCAGATGCAAACCCTTTGGAATCAAACCTACTACCCTCTTTTATCCGTTGCCGGTTATATTCATATATCGAACTTCTGGATTTTGAATCGAGATACTCCTTTAACGTTTGAGAATAAGGACGGGAATAGTAGTATTTATTCCCAATGAGAGTCATAAAAATATATCGTTTGGTAATCGGATCATAAACCACCGTGTCTCTTACGTTAGAAGGTCTTTTTAAGAACAAAGAGAAAGCCGGCACCTCTTTCCGTATTTCATTATCCTGGCTTTCGTTGACTGGAAGCAGCAAAGTATCGGAGGTCACATAGCTTTTATCTCCACCCAACAATTTCCCTTCAGGTAGCAAAATACCCCCACCTGAAATACATAACACACCCGATAAAAACAAAAATAAAAGTAAAAACCTCGTCATAAATATAATCAGAAACAGGAAAGAAAAATTATTTCAATTCCAGGCTTCTAACTCTTGATTTACAATTGTTTAAGCGCTTGTTTAATTAAATCTTCTATATCTGTAGTATTACCACCCGCAATAATTTTATCCAATACCTTCGAAGCCTGAGCTTTCACAAATCCCAGCATCACTAATGCCGACAGGGCTTCTTCTTTCATTGATCCGGCAGCAAAGACACCTCCACTTACCACCGGTGTCAGGCCCACTTTATCCTTTAATTCGATAATCACACGTTGAGCAGTCTTCAATCCTATACCTTTCACACTCTTGATTGCATTCACATTATCCGTTTGAATGGCTCCGATAATCTCATTTACCGTCATAGAGCTCAACATCACGCTTGCTGTATTCGCCCCGATACCAGAAATAGAGATCAGTTGCCGGAACAGTGTTCGCTCTTCCCGGGAAAAAAAGCCATATAATAAATGAGCATCCTCCCTGATAATCTGATGTATAAAAAGCATTATGTCCTTTTCTCCCGAAATTTTTGAATAGGTATTTATCGAAATATGGACATAATAACCAATTTCTCCACATTCCACCACTGCATAAGCAGGAGTTGTTTCAACCAAAATACCTTTTATATATTCAAACATAACTTTTTCAAATTTTGAGTAATGACAGGAAACTATATTAATTTACAATATTTTGGATCTGAGATCCAAAACACAATTCCTATCTGAATCCTATCAACTCGCGTACTTCACGTATCGTTTTTACCGCATTTACCCGCGCTTTCTCAGCCCCTTCGCTTGCCACCCTATCCAAATAACGCTCATCGGCAGCAATCTCCAATATCCGTTCCCGGATAGGCGCCGTAAATTGGATAATATCGGCGGCCAATTGCTTTTTTAGGTCCCCGTAACGCACCTGGCAATTATTATATTGTTCATTAAAATAATCGTATATCTCTTGCGTAGAAATAATTTTCAACAGGGTAAACAAATTCTGGATTGCTTCCGGTTTCACACTATTCGGTTCGGTAGGGCCGCTATCGGTGACCGCTTTCATCACCTTTTTACGGATAGTTTCGGCATCATCGATCAGGTAAATCGCATTTCCTTCCGATTTACCCATCTTTCCTGACCCATCCAGCCCGGGAACTTTTATTCTTTCACCCGAAAAAGAAAACGAAGCCGGTTCCGGAAATAACTCCGTACCATACATGGTATTGAACCTGCGGGCAAATTTCCGCACCATTTCCATGTTTTGCTCCTGATCCTTACCTACCGGCACCTTATGCGCCTTATGTATAAGTACATCCGATGCCATCAATGTTGGATAAGTCAGTAAACCGGCATTCACATTTTCCGGTTGTTTCCGGGCTTTCTCTTTAAAAGAGGTCACACGTTGCAACTCTCCAAGATAAGCATTCATATTTAAATAAAGATACAACTCCAATATCTCTTTTACGTCGCTCTGTACATATATTGCAACTTTCTGCGGATCAAGACCGCAAGCCAGGTATTCTGCCATTATCTTCCGTACATTACAAGTGACATCTCCCGGATGCGGATGAGTTGTTAATGAATGCCAGTCGGCAATAAAAAAGAAACAATAATACTCATCCTGCATGTGCAGAAAATTCTTTATCGCTCCGAAATAATTTCCCAAATGTAGATTTCCTGTCGGTCTGATACCACTAACTACAATTTCCATATTATATTATAACTCCTTATTAAATATGCCGCACACAAAGATAATTTTTTATTTACATGTGGCAGCATTGAAATTAGTTAAATATCCCTCTAAAATCTAACGATAACACTTACCTCCTTATTTCCTCTCGTCCATGACGGCCCTCCTTTCACAACGCGGATTGCCTCGGCGTCGGCCGACGAACAGAGTGATTTCTTTATTGAAATACCAACCGGCCGACCGTTAGCATCCACCCGGAACGACACGACAACCTCGCCTTTTGGAAAATCCAGCGCGCGTTGACCCCGTGCGCCAATGCGAAGTTGACCCCTTAAAATTTTTTATTTTGACCCCCAAAGTATCCTGGCCGACGGGGTCATTTTTATTTTGGTTTATCTGTTTTTACCTACCTTCATTTTT
>JAVBLD010000010.1:0-10330 GCA_031553705.1 Marinifilaceae bacterium | reverse complement strand
TTGACACGTTGAACAATGCCTTTATCAACCATCCTCAACAGATGTTTATAGATGGCCTTATCCGGCAACTCCTTTGTTGTCAGGTATCCTTTATTCTTCTGAAATAGTATTTGAAGTTTGTGATTCATATACCAAAATTTGAGACAAATATACTGCTTTTATTTAAATCAGCAGTATAATAATCCCAAAAATAAAATTACTTCGTTCATTTACAGCAATATACATTTTTAAAGAATGGAAATTAGTAATCAGCCATTTTAGTGCAAGGTGTAAGCATCTATATATAGATAGACTTACACCTTGCACCAATTTTAGAAAGCTAAATCTTTTATAGACAAAGGATTTGTTTTGGGTTCATTTATTTTGTAACTTTGCACCATAGCCACGCGAGGACAACGATGCGACAAAAGCAGACAGGCAACGGTCATTTTCAATCGTTACAAAATCGTTACCGCTGGTTTCGAAAAAGCTTCTAAGAAATTAATTCATACGGGATTGCGAGAAATTGGTTCCTTTACCTCTCTCTCCGCTGAATGATTAAGCAAAATCAAGCAAAGCCCTGAATTTCAGACGAATTCAGGGTTTTTTGTTTTCCGGCGGGTAGCAAAAAATGGCGTTTTAAAGCACCTTGAACCTTCAAAATCGGTAACACTTCCGAACGAGTGAAAAATGTTACCTATTTGATGGTAACGGATTGCCTCTGGCCAGTTTGCCGCAATCGACCGCATCGGTCTTCCGCAACTTTTCCTTCAGCATCGTCGGCACGTCGGAAGGATTGACAACGATGTTATTAATCCCCAACCCGGCAAGTCTTTCGTGTATCCAGAACCCGCAAAATCCAGCCTCGTAAGCCGAGTGGTAGTTCGCCCCCGGATAGTTCGCAACCAGAAACTTGTGTAAGGCTTCCGGCTGGGGATCTTGCCTGAACCGCTTCAGAACAGCACTTTCAGACAGTACCGCTACCGACCAACTATTCAAATGGACATCAATTCCTACATAAATGTTTTGTCCTTTGAAATCTAATTCTTTACTTTGTCTCATAAGCTATATCGTTTAGGTTGAATTTGATCGCAAAACAAAATTAACCAAAACTTTATAGCTTGTTTTTCACAAATGCACCGGCTTTCAGATTTTAAACATAGGAACTATATTTATTAGTTGCTTTTAACTGTGCTTCGATTGCGAAATTATATTGTCTGGAGCTTTCTCTGCAAATTTTTACAATATTGATACTGTTTAAATTGTCCTTTGCTGATTCATAAAGGCGGATATTATTCTCAATTTCAGTTTTGATACCTGATAGCAATAATGTGCAAGTTGGTTTATCTCGTTCAAGTACAATATCAAGCAACATTTTATCAAATGCCTTTACCTCTCCGAATTGTCGGTAAAATTCGGTAATTGTTTTTTGTTCTTCATAGCTGACTGTTTCGTGATTTATCGCATTGGATAATAGTGTATTCAGCTCCCGATATTGCGGTAAGAAAGTTGATATCTTGTACATAATAAATCCTCTTAATTATTACAAAATCTTAGGTGTCAGAGTCGATGATAAAAAATCACGTACATAAATGTGCTCTATACCCTCGTAACTGTTCTCAAAAGAACGTTCACCCGAAACAACAATTTTAGGATAATTGTCCCTGATTTTTAGCAGGTTGCCAAATTCACGTGTAATCGTTTCAGGGTTCGATAGTTCGATTGCTACCTGAACATATAATGTCTCACCACCCCGTGTACATACAAAATCTATTTCTTCGGGAGAAAGAGTACCTACCTTAACATCATATCCACAGAATAATAGGTGGTTACAAACAATATTCTCCAATCGCTTTGCCCTGTCTTGTGGTTTGTATCCCGCCACCGCGTTACGGATACCCATATTTTCGAAAAAATATTTTTCTCCACGTTCGAATAATTTTTTGCCGACAATATCGTAACGCCCAATCCGGTGTACAACAAAAGCTTCTGCAAGTGAATCCGCATACTCCGAAACTTGATTAGGTGAGATATTGACCTTCTGACTTTTCAAAAAATCGCTTATACTATTCGACGAAAAAAGGCTACCTATATTATTTGCCAGAAAGCGGATAAGTTGTTCCAAAAAAGCAGTATTCCGTATTTTCTTCCGTTCCACAACATCACGCAATATGATTGTCGAATAGACACTACGAATATATTCCATAATCACGGCCTCATTCAAAGGGAGATGTATCAGGTACGGTAAACCTCCAAAATGAAAATATTTTTCAAAAGAATCATCATCGTTAGGTAGTTTGTGAAAACTTAAAAATTCAAGATATGAAAGGCTATAAATTCGGAATTCTATATAACGACCGCCAAGTTCGTTTGCCAAATCACTGGAAAACATCTCGGAATTACTTCCTGTAATATAAATATCGTTATTATCGTCCAATGCAAGTGAACGAATGGCGACCTTAAAATCTGCAATTTCCTGAATTTCATCAACAAAGATGTAATTTTTTCTGTCACTGACTAATTTCTTTAAAATGTAGTCGTGCAGTTCCCTATAAGAGACAATATCTTCGAAATCAATATCTTCCTTGTTGATATAGATGATATTGGCATTTTCCTCCTCCTTTTTAATCAGTTCAATAAGTTGGAAAAGGATAAAACTCTTTCCTACACGTCGATGCCCTATCATCACCTTGACAATAGGTGTTCGCATAAAGGGTTTTATTCGTTCTATGTAAGTATCTCTGTGATATAGAATGCTCGGAAATTTTGCCATTGTATTTTAGTTACGATTATAATTAGATGCAAATATAGTGATTATTTCAATCATGTTTATAATAATCAAATGAAAATCGCTTTATTGGACTTTCGATTACATTAAAGTTGATTGAATTTACTCATTGCATTAGCCTTTATATCGTCAGCAATGTCAATATACGGCTTCATAGCCTTATAGTCACTGTGTCCAGTCCACTTCATAACCACTTGCGGGGAAATGCCTAATGATAAGGCATTGCAAATGAAAGTCCGTCGTCCGGCATGGGTTCCTAATAGTGCGTATTTAGGCAGAACGGTATCTATTCGTTCATTACCTTTGTAATAGGTTTCCCGTATCGGTTCGTTTATCTCAGCCAGTTCAGCCAACTCCTTCAGGTAGTCATTCATCTTTTGATTGGTAATAACGGGGAGAGCTTTATTATGCTCAAAATGAACGTCTTTGTATTTGTCAAGAATTGCCTTGCTATGATTATTCAATTCAATAATTAAGCTGTCTGCCGTTTTTACAGTAGTTACCTCAATATGACTATCTTTTATATCACTTCGTTTCAAATTGAACACATCGGAATACCGTAAACCGGTGAAACACTGAAACAAAAATACATCCCTCACCCTTTCAAGGTATTTCTTGGCTTCCGGTATCTTATATTCCCTCAATTTGGTGAGTTCCGCCCATGTAAGGAATATTACTTTCTTTTGAGTGGTTTTGAGTTTGGGTTTGAATGTCTCAAAAGCAATATTATTGTTGTACCCTTTCTTCTTACTCCAACGTAGAAACCATTTGAGAAACCCCATTTGTTTACCGATTGTACTGTTACGAAGATTTTTAGTATCCCGGAGAAAGTTTACATATTCGGTTAGTTTACTTTCATTTAACGTTTCAAGGGTTAGGTTTATATCAAAATCTTCCAAATGCTTTTTAGTTGCTGCAAACTTTTCGTATGTGGCATCCGTCCAGTTATTTTGTATTCCACATTCTCGAACGAACCCATTGAATATGTCCCAGAAAGAAACAGTTGGTTTTTCCTGTTCCGGCTCTTGCGGAATATTTTTCTTTTGCCGATTATTGAATGCTGTTTTTAATTGTTCCGGGATAGGAATTACATCTGCTACCTCAAATTCTTTGAATATATCTTGAATATCAGCATAATATTTCAATAAATCAGAGTTGATTTCTGCTGCTGTTTGTTTCAGCTTGTTTGTACAACTGTTTTTTACTCGCTGCTTATCTTCATCCCACTTTGTGGCATCAATACGATACCCCGTAGTAAACTCAATTCGCTGGTTGTTATAAATAACTCGCATGCGGATGGGCACATTCTCAACGACTGGTTTGCCGTCTTTCTTTCTCTTTTCAAGGGAAAATAGTATGTTTCGTTTTATATTCATCTGGGTGCACTTAAAAATCTACACCCAAAAGTACACCCATTTTTTGATATATGCAAAGATTTTGTATGATTCTTTATTTAACTATGAAATTCAAATATAAGTTGATTTACAATGATTTGATTGTTGTTGATTCTTTATAAAGATTCGGGAGAAATCATCTCTCTCCGCTAGAAGCCTAAGACAAGAGGCGACAAAAAGCGGACAAGCCCTACAAATCAACGATTTGTGGGGCTTTCTTTTTGTCTGTGGTGTCGGGGGCGAAAGCCTTAATGTTTAACACGTTGCAAGTAACTTTGCAACATTAAAAGTTAGGTATATGCAGCCAAAGTTAGGAACTCCAGATTGTAGTAGCAGCTTAATGTGCAGAAGACGAGTAATCAGTGGAGAAAAATCTGATAAAAGATCCAGTTTATTTTGGCAATCTAAGAATTTTGAGTAAATTCGCATGCAGTATTGAGTAAATTATTTCAAAATGTACGAACGTCCTTATTTAAAACAAGTTAAATCAAGAATAGAAGAGCCGCGAAAGTTCATTCAGGTAATTCTTGGGCCTCGCCAAGTGGGTAAAACGACTATGGTAAATCAGCTGTTGTCTCAATTGTCCATATCATATGTATATGATTCGGCTGATGCTATTGCTGCAACTAACTCGGCATGGCTGATGCAAGCTTGGGAGACAGCCAGGCTGAAAATGAAAGCCTCCGGTGCTTCGGAATATCTTCTCGTGATTGACGAGATACAAAAGATCGATAACTGGAGTGAGATTGTCAAACAGCAGTGGGATAAGGATACGCGTGAGAATGTAAATATCAAGGTTATTCTGCTAGGGTCATCCCGCCTTCTCATTCAGAAAGGCTTGACAGAATCGTTAGCTGGACGTTTTGAGACGTTTTATCTTGGCCACTGGTCGCTTGCCGAAATGGAATCTGCTTTTGACTGGTCTATCGAACAGTATATTTATTTTGGCGGATATCCTGGTTCTGCGTCATTAATTAACGATGAAGAGCGTTGGAAAAACTATATCAAGGATTCGCTTATAGAGACCAGCATTTCCAAAGATATTTTGATGCTGACCCGTGTGGATAAACCTGCGTTACTGAAACGGCTATTTGAACTTGGCTGCCTATATTCAGGGCAGATTCTATCATATACCAAAATCATAGGACAGCTACAGGATGCCGGGAATACAACGACTTTGGCAAACTATCTTAAATTGTTGTCTGATTGTGGCCTGTTAGGGGGACTAGAAAAATATGCCGGAAGCGTAATTCGGCAACGATCATCCAGTCCGAAGTTCCAGGTATATAATAACGCATTGCTAACATCGCAGGATGACGAAACCTACTCGACCGCCATTGTGAATCCAAAACTGTGGGGCAGACTGGTTGAATCGTCTGTTGGTGCTCATTTACTGAATCATTCGATTTCCGAGAGATATAATCTCTATTATTGGCGAGAAGGTAATAATGAAGTAGACTTCATACTTGAAAAAGGAGATAAGGTAATCGGGCTAGAAGTGAAAAGTGGTGTCAGTGCAGACAATGAAGGAATGGGCATATTTAATGAGAAATTTCATCCTGATAAGATGTTACTGATCGGTACCAGTGGAATTCCTTACGCGGAATTTTTGAAGATTAATCCGAAAGAATTGTTTTGATAGTCAGAAAATGAATCTATTTATAACTATATCGTTGCCGATTTTTTATCTATCTTTTTCCTCTTTCCAAATTTAAACAGTTACATAGTATTATGAAAAAAAAATTGTGGCATAAATGTCTATGAAAAGAAGGGTGCACTGAATGGATAAAAAAGGACTGTCATAACTTTTTTGATTGTCAAACAGTCCTTTTTTACTAATCAATACATGAAGATAACTATTGTGCCCTCATTTTCGATTCGAATTCCCTTTCGACATCGATATAAGCATCGTTGGCGATGTCGAAAATGACTTTCTTTATTTCACCGCCTGTAAACGGATATTTGTAACTATAGTCTTTACTCACAGGATCGCCGGTATCGTATCCCACGCAGAGGCCTTCGCCGCTATTGAGCGAAAAACGGCCGGCCTGAGTGCGGAATGGGGCTTGGGCCACCATCTTGTCGTCGATATACAGTTTCATGGTACCGAGGCATTCGGCTTTTTCCGTCATTTTTTCTTTGGTGAATTCCACGCCAATGATGTGTTTCCCGGCAGGCATGTTGTAGCCCAATCGTTGCAGTGGGTCGAGTCCGAGGAAGTTGTATTCAAAGTACAACTTATTGTCTTTTAAATACATGGTGTAACCACCGAAACGCGAGCCTTGCGAAACGATGACGCCTTTAGCGCCGGCTTTCAAATCTACTTCGGCAAAGATTTTAAACGAACGGGCAGCCGTGCGGACAGCATTGGATTCAGGTACTTCGGTGGTATTCGGGTAATAAGTGTAGCGGCCATCTGCCGGAGTGGCCGGATCGTATTCGTATTTTATGAATTCGAGAATACTCAGGTCGTTCAATGGAAATACGTTGTTCTTTTGGGCTTCATCCATCCAAAGTTTTTTCATTTCTTCGACTTTTTCCGGGTATTTTGCCGCCAAGTCGGTGGCCTGGGAACGATCGACATCCGTATGATACAGCTCCCATTTATCCTGGTCGAAATGACCGATATTGGAGGGCATTGGGCCGTGTACGGTAGTTGCCATCCAGCCGTCTTTCCAGATCCCACGTGTACCGAGCATTTCGAAATATTGGACTTTCTTTTCGGTGGGCGCATTGGCACTGTCGAAACTGGAGACCATGGATACGCCCGCCAGCGGGGTTTGTTTGATGCCGTTCACCACATCGGGCATTTTTACGCCGCAGGCTTCCAGAATGGTAGGTACGATGTCGGTGCAATGATAATATTGGCTGCGCAATTCGCCACGGGCTTTAATCCTCTTCGGCCAGGAAATAACCAACGGGTCGCAGGTGCCACCGCTATATCCCGAATAGCGTTTGAACATTTTGTAAGGCGTTGAGAATGCCATGGCCCAACCGGTCGGATAATGGTTATAGGTTTCGGGCGAACCCAATTCATTCATTTTTGCAATGTTTACCTTAACATCATCCGGATAGGAGTTCATGAAAAAGTACTCATTGACCGTCCCGTTTGGGCTGCCTTCGCCCGAAGCGCCGTTGTCGGCGCAGTAAAGGATCAGAGTATTATCCAACTGACCGGATTCTTCCAGATAATCGATCACACGGCCCACTTGCGCATCAGTATATTCCGAAAAACCGGCAAATACCTCCGCCATGCGGGAAAATAACTTCTTTTCATCAGCCGACAGAGTGTTCCACGGACGTACCATGTCCAACTCGGCGAATGTCCCTTTCGGCATAGGGTTTTCCTGCGTTAATTTCGTGCCTTTCGGAAGAATACCCTTCTTGATCATTCTACCCAACACCCATTCGCGGTAAGCGTCATAACCTGCGTCGAATTTACCTTTGTACTTGTCGATATATTCTTGTGGTGCCTGGTGCGGAGCGTGATTGGCACCGGGATTATACCACATATACCAGGGTTTGTCGGGACTTGCCTGTTTCGAGTCGCGAATGTATTGGATAGCCTTGTCAGCCAGGTCTTTCGATAGGTGATAACCCTGTTCTGGCAAATAGGGTTGTTCGATGGTGTGGTTGTCTTCGGTCAATGCCGGATACCATTGGTTAGTTTCGGCACCTACGAATCCATAGAAACGGTCGAAGCCCAATGCAAGCGGCCAATCTTGTTTGGAAGCGCCCATGCCGAAAGCATCCACAGGCACGTTGTGGTTCTTGCCGACCCAGAACGTCGACCATCCCGCATTACGTAAAATAGCGGCGATCGTTGCATTGGATTGGGGAATATGTCCGCTGTATCCCGGAAATCCTACGGCCGATTCGGAAATGGAACCGTAACCGTTTTGATGATGGTTGCGTCCGGTAAGCATGCAGGAACGCGTAGGCGATGAAACCGAAGTGGTGTGCCATTGCGTGTAAGTAAGTCCGTTTGCGGCAAGTCTGTCCAGGGTTGGCATATTGACCGCACCGCCGTATGTCGACCAGGTTGCCTGGCCGGTGTCGTCATACAATACGACCAGCACGTTGGGTGCATTCTTTGGTGCTTTGGGATAAAGAAATGCATTCCAATCTGGTTTGGAGTTTCTAATATCCAGTTCGATGGTTCCCTGAAATTTTTTGTTGGTATCCTGAGCCAGGGCTTGTTGCCCGTATAAACCAACAGAGCATAAGGCCGTTGTTGCCAGCAATGCTTTGCTTTGATGTGATTTAATGAAATTTTTCTTCATAACCTTGAATTTTAACAAAATAGAATATTGTCAGTAAACTAAATCCGAGGAGTCGTATCCTGGTAACTAAATTACTTCACGTTTTTTACATTGTTCTACATCCATATAATTGACTGTGGAGGTCTGGTACTTTCGATTGGTAAATTGCAGAAAGTAAATCCGTCGTTGTATTTCGTCCCGGTATTGCGGAAATAGGCTTATCTTATAACAATGCTCAGAATCGCAGTCGTTTTTAGATCTAGTTTCTATCATTGTTATATGTTACTGGGATTTTTATCCAACTTTCTTTTGATTTAAGAATTGTGCGGAAACTATCCTTTATATAAACGATAATCATCTCCAGAAGGTTTTATAAAAATAGCAAGATACGGTAAAGCCATTGACTGCTCGATCAAATACTTAATTAACTTCGTACCAGACTGTCCCGTAGCGTGTGAACGTTATAATGTTGATATATATTTGTTGATTTGAAAATAATGAGTAGTTTTACACCCGTTATGTATGCGGGCTGACAATGGTTCAAGAAACCAAATTGTTTGCGAAGTTTTTGCTGAACTGTATTGTAAAAATAATTTATATATGAAAAATCTATTCTTAGTGACATTTTTGTTCGCCGCTTTATGTTCCGGGTGTAGTTCCGAGGATGATAATAAAGGGAATCCTCAGGAAGAGTTGCTTATTGCATTGTATGATAAAAATAAAGAGGCCATAGCTTATATTGATTACAACGATGATGCAACTATATATACATTTGAAGGAGAGCCTGTTGCTTATATCGAATTGGAAGAACAGGTCTACAGTTTTAATGGTAAATTCTTAGGATGGTATTTCAATGGAGTTTTGTATGATAAGACCTATTATGCAGTTGGTGCGAAACATGGAATCACAAGAGGAGGAATACATACAGTAGTTACACGTGCTGAAAAAAGAAAAGGCGTTAAACAGGAAAAACTGATCAAGCCTGTTAAGGGGGAGGCTACTTATGTTCGTCCTATCCTGAAAGATAGTTGGAGTGAAACAAGTCTTATAGAATTTTTCTTTGGCGGAAAAAAATAGACCAACAAAAACGTGTTCCGTTATAACAATACCGATTTTTTTCATATTGTTTTCAAGGCGAGAAATAACAGTTCAAACTTAAGGCGTATTTTGTGAATAATTGAAATATATGCTCTATAAGGAATATTAACCCGACATCATTCAAGAAATGATGTTAGAAGCAGATATATTATGGTGCAAATTAAGTTAAAACGGGTTTATGAAGCAGAGGAGACTACCGATGGTTTCCGCGTTCTGGTAAATAAACTTTGGCCGAGGGGGATGAAAAAAGAAAATCTTCATTATAACCTTTGGGCGAAGGATATAGCGCCTTCAATCTTATTGAGGAAATGGTATCATCAGGATAGTAATGTCCGCTGGGAGGAATTTAAGGAGAGATATACCGAAGAGCTAAAAGCTTCAACGGTGGCGGACGGTTTTCTGGCTCTTATAAAAGGGAAACAGGTGGTTACTTTGTTGTACGCTTCGAATAATAAGGCAGAAAACCATGCTAAGATCCTACAGGAATATTTGGAGAAAACGTTAGCAGGAAAAAATTAGATCAAATTTTTGCAGTCCTTATTCAGTGCCATTCCGGGTATAGTAGCTCTTCAATGGCTGCTTCTACAACTGTGATTGATTAAAAAATTCTCGCTACCATTTTTTATATTCGCCGGGGGTATTCCTTCGATATTAATGAATAAACCGTATGAATATCCTACCTTTGCTCGGACAAAAAGTTAAGCGGCAAAAAAGCTTATCTTTACAAGATGACAACAAGCAAAAAGTACGATCGAGAGTTTAAAGAAAATGCAGTCAAGCTGAGCATGTCACGTAATGACATACCTGTT
>JAVBLD010000031.1:0-20295 GCA_031553705.1 Marinifilaceae bacterium | reverse complement strand
GATCTTCGAGTACATAGAAATCTGGTATAATAAAATCAGACGCCACAAAGCTCTGAATAATATGACAATAGATGAATTCTGGAAACTAAATGCAAAAAGTGCTTAACTATTTGTGCGGATTTAGTTAGGAATTCCAGTTAGTTTTGCTTATCGTTTCAACTATAAAAGATCAGAGGGACAGAAGGTAAATGATGGGAATTTCCGTTCTACAATTAAATCGTACGAGGAGCTTTTAGAAACTCCGGAGAAAAAATAATTGCTATAGGTAATTAATTATCAGTATGAAAAAGAGGGACTTCCGAAGTTTCTCTTTTTTTGTTGATTATCGGAACCCGGGAGGTGCTCAGAACGTTATACTCAAAAATAAATCAGACTGGTAGAATAATAAAAATTAGCGATATATGAGAATCTTAATGATTGTGACTTCACATGCGGAACTTGGCGGTACGGGCCAGCAAACCGGCGTGTATCTGGAAGAGATTGCGGCTCCTTATTATATTTTTGTCCATTTGGGAGCGACGGTTGAGATTGTTTCGCCGGAGGGCGGAGTGATTCCGCTTGACCCAAGTGGGGAAGCACCCGATAAGCAGACGGACGAGACAAGGAAGTTTCATGTGGATGATCAGGCAATGTATTGGTTGAGTCACGCAATTGTGCTTTTTGCTGTCAAGGCGGAAGATTTTGATGCCGTTTATATTACCGGGGGACATGGGGCGATGTGGGATGTTGCCGATAATCCTGCCGTACATCAATTAATTCATAAATTTGTCATACAGGAAAAACCGGTGGCTGCTGTGAGTCAGGGTGTTTCAGCATTGGTCGGTGTGAGAAATTCTGACGGTACGCCCTGGGTTGCCGGTAAGCATGTTACCGGGTATACAAACTCGGAAGAGGAGGGTTTTCAATTTACAACGGCTATTCCGTTTTTGACGGAGACACGATTGGTTAGCAGTGGAGCTTTGTTTAGCAGAGGAGGCGATTTCGAGCCGCATGTGGTAGTTGAAGAAAAACTGATTACCGGACAGAATCAGGCTTCTGCGGCAGAAGTGGCAAGGGTACTGATGAATTTAAAACGGAAATAAGATTGCAAACAACGACAAGCAACAAAGAAATCGGGTTTTTCTGTTGCTTGTCGTTTGTTTTTACGCTTTAATTTTAATGATATTTAAACAGGGAGAATGTGTATTTTAATGGATTTTCCGTATCTTTGCAGTATGGGAAAAAGAGATAAAAACATAGTTCAAATTATACCAGTTCGTCCGATAGAGCGTAAAGATATTCTTAATTCAGTAGTGGCTTCTTTTCAAATAGAGGGAATATTTATTCCGGATACGAAAGTGCAATCTATTTATGCAAGAGTGAATGATAAGCTCAAAAAATAGCTTCGATGATTCTTTGCATCGGTAGGTAGTTTTCTTCACGGACTTTCTGTACGGCCATCACATATTCATTAAAATTTATTTTCTCGAATCTTAGTCCTTCGAACCCTTGTTTGCGAACCATCAGATTGGCAAGAATCCGTGCTGTCCGTCCGTTGCCTTCCCGAAACGGGTGGATAAATAGCAGTTCTCCATGGACAATGGCAACATCCTTGACCAGTTGTGATGTGTCGGAATAGTTGTCCGGCAGTTTCGACAAAATATGATACTCGAGTTTTTGCATACTTTCCGGAATAAAGCGGGCGGCAGGAAATAGGAATCCTCCTTTCGACATATTTACCGTCCGGTATTTTCCGGCAAATGAATATAGTTCCCGAAGAGCCAGCCGGTGAATATTCCGGATATATTTACAATCGAATGTTGTTTTATTATTCAACTTTTCAGTAAGTAGGATCTCAGCCATTAGAAAACCTTCAAATTCCGCTTCAGCAATTTCGTTTTTTCGCTCGAGCCCTTGCAGGTTCGGCAGGATTTCACTTTCGCTTTCATTTGTGGTATATCGGTTCATCGAGCTTTTCTTTTCTTCGGAATGTCTACTCTTTTCTTTACATAGATGTGCTTGATTGTTTTACCGTCCACCGCCCGTTCGTCGATTTCAAAATGGCGTTTCAACGATTTTATTAATGGCGTTAGTTTATCAAATCCATAATTACGGGGGTCAAAGTCCGGTTTCCGGCGCATGAGATGGTTGCCGACCTCGCCTAAGAAAGCCCATCCGTTTTCATCAGCCAGATCGTTTATCGTAATAGTTAAAAGAGCAATGAGTTCTTTGCTTATCGGTTCGATCTTTTTTTCCGTTTCGACTGTATCTGCTTCTGAGGAGGAGTGGTTAAGGATCTCCAAATATATGAATTTATCGCAGGCCACAATAAAAGGGCTTGGGGTTTTCTTTTCTCCGATACCGATCACCAGTTTTCCGGATTCCCGTAGCCTTGTAACAAGGCGTGTAAAATCGCTGTCACTTGAGACGATGCAAAAGCCGTCTATTTTTTCCCGGTGGAGAATATCCATGGCGTCGATTATCAAGGCCGAATCGGTAGCATTTTTTCCGACGGTATAGGCATATTGCTGGATAGGAGTGATCGCATTTTCCAGTAGGACGGATTTCCAACCATTGAGATTCGGTTTTGTAAAATCTCCGTAAACCCTTTTTATCGTGGGGTTTCCACTTTTTGTAATCTCTTCGATAATCCCTTTTATGTTTGAGTGGGGTACATTGTCGGCATCGATGAGTACGGCAATAGTTAACGTTTCTGTCATATCTAATCAGTTTTAGCAAAGTTATGAAATAAATTTGCTTTTTAGGGGTGATTCCTGTTTTTTTATGTTGTATGATTTTCAGCTGCTTGCCGGCTTATTTTGTAATGGTTGATAAATGGCCGATTTAGCATAGATTTGCTGTAAGATTCCTCTTAAAGCAAGGAATGTCAGGAAAGCGCTCCACAATGCATTAACCCCGTAGGTTGCTTCTAGAGTGTAGAAAACAGCAAAAAATGCGATCATCGCGACTAACATGCAATTCCGCATCTCTTTTGCCGCAGAGGTTCCGATATAGATTCCATCCCACAGAAAAGAGGAGAAACCGATAACTGGTATCGGCAAAATCCAGTAGAGGTAGCTTCGGGCCGTTGTAATGACTTCATGCTCACTGGTCAGCATCATCAATAAGTTGTCTCCGAAGAAAAAGTATACGATTGTAACCAGAAGGCTTAACCCTATTCCCCAGGTCATAAGGGAACGTATAGACTGCCTTAGTAGTTTCAGGTTTTTGGCTCCGGCATATTTACCGGCTAACGCCTCTCCGGCATACGCGAAACCGTCCATTACATAGGAGAATAATGTAAACATTTGGATCAGTAAAGTATTTACTGCTAATATCGTATTGCCCATTTTAGCCGAAGCGGAGGTAAAAAAAGTAAATACGGAAACCAAGCAAACAGTCCGTAGAAAAATATTGCCGTTGACACTGAAAAATTCCAGCATTTTGTCGAGATGAAAGATCTCTTTGGTATCCAGTTTTTTCAGTAGTTTGCGGTATCCTCCGTAATAAAAGAACAGGGCGGAAGAGAGCAGACCTCCGTATTGGGCCAAAAGGGTACCGAGAGCGATACCCTCAACTTTCATATCCATGACATAGACAAAAAAGAGGCTGAATATAATGTTCAATAAATTTATAATGACTGAGATCCACATAGGGGCTTTGGAGTTCTGCATGCCGATAAACCAGCCTTTTATGGCATACTGGGCTAATACGGCGGGTGCCGCCCAGATCAGGATATGGTAGTAGCGATAAGCCAGACCGGCTACTTCATTGCTTGATGCGATCAAACGAAAGGAGAGCAAACCGATAGGATACTGCAGTAGAAGCAGGATTACAGAGAGTATGCCTGCTACACTTAAAGAACGGACCAGGACAAAAATGGTTTCATTCATGTTTCTTCGTCCGTAAGCCTGGGCGGTAAAACCGCTTGTCCCCATCCTTAGGAATCCCAGGTTCCAGTAGAGGAAATTGAATATGATTGTACCTATTGCGATGGCTCCGATATAGATCTCGTTGCCCATATGTCCCACAATGGCCAAATCCACCATTCCAAGCAAGGGAATAGTGATATTGGAAATGATGTTTGGAATGGCAAGCTGTAATATTTTTCGGTTCATCCGGCAAACTTACGTATATTCCTTTAAAATACCTATCAAGTAATTTACGATATCTTGCGGATTCTATCAAGTTTATTCATATTTTTGCCAGGTTTAATAATTAGGATAGGACAATGAAAAAATATTCAATGGAGTACCTCAGGTTAGTTATTACGCTTTTTATTTGTTTTTGTACTATATCTCTTTTGGCTGACGATCATCATCCGCACCGGCGTAATGAGATAGGGTTTAGCGGCGGAGCTATATATACGTTGGATCACAAGGTATGGGGAGGCGGAATACATATACATTATTTCCGCACGTTGGGAGAATATAGCAGATGGTCGCTGGGAGGAGGGCTTGAGCAATCCTGGTCGGACGGTAATCACTTCAGTGTCGGCGTCGGAACGAAATACCGGATTATTGACCGGTTAAGCATAGGGATAATTCCAGGGATCGTTTTTTTTAAACACGATGAGGATGATGTTCATGCCGGACATGAACATGAAAAATCCGATCGGGACACCCGGTTTTCCGTTCATTTTGAGGTAGTATATGATCTGTTCCATTGGGAAAGGTTTCATTTCGGACCTGCTATCGATTATTCTTTGTCAAAAAATGATTCCCATTTTATGGCTGGTCTTCATTTTGCATTTTGTTTTTAGAAACTACGTGATATATAGTGAAATGTGATTTTTTACTTATTTGTTTTAACATTATAACAAAAAAATACCTACTTTCGTTTGAAAATAAATGGAACAGGTTCGTGAGGAAGGTTAAGGTTATCGCCAAAAGTAAAGAAGAAAAATTTAAATTACATGCAAATGAAAGTTGTTTATACATTTGAAAGCTATAGAAATGCGATCTATCGTGCTGTTTTGTCGATCTTGCTGGGTATTGTATTGATTATATGGCCGGGTGCTGCCCCCAGATTTATTATTATGCTGATAGGTGTGATTTTTTTGGGTACCGGATTGATCTCTTTTTGGAATACATACAGGAATAAGAAAGAGAATCAGCATAGCGGTATATACTCGGTCAGCATAATAGGTGCGGTCATTTTAGGTTTATTATTGATATGTATGCCGTCGGTATTTGTCGCTATCTCTATGTTTGTGCTTGGGATTGTGCTTGTGTTTGCCGCCATCGGACAGTTTGTGACGCTGATAGCAGCAAGACAATACGGGTATGTCGCTTCGGTGAGTTATGTTTTCCCGGTGTTGATATTATTGGCAGGTATAGTTATTGTATTTAATCCGTTTAAATCGATAGAAGGCATTATGATTATGTTTGGGATAACATCGGTTTTTTATGGTATTACCGACCTGATCAACCAATACAGCATCAATAAGCTCAGAAAAGAACGTGACCGGAAAGAGAAGATGAAGAGAATGGAGGATAGTGATATAGAGGATGCACAATACGACGAATAGCCGTGTTATAAGAACAGAAAGAGAAAAAAGTAAATAAAAACAGCAAGAATAACGCCTTTTGAGGCGTTATATTTGTTTAATCTCAGAAAAAGGAAAAAAAGACCAAGGTCCGCGAAAAATACTCCGATAGAGATAATTTTCGAATGCACTTTTAAGACAATAGCTTGCTGAATCCATTCGCCGATAGATAGGTCATTGAATCTTAATGACCAGAATAAAAGTATTACAATTGAGGGAGCAATCATTCCGGCAAGCCAACCAATCCATAAGCGGTCTTTCATAGGTATTTTTTTATGATTATCTTGATAATTACGGACAAAGATAAAAATTTTAATGAATAGTTGCCCATTCATTATGGCGAACCCTATTTATCTTAAAATTTAGTTTTATCTTTGTTTGTTACATAGCGGAAAAGGCACATGGAAGAAAACAGTACCATTCGCAGGTTGATAGCCGGAGATATCCGGGCTTTTGAACAGGTGTTCCGGGAATATTCCCGGAGTTTATACCTTATAGCTATGGGAATAGTGAATGACGAAGATGTGGCGAGGGATGCTGTGCAGGAAAGCTTTGTTTATCTATGGAGCCACCGGGATCAGATCGACGACCGCCATCCGATAGAAAATTATTTACGTAAAAGCGTTAAAAATTATATCTTAAATCATTTCCGTCATTTGAAGGTTCGTACCGAACACGCGGGAAAGATTGTTCAGGAACAGGAGCTGTTAGGTGAGGATGAGGAAGATATGACTTCCAAACTGGAACAGATTCGCCGGCTTGTAGACTCTTTGCCGGAGAGTTGCCGGAAAATATTTGTAATGGCTGTTATAGAAGGGATGAGTTATACGGACACTGCCCAGGCGATGGAGGTGTCTGTAAATACGGTGAAATCGCAAATAAAGATAGCTTATAAAAAGATCAAGGAAAATATCCGGAAAAATCCTAATGATATGGCTCTTATGCCTTTGTTTTTGAGTATTCTCTTAGTGATGGGCATAACCCAATAATCTAAATATTCTTTTAGCGGCGGGAATCTTGTGTAGTTTGTTTATTTTCTCTGTTATATTATGTTCGTGTAACCCTTATTACGGGAATGTTCTCGTACACAGTACGGATATTTTTTCAATATAATGAATATTTTCGGTAAGATTTTTCGTATTCTTTTCACCCTTTCTCGATGTTCAAGTGCATTTATGTTGTAACGGCAAAAAATGTGATAATGGCAAAAAACGAGGAGTTATTTCAAAAAACATGGAAAATTCTTTATCCGGATGGCGATATATCTCCAGAAAAAGGCGATCCGGAAGTGCGGCGTGTGATTGACCGGATGTATAAAATCGCCGGTGCGGCGGAACCCGACTACAACGAAATATGGGTAAATGTTTGTTCTCGCAGCAGACACAGGTTGCCTCAGAAACGATTGCTTCGGTATACTGCTGTAGTTATCCTTCCGTTGGCATTGTTCGGTAGCGGCTTTTATTTTTGGGCCACTCGGCAGGATCAACTTACCCAAACGGTGCAGGTTCTTGAGCAGTCTAAAAATGCTGTGCGTTTGACACTGGCAAGCGGAGATGTATTGAATCTGACAAACGAGAAGAAGAGGGATCTTTTTGTCGATGAAACAGTGGAGGTGCAGCAAGAGGACAGAAAGATTATATATAATAAGAAAGATGCTGTTCCAGCGACACAAAACTACGATCAGTTAGAGGTTCCGGTGGCGGCCGATTATTGTTTACAGCTTTCCGACGGTACGTTGGTGTTCCTAAATTCCGATAGTAAGCTGAAGTTCCCATCCATTTTTGCAGGCAAAGAGCGTAGAGTTTTTCTGGAAGGAGAGGCCTATTTCGATGTGGCAAAAGATGCGGAGCATCCTTTCCGGGTAGAGGTGAAGGGTATGGAGGTTGAAGCGTTGGGGACTCATTTCAATATTAATGCTTATCCCGAGAAAAAAGCAATACAGACTACATTGGCGGAAGGAAAGGTGAGCGTGACAAGAGGAGATCAAAAAGTTATTTTATCTCCGGGTGAGCAGGCCAATTGTACTGATAAGGAGTTAACCGTAAAAAAGGTAGATGTTCGGGAACATATCAGCTGGAAAGAGGGGATGTTTATTTTTAACCGGATGCCGCTGGAGGAGATCATGTTACAGATACGACGATGGTATGGTTTGACGGTGATTTTCCTTGATGATGAAATCAAAGGGTATACTTTCACCGGGATGATCGATAAGAATTTACCTGCGGCGGAGATATTTAAAGTGATTGAAAAGGTGGTGGATGCCCGTTTTTCGGTGAAAGACAAAAATGTAACTGTTATAAAGCTAAAATAAAACCAGTAGTTGCTGAAAGCAACTACTGGTAAATATTCCTCGTCCCTGTTTGCAGCAGTGAGAGGATAGTGTTTAACTTCAATTTTCAAATTTATGAAAAAAAAGCAATTTAAAGTTGCTGCGTCAAGTTATTTATTAAAAAAGCTATTGCGTGGTATGAAAATTACTTCTTTCATTTTACTTGCATTTTTTCTTCAAGTGAAAGCAGAAGGTTTTTCGCAACAGATTAAAGTCTCGTTATCGTGCCAAAATGAGGAGTTATCCAAAGTCTTTAAGGATCTGGAAAAGCAGACTAATCTTTTCTTCTTCTTTAATGATAAGGGGGTTGATACCGATCAGAAAGTCTCTTTGTCCGTGAAAGATGAGGAGTTGGAGTCGGTGTTGAAGAAAGTGTTAGGAGAGAAATATAACTGGGAGATTGTTAATAACTTGATTGTAGTAAAAACAAATAACCAGGATGATCAAAAGAAAACGACGTTTTTTACAGGCGTTGTGCTTGATGAGAAAAATAGTCCGTTGCCTGGTGTGACGGTGCGTATAAAGGGATCGACGACAGGTACTGCGACGGATATAGATGGTGTATATAAATTTTCGCACTCCGGTCAAGGTCAGGTTGTATTGGTGTTTTCATTTGTTGGGTTTAAAACCCAGGAGGTGGAAGTAAAGGATGCGAAGTCTTTGTCCATTATTCTGAAGGAAGATATTACCGAAATGGAGGAAGTGGTGGTTACCGGCTATCAGCAGATTGACAAACGCCATTTAACCAGTGCCGTTACGTCAGTAAAAATAGAGGATATCGAAGTGCCGGGTATAAACCGGATTGATGCTATGTTGGAAGGAAGAGTTCCGGGATTGACCTATATGCAGAACACCGGTCAGGTGGGTGCTACTCCTAAACTAAGGATTCGCGGAACTTCTTCTATATTAGGAAATCAGGAACCTCTTTGGGTGGTGGACGGTATCATACAACAAGACCCGGTTAAGGTAGATCCTAAGCAGTTGAATGACCTGGATTTTGTAAATTTATTGGGAAATGCCATTTCCGGATTAAATCCGGATGATATAGAACGGATAGATGTGTTGAAAGACGCGGCGGCAACCGCATTATATGGCGCCCGCGCAGCTAACGGAGTGATTGTGATCTCTACTAAAAAAGGAAAAGTGGGCCCTCCGAGTGTATCGTATACTTTTTCCGGCACGTTTGCTCAGCGTCCGAGGTATACCGACCGGGCTTTTAATATGATGAATTCCAAAGAGCGTGTAGAGGTCTCCAAAGAGTTAATGGAAAAGGGAGCTGCCTATTCGGGATATACCGATTTTATCGGTTACGAAAAGGCATATATAGATTATTATCGAGATGGAATTATTTCATTTGACGAGTTTAAACACCAGGCTCAAAAGTACGAAACGATGAACACTGATTGGTTAGGTATTTTGACACAGGATGCTTTTTCAAACAGTCATTCGCTTAGTCTAAACGGAGGTAGCGAAAATATCCGTTATTACGCTTCTGTAGGCTATGCTGACGAAGAGGGGAACGTAAAAGATGAATACAGCAAGCGCTATTCTTCCAGTTTGAAGTTGACGGCCAATTATCATAAGTTTTCTGCTCAATTTGGGATTAACGGAAGTGTGACCAATAAAGAGTACAATCCGAAAAGTTTGAACGTAATGAGTTATGCCAGCAAGATGAGCCGGGCTATACCATTGCGTAGCGAGGGTGGACAATTATGGTATTATAATAAGAGCGCTTATCCGTTTAATATTATTAGTGAGATGGATAACAGTAGTCTAAATATAGATCAAAAAGTAGTTGGAATTACGGGACAGGTTCAGTATCAGTTTAATAATAGTTTTAAATTATTGGGGGCCGCATCGTATCAGTTCAGTACGACAGATGAAGATGAATGGTTTGGAGAAAAGAGTCATTATGTAAGAACGTTGCAGGCTGACCGGGATGCAAGTACGAACATGTGTCCTTTTGGAGGTACTTTGAAGACTAATAATATAACCAATGATAATTATACATTGCGTTTGCAGGCCGATTATAATAAGTATATCGACCATGAACGTAAACATTTTACCAATGCGATGTTCGGTTATGAGCTTTCATCTTCTTCCGAAGATGTAGTACTTCAAGAACTTCGGGGTTATTATAAAGACAGAGGAAAGGGATTTGCAGTTATTCCGGCTAAGACACAGGCTGAGGTGGACAAATATTGGGCGTATCTGGGTTGGTTAGCCAATAGCCAACCGGTATATACCGAAGGTCTGACCAACCTGATGTCGGCTTATCTTACCTTGACGTATGCTTATGACAATCGCTATATTTTGAATTTCAATACCCGTGCGGACTGGTCGAATGCTTTTGGTAGCCGGAGTAATGAAAAATTGTTCCCTATATGGTCGGCATCGGCCAGATGGAATCTTACCGAAGATGTCCTGAAAAATGTAAGATGGATCAATAATCTGGCATTGCGGTTTTCTTACGGTTTACAAGGAAATATGTTAAATAACCAGCCTATTAAGATGACGGTCAACAGGGGTACGAGTTATGATACTAATTACGAGTCCTATACATCGACTGTTGCTGCTTATCCGAACCCTGATTTGAAATGGGAAAAAACCCAATCTTATAATGCCGGAATGGATTTCAGTATTTTAAACAACAAAGTCTCCGGTTCTCTTGCTTTTTATTATAAAAAGACTACCGATGCTTTTTTAAGCAAAAGAGTGGCTAGTCAGAATGGCATTACCACTTATGTTGTAAATGCCGGAGATGTAGAGAATAAGGGGGTCGAGCTGGATTTGAGGTTTACTGTGATTGATCGGGCCATTTCAGGTAACGATAAACGGGGTTTTGTATGGCGTATCGACCCGCAGATCGGTCAGGCATTGAATAAATTACTTAATCAGTCGCTTAACCGAAATAATAGAGCACTGCAGGATGAGTTGATGCTAGCTGATTTGTTAAGCGGAAATGCATTTATTTCAGGCCGTCCGTTGAACACATTTTACTCGTTCCGATATAGCGGATTAGATAGTCACGGACGCCCGACTTTTAAAGGTTTGGAAGATGCCAACAAGACTGAGCTGATGACATTGTATAATATTATGGCCGAGACGGATAAAAAGGATGTTTGGTTTAAGCTTATGGAAGAATCCGGTAGGCGGGTTCCTGTTTTGCAGGGAGGAATCGGCAATTATGTTGCTTACCGTAATTTTTCACTGTCGTTCAATCTGACCTATAGCGTAGGCAGCAAGATCAGGTTGTTTAAACTTTGTTCATGGGATGGCTCGAATACATTGATGCCGCCCCCGCATAACAATATGAGGGCTGAATTTGTAAACCGTTGGAGATTCTCGGGCGATGAGAAGTATACCGATATCCCGGGATTAATGACCGGATCGCAGTCTGGAGAGGATTATTCCGGTTGGTGGAGAGAGCAGACCTGGGTGAAGAATCAGAGTTTCAATTCGAAATATGCTATGTATGATAATTCTGATTTTCGTGTAGCAAGCGGTGATTATTTGCGTTTGCAGTCGGTTGTTTTCCGCTATACTTTTGATAAGGATTTCCTGAAAAAAGTAAGGGTGTCGAATGCCTATGTTTCTCTTTCCGGATCAAACTTGTTTACTATTTGCGACAAGAAGCTAAAGGGGCAGAATCCCGAACAATCAGGCGCTACGGATATCGTAAATATTTCACTTCGTCCTAATTATACGGTGAGCCTTAATATTAACTTTTAAAGGTGATAATAATGAAACATAACATATTATATTACAGCACAGCAGTGATTCTTCTATTCTCTTCCTGCGCTAATTTTTTGGAAGAGTATTCTCAGAATGCCGCGACGGTAAGTACGATAAATGATTTGGAGGAGCTGTTAGTGGGTGAATGTTACATGAAGACAACAACTTTTGGAAGCGCTCCGATGTTGTATGTCCACTTAATGTCCGATGAGTGTATTGAAAAAGATGTTTATTCCGATTTGTATCTTCGGGAAATAACCGGCGCTATTTTTTATCAAAAGGCAGGAATGCACCGTTGGTATGAAAATCCTTTCGAAGATGCGGGAGGAAAAGATAGCGGCGATAAGGATTGGGCTGCTTTTTATCATCGTATTTCGGTGCTTAATTCGATTATTTATGCCGGGCTAGATTTTAAACCCATCGATTCAAAAGAAGAAGGGCAATTGAATATGGTTCTGGGAGAGGCTTATTTTCTCAGAGCATGGAACTATTTTATGCTGGCTAATATTTATGGAGCCCCGTACAATAAAAATAATCGTGATGATCATGCGAATGTGACCTGGAAGTCCGACCCTGCTATTGAAGAGATTAAGTTTAGCCGGAATAGTACGGGAATGGTGTATGATAATATCGTAAAAGACCTGGAACAGGCGGTAAATTATTTAGAGGTGAGCGCTAAAAGCTCTAAATTCCGTGTTGGCCCGGCGGCTTGTTATGCTCTGTTGAGCCGGGTTTATCTTTATATGGAAGAGTATGAATTGGCTATAAAGGCAGCGAATAAGGTGGAGGGGTATCCTTTATATAATTTAGTGAGGGATTATGCTCCGGGAAGCGGCAAGTCTTTCTTAACTGCAAAAAATCCGGAAGTAATTTTTACGCAAGGGACGAATTTTGGTGTATTCGATTTTTTTAAAGGGACGGGAGCCCGTAAGACTCCAATAGGAGGAACTACCACACAGACGGTTCTGGAATGTGATTCATATGTAGTTTCTCCTGATATTCAGAGTCTTTTCGATGATAACGATATTCGTTTTTCTGCCTTTTTTACCTTGTCCTATCAACAAGAGCTATTGATCGGAAGAAAGTATAGGAACACATTGCCGCATACCTCTATAACGGAAAAAGATCCGATTACGAAAAATACGGTGTCCATCGTTTCAGATGTTGCTTTTAATGAAGTTGTTTCAATGCGTTATGCAGAAGTAGTACTGAATAAGGCAGAAGCGCAAGCTTGCTTAGGGGATGCCGGTGCAGCGACTACAATGAAAGAGTTTCTTACTACCCGTTACAAAGTTCCGCCTATAGTACCCACAGAAAAAAATGCATTGATAGAGTTTGTTCGTAAAGAGCGTCAGAAAGAGCTTTGTTATGAGGGACATCGCTGGTTTGATCTACGTAGATATGCGGTGAATACTGTTTTGCCAGTTGCTAAATCTATCACCCATGAGTATTATGAGAAAGTCAATGGAGTAACGAAAATATTGGGTAGTTATACTTTGCAGCCATATAGCGATGTGACTAAAGGTAGTTGGATCGTTCCGGTACCACCTAATGTGATTGATTATTGCTATCCGAACCTGACCAATTTTGACAGATCGAAAGGTGTTGTTAAAATTGTATATTGATATAATACAGGTATTTACACCTATTATAGTTTTGTTTATTAAATAAAAAGCAGATGAAAACAATTATATTATTTGGAATAGGATTACTGGTTATGACGGCCTGTGCTAAAGAGGAAGCTTTAGTACCGTCGGAAATAAAAAACCGGTATGAGATTAAGGAAAAATCCGATATGGATGCGATTGACCAGAAGATTTACGATATATGGAAAACTTATGAGATTGGCGTTTGGTATACCGACACGCTGGGATACGAAGATTCCGGAAGAAAGAATCCTGTCACGGGAGAACCGATATATGTTTACGATACGATAGGTATTATACATGATATTGGAATAGTGAGCGGACTTGTCGATATTGCATGGACGCGGGTGGATGTGAGTACTTCGGACAAGAAAAGTAAACTTTTACCGTTGCTCAATTTTCTTGACGAGAAGTTGTTGAAGTTTGTTGAAGAGAGTCATATAAATATTCCGGCTATTTTTATTACACAGAATTTTACCAAAGGTACCGGATTGAAAGCTGCAAAAAAGAAAGTATATCGCGGATTTGATTATCTAATCGTCACTCTCGAAGACTTTAACGAAGCTAATAAGAATGGATACTGGGCGGAGTTTATTGCTCAGGCCGGAGCTAAAAAAATCGAAAATTACCTGACGGAATATTATTTGACCACCGAAGCGGCTATCGCTGCCGTTACGACTTATACTCCATGGGGAACAAGGTATGCCCAGATGATTTCGGGATACAACGGAACCAATCCTGCACAGGACCCCAAGAATTATGGATTTTTGGGATTGATAGGAACCGGCAGTGCAGCCAATTTGATGGCTCCGAACAAATCGGAAGATTTGAATATGTATCTATTGGCTTTGTTGAATAATACTATGACGCAACTCGAAGCCCAATATGCTGCATATCCTTTGGTAATTAAACGATTTAAGCAATTAAAAGAGATTCTTTTGAATAACGCTATAGACATCGATGAATTAAAACAACAACTTTAATAAATAGATATTTAATAATACGTAATATTGATTGTAATGAAAAAGATACTTATACTACTTTTAATGACAGTCCCATTATTTGGGTTGGCCCGGGATAATAAATATGTACTGAGCGGAAAAATTGGTAAATGGAATTCGCCGGCAAGTGTTATGATTAGCTATATGTATGATGGAAAGATTTATCAAATAGATACTGCTACTTTGAAAAATGGGCGTTTCTCATTCACTGCTGATATTCAAGGTCCAACCTATGTAAGATTGGCTATTGACTACACAGGAAAAAATTTCGGTCATGCTTTGCGCGACACTAAGAACGCATATTTTTTCTATGTCGACCTGGAGACCGTAAAACTTGAGTCAAAAGATTCTTTACAAAATGCCGTCGTTCGTTCTCCGATTAACGGTGAGTATCAGGCATATCTTAAAGAGATAAAGTATTCAGTAATGGATATTCAGAATATCGTAGAGGCCGAGCGTCTTTCCGTTACGTTGGAACAACGCAGGAATCCCGCTTTTATCAAGGCTCTCAATGTTATGTATGATTCTCTTTACGCAGAAAGGGCACAAAGGCAGATCGCCTATGCAAAGCGATACCCTGATTCTTATTTTAGTATTGCCGCGTTGTGCGATGTGTTTGGCTTAAAGCCGAAGCTTGACCAGTCTGCACCTCTTTTTAACGCCTTGAGTGAGAGGGTTCGGAATACTCGCGAGGGAAAAGATTTCGATCAAAAACTTAAGATAGCAGAAGCGACGGTCATCGGTGTTCCGGCACCTGATTTTACATTGAATGATGTAAACGGTAAACCAGTGAAATTGTCCGATTTTCGTGGGCAATATGTTTTGCTTGACTTTTGGGGATCATGGTGTCATACCTGTCGTATGGATAACCCTTATTTGGTAAAGGCATACGAAAAATATAAAGATAAAGGATTCACAATAATAGGTATAGCCAGTGAGAGAGGAGGGAAAACAGATGCTTGGTTGGCTGCTGTTGAGAAGGATGGGTTGATTTGGACAAACGTTGTGGATTGGCAGCCGGCTAATAAAGTTGTTAATCTGTATGGGGTTTATGGTGTTCCAAGGAAGTTTTTGATTGATCCGCAAGGTATGATAATTGATAAGGATATAAAGGGGAAAGACCTGGATGCCAGGTTGGAAAAGATACTTGAAAAGAAATAAATAAACCGGGGCATAGAAAGTTGTTTTTATAAATATTAAAAACCTGCTGAGATTTACCGTCAGCAGGTTTTTATTGGTTTTCCTCTTTCCGATATTCTCGGCCTGGACTGACTTTGGACGAAAATCTGGCTTATGTATCTTTTCTGATTAATCCCAGCTCTTTTTCGGAAATTTCCCGCATTTCCACTTTTCTGATTTTTCCGCTGATGGTCATCGGAAAAGAGCCGGTAAATTTCCAGTAACGCGGAATTTTGTATGTGGCAATTTGTCCCCGGCAATATTCAATAAGTATTTCTTCCGTTAATGTATATCCTTCGCGGGGTTTTATCCATGCCATGACCTCTTCGCCGTAGCGTTCACTGTATACACCGATCACTTGTACGTCAACTACGCCTTCATGCATAATCAGAAAATCCTCGATCTCTTTCGGGGATATATTTTCTCCGCCCCTGATGATAATATCTTTAATGCGGCCGACAATACTAATGTATCCCTCTTCGTCCATTTTGGCAACATCACCAGTGTGCAGCCAGTGTTTATCATCAATAGTAGCTTTGGTGTCCTCCGGGTTATCCCAATAACCCAACATGACGGAATATCCTCTTGTACACAATTCTCCTTCGACACCGCGCGGTACAATCATACCGGTTTCAGGACTGATTATTTTGATTTCCACATGCGGATGTACTTTTCCGACCGTACTTACCCGGAATTCGAGCGGGGTGTCGGTGCAACTTTGTGCGGAAACCGGTGATGTTTCGGTCATTCCGTAGCATACGGTGACTTCTGTCATGTGCATTAACGATTGTACTTTTCGCATGGTGTCTATCGGACAGGGTGCGCCTGCCATGACTCCGGTGCGTAACGATGTCAGGTCGAAATCGTTAAAGTTTGGCAGTTCCAGTTCCGCGATAAACATTGTAGGAACTCCGTAAAGTGAGGTACATTTTTCTTTTTCTACGACCTTCAATACCTGTTCCGGATCGAAAAAGTCACCGGAAATGACAATACAGCCACCGTGAGTAATGATAGCCATATTGCCTAACACCATGCCGAAGCAGTGATAAAAGGGTACCGGAAGGCATACTTTATCATATTCGGTATATCTCAGCCGTTCTCCGATAAAAAAACCGTTGTTTAAGATGTTATGGTGTGAAAGGGTTGCTCCTTTGGGATAGCCTGTTGTTCCTGAAGTATATTGAATGTTGATCGGATCGTCGAATTGAAGCATCGCTTCCCGTTCGGTCAACTGTTTATTGGAAATCTTTTCTCCTGCTTTCAAAAAGTCTTCCCAATCATGATCTATAATAACGGTTCTTTTCGGATAGATACATGAGGGGCGTATTTTATTCAGCAACTCGATATAATCGGTTTTCCGAAAATTGGCCGATGCAATGAGCAAATCGACACGACTTTGTTCCAGCGCATAACGTAATCCGGTAATTTTATAGCCGGGATTAATATTAACCATAATTGCGCCGACCAACGCTGTTGCATACTGTATGATTACCCATTCGTAACGATTGGGCGCCCAGATTCCAACACGATCGCCTTGTTTTATTCCATATGCTAACAGGCTTTTGGCGACTTGTTCGACCTGCTCCATAAATTCGCCGTAAGTAGCTCTGTAATGCTGGAAATCGGATACCAGAACCTCTCTGTCTTTAAAGGTCGATACGACTTGGCGAAGGGCTTCCCCAATTGTTTCTCCTTTCAATGGTAAATCGGATATCCCATTGTCATAAGATAAATGTTTCTGCATAATTTCAATCTATCAATTAGTGTGTGTGGTGCAAATAAAAATATTTTGTCGATAAAAACCAATTTATTTGCCAATAAATGAGATAATTACACAAATGAAGGAAAAGTGTGCAATAATTGATCGGAATAATTACTCAAACGAAGAAGAAATGTGCAAAATCTGAAGGGGAAATAGAAAAGGATAAAATAAAAAGGCCCTCAAATGAAGTGCACCCAAAATGTGTCTAACTTTTTGGGGCACTTTACAAAAGGGCTTTTATGTTGGATAAAGCAAAATACTAAAGCTGCTGAAAAAAGTCATTTCCTTTATCATCGACAATGATAAAAGCGGGGAAGTTTTCTACCCGGATTTTACGTATCGCTTCCATACCCAACTCTTCGAAATCAACTATCTCCACCGATTTTATGCTGTCTTTCGCCAGAATTGCCGCAGGTCCGCCGATTGAGCCGAGATAGAAACCGCCATGCTTTTTGCATGCGTCGGTTACTGCCTGTGAGCGGTTGCCTTTGGCCACCATGATCAACGAAGCTCCGTGCTGCTGAAACAGATCGACATACGAGTCCATACGGCCAGCGGTCGTCGGACCGAAGCTTCCGGAAACCATTCCTTTCGGCGTTTTTGCTGGACCTGCGTAATAGATCGGATGTTTTTTGAAATACTCCGGCATCGGCTTACCGGAGTCCAGTAGCGCTTTGATTTGGGCATGTGCGATGTCCCTGGCGACAATCAGAGTCCCCGACAGGTTTAGCCGGGTTTTGATCGGATATTTCGATAACTCTTTGAGTATCTCTTCCATTGGCCTGTCGAGATTAATATCTACGGCTTTCGCGAGGTGCGGGGCAGAAGCCGGCAGGAATCGGGCCGGATTTTTCTCCAGTTGTTCTAGAAAAATGCCCTCTTCGGTAATCTTACCTTTGATATTCCGGTCGGCGCTGCAACTCACTCCCAGCCCTACCGGACAGGATGCCGCATGACGGGGGAGGCGGATCACCCGCACATCATGTACGAAATATTTACCGCCGAACTGGGCTCCGATACCGCTTTCCCGGCATATATGTTCCACTTTGGCTTCCCATTCCAGATCGCGAAATGCCTGTCCGCCATCGTTTCCATGTGTCGGCAGATGGTCGTAGTAACCGGCTGACGCTTTTTTTACCGTTGCCAAGCAGGATTCGGCTGATGTTCCGCCTATAACAAGGGCTAAGTGGTAAGGTGGGCAAGCCGAGGTACCCAAGTCTTTAATCTTTTCTTTGACAAACTTGGTCAATGCCTCCTCATTTAATAATGCTTTGGTCTGTTGGTACAAAAATGTCTTATTACCCGATCCTCCTCCTTTGGTAATAAATAGAAACTCGTATTTATTCCCTGGTACGGCGTAAATATCGATCTGGGCAGGCAGGTTCGTACCTGTATTTTTTTCTTCGAACATGGTATACGGAACAACCTGGGAATAGCGGAGGTTCTGCTCTTGAAAGGTGTTAAACACACCTTTGCTGATCGCTTCGGCATCGTTAAAGCCGGTCCATACCCCTTCACCCTTCTTGGCAATAGCAATAGCCGTCCCGGTATCCTGGCAGGTCGGCAGTTCGCCTTCGGCCGCAACCATCTGGTTCAGCAACATCGTATGCGCGACAAATCTGTCATTGTCGGTAGCCTCCGGATCTTTAAGAATATCAGCCAGTTTTTGCAAATGAGAGGCCCGGAGATAAAAAGAGACATCGGCAAACGCTTCACGGGCCAATAGTTCGATGCCTTCCTTTTCTATTTGTAATATTTTTCGTCCTTCCACCTGAGTGGTTTTTACAAAATTTCTGGTGAGTAGACGATATTCCGTGGTGTCTTTCTCGAGCGGAAACGGTTCCTGATATTTGAATTCTGTCATATTAAGTTCTTGATAGTTAAGTGATTAATATTGATTCTGATATTTTTCAATTTCGGTAACTAAATTAAGAATTAATCGCCGAATAGCCGACGGTTTTATCGGGAAAATATTTTTTATCTTCTTCAAACAATTGTTTGAAGAGGCTTCGGGACAGAACACGGCGGCCAGTTCACGGTTTATAATGGATAATAACGAGCTTTCGCTTAACACAATTAATCTGCAATACCGCTTTGAAGAGTGAGATCATGCTTTTATGTGGAAGGTTGGAGAACCTGCCTGGAGGAGATTTTACGTTTCTCTGCAGTAAAGACGGCACGATGGATCGGTTATCCGTTTGATCCTCATGTAGTTTTCTTGCTTAATATAAAATCATTACAGCCATGAACAATCTTACTATCTTAAAAAAGTTTTGTATTATTTTGATTTCGATACCGCTTATGATGACTATAAGCCGGGGTCAGGAATCAAGAATAATCACGCCATCTCCCGATGCTTCTTCCCTGGTTCGAAGTGTCAACCTTCCGGTAGATCAGCATACCGGAGTGGCTAACATACATATACCGTTATTTACAGTGGGTACCGGTAAAATCCGGATCCCCGTTTCGTTACATTATCAGGCTTCTGGAATAAAAGTCCACCCCCCCTTCGCCAATTAAAAGTGATCCCCTTCGCCAACGGAAATTGACCCCGTCAAAACAAGTACCTGAGTAATTGTTTGTAAGCCGTCTTAAAGCGGTTTCTTTAAATAAAATTTAAGGAATCTATTTATGCCGAACAAACAAACGAGTATGCAAAAAATCCGTCAGGTATTGCGCTGTTACGCGCAAGGAAAGGGAACTAAAGCGATGAGCAGTATGCTCAGCCTTTCCCGCAACACTATTAAAAAGTATCTCCAAAAGTTCCAGACACTGGATCTAAGTTACGAAGAAGCCTTAGAGTTAAGTGATTCGGAACTTGCCGAGCTGTTTCATGAGAAGCCATCTGATGTTCCCATTTCGATGCGCCAAGCCGACTTGGAGAAGTTACTACCTTCTTACTGTAAACGCCTTAAGCGCAAAGGGGTGACCCGTGAGATGCTTCATAAAGAATATATGGAACAACACCCGGATGGCTATGGCCGTTCCCGCTTCAACGGTTACATCCAGCGTTATGAACAGCAATCTCGCCCCATCATGCACCTGGAGCATAAGGCTGGTGATAAAGTCTTTATTGATTTTGCCGGAAGCAAGCAGTCTATCGAGGATGCCTCTAC
>JAVBLD010000039.1:0-16268 GCA_031553705.1 Marinifilaceae bacterium | reverse complement strand
AGGGGCTAAACTCTCGCTTAACTACGCTTTATTCTTCCATTTTAGCCCTAAGAAGAACATAGCAAAACGACGCTAAACAAACCTAATTACCAAATACTTATCTCTATTTCTCCTAATATTGCCATTTATCCGAGGGCTTTTTGTATCTTTGTATTAAGTTATTTGAAGTAGTGCAAAACATTGTGGTTTATAGTTACTTAACTGTAACTTATCCGTAACCGCCTTGCCAAACAAACTACGCGCACATTCTGATTTTCAATAACTTACTTTTCTATTTCTGATATTTTGCAAATATCGGTAGAATGTTTATCAGGATGTGTAAAATTTGCCGACTCCGTAATCCATAGTCTTTTCCATGCAGTAGGCATTTAATCGGTAAAAAAAAGTCGATTTTTATTGTTTTTAACAAAATCGTACTTATATTTGTGCAACCGATTGCATTAAAATCATGGAAAAAAAAAGAAGGAAAGTATCGATTTATGATATTGCGAAGGCGTTGAATACGTCCGGTGCTACGGTTTCACGTGCTTTGCACGACCATTCTTCCATAAGCATTGAGATGAAAGAGATGGTAAGAAAGGTGGCCAAAGAGATGAACTACCGGCCTAATACTGTAGCGATCAACCTGAAACGTGGTAAATGCAATACAATCGGGGTTGTCGTACCTAATATACATCGCAATTTTTTTTCTTCCGCTATTGATGGTATTGAAGAAGAGGCTTATAAGATAGGATATGATGTTTTGATCTGTCAATCCAGGGAATCGTATGAAAGAGAGAAAAAGATACTGAACTCTTTATCAAGAGGTAAGGTGGATGGCGTGATTGCGTCGATTGCTTCTGGAACGTCAGAATACAGTCATTATACCGCTCTGGAGGACTGTGGTATTCCACTTGTCTTGTTCGACCGAATGTCGGACCGGGTGAATGCAGGCAGTGTTACGATAGATGACTTCCGGGGGGCTTATCATGTTGTGGAGCATTTGTTTGAACAAGGGAGGAGGCGGATTTTCCATTATGCGGGTTTTCAGCATGTGTCGGTGTGGTATAACAGGTATAGGGGGTACATGCAGGCTATGCAGAGCCACGGCATTGAACCGGGGGAGGATTGGGTATTTATCGGAGATACCTCTGAACAGGCGGGCGTAATGATGGCCCGGCAGGTGTTAAAGATGAAACAGAGGCCGGATGCTATTTTTTGTACCAGTGATTTTGTTGCATTGGGATGTATGCTTGAACTGATCCGGAATGGGGTGAGAGTTCCGGATGAGATTGCTGTTTGCGGATTTGCGGATGAACCGATGGATGCATTAATATCTCCTTCTTTAACTTCCGTCAATCAGTTTAGTAAAAAAATGGGTCAACAGGCGGCCCGGATGTTAATCGATCGTTTGAACGGGGAGCCTGCGGTAAATATTATGCTTGAACCGGAATTGATCATCCGTGATTCGACGCTTGCAAAAAAGAGTTGATCTTATGCCGGATGACATATATTGAGAATCATTTGCAAAGATTTTGGTCCTTCGGGATCTGATACCGTTAAAATAAAATACAATAACATATTATTATGAAAATAAATTATGAAGTACGCCATGCATCTCATCCTGAAGATGCTAAGAGTTATGATACAACTCGTCTGAGAAAAGAGTTTCTGATCGATCGTCTGTTTGCCGAAGATGAGATCAACATGGTATATACGATGTACGATCGTTTGATTGTCGGAGGAGCGATGCCTTATGTCGAAAAATTGGAGCTTGGCACGATTGATCCGCTGAAGGCACCCAGTTTTTTGCACCGTCGGGAGTTAGGAATTATTAATGTCGGCGGAGCCGGAATAGTAGAGGTGGATGGTGTGGTTTTCGAATTGGGCTATAAAGAGGCTTTGTATCTTGGGAAGGGTGACCGTAAGGTATTTTTTTCGAGCAAAGAGGATAAAAAACCGGCTCGTTTTTACTTTAATTCGGCCCCTGCGCATGTGACCTATCCTGATCGTAAGATAACAAAAAAAGATGCCGTAGTGGTGGAGGCTGGACGTATGGAAGAGAGTAACCAACGGACGATCAATAAGCTGCTTGTGTGCCAGGTGCTGCCTACCTGCCAGTTGCAAATGGGAATGACCGAGCTGAGACCGGGCAGTGTGTGGAACACGATGCCTGCACATACGCATGACCGCAGAATGGAAGCCTATTTCTATTTTGAGGTGCCTGAAGGACAGGCTGTCTGCCATTTTATGGGAGAGGCAGACGAAACCCGTCATGTCTGGATGAAAAACGAAGAGGCGGTGATCTCTCCTGTCTGGTCAATTCATTCTGCCAGTGCCACTAGTAACTATACATTTATTTGGGGGATGGCCGGAGAAAATCTGGATTATGGCGATATGGACATGTGCGCCACCTCTGAATTAAGATAAAAAATAACAGAATAACTGAAATTTTATCCGACTTTATTATGAATAGAATTATGATTATACCGGTGTTGTTTTTGGTTGCATGTATCGCATGTAAAGAGCAACACGTGATGGTCTCCGTAAAAAATCCGACAGGAATGGAGCGGATGAACGAGACGGTTGAATTATCGTGGGGTGAATTGAGGAGTGCTTTGGCGGGCGTAGAACCGACCCGTGTAGTTGTATTTGATGCAAAAGGAACGGAGCTTCCCAGCCAGGTGGTTTATAAAGGAGGGACCGACCCGGTCGGTTTGGTTTTTCAGGCTTCCGTACAACCCAATCAGGAAGCGGAGTACCGGATTAAGATAGGTCAGCCTGCGGAGTATCCTACGAAAGCATTCGGGCGTTTGGTGCCTGAGCGTAAAGATGATTTTGCGTGGGAGAATAACCTTGTCGTGCACCGGATGTACGGGCCGGCTTTGGAGGCGACCGGCGAGATTAGCAACGGGATAGATGTGTGGCTGAAAAAGCCGGGTATCATGGTTATCGATGCATGGTACAAAAAAAACGATTACCATAAAGATCACGGAGATGGGCTGGATTGCTATAAAGTGGGACGCACGCTTGGTGCCGGAGCATTGGCGCCGTATGTGGACGGAAAACTATGTTTGGGGAATAATTATATCACTCAACAGATCCTTGATTGCGGACCTCTACGGATCAGTTTTAAGTTGACATACGCTCCGTTTAAGGCGGGGGAAGCAGAGGTGGTTGAAACACGGGTGATAACATTGGATGCCGATTCCTATTTTAATAAGATTGAGGATATATACGAACAGGCAACGCCGGATATGGAGATAGCGGCCGGAATCGTATTGCGGGGACAGCCGGGAGATACATTAATCGATGCAGAACGCGGTTTAGCAGGCTATTGGGAGCCTCAGAACAACGATAGCCGCACTGATAATGGGCACACAGCTATAGGAGTAATTTTCCCCGATGGAGCAAAGAGGATCGTGAGCGAAGCAGGTCACCTACTGTTGATTGCCGATTATGTACCCGGAGAGCCTTTTATTTATTACGTCGGAACCGCATGGAGCAGGTATGGGTTTGAGACTCCGGAAAAGTGGTTCGAAGAGTTGAAAAAGGAGAGTGTAAAGGTGAATCTGCCTCTTGAAATAGTAATAAAGAGTAAATAGGAGCGCCATGAAAAAAGTAGTTACTTTCGGGGAAATTATGTTGCGGTTGGCTACTCCCGGATACCAACGTTTTACCCAAGCCGGGGAGTTTACCGCGACATTTGGCGGTGGAGAGGCTAATGTTGCCGTTTCGCTGGCTAATTACGGAATACCGGCCGATTTTATTACCCGTCTGCCGCAAAATGACATTGCAAAATCGTGTGTGATGGAATTGCGTAAATATGGCGTAGAAACCTCTCATATTTTGTACGGCGGAGAACGCATGGGGATATATTTCATTGAGACGGGGGCGGTGGCACGTGCTAGTAAGGTGATATACGATCGTGCTCATTCTGCTGTATCAGAGATCAAACCGGGAATGGTGGATTGGGAAAAGATATTTGCCGATGCACAATGGTTTCACTGGACCGGCATTACGCCTGCTCTATCCCAGGGAGCGGCAGACGTTTGCCTTGAAGCGATCCGGGTGGCTAATCGCGTTGGAGTTACCGTCTCTTGTGATCTGAATTTCCGGAAAAACCTGTGGAAATATGGTAAAAACGCTTCGGAGGTGATGCCTGCCTTAGTAGAAGGGTGTGATGTGATTCTCGGGAATGAGGAGGATGCCGAGATGATATTTGGAATCAAACCGGAAGGATTTGATGTGACAGACACCGGAGGAGAGGTGGATGCCGCAGAATTTGAGTCGGTTTGTGTGCAGATGGCGAAACGGTTTCCCCGGGCTAAAAAGGTGATTATTACGCTTCGTGGTTCGATCAATGCCAACCATAATACATGGGGCGGTTGTTTATATGCCAACGGAAAGCTGTACCAATCTAGACGTTATGACATTACTCATATTGTCGACCGTGTGGGAGGGGGCGATTCGTTTATGGGCGGTTTGATTTACGGTTTGATCATGTACCCTTCCGATGACCGGAAAGCATTGGAATTTGCTGTAGCGGCTTCTTGTTTGAAGCATACTATTTACGGTGATTTCAATATGGTAACGGTCGCCGAGGTGGAGAACCTGCTTAAAGGCGATGCTTCGGGACGGGTTGTCCGTTAAGTTATAAGTGTGTAATATAAAAACGAAATATTATGTTAAATAAATTTTCATTAAAAGGTAAGATCGCTCTTGTTACCGGTGCTTCTTACGGTATAGGTATGGCTATCGCTAAAGCTTTTCACAAAGCGGGGGCGACAATTGTGTTCAATGATATTGATGCGGAACTGGTACAGAAAGGCCTTGCCGCATACAAAGAGGACGGGATCACGGCTCATGGTTATGTTTGCGATGTTACCAATGAAGAGAAAGTGAATGAAATGATCGCTAAAATTACTTCAGAGGTCGGTGTAATCGATATTCTGGTCAATAATGCCGGGATTATTAAACGTATCCCGGCCATTGAGATGACAGCCAGGGATTTTCGCCAGGTGATCGATATTGACCTGAACGGCCCGTTCATTGTGTCGAAGGCAGTAGCTCCGGCTATGATAAGAAGGGGGGGGGGGAAGATTATCAATATCTGTTCGATGATGAGCGAATTGGGACGTGAGACTGTTTCGGCTTATGCTGCGGCGAAGGGGGGATTGAAAATGTTGACCAGGAACCTGGCCTGCGAATGGGCGGAATACAATATCCAGGTTAACGGTATCGGTCCGGGCTATATTGCTACGCCTCAGACGGCTCCTTTGCGTGAGCCGGGTCATCCTTTCAATGATTTTATTATTGCCAAAACCCCTGCTGCCCGTTGGGGGACAACCGAAGACTTGCAGGGACCGGCTGTTTTTCTTGCTTCTGCCGCGTCCGATTTTGTCAATGGACATATCTTGTATGTAGATGGCGGTATCCTGGCTTATATCGGTAAACAGCCCAAGTAGTATGGCAAAGTTCTCAAAAATATATACCTGCCGGGTGATGACAGAGACTGGCGTGGTTCCTGTGTTTTATCATGAAGATAACGACATTGCCAAAAGTGTGTTGAAAGCATGCTATGACGGCGGGATAAGAGTGTTTGAGTTTACCAATCGCGGTGATTTTGCTCATGAGGTTTTTGGTGAACTGGTAACGTGGGCTGCTACGGTTTGCCCTGATATGATACTGGGTGTCGGTACGGTTGTCGATGCCGGTACAGCTTCGCTATATCTCCAACTGGGAGCGAATTTTGTAGTGAGCCCTTTGTTGAATCCCGATATCTTTAAAGTTTGCAATCGCCGTCAGATCCCTTATATTCCGGGATGCGGGTCAGTCAGCGAGATCGGCAATGCCCAAGAGTTGGGCGCTGAAATTATCAAAGTATTTCCGGCCGATAATGTGGGGGGAGCTTCGTTCGTTAAAAGCATAAAGGCTCCGATGCCGTGGACCAATATAATGGTTACCGGAGGAGTGGAGCCGACCGAAGAGAACCTGGGCAAATGGTTTAAAGCAGGCGTTGCCTGTGTCGGAATAGGCTCCAATCTTTTTCCTAAAGAGGTTATTGCAGCCAAGGAGTGGATGCGAATTACCGAAATGTGTAAGGATACGTTGGCTATCGTAGCTAAAGTGCGCGGTTAGTCCGGTAGATTTTATTGTATTTACGGTCATTTGCGAAGCAAGGTGCGGATGATCAATTATTTTAATATTTTTTCCATGAGTAAATTTAACGAAATAAACGAAAAGATCGGTAAATACCGGTGGACGATATGTGGCTTGCTTTTTTTTGCAACCACGATAAACTACCTGGATCGGCAGGTATTGAGTTTATTGCAGCCTCTTTTATCGGAGCAGTTCGGGTGGACAAATAGCCAGTATGCGGACATTGCTGCCGTTTTTCAATTCACGTATGCTATTGCGATGTTGTTTGCCGGCCGTTTTATTGACTGGGCCGGCACCAAGAGAGGATATGCCTGGGCATTGATTCTCTGGTCATTGGGAGCTGTGGTCCATGCTTTTGCAGTGACGTTAGGGGGTGCTGTTGCACCGGTATTAGGTATCTTCGGCATCGTACTGCCGTTGTCGATACTTGGATTTATGGTTGGCCGTTTTGTCCTGGCAGTCGGGGAGGCGGGAAACTTTCCGGCGGCGATAAAGACCACTGCGGAGTGGTTCCCGAAAAAGGAGCGTTCGCTGGCTACCGGGATATTTAATTCGGGAGCGAACATCGGGGCGATTCTTGCTCCGCTCACCGTGCCCTGGATCGCGAGCCATCTGGGATGGGAAACTACTTTTATTATTGTGGGAGGAATCGGGTTTATCTGGTTGATCTTCTGGTTCTGGTTGTATGATTCCCCTAAGGCAATGCGTGCAAAAGAGCAACTTACCCAAGCCGAATATGATTATATTCATAGCGACAAGGACGAGCAGGAGGTGGAGGCTGCCGCGATTTCTGCCGGTAAAACCGAAAGGGTCTCTTGGTTTAAATTATTGACTTACCGTCAGACATGGGCGTTTACGTTCGGCAAATTTATGACCGACGGTGTGTGGTGGTTTTTCCTGTTCTGGCTACCGGCTTACCTGAAAGCGCAGTACGGAATTGAAGGAATAGGGATCATGCTTCCTCTGACCGTTTTATATAGTATGACGATGATCGGAAGTATCGGCGGTGGCTGGTTCCCTGCATTTTTCATCAAAAAAGGGATGGGGGTTTACCAGGCCCGGATGACGGCAATGTTTGTCATTGCTTTGTTCCCATTGGTTGTACTTGCAGCTCAGCCCTTGGGCACAATCACTTATTGGTTTCCGATCCTGTTGATCGGTATCGGGGCATCTGCCCATCAGGCATGGTCGGCTAATATCTTTACGACGGTATCCGATATGTTCCCGAAAAAAGCAGTAGCTTCTGTTACCGGGATCGGCGGAATGGCCGGAGGTATGGGGGGCGTACTGGTGTCCAAAACGGGAGGCTGGTTGTTTGATCATTATCAGGTGCAGGGACATATTGAGACCGGCTATACGATCATGTTTGCTTTCTGTGCGGTGGCTTATGTGGTAGCTTGGGTTGTCATGAAGTGCCTGGTGCCCAAATATAAACCGATTACCGATCTTTGATCCGTGGTCTTTGCATAAATAGTGATATGATAGATAAATTGATGAACTTAAAAGGACGGGTAGCTGTCATTACCGGCGGCTATGGAGTACTAGGGAGTTCGATGGCAGTTTGTTTGGCGGAATGCGGTGTTCATGTCGCGATTGTCGGACGACGGAAGGAGAAGGGCGAACCATTAGCGGAACAGCTGTCTGCAATGGGCGCCAAAGCCTGCTTCTGCCAGGCGGACGTATTGGATAGAGAGTCCCTTTCCCGGGCAAGGGAAGAGGTGGTGTCCAGGTGGGGACATATTGATATATTGATCAATGCTGCCGGCGGAAATATGCCGGGCGCCACGATCAGGCCCGACCAGACCGTGTTCGATCTGGATATGGATGCTTTTAAAGGAGTGATGGATCTGAATCTGGCTGGTACAGTCTTGCCTACTTTGGTTTTTGCTGGCCAGATGGCAAAGCAGAAAAGCGGATCGATCATAAATATATCTTCGATGGCTGCCCAGTCCGCGATTACCAGAGTTGTTGGCTATTCGGCGGCAAAATCGGCGATCGATAATTTTACCCGCTGGATGTCGGTTGAAATGGCGAAAAAGATCGGGGAAAGGATCAGGGTAAATGCGATCGCCCCCGGATTCTTTATCACCGAACAAAACCGAGCGTTGATGACCAATCCGGACGGTTCTTATACCGACCGGGCGAAAGATGTGATCCGTGCCACTCCGTTCGGGCGGCTTGGCAATCCGGATGAGCTGAATGGGGCCGTACTATTTTATGCTGGCGATGCTTCGAAGTTCGTTACCGGTACCGTATTACCGGTAGATGGCGGATTTAGTGTTTTCAGCGGAGTATAGTAAATTTCCCGTTTTGTCCGTATAATATAAAATATTGATTTTAATGTTTTAAGGATGGAGACGATATACAGATTTGAGCAGACGTGGCGATGGTATGGCCCGAATGATATCGTGAGTCTGCCGGATATTCGACAGGCGGGGGCGACCGGAGTAGTCACGGCGTTGCATCATATTGCTCCCGGAGAAGTGTGGCCGGTGGAAGAGATTCAAAAGAGAAAAGCGATGATCGAGGCTGCCGGCTTAACCTGGCCGGTGGTGGAGAGTTTGCCTGTCAGCGAACAGATCAAGACGCAGGCTGAAGGTTATAAACTGCATATTGAAAATTATAAGCAGAGCATTCGCAATTTGGCCCGTTGTGGTGTTATGGTGGTGACCTATAACTTTATGCCGATACTGGATTGGACCCGTACCGACGTAGCTTATGAGGTAGAGGACGGTTCGAAAGCTCTCCGGTTCGAACGGGCGGCATTCATTGCCTTTGATCTGTTTATTCTCCGGCGGGAGCGTGCGGAGGTGGATTATACCGCAGAAGAGATAGAACGGGCAAAAGCAAAGTATGCTGTGATGAGTGAGGCGGATAAAAAGGTGTTGACCGAGAGTCTGATGATGGGATTGCCGGGTTCGGACGAAAATTTTACGTTGGATGTGATAAGAAGAGGTCTTGCATCGTATCGGGGTATTGATGAGGAGCAGCTACGCAGCCATTTGATAGAGTTCCTGAAAGAGGTGGCTCCGGTGGCGGATGAGGTGGGAGTACGGCTGGCCATCCATCCGGATGATCCTCCTTATGCCTTGCTGGGCTTGCCTCGTATACTGAAAACCCGTGTCGATTTTGAAAAGTTGACACAGACTGTACCCAACCGATCGAATGGACTGTGTTTCTGTACCGGTTCATTTAGCGTGCATGCGGATAACGATCTGCCAGTAATGGCAGCAGAATTGGGCGACCGGATCCACTTTGTGCATTTGAGGAGTACCGAACGGGATAAGGAGGGGAACTTTTATGAAGCGAACCATTTGGAAGGAAGCATCGATATGTATGCGATTGTCAAAAACCTGGTGTTAGTGATGAATAAGAACAAAGTCTCTTTCCCGATGCGACCCGACCATGGCCATCAGATGTTGGACGATTTGAAAAAGAAGACTTATCCCGGGTACTCGGCAATCGGCCGGTTGAGAGGATTAGCCGAACTGAGGGGACTGGAACTGGGCATCGGGCGGAGCCTGGAATTATGAGTTATAAATTATGAGTTATGAGTGACAAAAATCTTCTTGTATCTTGTACTCTGTACCTTTTATTTAACGTATCATGAGATCTTTTATACATGACCGTTTTTTGCTTGAGAATGAAGAAGCGGTTGAGCTTTATCATGCCCATGCGGAGAAGATGCCTATTATAGATTATCATAATCATTTGAATCCGCAATTGATAGCAGAGGATTATCAATTTGAATCGATAACGGAGCTTTGGTTGGGAGGAGATCATTATAAATGGCGGGCTTTGCGTGCTAATGGTATAGAGGAGAAATATGTTACCGGGAATGCAACCGATCAGGAAAAATTTGCCGCTTGGGCACAAACGGTACCTTATACAATGCGTAATCCGTTGTACCATTGGACTCATCTGGAGCTAAAGCGTTATTTTGATATAGACTGTTTACTGAAGCCGGATAGTGCCGCACGGATTTATCAGGAGTGTAATGAGAAGCTCCGGGATAAGGCGTTTTCGACGCGGGGATTGTTGAAGAGGATGAATGTGGAGGTATTGTGCACTACAGATGATCCGGTCGATTCGCTGGAGTATCATAGGAAGATAGCGGATGACGGATTTCGGATAAAAGTGCTGCCGACATGGAGGCCTGATAAAGTGATGGCTGTAGAAGATGTGAAAAACTACTGTAATTATATTGGCAGATTGGGAGAGGTCGCAGATGTGGATATTTGTAGTTTTGAAGATTTGTTAAAAGCATTAAGAAAAAGGCAGCGTTATTTCGCTCTGCTGGGATGCCGGCTTTCCGACCATGGATTAAATGAATTCCCGGATGCTGATTTTACAATAGAAGAATTGAAGGTGCTGTTTAAAAGGCTGTTGGCCCGGATTCCGCTGAACGCTTCCGAAAGGGCTGTTTTTAAGGCCGGAATGTTGTATCATTTGGCCGTGATGAATCATGAGATGGGATGGGTACAACAATTTCATGTCGGCGCGATACGCAATAATAACCGCCGTCTATTCGACCGTTTGGGAGCGGATATCGGGTGCGATTCGATCGCGGATACTTCGCTGGCGGACGCAATGTCGAAATTTTTCAGCCGGTTGGATAAGGCCGGAAACTTGACAAGGACAATTCTTTACAACCTTAATCCGAAAGACACGGAGGTGATGGTAACAATGGCTTATAATTTTAATGACGGTATATTAATCGGAAAGATGCAGTATGGCGCTGCCTGGTGGTTTCTCGATCAGATGGACGGAATGACAAAACAGATAAACGCCCTGTCAAACTTAGGTCTGTTGAGCCATTTTGTCGGTATGTTGACCGATTCGAGAAGTTTTCTTTCTTTTCCAAGGCATGAATATTTTCGCCGTTTGCTTTGCAATATATTGGGAAAAGATATAGAGAAAGGAGTTTTACCGCATCAGGAAATCGAATTTATAGGTGAAATGGTAGAGAATATATCCTATTATAATGCAAAAAGCTATTTTAGGTTTTGATATACCGCATCAAAAAACAGCTACAAAATCGTAGCTGTTTTTTGAACTATATTTCGACATTCGATTACCTTCTGTTTAAATATATCATAATATAATACAGCAATGTTGCCAGTGAAGAGAGCGCGGCGACTACATAGGTGTAGGCAGCCCATTTCAGTGCATCGTATGCTTTATCCTGGGTTTCATAGGTGGTGATCCCCGAATTTCTTAACCAGGCGAGGGCGCGGTGGCTCGCATCAATCTCTACCGGCAGAGTGACAAGACTGAAAAGCGTGGTAGTAGCAAAAAGGATAATACCGGCCAATAACAACTCCGGGAAAGCGTTGACCATGATAATCCCTGCCAGCAGGATCCATTGCATCCATTGAGAAGCAAAGCTTACGACCGGTACCAATTTCGAGCGGAGTTGCAGCATACTGTAGGCTTTTGCATGTTGCAATGCGTGGCCGCACTCATGGGCGGCCACGGCAGCAGCAGCAATACTGTTTCCGTGATATACTTCATGACTAAGGTTTATCGTTTTGTTTACCGGATTGTAATGGTCGTTGAGTTTTCCTTCCACACTTCCGATCTTCACTCCCGTAACTCCATTGTCTCTGAGCATTTTCTCAACAACATCGCGTCCTGTCATGCCATTTGCTGTCGGTATCTTGGAGTATCTTTCAAAACGACGTTTCAGTTGATTGCTGATTAACCAGCTTAAAAGGGTAAATCCGATAAAAATAACCCAAATCCAAAGGTTGGGATTCATGGTTGTTGTTTCTTCCATAGTGATTTTAAAAATTAATGTTTCTTTCTATTCTCTTCAAAAAATGAACCAAACTTTTCAAAGATACAACTCTTTGGACGATTCTGTCCGGAGTTTGACGATATTTAACAACTTCTGCCAAAACGCCATAGCTGTTGCTGTTTTCTGTTCCCTATTTTTAATTTTTAGTCCTTTATTAAAAACAGATTGCCGGTTGCATTTTTGATAAATCTTTTCTATTTTTAAGACCGCATTTAAAGTTGTTTTGTTTATTGGTAACAAAATAAACAAGGATAAACTTCTTGTAAAATAATTTAAATCTGATATCATGAAAACCTACAATCCAAACGAGATCAAGAACATTGCTCTGGTGGGTAGTGCCGGTTCTGGTAAGACTACCCTGGCAGAAGCGATGATGTACGAGGGCGGGGTCATCCCGCGCAGAGGTACCGTTGGTGCAAAAAACACCTCCTCTGACTATCGGCCGGTTGAACAGGAATATGGTTCTTCCGTATTTCCGGCAGTATTATATGCGGAATGGAAGGAGCAGAAACTGAATTTTATTGATACCCCGGGGGCTGATGATTTTGTCGGTGGAGTTATCTCTGCGCTGAATGTTGCCGATACGGTTGTAATGGTGGTGAATGCGGTGAAAGGGGTTGAGGTTGGAACGGAAATTATCAGTCGACACGCCAAAAGGTTGTCTAAACCGGTTGTTTTCATGGTAAATCAGGTGGATCACGAGAAGGCCAATTTTGAACAGGCCGTAGAACAGATTCAGGCCTCTTTCGGTAAAAAGGCGGCGCTGGTACAATATCCCGTAAACCAGGGGCTTGGTTTTAACCGGGTGGTGGATGTATTGAAGATGGAGATGTATCAATGGAAACCGGAAGGCGGAAAACCGGATGTGTTGCCGATTCCGGATAGTGAAAAAGAGAAAGCGGAGGAGTTGCATAATGCGTTGATCGAGGCCGCCGCCGAGAATGATGAGAAATTAATGGAGCTCTACTTTGAGCAGGGAAGCCTGACAGAGGACGAGATGCGTATCGGTATACGTAAAGGATTGGTTTCAAGGGATATGTTCCCTATCTTTTGTGCTTCCGGAGATAAGGATATGTGTGTCAGAAGATTTATGGAATTTCTGGTAAATGTGGCTCCTAATGCAGCCGCAATGCCGGGTTCAAAAACAGTGGACGGAAAGCTTGTTCCGTATGACGAAAAGGGACCTGCTTCGATCTTTGTATTTAATACAAGCATCGAGCCGCACCTTGGAGATGTCAACTACTTTAAAGTGATGTCCGGCGTGGTAAAAGAAGGTGACGATCTGGTTAATATGACAACCGGCAGTAAGGAGCGTCTGACACAGTTGTACGCTGTAGCCGGGAAGAACCGGACAAAAGTGGCCGAATTGAAAGCCGGCGACATAGGGGCTACCGTTAAATTGAAAAACACGAAGAATGGTAACACCCTGAATATGAAGGATTGTGAATTTAAATTTCCCGCGATACAGTATCCGAACCCTCGCTATAGAACAGCAGTAAGGGCGGTAAACAAGGCCGATGAAGAAAAAATGGCCGAAGTGCTTTACCGCAATCATGAAGAGGATCCGTCATTATTGGTAGAGTATTCCAAGGAGCTGAAACAGATGATTTTGTCGGGACAGGGGGAGTTCCATTTAAATACAATCAAATGGCGTGTTGAACACAACGATAAGATCCAGATCGAGTATTACGCGCCGAGGATCCCATACAGAGAGACGATAACCAAATATGCACAGGCCGATTATCGCCATAAGAAACAGTCTGGAGGCGCCGGACAATTCGGTGAAGTGCATCTGGTGATAGAACCTTATGTGGAAGGTATGCCTGATCCTATAATGTATAAGATTAACGGGGTAGATACAAAAATTTCCGTAAGAGATAAAGAGGAGCATGAGCTACCGTGGGGAGGGAAGCTGGTGTTTTACAACTGCATCGTTGGAGGTGTGATTGAAGCGCGTTTTATGCCAGCCATCCTGAAAGGAATCATGGAGAAGATGGAGGAGGGGCCATTGACTGGTTCGTACGCCCGCGATATCCGTGTTTGCGTGTATGACGGTAAGATGCACCCGGTAGATTCAAATGAAATTTCATTCCGCCTGGCAGGTCGCCATGCTTTTAGCGAAGCCTTTAAAAAGGCGGGACCAAAAGTATTGGAACCGGTATATGATGTGGAAGTATTAGTGCCGGACGAAAATATGGGCGATGTGATGGGTGATTTACAGACCCGCCGGGCATTGATCATGGGTATGGACACCGATAGCGGATTCCAGAAGATTAAGGCAAAGGTACCTTTAGCTGAAATGCAACGCTATTCGACAGCATTGAGTTCGATCACCGGAGGACGGGCGACCTTTAGTATGAAGTTTGCCGCTTACGAAAAAGTGCCTTCGGAAATACAGGATGAATTGTTAAAGGCTTACCAGGAAACGGAGGACAATGAATAAATTAAAATCGGGGTATTTCAGAATATCCCGATTTTTCTTTACCTTTGAGAGAAAAGAAAACGAAATGGAAAATAGACCATTGGCGGCATCATTTTTATTTGAAAAAGAGCGGGGAAAAATTCGCCGTCCTTTTTCGGTGATGGTCAAGGTGGCCGGGCCGGTATGCAATCTGGATTGTGATTATTGCTACTATCTGGAGAAAGATGCGCTTTATCCCGGAAAGACATTTACCCTCTCTTCATTCGGGATGAACGAAGAGGTGCTTGAAAAGCTGATCAGGGATTATATCGTGTCCCAGCCACAACAACGGGCTGAGTTTATCTGGCATGGAGGCGAACCGACATTGCTTGGCGTGGATTATTTCAGAAAGGTGGTAGAGTTCCAGAATTATTATGCCGATGGAAAAGAGATAGCCAATTCTTTCCAGACCAACGGGACATTGATTAATGACGAATGGGCGGAGTTTCTGGCTGCAAACCGTTTTCTGTGTGGTCTCTCTGTCGACGGGCCTCAGAAATTCCATGATAACCACCGCCGCTTTCTCAATGGCAGGGGATCGTGGGAAAAAGTGGTGGAATGTGCCGGATTGTTTAAGAAACATGGAGTGGAGTTTAATACGATGACGGTGGTCAATGCTTCCAATAGCAGGCATCCGGTGGCCGTTTATGAATTTTTAAAAGAACTCGGCAGCAAATATATGCAGTTTTCGCCAATTGTCGAGCGGATTGCCGAAGATGAGTCGGAGCAGTTTTCAATCGTAACAGGCGAATATTCGAAAAAAGCTGCTGTGATGCGCGAAAATGTGGATGCTTCTGACTGGGGTAATTTCCTTTGCCGGATTTTTGATAAGTGGGTGAAAACGGATGTCGGTACCTGCTATGTGAACTATTTTGACAATACGCTGGCTGCTTATGTGGATCAGATCCCAAGCTTGTGCTCGATGGCCGGATACTGCGGTTGTTCGTTGGCTATCGAACATAACGGCGATGCTTTTTGCTGTGATCATTTTGTTTTTCCGGAATATCGTTTAGGTAATATTTTCGATACAGATATTGCCATATTGGCTAAAAGCGACAAACAATTCTTTTTTGAGCAACGTAAGCAAGACACCCTGTCAAAGCAATGCGGTGATTGCCCTTATCTGATAGCTTGCGGCGGTGATTGTCCGAAAAACCGTTTTGTTCGGAACCGGGATGGGGAGTACATATCCTACCTTTGCCCCGGATTTCAAACCTTTTTCGAACACACCCGAAAACATTTTGAATTTATGGCCAATGAATTGAAAAACCACCGAACGCCGGCAAATATCATGTTTTTAAAAACGATGCTCTCGGAAAAATGGTAACGGTGGGTTATAATGACAAAAAACAGGATACGACAACCGGTTTTAAATATTGTTTTACATGGAATTTTGTCAGGCTGCCGGGGATAGATATGCAGGAATGTCTTACCGTTATTGCGGAAAGAGTGGGTTGCAGTTACCGGCGATCTCTTTGGGATTGTGGCACAACTTTGGCGCGGGCGACTCTTTTGAAGAGGCGGCCCAGATGGTATATACCGCCTTTGATCATGGAATCACCCATTTTGACCTGGCCAACAATTATGGGCCTCCTCCCGGGGCAGCAGAAAGATCTTTCGGGCTTATCTTCGGGAGAGGATTACGGCTCTACCGGGATGAGATCATAATCTCGACCAAAGCAGGCCATGAAATGTGGTCGGGGCCGTATGGGAACTGGGGAAGCCCTATGGCCGTTCCCGCTTCAACGGTTACATCCAGCGTTATGAACAGCAATCTCGCCCCATCATGCACCTGGAGCATAAGGCTGGTGATAAAGTCTTTATTGATTTTGCCGGAAGCAAGCAGTCTATCGAGGATGCCTCTAC
>JAVBLD010000005.1:0-22210 GCA_031553705.1 Marinifilaceae bacterium | reverse complement strand
CCGCAAAATTGGCAAATCTTTTTATATTCAAATTTTCCCGTCATCTATTGCTTATACTTTGGATATATTTGCTGTAATTTTTTGTCAATCTTTGTTTGTGTTTGTAATTCTTTGTAAAATTACTACACAACTTAGGATTTGTATTTCATGCTCACATTAAGCGTGGTACAAATGCGGTACAAAAATACGCAAAATATCCATATAAAACAATAAAGAACGATAGAAAAATTATCAACAAAATAAATGTAATTTATTGATAATTAGAATTTTATTTATTTTTGATTTATGGTTGGTTAGAGGGGTTATTTTCCGATGCAGAAATTCTTAAAAATATTTTCCAACACCTCATCAGATGAAATATGACCAGTTATTTCGCCAATATAATGAAGACATTCGCGGATATCCTGAGAAATAAATTCGCCGCTGAGATGAGACTGTAGGCCCTGTAGGACAAGGTCGATCGCATGGAGGGCGTGTGAAAGGGCCTCATAATGACGGACGTTGCTGATGATAACATCACCGACATTGAGAGCATGCAGATTGACAGTACGGACCAGTTCCTCAATCAGCTCCTCAACATGATAGCCGGTTTTAGCCGAAATGGCAATGATCTTCTCTCCGGAGGTATATGATTGTATCGTATGTTGTATTTCATCCATATTGTCGATCTTATCGGCTTTGTTTAATATAAGCAGCACCTTTGTATCCGGTGTGACTTTTTCAATAACCTGACGGTATTCATGTTCAAAATGTTTGATACCACCACTTACATCAGTCAGCAACATTACTACTTTAGCCTGCCCGATCTTTGCAAATGTACGTTCGATACCGATATTCTCAACCTTATCATCAGTCGCGCGGATACCAGCGGTGTCAATAAAACGGAACATAACTCCATTCAGAGTGATCACATCTTCAATTGCATCGCGGGTGGTTCCGGCAATGTCTGATACGATAGCCCGGTCTTCTTTCAAAAGGGTATTGAGCAAGGTGCTCTTTCCGACATTGGTGTTTCCGACAATCGCCACAGGTACTCCATTCTTAATAACGTTTCCCAAAGAAAAAGATTGGCAAAGACAGATCAGCAATGTCCGGATCTGTTCTGCAATGTGACAGAGTTCCGCACGGTCGGCAAACTCCACATCTTCTTCCGAAAAATCAAGTTCTAACTCCAGCAAAGAAGTGATATGCAGCAAATCTGTCCGGAGTTCGGCCAGCTCTGCTGAAAAACCGCCCTTCATCTGATTCAACGCCATTTTATGCGCGGCGGCCGATGAAGAACAGATCAAATCGGCCACAGCCTCTGCCTGGGAAAGATCCATCTTACCATTCAAGAACGCCCGTTGTGTGAATTCCCCCGGAACAGCAAGCCGCGCTCCGCAACGGACCAATAATTGCAATAATCGTTGTTGAATATAAAGGGATCCATGACAGGATATCTCAACCGACTCTTCACCGGTAAATGAATGAGGAGCACGAAAAACCGTAACAAGCACCTCGTCTATCAATTCACCTTCTTCAATGACTTGCCCAAAATGAACGGTATTCGGTTTTGCAAATACCAGTTTTTTCCCCGACGGAGATACAAAAATCATATCCGCCAGAGCGATACATCCTTCACCCGATAATCTCACGACAGCGATAGCCCCTATACCGGAAGCCGTCGAAATAGCACAAATTATTCCTTGATCGATCATATACTCATTTTTGGCAAATTTACTCAATTTGTTTATAAGTGGCTCTATGGCAAATAAATATTGTATATATTATTTCGTTATTTTTAAAATACGGAATACAAACTCCAAAATCCGATACTCCGTACATAAAAAACCAGAAATTTTAAACCAGAAATTTAAGAATGGAAAGGAGGAGAAAATGAATAAAAGAAGTGTGAGAGTGACATTTTATTGATAAACAAAGACAGTAGCAAGCTTACACTACCTCTGCTGGACGACGATAAAAATCAGGACTATAAGATTGAATTAAAATCAAGGGTCAATTCAAAACTCCTATGGACCTGCATCTATCTATGAATTTTTTGTATTTATTCTGTGGATAAAAATTCATAATTCACAATTTATCATGGGACGGTCAATTATTTTACTGCTTATTTCGATTTTTACACTATCTGTCATGGAGAGCCAGGCGAAATCGATAAAGAAACACTTTCAGGACACCGCTTCATCGGAGACATTGACTCCGAAAGAGCTGCGACAGATAAAAAAAGATCAGCAGCGTCAAGCCAAAGAGTTAGCTGATGATGCGGCTTTTGAAGCGGCAAAAACAGCATTACAGGATAGCAACTGGGTTCTAATGGCCAACACCGTGTATGGCCGCCGGGGTGCATCCATTCCGGTATCGGACAATGCCAATTTTATCCAATTTAAAGGGGACATCGTATATATACAACTGGCATTCGACGGTATTGCTGGCACGAGCGGAGTCGGAAGTATTACCATACAAGGTATTCCTTCAAAAATGAGAACCGATACGGAAAAAAAGGGAAGCGTTACCTACTCTTTCCATGTAGGCGATATTACGCTAAATGCCCAAATCGTTATAGAATTAACCAGCAGCAGCAATTATGCCAGTGCATCGGTCCATCCGATGAACGGCAATATTCTCAGGTTTTCAGGCATCCTTGTCCCCACCTCACAGTCCGGTATATTCAGAAACGGATTCACCAATTATTAATAAAAAGGGACTAAAAAGTATTTGGTATTCCTCGTCTTATCCGGATTCCTATCTGAGAACGAAACCAAATATTCAATTCTCAAGCAAGGTATCTTAACTTTTTAGTCCCTTTTCTACTTACTTAGCCGGTTCAAGCTCCACCGTAAAGTGGCGCATGATCGGAAATTCTTTGGTAATCACATAGCCCTTTGTAATCCTCTCTCTTCTGTCATACACGTTTTTCAGGGCTGCGGCAACCACATCCATATGATTGTTGGTATACGTTCTACGAGGTATTGCCAATCTCAACAACTCCAATGCGGGATAGCGGTTTTCACGGGTCACTGGATCACGGTCGGCTAGGATAGCGCCGATTTCCACGCCACGGATACCTGCTTCCAGATATAACTCCACACCAAGAGTCTGCGCAATAAACTGCTCTTTCGGCACATGAGTCAATATTTTTTTTGCATCGACAAAAATGGCGTGTCCGCCTGCAGGACGCTGGTAAGGTATGCCATATTCATCCAACTTCGCACCCAGATATGCCACCTGGCTGATACGGGACTCCAGATAATCAAACTCTGTGCCTTCATCCAATCCCTGAGCCAAAGTATTCATATCGCGGCCTGACATCCCGCCATAGGTAATAAATCCCTCATTCATAATACAATACATCTGGCATTTTTTCCAAAGTTCCTCACTTTTAAATGCTACAAACCCTCCCATATTTACGATTGCATCCTTTTTAGCGGACATAGTCATGATATCGGCATAAGAGTACATCTCCTTTACAATCTCTTTGATAGTCTTATCAGCATATCCTTTCTCACGTATTTTGATAAAATAGGCGTTTTCAGCAAAACGGGCAGAATCAAAAAGCAGTTTGACACAATACTTTTTACAAAGTGCCGAAACAGTCTTGATATTTTCCATAGAAACGGGCTGGCCACCCGCCGTATTATTGGTAACGGTAAGTACCACACAAGGGATCTTTTCTGCCGGATATTTTTTCAATGCTGTTTCGAGCTTAGCCGGATCGATATTGCCTTTAAAAGGAATCTCCAATTGTGTATCGGCTGCTTCATCGATCGTACAATCCAGGGCAACCGCTTTTCTGAACTCGATATGTCCTTTTGTTGTATCAAAATGTGAGTTTCCCGGCAGGATGTCTCCTTCTTTTATGATAGTTGAAAACAACACATTTTCAGCAGCCCGTCCCTGATGGGCAGGCAAAAAGAAATCAAAACCGAGGATATTTTTGATAGCCTCTTTCATCTTATAATATGAACGCGCTCCGGCATAGCTCTCATCGCCCAGCATCAATGCCGCCCATTGTTTATCACTCATCGCTCCGGTACCGGAATCGGTAAGAAGATCTATAAATACATAATCACTTTTCAGGTTAAAAAGGTTGTACTTTGCCTCTTTAATCCACTGTTCGCGCTCTGTACGGGTACTTTTACGAATGGCTTCAACCATCTTAATTCGATACGATTCTGCAAATGGAATTTCCATAATCAATTGTATTTAAAACGTTAATATAATTTTCAGGCACAACACCCAAGATACAAATTCAACCGCTTATTATTATTGTAAGGTGGAATTAAAATTCAGGGATATAATGAATTTTTCTAAAGACTAAAACAGATGAGTTTCAAACATTAAACTCATCACGCCGCTTGATATTCAGGAAAAGTCTATTTACCGGTAGCATATCTTTCACAGTCTACGTCTTCGCAAAGATATATAATCCAAAAACATATAAAAAATTAAATGAAAAAAATATATGAATATAAGAAAAGGAAAAAGCGATCCGAATAAACCATTATTTCTTACCTTTGCAAAAACCAATCCAAATATTATGAATATGACAACGAGTGATTACCTTCTGATTGCACTAATCGTATTTATACTCCTGCTCTATCCGCTATTACGCAGGATAACCTCTTTACTGGAGGTCCTTGTGAAAAAATACGTGCAATCCACAAGCAATACAGCGGAAAAGCCGCAATATAACGAAGGGCAAATTACTCAAACTGTTCTAAACTTAAAACTCCTGGCCTACGAGCGGATCATACTCTTCATAGAGCGAATGAAGCCTGATTCCCTGATTCCAAGAACATTATCACCTTCATTAACCAGCAAGGAGTATCAACTTCTGCTGATCCGTGAAATCCGTAATGAGTTTGAATACAACTTGTCGCAGCAACTTTATTTGAGCGAGGATTCATGGGTAATGACCTCTCATTTTAAAGATAATATCATCACACTAATCAATACTGCTTCGACAGAGTGCGATCCTACGGCAACCGCCGGCGAACTGGCAAAAAAGATCCTTGAACAGTATATCCACTCCGATATTAAAGTAGATCTGATACTTAAAGCAATAAAAGCAGAAATAAATTGACCCGGAAATCCGGAAATTTACTTTACCCTCCCCTCTTTTGTCCTGTCCTTCCGCACTTTTTTAGGAGTTTTCTGGTTTTTAGCCGATTTGACATGGAAAGCTCCTCCTCCCGAAGGCCTGCCTTTCTGATAAACAATATTGGCAGTTTGCACTTTTTCCTCATCCAATAAGATCTCAGAGATCTTTAAACCAGCTGGCAATTGCTCCCGGATGATTTGCTGGCCAATCAACTGTTCGATTGCTCCGATACGCGGTTCTTCTTTCTCCGACACAAAACTAATTGCCGTACCCTCTTTTCCGGCACGGGCGGTACGACCGATACGATGTACATACTCTTCAGGCAACGCCGGTATATCAAAATTGATGACATGTGATATATCCTGAACATCAATACCACGGGCAGCTACATCCGAAGCCACCAATATCCTCGATTTTCCTTCTTTGAACGCTTTTAAGGCATTCAAACGGGTATTTTGAGCCTTATTGGAATGGATAATACTTAGTTCATCCTTCCAATAATCAGCCAATTGTTCGACAATCCGGTCTGCATTTTTTTTGGTTTCGGTAAAGATCATCACCCGTGTATAGTGCTCCCGGTCTTCTAGCAGGACTTTCAACAAATTTATCTTAGTCATCAGATTTGGAAGATCATACCGAAACTGGATTACATGTTCCACGGGGGTTGCCTGGCGCACCACTTCTATCCGGACAGGATTTATCAAAAACCGATCGGCCATATTGGCTACCGCTTCGGAGAAGGTTGCCGAAAAAAGAAGTGTCTGGTGCTTTTCCGGAATAACATCCAGAATACGACTTAACTGAGGCAGAAATCCCAGATCCATCAGCCGGTCCGCTTCGTCTACCACAACCATTTTAATCTGTGGCGTACGGATAATTCCGTTCATATATATATCCATAAACCTACCGGGAGTCGCCACCAGAATATCTACACCCGCATACACATTTTCCTGTTGTGTACGAATATTTGTTCCCCCATATATCCCGATACAGCGGATATCCATATATTCCGTAAGCAATTCAACACTCTCGCACACCTGTACCACCAGCTCCCGGGTGGGAACAACAACCAGTGCCCGGGGATATTTCCCTTGTGCATAATGTAACTGCATCAGCATTGGTATGAGATAAGCAAGCGTTTTTCCCGTTCCGGTTTGTGCTATCCCAATGATATCCTTACCAGATCGTATAACCGGAAATACCTGCTCCTGAACAGGAGTAGGATTTTCAAAGCCAGCCTCTTCAAGTGCTTTCAGAATGGGTTTACTTATATTTAATTCATTAAAATTCATTCTTATGGAATTTAATAGTATAAGACATCACCTGACAGAAATATACATAAATGTGATAGCAATACTCTTTTACGCAGTCCGTCTATTGTCTTGCAAAAGTATAAAAAAAAGCAACGGGTAAAATAAAAAAACATCTTTTCACAAACACTAGTCACATAATTACATAGATACCAATTGATTAAAACGAAACTCTTATTCAATCTGCCTATTATATTTTTCCTAAAATATTTTATTTGTTTATTCCAAAATTAAGTTCTACATTTATTCCAGTGAATAACTATTAAATTTTTGAGATATGACTGCGATGATAACTTTTAACGAGCTGAGAAAAATTAAAGACATGCTCCCCCCCGGAAGTATGCAAAAAATTGCTAACGATCTGGGACTCGATGTAGAAACCGTTCGTAATTATTTCGGTGGCGATAACTACGATAGCGGTAAAACTGTTGGTCTGCATTTTGAGCAAGGTCCTGACGGGGGGATTGTCGAGATTGACGATACTACTATTTTGGATAAAGCCAAAGAACTACTCGCCAAGTAAAAGAAATAATAAAAAAGGGAATCAGAAAAGGTTCCCTTTTTTGTTTGACACCCGCTTGTTTGAATACATCTCCAACTTTTATCGGATCCATCCGTAAAATCAGCTGTTTTTATAAGTCCATGGGACAAGTGATCTGTATACGATAGTCTATAACTCAAAAGGTATATATAAAATGAAACGCATCGCCATTATTTCTTCCAGTGTCCGGGATGGTAGAATCAGCCACAGGGTAGCTATCTTCCTGAAACAGTATATTGAAAAATGTATGCAGATTGAAGTAGAACTGCTGGATCTGAAACAATACGATTTCCCACTCTTTAACGAGCGCCTGGTATTTCAACAGCGGCCGTCAAAACAACTAAAGGACTTCACGGAAAAATTCACAAAAGCCGAAGGAATTATCATTGTCACTCCGGTATACAACGGCAGTTTCCCTGCTTCATTAAAAAATATTATCGACGTTTATTTCAAAGAATGGAAGCATAAACCGGTAACCATCGTTTCATCAACTATAGGAAGAGTTCCTGGTGTTGCAACCATTCAGGCGCTTCAAGCCATACTCCTGAAAATCGGTGCCGTTGTCGCTCCCGTTCTGTGCACTTTCACCAACACGGAAGCGGAGTTCAACGAAGAAGGTCGTCCTTACAATGAAGAAAAAGCGATTACCACTATAGAACCTATGCTAACCGAATTCACATGGCTGGCTGATAAAATAAAATAATAATGAATCTAAAATCGATATCACTCTATCTTACAATTAGTATAAATAGTTGCCGAGATCGCATGCGATAAAACATAAGCAGCCGGAGAGACCGGTTTTCTCAGGCGCAATTCACCCACCACACGCCTTAAAATATCGGTTTTGGCAAATCCTATCACAGGAAGCAATAATTCATTGCCTCTCAGAATAAGTACCCCGGTCATTGTAATACGTTTCTGACCGGTAACAGGATGACTTGCTACCGCATAACACCTATTATCCGTGAGCAATTTCGGAATAGCCGGAAAAATGGAAGCAACATGTCCGTCATTACCTATTCCAAGAATAATGCAATCAAAACGTGGAAAGTTTGCATATCCGGGAAGCTCCCATTTCACATGCTCGGAATAACGTTCCGCTTCAAGCTCCGGAGCCTGTTCGCCAAAAATACGATGTACATGATTGGCTGGAATTCCTAACGGATAAAACAACAATTCATCGGCATATTTAAAATTGCTTTGATTGTTACCGGGATCTACGCACCGTTCATCTACCCAATAAAAACGCAATGTATCCCAGTTAATCTTGTCGCGATACTCCTCACGCCATACTTTAAAAAGCATTTGAGCGGTTTCGCCACCTGATAAAGCCAAATGAAAAGGCCTTGTGTTATTTGCTTGCATTAACGAGATCAATCGATCCGAAAGAGCCCGTAAAGCACCTTCCGAGGTGTTATAAGTCCTGATATTCATTTTGAGCACTTATTAAGATTACACCATATTGATTTTTATGCAAGTTAAAAATTATTATGAATTAAAACAATTTCAAGTTAATAAATTTTGTTTAAATATCATCTCACTGGCAAAACTCTCAAAATTCATAAATAAAAATAGTTACTTTTGCCTGTTCACTAAAATACAGAATCTATGCGTCAGATTATCCTAAAAGCCGGCAAAGAAAAATCGTTATTCCGATACCATCCCTGGATTTTCTCGGGAGCCATTGCAAAGATCGATGCAGGTATACAAGAAGGAGATCTTGTCAAGGTATATGACTCTCAGAAAATGTTTCTGGCTATCGGTCACTATCAGATCGGTTCTATTGCAGTACGGATATTGAGTTTTGAAGAACGGGACATCGACGATCGTTTTTGGACGGAAAAAATCGCCCAGGCATACAGGCTACGTCATACTGCAGGACTCGCCAATTCACTTACAAATAATGTTTACCGGCTTATCCATGGCGAAGGAGACGATTTACCAGGGTTAGTTGTTGACTATTACGCGGGTGTGGCCGTTGTACAATTTCACTCTGTAGGGATGTACCTGGAGCGGGAAGCAATTGCCAAAGCACTGTCGGAAGTGATGGGCAATAAAATTACAGCCATCTACGATAAATCGGAATCTACCCTTCCCTATAAAGCGAATATCGAACCGAAAAACGGATACTTATACGGTAAAGCCGAGCAATTCATCGCACATGAAAATGGGCTCCATTTTCATGTCGATTGGCTGGAAGGACAGAAAACCGGCTTTTTCATTGATCAGCGGGAGAATCGCCGTCTTCTGGAGATGTACGCGAAAGATAAAGATGTGTTGAATATGTTCTGTTATACCGGAGGATTTTCATTTTACGCTATGCGCGGCGGTGCCCGGTCAGTAGATTCGGTCGATGTTTCGGCTAAAGCCATTGAGCTGGCCAACCGGAATGTCGAACTCAACTTTCCGGGAGATAACCGCCATAGGGCTTTTGCGGAAGAAGCTTTCAAGTTTCTTGAAAAATCATATCACAAATACGATCTTATCGTTCTTGATCCTCCAGCTTTTGCAAAACACCAAAATGTATTGGACAATGCAATACAAGGGTATAAGAAACTGAACCGGAAAGGAATTGAAATGGTCAGGCCGGGAGGCATTATTTTTACTTTTTCATGTTCCCAGGTGATCACAAAAGAGGTATTCCGGCAAACCGTATTCACGGCTGCTGCCAATACCGGCAGGAGGGTAAAAATATTACACCAGCTTACCCAACCGGCAGATCATCCGGTAAGCATTTATCATCCCGAAGGGGAATACCTGAAAGGATTGGCATTATATGTCGAATAAGATACTGGTTCAAAACCTTTACGCTCGGAGATTCATAAGTATACTTGTAATTAAATATTTTAATCAATAATGCAAAGCAAATTATGCCCGATCAAAGGAATTTGTACGGAATCAATATTAAATTTCTCAATAATTTCTTCCTTACCTGCTATTTCAACTTTATTGCAGTTGAGATGCTCCCTCTTTCAGCCATATTTTGATCTTTTCCGCCTTTTCATCAAGAGAAAGTTCTGCATCAAGCCATCTGATATTAAAACCATCCCGTTCCATTTTACGAAACCATGTCATTTGCCTTTTTGCAAACTGATGAATGGCAACATTCAATTTTTCCACCATCTCCGGATAGGTCAACTTTCCGGTAAGATACAAGGTAAGGTATTTATATTCCAATCCGTAATAGATCAGGTCATCCGCTTCCACACCGGCATCCAGGAGCTGCTGCACTTCCTCCATCATGCCGTTTTGCAGGCGATCATACAGTCGTTGTGTAATCCTTTGTCTCCGCGCTTCCCGGCTGATATCCAGACCGACAATCAACGAATTAATCTCGGGAAATGCCTTCTGTTCAAAAGGATGATTCTTATTATATTCTTCAATCTCGATGGCCCGGATGGCCCGCTTTACGGTATCGATATCCGTAATATTATGCAACCTCTTATAGGTAGCCAACCGCTCGGCCAGTGCCGGCAAATCCATTCCGGTCAAAGACTCCCTCAGGGCCACATTCACCGGCACAGCCAGAAGCTGATACCCTTTAAGAATTGCTTCTATATATAAACCGCTTCCTCCACATAACACCGGAAACACATCCCTTTGTTCGCAATCGTTCCAGACTCGAATAAAATCCTTTTGATATTCGAAAACATTATATTTACATCCCGCATCCAATATATCGATCAGATGATAGGGTATCTTATGTCCCTTATAATGATACTCTTCCAGATCTTTACCGGTTCCGATATCCATTCTCCTGTACACTTGTCGCGAATCGGCGCTGATTACTTCCCCCTCAAGCTCTACCGCCATTCTAACTGCCAAAGCGGTCTTTCCGCAAGCTGTCGGTCCGACAATACTCAATAGGTTAAACATTTTTTTAATCATTACGTATAGAATTTCTATACAAAAATAGTGAAAATCGAATATTTCGAATCACGGAGGAAGAGATTATCGGATAAATTTAGTTAGAAAACCCTCAACAAAAATTAATATACTGTGTATATGCATATTACAACGAATTTATTTTGATTCTATCTATCCTACCAATTATTGAAAAAAACAAGTATATTTGTAAGAATTATAATACATCGGATCGCGACGAAAGAATATATTGAAAATCTATAATAATGCAAATGAACTATGATGCACGATGAAAACATCTCTATTAGGGCATTGGAGCCAGAGGATCTGGAATACCTTTATAAATGGGAGAATGATATGGATTTATGGGATATCAGTGACACATTAACTCCATTTTCTCATTTTACATTGAAAAAGTATATTGAAAATGCTCATTTAGACATCTATGTAACCAAACAGCTTCGAATGATGATTACCGAAAAAGAAACCGAAGCTCCTGTAGGGTTAATTGACCTTTACGATTTTGATCCTTATCATCAGCGCGCCGGCTTGGGTGTCATGATTCATGCCATGCAAAACAGAAAGAAAGGATTTGCTACCTCAGCAATAAAACTTATGCTTGATTATTGCTTTGAGACCCTTGGCCTGCATCAGGTTTACTGTAGCGTACCCAGTTGCAACATCGCCAGTCTGAAACTTTTCGAATCCCTTAGTTTTACGCAAACCGGTCATCGGAAAGAATGGCTCAAACGAGGCAATGAATGGGAGGACGTTATTTATTTCCAACAACTGGCCAGCAATTGGAATAACAACTAAAATAAGTCGGTTAGGAAACCTAATATATTAGAGATACAAGGCTTCGAAAGAAATTTCACCTTGTATCTTTTTTTTTAAAATCCAAAACGATAATTGGCGGAGAACAACGCCGACGTGCGGCCTCTCCAAAAGCTCATTTCGGTACGGAATTGCCATACCGAACTAAGCTGGTATTGCGCCCCGACAATAAAAGTTAGATCATGCGTCGGGCGTTTCTTCAGCGAATAATTGATCTTCGCATCTTCAAGGTTTTCAATACGATCGATCATATTGTCTACTAACTGTTGTTGCACCGGAGATAAATCACCCGATACTGACAGTTCCTGTAGTTTAGCAAGAAAATTGTTTTCTTGAATGATATCGGAAAGCTTTATACTTCCCGTAGTCATCCGGTTCAAATACAAACGAGTAGCACCAAACCAATAGGCAATATTACTATCTTTTCTCCTTAACTGTACCGAATGCCCTATGCGGGGAGTCAGCATCAATGTATTGATAGCTCCTTCTATCTCCTTGAAATGAACCCATGAACTATTAAAGTCAAGTGTAAAAAATGCTCCCCGTATACCAGAAGCAGCCGTAACGCCCACGCCATACATTCCTCCGCTGAATTTGGCCTCAGTGGAAAATGAGATTGGCTGTACAAGTCCCACTTTTGTTTGTGTCCAAGCTACGCCGGCCAACGCGTAAACATTTAAAAACGGGAATACCCATAAATCCGCCCTAAGATTAGCGTTCTGAATATTAGCCGTTATATCGCCGAATTGCACTATATTGCTTAAATCCACCGGTTCTCCGTCGTTAATACCCACACTTAAGTCGGATATGACAACATCCTGCTTAACAAATACCGTATTCAACATTATTCCGGCAGGTAGCGGCATAACGAATCCTTTTCTGGTAACTTTATCTCCAAATATAGGAAATTTGTATGGATAGGTTGCATTCTCTAAACTGTCCAACTTTGTACTATCCTGCCTTCTGGTTATTTTCATTCCACCTCCCACCTGTCCTGACAAGTCCGCGCAAATAACAATGAATAAAACAGAGAAAACGTATTTTATTTTCATAATATTGAAATTCAAAATTTTGTAAGTAATACGAATAATCACAAAAAAAAGATACGCCTCACATTAAATATGAAAACAATGTATTACATTTCACGTCTCATTTTTCGCATATAATATTTATAAAAAAGAAATAAAATGGTTGTAACGTATGAGGATGTCCGCAGGGACCCTAATATAACATGTTATATCAATCAGGCAGACAAAGTTTTAGGGGTATTGGGATTCACCGAACATGCCTTCCCCCATTGTTTAAGGGCAGCAGAAACTGCCGGAATGGTATTATCCACACTGGGATATTCCAAAAGAGAGGCCGAACTGGCTAGGATCGCTGGTTACATGCATGACATCGGTAATGTTGTAAACCGGATTGACCATGCTCAAAGCGGGGCAATCCTTGCATTCCGGCTACTCGATCGGATGGGGATGAAAGCAGAAGAGATTGCACAAATAATCAGCGCTATCGGCAACCATGACGAAGCAACGGCTGTTGCCGTCAACCCGATTGCTGCCGCCCTGATATTAGCCGACAAGACCGACGTAAGGAGAACCCGTGTCCGGAACCAGGATATGACCTGCTTTGACATCCATGACCGGGTGAATTACGCCGTAGAATCGTCCAAGATTTACTTTAACGATACAAAAACAGCCATTACCCTTGAACTGAAAATCGACACCTCTATCTCTGCCGTTATGGATTACTTTGAAATTTTCCTAGGACGTATGTTATTGAGTCGAAAAGCCGCCGACTTCCTGAAAATCAAGTTTGAACTGATTATCAACAAACAGAAATTATTGTAGATTGTTTTTCAATCATCGACACTGTAACTCCGGCATTCTATTTCAAGTATAACAAAATCAACCGATTTAAATGAAAAACGATGACGACATTCAGTGAACTGATAAAAGGTAAAACCCCTGTACTGGTTGATTGTTTTGCCACCTGGTGCGGTCCCTGTAAAATGATGCACCCGGTGCTCGAAGAGTTGAAACAACAATTGGGCGATAAACTTATCATTTTGAAAGTAGACGTCGACCAACCCGCTAACCGGCGATTTATATTTGCCTACCAGGTCCAGGCAGTACCGACCCTATTACTGTTTAAAGAAGGGAAAATAATCTGGCGGCAGAGCGGTGCCCTTCCGGCGGCTCAGCTAAAGGAGGTCTTAAATAGCAGATTAGGAACTGGAACATAGAGCTTTATCTGCTCCATGCACATCTTTCCGCAACAATTATTTCGCCTTCATCCGTAGGTAAAATCCTTGGCCATTTTACAAACTTTTTCTACTCAATCAAGTATAACAAATACGATACACTAAAAACGGATATATGGAAAGATTTTACAAAATGATTCAGGAGAAACAACCGGTTTTGGTTGCATTTTATGCAGATTGGTGCCCTCATTGTCAACGTATGCACCCGGTGATAGATCAATTAAAAGAACGCACCGGGGGTAAATTTACCGTGACAAAATATGATGTAGATGACCAGGAAAACAATCAACTACTTAAATACTACCAAGTACATGCTGTTCCGACAATGATCATATTTAAAGACGGAGCGCAGGTTTGGCGGCAAAGTGGGGTAATGTCGCCCGGACACTTGGATAAAATAATCAAACAGCATATATAAACAATAGGCAATCTTAAAAGAGTGGTATAGAACAGAAGACATGAGGCAGGAAGACAAGAAAAACCTCCACTCTCAATTAACCGTTTTTTTTACCTTACCGCCGCCAATCCATCTCTCTTTATAGTATTTTTCATCCATACGACTGACTCTGACACCGCTATGGGTTGTAGCATGTATAAAGATACCATCCTTCAGAAAGATTCCGACATGACTGATCGACCTTTTTGTTTTAGCCGTATTAAAAAATACCAGATCACCGGACTTGAGTCTGCCGCGAGACACCTTGCGGCAGTTTTTTTTATACATTCCTTCCGCTGTCCGCTCTAATGTTATGCCATACACTTTCTGGTAAAATGCATATACAAATCCGGAACAATCCACCCCGGAAAAACGGGTATTTCTGCCATACCTATAAGGTACGCCCAGCCACTCCGTCGCTTCCCGGTAAAATTGCAGATTATCCCTGCGCTCCACCTTAATTCCCAGTTTATCCGACATCCGGGCCAACTCACTATCCCGGGCCATTTTTCGGCTGCTGCCGCATGAACAAACCAATACAGTGCATAAGAACCATATAAATAATTTTTGCACTACCGGGAAAAACCATCTCTTTCCTATACAGGGACCGTAACTAAGCATTTGTTAATTTTTTTGCAACTGATAATCCTTTATTCCCAACTCTTCATATGTCTTTCTGAGTTCCTCGTCATTATCGGAAATTACCAGTAATTTATCACCAACATGAAGTATTGTTTTTCCTTTAGGAATAAAAAAGGAATCCTCACGCTTTACCATAACAACCAATGTATTATCCGGGAGGTTCAAATCCATCATATGACTACCGTTCTCCAACATATTCGGCGACACGTCTATTTCGGACATCGAGGATTTGATTCCTTCTGGCAGCTCTACGTCAAAACTCTTCTTTTTTACCTCCTTTTCGCCCAACCCCAAAAGATTTGCCATAGCAGTAACGGTGGTACCCTGCACCAATAATGAAACAATCGTAATAAAAAATACCACATTAAAGATCAACGATGCATGCGGTACATTGGCAATCAGAGGATAAGTGGCAAAAATAATCGGTACGGCTCCCCGCAACCCCACCCATGAAACATATGTTTTCGCTTTTGTACTCATGCTGCGAAACGGCAATAAGCAGAGAAAAACAGAAGCGGGACGTGCAAAAATAATCACAAAAATAGCGATAATCAGTCCCATGCCGGCAACCGGAAGCAGTTCCCTCGGATTAACCAACAATCCAAGCGTCAAGAACATTACAATCTGGAACAACCATGTAACTCCATCAAAAAAAGTGGTCACACTCTTTTTATGCTGCATTTTATGATTCCCGACAACCAAACCGGCTATATATACAGCCAAGTAACCGTTTCCTTTTACGATATCGGTAACCGAGAAGATAAAAAAGACACAGGACAATAACAATATCGGGTACAAAGAATGATTATCCACATTAAGCCGGTTCATTAACCACAAGGTCAATTTTCCGAAAAGGAACCCAAAAATAGCACCGACACCCATCTGGACGACAAACATAAGTGCAGAATCCCATATACTTACCTCGTCCGGTGGCATTTGGATTACCGAGATCAACAAGATTGTTAACATATAGGCCATCGGGTCATTACTGCCGCTTTCCAATTCCAACAACGGACGAAGTTGCTCCTTTAACCCCTGTCTTTTAGATCGTAGGATAGAAAATACCGAGGCGGAATCGGTAGATGACATTGTTGCCGCCAGAAGCAACGACTCAGTAATAGGCAAGGTCGTGAGTCCGTCAAATATTCCGGTAATCCAAAAGATAAAAAAACCTGCAATGACCGTCGTTAAAATAACTCCCACCGTAGCCAATACAATCCCCGGCCCCAGAATAGGCTTAATCTCTGCATACTTTGTATCCATCCCTCCCGAGAACAGAATGATACTTAATGCTATCACGCCGATAAACTGGGCGCTATGGGAATTACTAAACTGAATACCCAGTCCGTCGCTGCCAAAAAACATACCAATGACTAAAAACAGCAACAGGGCGGGCACGCCAAATTTAAAACCTGCTTTTCCTGCAATAATACTGAGAAATAACAAAACTGCCCCTACAAATAAAACATATCCGGGATTTAAAATCATCTGCAAAAAATTAATATAATTCTAAATAATCTTACTTTTCCAAAGGCCATAATAATCTTATTATAAAGAAATTAACACCATTCCATCAAATGGGCGTACACAAATTTAACAAAAATTACCGGACCACACCGGAGTCGGGATTACATGTTTGCTTGTTTTAACAATAAATAACTATTAATTTCCGTAATAATCGACTGCGCACAAAGAAATTTCCGAAGAAATCAACCGGATATGCTATCTTTGTAAAAGTTTTATTGTAAGTAAAGCAATATCCACTGCATAAAATAGCGAATATACATTGAATTATCTGACACACATTTACTTTTCAGGTGCTAATCGCCAGAGACAGATCGGTAATTTTATCGGAGATGCCGTGAAAGGAAACGCTTATCAGAACTACCCGACCAATATTCGAAATGGCATTTTACTACATCGAAAGATCGATGATTTTTCGGATAAACATCCATTGGTCAAAGAAGCCGTAAAAATTCTGAAAGAGCCTTTCGGACGGTATGCAGCAGTATTAACGGACATCTATTTTGATCATTTTTTGGCAGCTCATTTCAAGCAATACGCCCACATGTCACTCCGGCGTTTTACCTGGGGATTTTATACAGGCGCCATTATCAACTATTACCACCTGCCCAAACGCATCCGCCAGTTCCTATGGCATTTTATCCTGACCAACCGTTTATACCGTTATGCATCAAAGGAAGGTATTCAGGAATCATTAGAGATTATGGTTACTTATAAAAACTTACAAATATCTCCTCCGGAAGCTATTGCATTCCTCACCGCGCATTATGACGAGCTATATGGTCTATTCCTACGCTTCCTGCCCGATCTGGAAGAAATGTGTCAAAAGGAACTGGAAAAATAGTTTTTCATTAGTATATTTGTAATCGGTTAAATCTTTTAATTACTGACAACAGTCATATGAGGCGCAAGATTTTAATTGTCGAAGACGATATTTCGTTTGGGACTATGTTGAAAAACTGGTTTTCTAAAAACGGCTTTGAAGCAGTCTTATCCCTCAAAGTAGAACAAGCAAAAAAAGAGATATTAAAACAACAATTCAACTTGATCATCACCGACTTACGACTACCAGACGGCGATGGAATCATGCTACTTGCCTGGATTAAGGAACAAAAAGCAGAACCTCCGGTCATGATCATGACAAGTTACGGAGAAGTACAAAGTGCTGTAGCCGCAATAAAACTCGGAGCCTTCGATTACCTTGAAAAGCCGGTTAACCCTTCTCTTTTAAAACAAAAAATCGAACAAGCACTCAATCATGTTTCCGAATCGGCCAAGGTTATTGCAAGAGAATCGCAGCCAACTACAGGTGCCATATATGGAAAAAGTCGCATGATGAAACAAATGTATGACCATATAAAAATAGTCGCCCCGACCCGGATGTCCGTCCTCATCACCGGCGAAAGCGGAACGGGTAAAGAATACGCTGCCCGGATGATACATGAGAACAGCCCCCGGAAAGATGCACCGCTTATTGCTGTCGATTGCGGAAGCCTGTCACGTGAACTTGCGCCGAGCGAACTATTCGGGCATCTGAAAGGGTCATTTACCTCAGCCATTGCCGATAAAAAAGGTGTATTCGAACAAGCGGACGGCGGAACAGTCTTTCTGGATGAAGTGGGTAATCTTTCGTACGACGTACAGATTCAATTACTACGGGCCTTGCAGGAACTGAAAATACGTCCCGTAGGTTCGGCAACAGATATAAAAGTTGACGTACGCATCATTGTCGCCACAAACGAAAATCTTAAGACAGCTATTTCGGAAGGGAAATTCCGGGAAGACCTATACCACCGGTTAAATGAATTTTCGATCACCGTACCTCCCCTTCGTGAACGGATCGATGACATTACTCTCTTTGCCGGTCATTTCCTTGAAAAAGCGAATGAAGAGTTGAGCAAACAAATAAAAGGCTTTTCTGACAAAGCAATACAGGCCTTAAAACAGTATCATTGGAGTGGAAATCTGCGGGAGTTGAGAAATGTTGTACGGCGAGCCGCTCTTTTCACCCGTACCGACGAAATTTCTGTCGATACCCTACCCTCTTTTATATTCGTTCCGAAACAAGAAATAGATCCGGTTTTACGCCCCGAAAATGAACGGGAACAAATTGAAACCGCGCTAAAAATATCTCATGGTAATAAAACGGCCGCAGCACGCTTATTAAAAATTGACCGTAAGACACTTTATAACAAGATGCATCAGCACGGTATGGAAATTTGATCCACAAATTACACGAATCAGTTTATAAATTACAGAAAATAGGCAATACGTGACAAAAATACCCTGCCTTTTTCAACTGTCCATGCTATAGAGCAATGCTTCGATGCGATCGGCCAGCTCTGCAATATCCTCCTTCCATTGCGGATAATTTTCTGCTTTTGTACCACGCAGAGAGTCCACCTTTTTCAATATGACTATTATCTCTTCATCCGCCCCTATCTGCATAAACATCGGAAGCATCTTATGACAGAGCGCCTGTGCACAGACATAATCTTCTCCGGCTAAAGCCTGCCGCAACAAGATAATGTGCTCCGTCGTCGAATGGACAAAAATACTCAATATCTCGTTAATCGCCTCCCTATCACCTCCAAACATCTCATCCAACAACTTAAATTTATCATCCGATGCAGTTTTTCCGCCCAACAAATGAGCGAACGAACCCATCGTAACAGGTTTGCATAAATAATTATCGAACCCCATGGTTATAGCTATATCGTAACTGAAATCACTCCGTGCCGTCATCACAATGACCGGCAAGCTGGCGCCGGCACCCCGGACCCTCTCCATAATATTCACTCCGGAAACCGATCCCATCTCCATATCCGTCAATACAATATCATACTCCATGATATGTTTCATAAATCTGTCAAATTCAACCATCGTACTGCAAATGGAAACCTCATGTCCCAATTGTAAAAGCATATCCCGGACCATCGTCAGAAACGGTACATCATCATCAACAACTAAAAGCTTTTTCTGTATCGCCTCTTTTTCCACCGAAACAATCTTTGCCGGGATCACTACTTCGATCTGCGTCCCCTTACCGACATCCGAAGCAACCGTTATCTCACCTCCCAAAAGGTCGATCAACCCTTTTACAACGTACAATCCCAAACCGCTTCCCTCCGCAAGCGTGTTGTTCTCCTCAACACGTGAAAACGGCTTAAAAAGAGTCGCCATACAATCTTTTGGAATACCGGCACCAGTATCGGCGATACAAAAAGCAAGCTTATCATCGTTATGATTTACCCTGAACCGGACACCTCCGTCAACAGTATACTTGATCGAATTAGAAAGTATATTTATGATAATCTGTTTCATTTTGAGCGAATCCGAACAAATCAACAGATCCGGATCAAGATCAAACTCATAATCGAAAGCAAGTTTTTTCTGCCGAGCAAGAAGTTCAAACATTTCTACCACTTCCCTGCACAACTCCAATAAGTTAAAATGATGGAGATCGGTCCGTAGCGTGCCTTGTTCAAGGCTTGAGAACTCAAGCAGGTTCTCCAGTAATGCAAGAATATGCTTGCCTGAGTTCCACATCGAAGAGATATCTCTGAGCGATAGCTCCCTGTTACTCTGCCTCAACTCCAGGTATCCGAGGATCGAATTGAGAGGAGTTTTTATATCATGTGAAACCGACAATAACAACTTATGGCGGCTGTCCATGATCTGCCTTGTCCGGACGTTAGCCTGTTCCAAAGCTTTCCGGGCCGCATAACCCTTATTTACATCATGAATGATCAATATAATAAATAATAATATCAATCCTAAAGCCACTACTCCCCCGACAATTGTGTAAGTATTATTCCTGTTGACAAGCTGTTTGCTTTCCTGAATCTCCTTCAATCTTGTTTGAATGATATCGCTGTACAGTTCAATTAACAGATCGGATATTTTCGATGATATCTCCTGATCGGCAATGATCAGATTGCTTACATTTTTTTCGATAGCGGTAATGCGCCTGACATAATCCCTGCTCGCCTGTTCCGCATATCCGCTCATCTCCGAAACAATATAAAGGCTATCTCTTTGAAACAGCTTCAGGGTATCCGTTCTCAATGTAGTGATTGTTACTACCGTATCCGCCTTTTTATCCGGGACAAACAAGCCTGCTAGCCTCTTCCAGAATTTATTGGACACAGGATGAACAACCGTATCCCGGACAACGCTCGTTACCAAAAGAGAATCGACCTCAGAAACCGGCTCATAAGCACGTAATCTTTCGCTGATAGGCTCAAGGGGATTTTTACTATTAAATTGTCTGTTCAACTCCGAAACAATCTGCTCCTTTTCCTTAAGCAAAACGCTGACTTCCTGCAATATTCTATCTCGTGATAACTCTTCTGCGGTCGTTTTTAATGAATCAACAAGATGTTCGACATTAGCAAGAGTGCGCCGAAACATCCGAAGATGGCCCGAATATTTTGTAACGACATAAAGATTGGCCTCCGACTGTGCCTGATTTACCGCACGGATCAGCCTGTCAGTCTGTAAAAGCTCGACATTATACTGCTCAGCTTCCCTTTTTTGGCTATCTACATTCAGCCTGAATTTATAAACATATAAGAGCATTCCGCCGCAAATCACTGCGACAACAATATAAATCAACACCACATTAAACCGGATCTTGTTTTCGATCGTTCTGTACATAACAAACAATCTTTATATTTATACTTAGGTACAAAGTTATAAAATAATCAGAGTTTGAATTTTAGATTCAAAAAACGCTCTACGATTTCTTTACTGTGTCTCAAAGCTTTTACACATCTGTGGAAAATTTCCACATTTCTACACATTCCTGCAGAAGCAATCAGCAGACACCACGAGACATAATACATAGCATATCAATACATTAACAGACACATTAATACTTACCCCTATGATCGGTACAGCTATTGTCTATTATTAGGCGTCAAGACAAATAAATTATTATTTACAAATTAAATTTTTGAAGTATGAAGAAAATCATGTTATCAGTTGCGTTTGTAGCAAGCACTCTTATGTTTGCCAACGCACAAACTCCGCAGAAAACAACCCAAACTTCGACTGCAATAGTCAAAGTTGCACAAGCCGAAAACGATTTTAAAGAAGTAAAACTTGAAAGCTTAAACGAAAAAGTACAAGCTACTATCAAAAGCTTCTCAGAAACTTATACGATGAAAGCACTCGCTTACAATGCAGAGAAAAAATTAACAAAAGTAACCCTTGTTTCAAAAGCCGATTCGAAAGAAAAAGTTATTCTTTTGGATGAGCAAGGCAAGGAAGTAAAAGAGAACAAATAAACAAAGTAAAAAAATCTGATTGAATCAGATTTCTTTATCCGGGACAATAAAACAAAAAAGAGGATGCTCCAAGAATAAAAAATATCTGGAAAGAATCTAAATATTCACTCTCAACTTCCAATAGGGCTTAGAATTAACGGATGTTCAATATTTTTTGAGCATCCTCTTTTTTATATTTGTGAAAAATATTTGTAAAATTGATATAAAAATCACTATTTTTATGGCGTAAATAATCGTCCAAAACAGTGAAATAATATTTAATATAAACTGGAATTCCTAACTAAATCCGCACAAATAGTTAAGCACTTTTTGCATTTAGTTTCCAGAATTCATCTATTGTCATATTATTCAGAGCTTTGTGGCGTCTGATTTTATTATACCAGATTTCTATGTACTCGAAGATC
>JAVBLD010000042.1:0-38260 GCA_031553705.1 Marinifilaceae bacterium | reverse complement strand
TTTTACGCTTTCCTGACAGGGGGCTGGTTAAACCGTTTTCAGGGGGTCAATTTGAACCGACAAAAGGGGGTCATTTTTGACCGGATTGCCGGGGTCATTTTCCTCCGACATTCAGGGGTCTGGTTAGCCGTTTTTTCCACTATACTAATTGAATATTTCAAATTAAGGCCAAGTTAGTCACAAGCTATCACTTAGCCAACCAAAGTTCAGGATCAAGCTTTTCTGTATCTTTCCACACTTGAAAATTCAAAATACTTCCCTTTTCACCATCAAATGCTATCTTTCCAATTATGCTTTTTGTACTGACCTTCTGACCCTTTTGTACACTTACATCCAATAAATTAGAATAAACAGTCAAATAATTACCATGTCGAACGATGACTACATTATTATAGCCACCAGGAAAAAATACTATCTCAGTAACAACTCCATTAAAGACTGCACGTACATCTGCATTTTTAGAAGTAGTAATACTAACTCCATCATTGACCGTTTCCACTTTCTTATAAACAGGATGAATGTTAATTCCAAATTTCTCAGAAACAAAGCCTTCTGCGACCGGCCATGGCAGTTTACCCTTATTTTTAACAAAATCGTCGGATACCAGCTTTTCTTCCGGTGTCAATTTGTAGGTTGTCGAAGAACCTCCAGAAGCTTTTGTTTGTTTAGAAATCAGTTTATTTAATTCATCAGCTAGTTTCTCTCTGTTTTTTGTTTCAATCTGAATCTTTTTAATCAGTTCTTTCTCCTTCTTTTTTAATTCTTCGATACAAAAGTTCTCATTGGCTTTCTCAGACTGGAATTCTTGCTTTTTTAAACCAATATCTTTCATCTTTTCATTTTTCAATCCCACCAATTTTTTCAACTCCTGGTTTTTAACATCAAGCGAATCGTTTATTTGTTCTATCAAACGAATTTGACGTTTTGAATAATCCTGGATTTGCTGAAAGTATTTGAACCTATTATAAGCCTGATTAAAATCGGATGAAGAAAATATAAACATCAATTTATTAGCTTTATCTCTTTTCTTCCAAGTATTATAGATTAATTTCGAATAAAGATCCAACATAGAGGCCTTATTAGCCTGAAATTCGCTGATTTTTTTCTGATTCTTTGAAATACTATCTTCAAAATAGCTTACCTCTTGCTTTAATGAATGAAGCAACCGCTCACTTTGTACTATTTTTTGTTGCAATATAGCCAATTTTTCAACTGATACGGATTTATCACTATGGGTCTCGCTAAGTAATTTATTCAAATACAATATCTCCTTTTCACTCTTCTCTTTTTCTTTTTTTATAGCCGTAATTGACTGAGCAAAAAGTATTTCAGACGATAAGAGAAAAAACAAAAAAAACAATATCTTTATTTCTTTACTCATCTGTTTATTAATTCATCTTTGTATACTTGGAAGGAATTCTAAAGTTTGAGTCCATATCAACGTTAAACTCTATTTTATCAAATTCTATTTCCAAGACAGTCTTTTTTTCCTCTGAAAACAAGTTAAATACAATTTTTTCAGGAAACTTTTTACCCGAATAATCTTTAAAATTTTTATAACTAACGCTTACCCCCGTTTTATCATCCATATCTTCTACCAACATCTGCACAGGTCTGAACAAAAAAGGATCTATATCAATTTTCTGCAAAACCAAAGTATATTCTTTATTCTTTTGTTTTTTCTTATATAATCTTTTTATTTTTCGACTCAGTACTTTCTCTTCAATAGAAGATAACAGGTAGCTATCATCTGTTCTATCCAACTTATATTTCTTTTCCTTCCCTTCACTGCCACAACTTTCGATATCAAAAAAAGTATTCGTTAATATTTTTTGAACACAATCGAAATTCAGATTCACATCAAATCTATCCGAAATATAAGTGTAATCAGATAAAAAATATTTTTTATCAAACATATTCATAAATTTGATACTATCAGGTGTCAATAGTACTCTTGCTACTTCTATCCCTAAAGGAGCAATCACGGACACTTGTATAAAATGATCCTTCTTTATTTTCATTAAAGCTTTAAAACTCAACAATTCGTTTTTGTCGATAAAAGAGACATTAACCTTTTTAGCATATATAGTCTGATATTCTAAACTATTATGGGCAATGTTTTTTAATAGTTTATTTTCCGTTATAACCGGTATGTCTTTTTGTTTTGCAGTACTTTTGACGCTACTGCATGACCCTAGAAAAAAAACGACCCATATCAATAAAAAATCCTTAATTTCCATCCTGAATATTTAATTTGCCACTTTCAATCTTTTTCTTTAACTCTTTACTTACCTCCCCATCATTTACTTCTAGCGCCTTTCTCCACATTTCCAAAGCCATCTCTTTATCACCATTCATGTAAAGAATATCCCCATAATGTTCATAAAGCACACTTGAAGGATTTTTTTCTTTCTCGATAGCAAGCCTCATATAATATTTTGCTTGTGAATACTCCTTGCGCATATATAATACCCAAGCATACGTATCCAAATAAGTAGCATTATCCGGCTCAACCATAACTGCTCTCGAGCTCATTTTCTCCGCCAAATCCAATTTTTCTTTTCTCAAAGAAAGGTAATAAGCATAATTATTCAATACCAATAGGTCATTCGGATTTATTTTCAATACCTGATCAAACATATTAAAAGCTAACTGAACACTATCCATATTATAGTAACAATCGGCTAAATAGGCATAAAATTGAGATTTCAATTCCACATTCTCACCCGTTAACTCTACGCCTTCTTTAAAAAAACTAAGGGCTCCTTCAAAATCTTTACGCATCATTAAAGAAATACCTGCTAATGCATAAGGCAAAGGTTGTTCCGGAAAATAGCGGATTGTCTCAACACTTTTATTATATGCATTGATTGTATCTCCCATTTCATTATAGAGTAAGATCAATTCCTGCCATATTAAATAATTGCTTTTATCTTTTGACAAGACATATTCCAACTCATTTTTAGCTTCTGTCAACTTATTATCTTTCTTCAAAAAATCAGAATGTAAAACTCTGACAGAAAGATCATCACTGTATTTACCAACCAATAAATTCACATAAGAATCGAGCTCACTATCCGATATTTTTGTTGTATCAGCACCCAAAGCAAGTTTTAATATATATTGAACTTTAAAACTATTATCAACTCCATCGCTTAATAAAGCTTTTTTCATATTTTTTTCAACCTCTGCCTTATCTCCTTCGGCACGATAATAATCGGCCAAATAAAAATAAGTAAAACCATTATTAGGATCTGCTTTTAATAGCCTATCTAAAATTTGCAATCCCTTTTTATCTTGATTATAATTAAAATAGAGCTCAGCCAATAAACTAAGATATTCATTTCTATCCGGATATTTTTTCGTCAATTTTACCAACTCATTAGCAGCTTCTCTTACATTATCAAGTTGTGTATATAACTTGATTTTTTCAATAGATACCGGCTCCGTTACACCATACTGCTTTTCATATCTGTTATATACATCTATTGCTTCTTGCCATTTCTCCACAGAAGCATATAACTGGGCTTCTATTAAGTAAAATTCCTCCTTATTCGGGTATTTAGCCGTTATCCCAGCATATATATTACAAGCCTCTTCTATCATTGATTTTTTTTGTAGTATATTAGCCAACAATATTTTATACCATATATTATTAGGATTCCCAACCACAGCTTCCCTTGCAAACCGAAGAGCCCCATTATAATCTTCGCTTACCGCTAATATACCTGCAATTTCATATTTTACTGCCGGACTGAAACATATTTTTAAACAATTATCAAACCAACTAATAGCAGATTTATAATCCCCCGTAATTTTGTTCCTGACTCCTTCAATAAAGGAAAAGTCAAATTCCAATCTTGTACTTTCATCCAAAGTATCATACGTTTTTTCTACTTTTTCCTTTTTATCCGCTAACAATACTGAAGGCAGGAAAAGTAAAAGAACAAGAATATGCAATACTTTTGTATTCCTCATAAGTAATCAGATATTATTATATTTATCAAGCCAACAATGTATTATCAGCTTTTCCCTGTATGTCCAAATCCCCCAGCCCCTCTCTCAGTATTTCCTAATTCTTGTACTTCAATCAATTCCGGCTGTTCTACTTTTTGAATAACCATTTGACAAATTCTATCACCATCTTTGATCGTTACTACATTATTAGACAGATTAACTACAATGATTCCAATCTCCCCCCTATAGTCAGCATCTATGGTTCCGGGACTGTTTAATATTCCTAATCCCTCATTCAATGCTAATCCACTGCGAGGACGGATCTGAGCCTCATATCCTTCCGGCAACTCTATAAACAGGCCCGTGGGTACAAGCTTTCTATCCAAAGGTTTTAACGTAATTAATCCATTCAGGTTCGCTCTTATATCCATCCCCGCAGACAATTTAGTCTTATATTCGGGAAGGGGATGTTTTGATCGATTTACAATATTAATTTTCATATCTGCTCTATTCTTTAGGGGATTATTAAAATATTACCCATAATATTACCTGATTCAACAGGTCAACAATTAAGATAATATACAAACTTTCAAACTTAATACATTTTCACTTCATTTCAATAAAAATTATTCGAAAATCCATTTGTAATGATCTAAACAGTTTTTGAATATTGCCATTATTATTATTATATCTCTTTATTTAAAAAAAGAAAATAGTGATTATAATGGACTGTCAACTATTTTATAAATATCGCCTTTTTCCCTTGTTTTTTTAATAACTAATATTCTATCGCACGTTAGTAACAGATACTATATTCATAAATATGTTATATTTAATATGTTATGTTTTTACTAACATGTGTCAGGAATTTATCTTGTGGAAAAATAACAGGTAGGTTTTTGTGTATAATTGTTGAAAACATGTATGAAAATTTAGGAGTAAAAACTCATCTCTTTTTTTTGGCGATTAGGATTTAATTCAAGCATGGAGGATATGAAATAACCAAATAAACTTATGGCTTTCATTATAGAATTTTTCAACATCTCACTCACATGTTATCAACAAAATTTGTCAGGATTGGATTGGAAAAATGGTAAATGGAATATTCAGATTTTATCCAGGATGGCGGTAGAAGAGAATCCATCAATAAAATCAATAGCTACGACATCTCCCCCTTTTGCTTTTACAATGTCGTAACCTATAATATTTTCTGGCTTATAGTCTCCTCCTTTTACTAAAATATCTGGTTGAATATGTCTGATAAGGTCTATAGGTGTATCTGTTTCAAATAAAATAACCTTGTCTACAAATATGAAGGAGGCTAATAATAAGGCTCTGGACTGTTCGTCGTTTATTGGTCTGTTTACACTTTTCAGTTTTTTTACAGAAGTATCTGAATTTAACCCGATTATCAGTTTTGTACCAAGTGCTGCTGCTTTTATCAAATACTCTACATGTCCTCTGTGCACAATATCAAAACACCCATTTGTAAAAACAATTTTTTCGTTCTTGAATCGCCATAGACTTAAGGCGGGATCTAATTCCGGACAATTATTTATTATCTTGTTTTCAATAAATGGGAGAATATTCATGTATCGGTATGAATAATATGTTTAAATAAGTCTATTTGTGGATGTTTCGGGGAACACTAGTGTCGGTTCGTACTGTTTAGCTTCTTCAAAATCCATGGATGCATAGGAGATAATGATGATTACGTCACCTACAGCACATTTTCGGGCTGCGGGGCCATTCAGGCAAATGATACCGGAATTCCTCTCTCCTTTTATCACATAAGTTTCAATCCTTTCTCCATTGTTTACATTGACAATCTGCACTTTTTCATTCTCTATGAGGTTGGCAGCTTCCATCAATGCTACATCAATTGTGACACTTCCCACATATTGAAGATTGGCTTCAGTAATTGTCACTTTGTGGAGCTTTGATTTTACTACTTCTATAAACATCTGTTCTAGATTTAAGTTTTTGTTTATTTACAGTCCATGTCACTTTCGGGTGGCAGCGACATTATTCCGATACAACATTATCAATTAATCTGATTTTTCCTGCATAGACAGCGACACATATTACTTTCTTCCCTTTTCCTTCCCAATGCTGTACGACACTTAATGTTGTATGATCAACTATTTCAACATATTCTACTTGTAAAAATGGATTACGATTGATCTCATCGGTGATCCATTTTTTCAAATCAGCTACACTCATTTTAGAAGCTAAGTTACATGCTTTTTTTAAAGTAGCATATATATGAGGGGCATTTTTTTTATGTTCTTCACTTAACAGTTTGTTTCTGGAACTCATGGCCAAGCCGTTTTCTTCCCGTATAATAGGACATGCAATAATTTCCAAATCATACTTTAATTGTTCCGACATAAGTCTGATGATGGCAATTTGCTGAAAATCTTTCATGCCGAAAAATGCCTTGTCAGGTGTCGTAATATCAAATAAACGGCTTACCACTTGTGCTACCCCATTAAAATGCCCAGGTCTTTTAGCCCCTTCCATTATCGATTCGATATATCCGAAGTCAAATTTACGAGAATCTTCTTCCGGATAGATTTCTTTCACTGAAGGTACAAAAACGATATCGCAATTCACATTTTTCAATAATTCAATATCCGCGGATAATGTCCGCGGATATCTTTTCAAATCTTCGGAATCGTTAAATTGCGTGGGGTTGACAAATATACTTACAATGGTAACATTACTGCATTTCTTACTCTCCTTTACCAGAGATAAATGTCCGTCATGTAATGCACCCATAGTAGGTACAAACCCGATCACGTTACCTCTTTTCTTGTAATGATCGATCAAATCCGTTAATTCATCTTTAGTATATACAATTTGCATAATACACCAAATAAAATTCGGGATGCAAATTTACAAACTATTATCTCTAATTCCTAATTTCTTATTTATATAAAGTATGGATTTCTGGATGAACCGACGTGAGGGCTTCTACCAGTTGATTGCGATTTACCCCTTCCCGCATAACAATAAAGATTGTGTCGTCACCGGCAATTGTACCTAAAATTTCGAAATAATTTTCCCGGTCAATCAACACGGTTACGGCATTCGCGTATCCGGAGAGAGTTTTAATTACAGCAATATTACCCGAGAAATCAATATTTAGAATGGTGTCGGTAATAATAGAAGATGCTTTTTCTTCCCGTTGCTCATTTAAGATGTTTTCGGGGATGATATAAATATATCCTTTTTCTTTATGGGGAATTTTTGCTACTTTCATAAACTTCAGATCTCTTGACAATGTGCTCTGTGTAGCTTCTACCCCCATTTCTTTCAGGCGAAATAGTAACTCTTCCTGTGAACAGATCAGTTCCGATTCGATTAATTTCCGAATTGTTAAAAGCCTTTTTGTTTTATTCCTCATAACTTGCTTTATGATTGGTAATTTACTTTATTACAGAGCCTGACCTTTGAGTTGCTAGGTATGTCTGGCAGCCTGATAGAATAAAGTATGGCAAAAATAAAGAATAATTCTGCAATTCGTTCTTTGTTAGCAGATTTTATGCATTCCGGTAGCAACTAATGTATATTTATTCATAACAAATCCATATTTATTCTTTTGTCTCCCCGAAAGTTTTGTTACCTTTACGCCAATTTGGACATAAGGTAAATCAGCACAAAAAGTAAATATGCAAAATTTCAAAAAAGCACGTTTGGTTCTGCAGGATGGAACAACTTATGAGGGGTATTCTTTTGGGTACGAACGCTCTGTTTCGGGAGAGGTGGTGTTCTACACAGCGATGACAGGCTATCCGGAAAGTCTTACCGATCCTTCTTACAAAGGGCAAATACTCGTACCTACTTATCCGATGATCGGGAATTATGGAGTTCCTAATGATGAGAAACAAGACGGAGTTTCGAAATTCTTCGAATCGGACAGAATACACTGTACGGCCCTTATTATCGCCGATTATTCGTTTGCATACAGTCATTGGAATTCGGAAAAAAGCCTCGGTCAATGGTTGAAAGATCAACAAGTTCCGGGGCTTTTTGGTATAGATACGCGGGCATTGACCAAGAAGCTGCGTGAGCAAGGTGCTATGCCCGGAAAAATAGAATTTAATAACGAGCAGATTCCTTTTTACGATCCAAATAAACACAATATCGTAGCTGAAGTCTCCACTAAAAAGGTGATAGAGTACGGAAGCGGAAAGTATAGGATTGTACTGGTGGATTGTGGCGTGAAGTATAATATTATCCGCTGCCTTTTAAAGAGAGACGTAACAATTAAGAGGGTTCCGTGGGACTATGATTTTAGTAATGAAGCTTGTGATGGGATCTTTTTGTCGAACGGTCCGGGTGATCCTTCTCATTGTGGAAAAACGATTGAGGCAATAAGGAGAATGCTGGCCAGGAATACACCGATTATGGGTATATGCCTTGGCAATCAGTTACTGGCCAGGGCTGCTGGAGCCGAAACATACAAGTTGAAATACGGACATAGAAGTCATAATCAGCCTGTAATGGAACCGGGTAAAACCAGATGTTATATCACTTCTCAGAATCATGGTTTTGCAATTGACAGCAGTACTTTACCGTCGGATTGGAAGCCGCTTTTTGTAAATGTAAATGATGGTACGAACGAAGGTATACAACATATTTCTAAACCTTTCTTTTCAACACAATTTCATCCTGAAGCATCAAGTGGACCGGTGGATACGGAGTTTCTTTTTGATAATTTTATCCGTGCGATAGAAAAAAGTAAGTAAAAGGGCAGGTGAATATGTGTAGTGTCTTTCAATCTAAAATTTAAAATCGGAATAAGTCATGGCAATGGAAAAAATGAATAAGATATTATTACTGGGTTCAGGTGCTTTAAAGATAGGCGAAGCCGGAGAATTTGATTATTCCGGTTCACAAGCATTGAAGGCATTGAGAGAAGAAGGGATATACAGTGTATTAATTAATCCGAATATTGCAACTGTACAAACTTCCGAGGGTGTTGCGGATAAAATATACTATTTGCCGGTTACGCCAGATTTTGTAGAAGAAGTAATTAAAAAAGAGCGTCCTGACGGCATATTGCTCTCTTTCGGTGGACAAACTGCCTTGAATTGTGGTGTGGAACTGTATAGAAGAGGTGTTTTTGTGAAATATAATATCCGGGTTTTAGGGACTCCGGTACAAGCGATTATTGATACGGAAGACCGGGAGATCTTTGCTGGTAAATTGCATGAAATACAAGTGAAAACACCCCGCAGTATTGCCGCAAATACAATGGCTGAAGCTTTAAAGGCTGCACAGGAACTTGGATTTCCGCTTATCATACGGGCTGCCTACACCTTAGGAGGGTTGGGATCCGGTTTTTGTTCCGATATGGAGGAGTTGCAAAAATTGGCCGGAAGTGCATTCTCCTATTCGCCCCAAATCTTGGTGGAAGAGTCTTTGAAAGGTTGGAAAGAGGTGGAATATGAGGTTGTACGGGACCGGTATGATAACTGTATTACGGTTTGTAATATGGAAAATTTCGACCCTCTTGGTATTCATACTGGCGAAAGTATTGTGGTTGCTCCATCACAGACTTTGACTAATAACGAGTATCATAAATTGAGAGAGATTGCTATTCGGATTATTCGTCATATAGGTATTGTAGGAGAGTGTAATGTGCAATATGCACTTGATCCGAATTCGGAAGACTACCGTGTCATTGAGGTAAATGCCCGTTTATCGCGTTCCAGTGCTTTAGCGTCGAAAGCTACCGGTTATCCGTTGGCTTTTGTGGCGGCTAAGCTTGGGTTAGGATATGGCTTACATGAAATCAAAAATTCCGTAACAAAGGTGACCACTGCCTGTTTCGAGCCTGCCCTGGACTATGTGGTATGCAAGATTCCTCGTTGGGATTTAAATAAATTTGAAGGTGTATCCAAACTAATCGGATCTTCGATGAAAAGTGTCGGGGAAATCATGGCCATAGGACGAACTTTCGAAGAGGCTATCCAGAAAGGACTCCGGATGGTAGGTCAGGGTATGCACGGGTTTGTCTGTAATAAGCAGCGCGTAAGAAGTGTGGATGAAGAGTTGGCAAACCCCACCGATGCCCGGATTTTTGCTATTGCAGAAGCTTTTGAAAAAGGCTATGATGTGGAGAAGATTCATGAAATCACTAAAATCGATTGTTGGTTTCTGGAAAGATTACAGAATATTCATAACCTGAAAAACGAGCTGAATAGGTATGACACTGTTGCCGGAGTTAATTCCGATTTGTTGAAAAGAGCAAAACGGATGGGATTTTCAGATTTTCAGATCGGTCGATTGACGATGAAAAAAGAGAAGTTATCCGATCATGAAAAAATGTTGAAAGTTCGCGAATATCGCAAAGAACAAGGTATTTTTCCATGCATCAAGCAAATCGACACTCTTGCCGGAGAGTATCCGGCGAAAACAAACTATCTCTATGTCACTTATAACGGAGACGAAAATGATATTGTTTACGAAAATGATAGCCGCTCGGTAATTGTATTAGGATCAGGCGCTTACCGGATCGGTAGCAGTGTGGAATTTGACTGGTGTGGAGTAAGTGCTGTCAATACTATTAAAAAAAGCGGTTATCGCTCGGTGATGATCAACTATAATCCGGAGACAGTAAGTACCGATTATGACACTTGTGATCGTCTCTATTTTGACGAACTTTCTTTTGAAAGAGTGATGGATATAGTAGAGCTTGAGCAGCCGAAAGGGGTGATCGTTTCCACTGGCGGACAGATCCCGAATAACCTGGCGATGCGTTTGTATAAACAACATGTAACGATTTTAGGAACTTCTGCGGAATCGATTGATCGCGCTGAAGACAGGCAAAAATTCTCTACGATGTGCGATTGCCTGAATATTGACCAGCCTCGCTGGAGGGAGCTCACAAGTATTGAAGATATCTACAGGTTTGTAGATGAAGTAGGGTTTCCCGTGCTGATACGTCCTTCCTATGTGCTTTCGGGTGCAGCGATGAATGTTGTGTCGAATAGAGAGGAGTTACTCCGGTTTTTAGAACTGGCTGCTAAGGTTTCAAAAGACCATCCGGTGGTAGTAACCGAGTTTATAGAACAGGCCAAGGAGGTAGAAATTGATGCGGTTGCCCAGAATGGTGAAATTAAAGCTTATGCTATCAGTGAGCATGTTGAATTTGCCGGTGTACATTCCGGTGATGCTACGATTGTTTTTCCGGCGCAGAAACTTTATATTGAAACGATTCGCAGAATTAAAAAGATTGCCCGGGCGATAGCTAAAGAGTTGAATATCTCGGGCCCTTTCAATATGCAATTTCTGGCAAAAGATAATGACATCAAGGTTATTGAGTGTAACCTGCGTGCTTCGCGTAGTTTTCCGTTTGTTTCAAAGGTTATTAAATTCAATTTTGTTGAAATGGCTACCCAGATTATGTTGGGAGAAAAAGTGCAGCCATTGAATAAATCGGTATTTGATCTGGACTATGTAGGGGTAAAGGCTTCTCAGTTTTCATTTGCTCGTTTATTAAAGGCTGATCCTGTATTGGGTGTGGATATGGCTTCGACCGGGGAAGTGGGATGTATCGGAGAGAATTACTACGAAGCCATTCTAAAAAGTATGCTTTCTGTAGGGTACCGTATTCCGCAAAAAAATATATTGATATCTTCCGGTCCTACCCGTTCAAAAGTGGAGCTACTGAACTCTACCCGTATGCTGGTGGAGAAAGGGTATCAGATCTTTGCGACGGCAGGTACTGCGAAATTTTTTGCTGACAATGATATTGATACAAAGATTCTTTACTGGCCGGATGAAGCGAAAGATCCGAATATTATGGAATATCTTCGGAATAAAAAGATTGATATGGTGATAAATATCCCTAAAAACTATACCGAACGGGAACTTGATAACGGTTATAAGATCCGTCGCGCGGCGGTTGATTACAATATACCGCTGATCACAAATGCACGGCTGGCAAGTGCATTTATTTATGCTATTTGTAAAGTAGATAAAGATGAGATAGCGATTAAGAGTTGGGATGAATATAAATAAATCGAGAATTTTTCTTTTTGGAAGACATATTTATAACAATAACTTTATGGTTATAAACGTCAATATCATTTTACCGTAACAGATTTGCTATGAATTAAAGCTTGAGAGACATAGGGTAAATTATAATGTAGATTCTTTAAATTTCTTCACTTCCAAAAGCTATAAAGGTAAAGCGAGATATGATTTTATGATGTACTTGTTTGAGGACGTTGTAAAAAGAATTATATTTACCGCATCTGGCCGACATAAACTTTTTCGGATACTGTGGTATGCCGTTTGATTCAAATAGTAAGCTTGGTGATCTATTTTGAATACTCGAAGAATATTGTGGCAATTTCGTAACAGAAATAAATAACAAGCTAAATCGTGATGAATATGTGCTTATTGTAAGATAAGCAGAATACGTTTATACTCGAATAATAACGATGGAGAAAAGGCAAATAATGGAAACATGGATTTGTTTTAAGAGAATGATGTTATATCGCTTAAAACCGACATTGTTTATTTTGTTTATTTTTGTAATAAAAGTTGCTGTGGGTGTTTCTTTTCAAGAATTCGAGATTGTTGATAAGAATACTTCTTTGAATCGGAAGTTACAAGATCCGGATCAGGAAGTAAATGCAGTTGCACAAGCAAAAAAAGTCAAGATTATCGGTACGGTTGTGGATCCAAAAGGTGAACCGTTACCGGGTGTTGCTGTTCTGGTAAAGGGTACGAACTTGGGTAGCGCAACGGATGTGAACGGTACGTTTGCAATGAAAGTGGATGAGAAAGGGGCCGATGTGTTAATATTTTCATTTGTCGGGATGAAAACCCAGGAAGTAAAAATTAATCCCGAAAAGGTAATGAAGATTGTTCTTCAGGTGGCCGAAAAGGTGATAGATGAGGTCGTGGTCACCGGTTATCAGGCGATTGACAAAAAATTCTTTACAGGTGTTACGGTACGGCTTGGAATGGATGACATAAAACTGGCAGGTGAGCCGGATCTAGCCAGATCTTTGGAAGGAAGAACAGCGGGAGTTTCTGTGCAAAACATATCGTCCACATTCGGTACGGCTCCGGTTGTCCGTGTACGAGGTGCTTCATCAATTACTGGAAATCAGAAACCATTATGGGTGGTAGATGGAATTGTGCTGGAAGATGGCATTGAAGTACCGGTTGACCAATTATATTCCGGTGATCTTTTGACGCTGATCAGTTCCGGAGTTGCCGGACTTAATACGGATGATATCGAATCGATACAAATATTGAAAGATGTAGCGGCGACGGCTATTTATGGAGCAAGAGCAATGAACGGGGTGATTGTTATCACATCTAAAAAAGGCCGTGGGGGGAAAATCAGTATAAATTACGCAATGAATGTAGCTATCAGGCCAATACCCAGTTATAATGATTATAATATTTTGAATTCTAAAGATCAGATGTCCGTTAACCGGGAACTATATGAAAAAGGATGGATAAACATTGCAAAAACTCAATTTAATGCATCATACGGTCCGTATGGAAAGATGTTTGATAAGATTGTAAAGGGAGAAATTAATTGGGTGAATGACAATACAGAAATCAATGCGTTTTTGCACAAGTATGAGGTTGCAAATACCAATTGGTTTGAAGAGTTATTTCGGACCGGAATTCAGCAACAACATACTGTCAGTATTTCCGGAGGGGGAGAGAACAGTTCATTTTATACTTCTGTTGGTTATTTTCGTGATGGAGGCTGGACCATTGCGGATCAGGCGGATCGCTATACGGCTTTATTAAAAGGGATTTTTCATGTCAATGAGCGGTTTTCGGTTATTACTCAGTCAAATATCTCATTTCGTAATCAACAATTGGCAGAAACTTCGGATAGCCAGAGTGATGTAGGAGGAGTTGACCGATGGACAGGGCAAATTAGCCGAAATTTTGATAATAACCCATTCCTTTATGCATTGCAGACCAGCAGGGCTATCCGGGCAAGGGACGAAAATGGTGAACTTGAATTTTTCCGGCGTAATTATGCCGGTTATAATATCATAGATGAGTTGTCGAAGAATAAAACTGAGGTAGAGGTAAGAGATATGTCTTTTATGGCTGACCTGAATTATCGGCTATTTCCGACCCTCTCCGTATCCGGGAGATTTTCCGCGCGCTATTATTCCGCGCAAAGAAGTCGTTCTGTTCATGAAAGTTCGAATGAAGCGAATGCCTATCGGGCTGGGATGGCCTCGGGCGACTCCGAGGTTATCAGACAGAATAATCCTTTGTTATATGAACGGGCAGGTAGTTCGGCAGGCATAAAGTACAGTATTTTGCCGGAAGGGGGCATATATCAAGTGCTAGACGACATAATGACTAATTATTATATAAATGCCAATATTGGCTGGAATTCGAGAATAAGCAAAACACATATCTTTGCTTTCATGCTCGGTTCCGAAGTGCGTTATGTTAATCGTAAAAGTAATTGGCATAACGGCTACGGTCATTTATTCAACGGAGGTAATGTATCTAAACCATCGGAGAATTATCTAGAAAAACTTTCGATGGAAGGAAAATCCTATTTTGGTAATGAGGTGGATTATGACCGTTTTGCTGCTTTTTTCCTAAATTACAGTTATTCTTACCGGGACAAATATATATTTACCGGAACTGCCAGATACGATGGTTCAAACAGGTTGGGAAAATCGCGTACAGCCCGCTGGTTGCCGACTTGGAATATCAGCGGAATGTGGATATTGAAAAGAGAGAAATTTATGCAAGATCTGGCATGGTTAAATATGTCGAATCTGCGGGTGGCATATGGTTTGAATGCTAGCCTCGGAAATGCGTCGAACTCCTCTTTGGTAGCCCGCGTACGGACATCCTCCCATATTTTTCATCCGGAAACTTCCGAACAGGAGATTTATATTGAAAGTTTGGCAAATAAAGACTTGACATGGGAGAAACAGTATGAACTGAACATTGGTACCGATATAGCATGTTGGGATGATCGTTTGGGGCTTAACTTGGATTATTATAACCGGAAAGGGTTTGATTTAATCGGATTGTACCGTACTGACGGGGTTGGTGGCGAGAGTTTGAAGGCCGGTAATATTGCTGATATGGATTCCTACGGTTATGAATTGACATTGAAAGCTCTTCCTTTTCAGACCAGGATGTTTCGTTGGCATTTGGATCTGAATTACTCTTTTCACAAAACAAAAATCAGGAACTTGGAAAGCAATGATTGGGTAGGCAAAGCTACCAGCATATATGGTGTTCCGGTACCCAACGGACCGGTTAGGGGGATTTATTCTTCCCGGTTTGCCGGTTTGGACTATCAGGGCGTTCCGACATTCTATGACAGAAATAATAATAAGGTTCGTTATCTGAGTGTACAGACTGCTGATTTTTCTGATTTTGTTTATTCGGGGAATATAGAACCGACAGCGCAAGCCGGTTTACAAAATACTGTCTCATGGAAAGGAGTTTCTTTCTCTGCGCTTTTTGCTGGACAATTCGGGCACAAGAAACGGGTGATGCAGGAATTTAACTATTTCTACAATGACGTTACGGCTCTGACTGCTCATTTGAAAAACCGCTGGAGGATTGCCGGAGACGAACAAATCACCAATATTCCTGCGATCCAAGACGCAGATAGGATGAACCGATCAGATGCCAGCGATATTATAACAGCTTATCAACTGTATGGAATGTCCGATTATTGGATAGCAGATGCCTCGTTTATCCGGTTGAAGAGTGTCGGGGTTAATTATACGCTTTCCGAATCATGGACCAGGTATTGGAAATTAACTAAAGTGGATATAGGGTTTCAGACAACCAATCTGGGGTTGATTTGGTTAGCCGATCGTGGCGGGCTCGGCGGAGAAGATCCCGAATTTGTATCTTCCGGAGGGACTATCATGCCGATCGGTAGACAATATGTTATTACGTTGAACATACATTTTTAGATGAAGTTACATGATGGTGGAAATATAAAAATGAGTCAAATGCAAACAATATTGTATCGAAAATATATTCTCTTTTCATGTTTCACTTTGTGCTCCCTGATCGGATGCAATAGCTTTCTGGATTGTGAACCTGACAACCGGATGACGATAGATAATCTGGGAAAGGTAGCCCAACTAGTGACTTCTGCGTATCAGAATGACAGGAGTTTCCGGTTTACCGAAGTGTGTAGCGATAATTTTACAGCCGTGAGCGGCGTAACGATTATCGAACCGATTATCGAAGATTTATACTCTTGGAGTCGCCATTTCAGGACTCCATCACATCAGGATGCTCCGGAAGCTTATCGAAATGCTGCTTATACATCCATTGCAGCGGTAAATCAGGCATTAGTATCCTTGGAAGAACTTCGTATTGCTCCGGCTGATAGCGGAAAGGCGGAAGCAATTAAAGGTGAAGCATTGATCATTCGTTCATATAACCATTTTATGTTGGTGAATCTTTTTGCCAAACATTATCATATTCCGACAGCTTCTTCAGATCGAGGCATACCTTACGTAATTAAACCGGAAGACCGGTTGAAAACCGATTATGAGTTTGAGACAGTCGAAAATGTTTATCTGAAAGCTGAAAAAGATATGTTGGAAGGAATCTCTTTACTGGAAAAGAGCTACAAGTATTTTCATCCCAATAAGTATCATTTTACATTTCCGACAGTCTATCTGTATGCTGCCCGGTTTTATACTTTCAGAAATAGGGACGGAGAAGATGTGAAAAGGGCTATAGCTTATGCTAAAAAATCAATAGCGGCATTTGGCGGTATAGAAGTGATGAGGTTATGGAGTGCGTATGCTACAGATGAGTTCGGGCCGATTGATATTAATCAGGGAGAGGTGGGAATGGTACAAAGCTCGTCCACCTGGATTTTGTTTAATTGGGCTTATGGTATTACGAATAGCATCAAAACAAAACAGTTTAAGAATCCGTTCGGGTTTACCGATTCAAGATTAAAAATATACTACTCTGCTTCCGGAGATATTTTTGTGCCTGCTTTTTACTTTGTGTACGACCCGTCGGATATGAATATCTCCGGCTGTGATATTTTCCCTCTGGCAGAGGCAGTTTTATGTGCGGCAGAGGGATATGCCAGGGAGGATAATATATCAGAGGCTTTGAAATATGTCGGATACCTGGCTTCAAAAGTATATTCGAACTATAAAGAGGCATCTTTCACCATTGCTAAGATGAAGGAAAGATTTGAGGTTGATTCGGATCGGGAAGCGTTGTTGCAATATATATTATTTGAACGTCGTATGCAATTCTTATTAAAGGGAATGCGTTGGTTTGATATCAGGCGTTATGATTTGGATGTAGAACATCTGTTACGCGATGGCACGACGATAAGACTATCGGAAATAACTCCGGAGAAAAATTTTGAGTTTTAAATTATGGATATCAGATCAAAATGCGACCAATGAAGTATTTGAAATTATTAGTAACAGTGCTGGTAGTAACAGCCTGTGCCCCGGAAGATAAACTAATCCCTTCGGAAGAAGATCTTTTTCCTGTGGAACGAAAGAGTGAATTGGACCGGAAATTAGCCGAGATATATGCTTCTTACAATACGGTGATAGAGTACAGATATGTAAAAAATTTGTTACCGAATGATTGGTATTATATCACTCCTGTTAATGAAGAGCTGGTACTTCCAATGGCTCAGTTATTGAAAGAGATGTGGATCGGACCGTTGGAATCCGGTTCGTCGTCCGGATTTATCAGAACGTATTTCCCGAGAATGCTCGTGTTGGTGGGATCTCCTGCTTATAAAAAAGATGGAACGATAATACTGGGACAAGCAGAAGGCGGAACCCTGATCCATTTCACCGAAGTGAACAGCTATGATCCGGAAAATCATGTATGGGTGCGGCGACAATTGGCAACTGCATTTCATGAATACGGCCACTTGCTGCATCAGGCATTTAATCTGCCAGATGCATATCGGAAGATTACACCTGATGCTTATATTCACAATGGATGGCACACTCTTTCTCTTCATGATGCCAGGATAAAGGGTATGGTATCAAGTTATGCCGTTTCAAGCGTATCGGAGGATTTTGCGGAACTATTTTCATTTTATATCACTCAAACCGATACTGAGCTGACGGCTTGCTTTAATGATGTTGTCAATGAAACGGAGTTGAATAAAGGCCGCGCCATTTTGCGTACCAAATTATCTGTTATGAAGAAATTTCTGAATGAAATCGGTCTTAATCCGGATTTAGTCAGAAAAGAGCTTCAGATCAGGTTAGAAGTCAAAAATACAAAGTAGCGGATTTTGGTTGAATATTTTTAATAATCTGATTGATAAAGTTATATAAAGAAATGGAGGCAGGAATTATTGCAGAAAATATAAATTTTTGTCGTTGTAGTATGACATCTATTATTCACAGGGCGATCTGTTTCATATTGCCGGTTATCCTTTTTTCTTGTAATGGGAATACGGTAGAAAGACTGTTTGACCAATCGCCGGAGCAAAGGGCAGAGGCTGCTGTAAATGAGGTAAAAGATATGCTGGTAGGTAGTACCTATGGCTGGTTGGCATATTTTCAGTATAACAATATGGGTAGTGACGTTTATTTCAATATTCATTTTAAAGATAACAACCATGCTCTCATTGAATATATGGACAATGGAGAGGTTGAAAGCCATGAAACTACTTATACATTGCGGTATACACAGCAGGTAGATCTGGTATTTGATTCTCATTCCATTTTTGCAACGCTCGCAGAACAAGGGAAAGGTGGAGATTTTCGTTTCGAGTGGAGTAGACGCGAAGATCAGAAATTTTATTTCAATACCCGCAATGATGCTTCCGAAGGGACAGGTATATTGGAATTACGACCTGCGAAATCAGCAGATGCTTACGCAAGATTAGCTATGATACATAAATTGATGGTTGATGATTCTCAAAAATCATTTTTCAGGGTACTTACCATAGAAAGTTCCGGAATGAAATGTAACATGAATGTGACTTCAACAAAAACAGCTTTTTTGGAATGGCTGGAGGATGGGGCTGTAAAAAGGGAAAAACATGCGATTCGTTATATCGAAGATGGATTTGAATTTGTCTCTCCTGTAGAAATGGGCGGCGCTGTTATAAAACGTTTTGTTTTAGGAACGGATGGTGCTTTTGAAGCATGGGATGCTGACAGTAAAGTTGGTTTCCTGAATTATGGAAACAAACCTTTTGTTTATCCAAATGCTGCCAATCTTTTTAAGACCCAGTCGACTGTTTATATGACATCAAAATATAGCTATAAAATGCAACAGGCTGTAAATCGGCTGCTTGTAATAGATCCTACATTTACAGCAGTTCAGATTTATTTGACAAATGGTATCACCATATTTAGAAATAATGGGAATCCGAGATGGTATACGTATGTAATGAAAATATATTATGGTATGGATTGGGTGCAGTTTCAACTTATGGGAGGAGGTGCTGCAGATGTTGCTTATTATAATAACGGAGGTAAAGAAATGGTACAGTTGTTTAATGCCACATTCAATATTGTTATACGTGACGGATCGATTTATCTGGTGCAGCAGGCGGATCCGGCTATCTGGATGACAGTAGCATACATTTAAAATATAGCAAATACTTACTTTTTATTGATAAATCTTTTTGTCCGAATATAATTCATGTTTAGTTAGAAAGAATTATGCGGCTGTAAAAGAGGATATAATGAATATTTATGCTTAAACTTCATGTGAGATGTTGTATTATCATTATTTTTGTCTTATAAAAGAGTAAAAGACGCATGGTGCTAATGTTGAGTATGAATCGGGTTTACAAACCTTATAAGATATAGGCATGATAAAAAAATATAAAAAGTTCGTTGTCATTTTTTGGTCGGCTGTGGCCGGAGGTATTTTTCTTTTGTTCTTGTTTTTCTATTTGATTGCTGCTGGTAATCTCGGATTTATGCCGACATTTGAAGAGTTGGAAAACCCGAATAATCGCTTTGCTTCCGAGATCTATTTTGAGGATGGGCCAATAATCAGTAAATATTATATTGGCAGTGAAAATAGGACGTATACCGAGTATAAAGATATTCCCGTATCGGTAAAAGATGCGTTGATCGCAACAGAAGATGTTCGATTTTATAGTCACAGCGGTATCGACACCAAGGGTTTGTTACGTGCTGTCGGGGGGATTTTGACCGGCAGTTCTTCGTCCGGAGGGGGGAGTACAATTACGCAACAATTGGCTAAGATGCTTTTCCCGCGGGATTCCGATTTAAACACTCTTGAATTGACTATGCGGAAATTCAGGGAATGGGTCATCGCTGTGCGGATAGAAAAAAGCTATACAAAGGAAGAGATTCTGACCATGTACCTGAATAAATTTGACTTTTTGAATCTTGCCGTTGGAATTAACTCTGCTGCGGACATTTATTTCCAATCGTCGTTGGATTCTTTACGGATCGAGCAGGCGGCGATGCTGGTCGGGATGGCCAAGAATCCGGCAATGTTTAATCCGGTGCGGCGGCCTGAAAAAACATTAGGAAGACGTAATGTCGTACTGCACCAGATGTATAAATATAAGAAAATCACAAAATCCGAATATGATTCATTGCGGCAATTGCCGCTGGGGCTTCATTTTAAGAAGGAGGACCATAAAGAGGGTTTTGCTCCTTATTTCCGTGAGTATCTCCGTATATTTATGACAGCTGATAAGCCTCAACCGGCCAATTATAAATCGAATAAGGAGCAGTATAGCCTTGATTCTGCAGCTTGGGAAAATAATCCGTTGTACGGTTGGTGTAAAAAGAATATAAAGGTTGACGGATCGCATTATGATATTTATTCCGACGGTTTGAAGATCTACACTACATTGGATTCCCGGATGCAGAAGTATGCAGAAGAGGCTGTGAGGGAACATTTGGGACTTGAATTGCAACCGAACTTTCAGGCAGAAAAGAGTAATAAGAAGAATCCGCCTTTTTCCAATGACCTTAGTTCCAAGGAGATTGAAGATATTCTAGAGACATCAATCAAAAGGACCGAGCGTTACCGGACGATGAAGGAGGCGGGATTTAAATACGAAGAAATTAAAAAAGCGTTTAATAAGCCGGTTTCGATGCAGTTGTTTACCTGGAAAGGAGTGCGAGATACTACGATGACACCGCTTGATTCCTTAAAGTACTATAAAGCTTTTTTCCGCGCCGGATTTATGGCAATGGATCCGCATACCGGACATGTTAAAGCCTATGTAGGAGGACCTGATTACCGCTATTTTATGTATGATATGGTTAGCGTCGGTAAACGGCAGGTGGGTTCGACTATCAAACCGATTCTTTATACTTTGGCGATGCAGGAGGGCCTTGGACCTTGTGAAAAGGTGCCTAATATAAGGCAGCAATTCACCTTGCCTGATGGTAAGATTTGGGCTGCCAGAGGCGGAATAAAAAGAGAAAAAGAGATGGTCACCCTGAAATGGGGGTTGGCTAATTCTGAAAATAATATTTCCGCTTGGGTATTAAAACGGTTTACTCCGGAAGCTGTAGCGCAGATGGCAGCCAAGATGGGTATTCAGAGCTATATTGATCCGGTGCCTTCCATATTTCTTGGAACTGCTGAAATCTCTTTAAAAGAGATGGTAGCTGCCTATTCGATTTTTGCCAATAAAGGAGTGTATAATTCTCCTATTCCTGTATTCCGGATAGAAGATAAATATGGGAATAAACTGGCAGAGTTTAAGGCCGAATCGAGGGAGGTTATTACTGAAAATACGGCGTATCTGATGTGCAACCTGCTCGAAGGAGTGGTGTCTTCCGGTACGGGTGTCCGTTTGAGATATAGGTATGGATTGAAAAATGCGATGGGAGGGAAGACCGGAACAACACAGCAGCATTCAGACGGGTGGTTTATCGGCGTTACTCCTGATTTGGTTGGTGGCGTGTGGGTTGGAGCAGAGGACAGGTCAATCCATTTTCAGACATTGGCCAACGGACAAGGAGCTAGTATGGCATTGCCGATATGGGGCCTGTTTCTGCAGAAAGTGTTTAAAGATCCCCATTTACATTTGGCACAGCGACCTTTTGAGAAACCGGCCGGAGTAACTCAATCGTTGGATTGTAATGAGACCACTACAGAAGAAGTGATTGAGATTAACAGTACAAGTGAGGAGGATGAGGCATTTTTTTAATAGGATATTTTATCTATGTAAAATCTGTTATCTATAGTAATTCGTATAATCTGTAGATGAAATTTAAAATAGGGTATCGTGAAGTCCAAAACTGTTTTTGTTTGTCAGCACTGCGGAGCAAAAGAGCCTAAATGGGCCGGAAAATGTTCAATTTGCGGGGAGTGGAATAGCTTTGTGGAGGAAGTTGAGGTTATCGTAAAAGGCAGGGATAATGCTTTGATTGGGGGGAATGCTGTTGCCAAAGCGCTTCGTTTATCCGAAGTCAGAGCTAATACCGACGAACGTGTGGATACCGGCGATACCGAATTGAACAGGGTATTGGGAGGCGGCTTGGTACCCGGCTCTATGATTTTACTGGGAGGAGAACCCGGAATAGGCAAGTCGACATTAATACTGCAATTTGCATTAAATAACCGTTGTGGTAAGATTTTGTATATATCAGGTGAAGAGAGTATTTCTCAGATAAAAATGAGAGCTATCCGCTTGGGAATGGAAAACAATAATTGTCTTTTTTTGTCCGGGAATTCACTTGAAAGCGTCATAGAACATTCCCGGACGATACAGCCGGATATATTGATCATTGACTCGATACAGACCCTTGCTACCGATGCTGTTGATTCGATTCCCGGTAGTCTCACTCAAATCAGGGAATGTACCAATATATTGTTAAGGTATTCGAAAGAACGCACCATCTCTACCATATTAATCGGGCATATCACGAAGGATGGGCAGCTTGCCGGTCCGAAAGTATTAGAGCATATGGTTGACACTGTGTTGCAGTTCGAAGGCGATCAGCAGTATATGTATCGCATCTTACGCTCGATCAAGAATAGATTTGGATCTACTTCTGAAATAGGAATTTATGAAATGTTACAATCCGGATTACGACAAGTGACCAATCCCTCGGAGTTGTTGCTTTCGAATCACGACCGGGAGTTGAGTGGAATAGCGGTTTCGGCTACTGTGGAAGGAGTCCGGCCGATTTTATTGGAGGTGCAAGCCCTGGTGAGTACTGCCGCCTATGGGGTGCCTCAACGTAGTGCCACAGGCTTTGACTCGAAGCGATTAAATATGCTGCTTGCCGTACTCGAAAAACGGGTTGGTTTTAAGTTAGCGGCAAAGGATGTTTTTCTTAATATTGCGGGGGGTATTCGAGTGAACGATCCGGCACTTGATCTGGCTGTGGCAATGTCTGTGCTATCGTCTAATCTTGATGTGGCATTGCCCGGTGATTCTGTTTTTGCCGGTGAGGTAGGACTTTCGGGAGAGATCAGGGCGGTTAGCCGTATCGAACAACGTATTTCTGAGGCAGAAAAATTGGGTTTTAAGCGCATATTCGTGCCAATAGGCAATCAAAAAGCATGTACGAAGAAGTCTGCTCATATCGAAGTCCGGTTTGTAGCAAAGATTACAGATATATGTAAGGCTTTGTTCAGATGATTTATATGAATCGGAATACCGGAAAGGCCGGCTATTTAAAAAAAAGTCGAAATTTTTGGTAGAAACGAAAAAAGCGTTACATTTGTATCCGCAAATTATACCGGGCGCTTAGCTCAGCTGGTTCAGAGCATCTGGTTTACACCCAGAGGGTCGGGGGTTCGAATCCCTCAGCGCCCACAGAAAGAAGAGATCCGAAATGGGTCTCTTTTTTTCTTCTTTGCAAAGATATTCCTAATATAGAGTCTTGATGTCGGGGACTTTACTAAAGGGATGGGATAATTTTGGCAGGTGAAAATTCAATTCTTATCTTTGTGTGGAAAAATAATTGTGCTATTATTTCAAATGAATAATTATGAGAATAAAAAACTGTTTTTCATGTTTTGTCGTTGCATCATTGTTATTGTGGCCTTCGTCATGCTCTACATTGACTCAGGTGGCTTCTTTACTGACCTGCAATTATAATCTTCAAACTGTGACAAATTTCAAATTTGCTGGAATAAATTTGACCAATACACAGGATATTACAAATCTTGATCCGGTTGCTGCTTTGAAAGTGACGACAACATTGCTGTCAGGAACTCTTCCGCTGTCTGCTACCGTGAATGTAGGGGTTACTAATCCTAATGTTACGGCAGCACAGCTAGCCGGTTTAGACTGGGCATTGTTTTTTGAAGGAGTTAATATATTGAGTGGTGAAACCCAACAACAAGTTTATGTTGCCCCTAATGGTGGTAGCTCGGTTGTTCCATTTGCCGTTCAGATAGATCTGATGGAGTTATTTAAAAAAGAGTCCAAGGAACGTATGTTGAAATTTGCTAATGGCTTACTTCATCTTGGTGAGAGCAACTCTCAAGTTACAATGAAAATACGTCCTGCTATCTCTTTTGGCGGACAGATATATAAAACCGGATATATAACGCTCAATAAAAATATCTGATGCGAATCAGGAGAGAATAGAGAGCTTTCTTTTATTTATCTGTAAGACAAGCTAAGAAAAGTTTTGCACTCTTTCTTGGCTTTTTTGATTTTTAGATGGCTTGGTTCCTCTTTTTAAGTGACCTAGCTGAATTTATTTAAGTTTAACAGTCTGGTTTGCTTTCATTTCGGATGATTAACCGAAGGGACTGGTCGTATGTGGTGTAGCTCCAGATCCAATTAAGGAGAGTTTGAATTTTGTTTTTAGTACCCAGGATGGACATAAGGTGTACCACCATCCAGATAAACCAGGCAAACATGCCTTGTGATTTAAATTTATGCAGATCGACGACGGCTTTGTTTCGACCAACAGTGGCCATACTACCTTTATCTTTGTAGTGAAAGGGAAGAAGTGCCTGTTTTTGGGTGAGGCGTTGCAGATTTTGGGCCAGTAGTTTACCTTGCTGTATAGCTACTTGGGCCACTTGCGGGTGGCCGTTTTCATATCCGGCTTCACGTAGCAGGCAGTTGTCGCCTATTGCAAAGATATCGGAATAACCGGTAACCCGATTAAAAGCATCAACGATAATCCGTTCCCCGTGGGTATAACAAGTGACGGGAAGGCCTTTCAGACGTTTACCGGAAACACCGCTTACCCAGATCAGAGTTCTAGTAGGGATTGTTTTACCATCTTGTAACCGGACAGACCCGTTGGAGCAATCTGCGACGGCCGAATCTAACAAAACCGTAACCCCCATTCGCTGCAAAAACAACAATGATTTTATTGATGCTTGTTCCGACATGTTCCTAAGTAGTTTTGGTGAAGCTTCCAGCAGGTAAATTTTTGCATGACTTATATCAAGATCGGGATAGTCTTTTTTAAATATATACCGTTTCATTTCAGCGATAGCTCCAGCGATTTCAACTCCTGTAGCACCTCCTCCGACAATTACGATGTTTTTGAGTGCTTCCTGTTCGGTTTTATTGGAGCAGACAAGTGCTGCTTCGAGGTTTAGTAAGATTCTATTACGAACGTTTAAAGCCTCGCTGACGCTTTTCATTGGTAGAGCGTTGACACGGACATTTTCCATTGAATAGTAGTTTGTATCTGTACCTGTAGCAATAGCCAAATAATCATAAGTTATCGGACCTACCGTTGTTTCGACGATATGCTCTTCAGGGATGATGCATTGCGCCGTAGCCAGCCGGAAGTGGAAATTTTTTATCTGTTGGAAGTTTTTACGAAAAGGGAAAGCAATTGCGCTTACTTCCAGTCCTGAGGTAGCTACTTGGTATAAAAGGGGTTGAAATTGATGGTAATTAACTTTATCAATCAATACCAATTGAAAATTGCTATGTTTAAGTTGGTTTATTAACTTCAGTCCGGCGAATCCACCACCTATGACTACAATGCGTTTTTGAGACGTTTTCGGAATGTTAGGAGACATGGAAGAATTGATAATTAACAATTAATAATTGGAAGATCATCTTCTGTTTTACGTGGTGAAAACGGAAATGTTTTCAAACTGAAGAACATTAGGATGATAACGTGTAAAGGTAATAAAAAACTACAGAGCTGTAACTCTTTTCTTTTTGGATTTAAGGCTTGTATAAAAAACCCGAAAAAGTACTTGAGTCCAGCTCTATAGAAGTAAATCGCTCTACTTTTTCTTCACTGTCTGTTAATGTGACTTGGGTGTGTGCACTAACAGCAGCTGTCATCAGCGTTAGCTTGTCTAATTGTCTGGTGATTAGAGTTAATTTATTTAAATTTAATTTAGTGGTTACAATATTCTTATTGTCTGTTCAGCCATTTTGGGTTGTATTCAAAATAATAAATATCTATATTGTCCGGTCATTTCTAGTTTTATTCCTTCCAAACTTTTTTAAGATTAAAAAAGCTTATGAACTTATTATTCATATTCCCCCAATCGGAATTTTCAACAAATTTAGAACAGTTCTTGCCATTAATCCAAAAAAAACGGTCGGACCGTGAAGGGGTAATTTTAAATATATTTAGCATTAATTTTCTGGTTTATAGATTGTTATTAAATTTTATAGGCCGGACTTCATTTTCAAGTTTTAATTTTTATCCAAAAAGGAGTGCTTTTCTCAGGAAAATCTGTTTTTTTCTACAGGACTCTTCGTGGATATTTTTTTAATTGTTTTCGATTTATCTTTTCTGCCGTAAATCATTTTCTTAGATTTTATTCTTATTTTTTAACAATACATTCAATATTCTATTTACTTTATATATAGTACTGTTTATTTCTTATTTTTATAATAAATATAATGATGGTATGGCTTATATAGCATATTATCAATGTGTTATTCTGCTATATATAGAAAATGTCCTATACAAAAATATGCTGTTCTATACAAAAAATATTCATCTTATTTTTGATAAAACTTATTCTGGCGAATAGTCTGTTTTTATTTGAATGCAGCAATCCATTCGTTACGATTAGGGTAAATATGGCTGGCAAAATGGGAACATGACTTGGAATACCGACGGTTTCATATTACGAAGGAAGTATTTGACCTATACTGTTATACATATTTATTTTATTCAGTATTTGACAATCCCGTCGAAATGAAAGCTTGATTGTAAGTCCGAAGATTTTATCACATATATCTAATAACGATAGTTATTGTCGCTATGGATTTACACAAATGCAACGATTGATTTATCAGTCGATAAGTGAACTTTTGCGTAAATTGTGTGGATTGGGAATAACTTTAAACGTAGCGGACGAACGGGCCTTCAGCAAGGTATTTTGTGGCAAGCCGGCAAGCTGGTTTAAAGCAACGCTTAACAATAGTTCGCTCGGATTGCCTAAACTACCCATAGTACGGATATCTTCTTCTTGTTCGATGTTAGGAGAGATGCCTCCTTTTACCGATACATTATTGGCATTACGATAAGCGTAGATAATCGGGCTGATCGTCCATTTCTTCAGGTCGTTATCCTCTGGAGTGAAAGCAGTTGCGGCTACATATTTTCCATGGGTTCTTTCTCCTATCAAAACAACATCCATATAGGGTTGAAGAGACGAGACTACCAGTTCCGACGCCGATGCAGTGTTTGATCCGATAATGACATAGATCTTCGCCAGATTCAGTTTGTTATTCATGACCTCTGCAGAGTTGTCAAAACGTTCTTCCAATTCAGAGGAGATATTTTGATACATTTTCTGATAAGTAGCATTCCAATGCTTAGAAACAATAATTTTTTTCTCTGCTACAGTTGTTGCCGGAGCCAACAAACTGCTTAGCCTTCGGGCAGCCGTCAGATAACCTCCGAGATTATACCGGAGGTCGAGAATCAATTCGTTGATTCCGGCAGTTCTGAATTTTCCGATAACTTCCGTAAGAGCAGGGATGCTGTTTGTTTTATTGTCAACAAATTCGGTATAGCATAAATAGCCGATCTTTTTTTCGTTTTGTTGAATAACAGTGTCTTTTAATATCGGATTAATTGTCGTTTTTATTCGGGTCAACGTATATGTCTCTTGCTTTTCTGCTAATTTCGTACCATTTAGAGTAGCTAACTTCAATTGTAGCTTTTCGGCTTCATACATCACCGAAAGACTTGTCTTATCCAGATAGGCATTATTATTTTTGAGGATGATATCTCCTCTTTTTAGTCCGGCTTTTGCCGCTGGCGATTCCGGATACACATAACAAACCACTGCAATGACCTCACCGGAACCGATAAGGTAGAACTCCAGAAAATAGCCAAAGCTATGATCGAATCCATCAATATCCGCTGTTTCTCCTTCATCCTTATGCTCGAAACGTGACCATTTGTCCTCGGCAGTGTACATCATCCGATCAAAGAATATTTCCGGATCAAGATCACGGTTAATATTCCGTGATTTTATCTCATCAGCCCAAAGATAGACCGATTTCATTTTTTCTTCGGTGAAGGTGTTCATGCGTACTGGTGCCGTCTGGCCGGAATCTTTTCCTTTTACTTCGTCGTCTTTGCATCCGGTGAAGAGCGACCAACTGATTAGTCCGTATATAATGGCCGTTACTATCTTTTGTTTTATCATTTGTAATCAGATTTGTTTCCAAAGGTACAAATTTTTATTCATGATTGATGTGAATAACTATAGATTAATATGGATTGACATATAATTAAACGATAGCATAGAGGAATTTAGGGTAAAATAGAAATTCGGAAAGTAGAATATTTCTCTTTTATGCATTAATATGCATAAATCACCAATCTCATGCATGCCATTGCCCTTTTAATTGCGAGTATGAGAAAAATCATCACATAAATATTTGTTTTTAATAGATATTTATGCATATATTTGCACCGCTATAAAATAGAAATGGGAAGTAGTAGATGGCAGGAGAAGATTTTCGGGTTGTGCGGTTTTTGGATTGCTTATTATTAAGGTATAGATTTAAGAAACAGGTAGTTAATTTTAAAAATGGGAAGAGTATGAAAATAGATGTGATGGTGGCCTCGAAGGAACATCTTGTATATGTAACGGCTATAAACGATGCGATTGATGAAGCGGCGAAGGCGAGAGGAACGGGTATCGCCCGGCGTACGGACGAATATATTGCCGAAAAGATAAGCCAGGGGAAAGCGATCATGGCATTAAACCGGGAGGAATTTGTTGGTTTCTGTTATATTGAATCATGGGGACATGAAAAATTTGTAGCTAATTCGGGATTGATTGTGAGAATGTCTTACCGGGGATATGGGATTGCCAGCCGGATCAAAAAAGCTGCTTTTGAGTTATCAAGGAAGAAATTCCCTCATGCCAAATTGTTTGGATTAACTACAGGGGAACAGGTGATGCATATCAATACATCATTGGGATATGTTCCGGTGACTTTTGCCAAGCTGACCGATGATGAGCAGTTTTGGGAGGGGTGTAAATCGTGTGTGAATTATGATATCCTGCAACGTACAAATATGACCAAGTGCCTGTGTACAGCCATGGTCTATGATCCGGAAGCTGTTGCAAAGCGGGAAGCTGAGATAAAGAGGGTGGATCAGAAGCGTTCGAGAATAGCAAAAATGCTTCGTTTTGCCACTCGGTAAGTATTATAGCGTATGGTGTAAACGTTCATCGAACAATAAAAGAAGATAAGTTTCAATCTAAAATTGGAAATTCTATGGAGAAGGTCGTATTAGCATACAGCGGAGGACTGGATACTTCGTATTGTGTGAAATATCTAAGCAAAGAACGGGGATTGGAGGTCTATACGGCGTTAGCGGATACGGGTGGTTTTTCGGCAACAGAGTTGGAAGCGATAGAAAAAAAGGCTTATGCTCTGGGAGCGGTGAAGCATGTTAACCTGGATATTACGACGGAGTATTACGAAAAGTGCATCAAATACATGGTATTCGGGAACATCTTGCGAAACCGCATTTATCCGGTGTCCGTGAGTTCCGAGCGTACGTTCCAAGCACTGGCGATTGTACGGTATGCCAAGCAGATCGGAGCGCAATACATTGCGCATGGAAGCACCGGTGCCGGAAATGACCAGGTGCGTTTTGATCTTTGCTTTTCGGTTTTTGCTCCGGAGATTAAAGTACTTACACCGACGCGTGATTTGAAACTTTCGCGGGAAGTTGAGATTGAGTACTTAAAAGCAAATGGTATAGATGCCGATTGGAAAAAAGTTGAGTATTCGATTAATAAAGGACTGTGGGGGACCTCCGTCGGTGGTAAAGAGACGTTACAGTCGGCCATAAATTTACCGGAAAGTGCTTATCCGTCCCAATTGGGAAAAGAAGGGAACGAAATGTTGGAGATCGGATTCGAACAGGGGGAAGTAGTGACGGTTAACAATAAACAACTGGAACCACTGGAGGCAATTCGTACGATCGAAACCATTGGTTCTGCATGGGCTGTCGGACGTGATACGCACGTCGGCGATACGATCGTGGGCATCAAGGGGCGGGTTGGTTTTGAAGCAGCAGCAGCATTGCTGATAATCAAAGCTCATGAGCTGCTCGAAAAGCATACATTAACGAAATGGCAGCAATACTGGAAAGAGCAATTGGGTAATTGGTACGGGATGTTTTTACATGAAGCGATGTACTCGGAGCCTGTAATGCGTGATATCGAGAAGTTTCTTGAGCATAGCCAGCGTGGTGTGAGCGGAAAAGTATTCATCCGGTTACGGCCTTATCACATCGAGCTGGTAGGAGTGGAATCACCGCACGACTTGATGAATGCCGACTTTGCACAATATGGAGAAGTCAATAATGCTTGGACCGCGGATGACGTAAAGGGTTTTACTAAGATTTTGTCCATGCCATTAAAAATTTATAATAGCATAAATAGTATCGAATAAACAAGGTGGTAAGAGTTGCAGGCAACAAGAAGAGGAAACACAATAAACTTTAATAAATTACATTGTGTATAAGTGGAGGGAGAAGCGATGTGATTGATGGTTTTTTTACTCCTTTCCCCTCCCTTCTTTCCTGCATCTTCTTCCTTGAACTTTATATGTTTATCGTATGAAAGTAGGAATAGCCGGGGGAGCCGGATATACGGCCGGAGAGTTGATCCGTCTGTTGATAAATCACCCGGGGGCAACGTTAAAATATATACAGAGCGAGTCAAACCGGGGGGAGTTGGTTCACAAAGTACACCGGGACCTGTTGCATTCGTCGTTGATCTTTTCGGATATCGATTTTTCAGATATCAATGTTCTCTTTTTATGTATGGGGCATGGAGTTTCGGTCGAATTTTTACGAAATAACCGGATACCGAAGCATGTGAAGATGATTGATTTGAGTAATGATTTTCGTTTAGCAAAAAATGCGAACGGATTTGTATACGGTTTACCGGAGCTGCTACGCGGTACAATTACTCATAGCCAGCGGATAGCCAATCCTGGTTGTTTTGCTACTGCAATAGAGTTGGGATTGTTGCCGTTGGCTGCCGACGGGAGCTTGCCGGCGGAGGTTATGGTGTTCGGGATCACCGGTTCAACCGGAGCCGGACAGAAACCCATTGCTGAGACCCATTTCAGCGACCGATACGGTAATCTTTCGAATTATAAGGTGTTTTCGCACCAGCATGAGGAAGAGATCCGGGAAACCTTGATCCGGGCTGGAGCAAGCAAGAATTTAGATCTGGTATTTATACCGGTGCGGGGGTGTCATGCCCGCGGAATCCTGACAGATATTGTGGTTCGTACGCCGAAAAGTGAACATGAAATTATCGATCTTTACAGGGCTTATTATAAAGATCATCCTTTTGTGTATGTTAGCGAAGAGCCGCTTTATATAAAACAGGTTGTTAATACGAATTATTGCTATCTGCATATAGTAAAAAAAGGAGATAAATTATTGATTACTTCGGTAATAGATAATTTGTTGAAAGGAGCCTCCGGCCAGGCAATACAGAATATGAACCTGATGTGCGGATTGGAAGAGACTACGGGGCTTTGCTTAAAAGCAAATTATTTTTAACGGTTGTAAGATTCATTCATAATTAAATTTTGAAGAGGTGCACTTATTTGATGTATACGATTTGTTGGATATAGAGCCGGTAGAGGCAAAGGGGGCCTATCTGTGGGATAGGAACGGAGAAAAATTTCTTGATTTTTACGGAGGACATGCTGTTATTTCAATAGGCCATAGTCATCCTGTTTATGTGGAAAAGCTTTCCCGGCAATTGCAGAGAATCGGTTTTTATTCAAATGCCGTTATCAATCCGTTGCAGAAGCAGCTGGCGGAAATGTTATGCAAAACTTCCGGTTATGATGCATATAACCTGTTTTTATGCAACAGCGGGGCAGAAGCGAACGAGAATGCATTGAAGCTGGCTTCATTTGTCACCGGGCATAGGAAGATATTGGCCTTTCGCGGAGCCTTCCATGGTCGTACGAGTGCGGCGGTAGCCGTAACGGATAATGTACAGATCCAGGCTCCGGCGAATAGAAATCATGAGGCGGTCTTTATCGCATTTAACGACATGATTACATTGGAAAAGGAGTTGCTCCGGAAAGATTATGCGGCAGTGATTATTGAGGGTATTCAGGGAGTAGGCGGAGTACGGGAACCGGATGCTGCTTTTCTGGTTCGGATGCGAGAACTTTGTGATTTTATAGGCACAATGATGATTGTTGATGAGGTGCAATCGGGGTATGGTCGTACCGGGCAGTTTTTTGCTCACCAGCATGCAGGTATAAAGCCGGATATCATCACGATGGCTAAAGGTATGGGAAACGGATTTCCGGTTGCAGGATTATTAATCGCTCCGGAAATACAGGCTAAAAAGGGGATGCTGGGTACGACATTTGGCGGCAGTCATCTGGCATGTGCTGCTGCAATTGCCGTATTGGAAGTGATCAACCGGGAGTATCTTGTAAACAATGCCGCCGGTCTTGGGAAATATCTAATCCATGAGTTAAAACAAATGAAAGGAGTGAATGATGTACGCGGCAAAGGATTAATGATCGGTGTCGATCTGGATGTATCCCAGGCGGAGTTTAGAAAAGGGTTATTGCAACAACACCGGGTTATGACCGGCTATAGCGGTAAACATACTTTGCGTTTGTTGCCGCCTTTGATCATCACAAGAAAAGAAGCAGATGAATTTTTATCCGCATTCAAACATTGCTTGGATGCAGATAAAAGTTAGTTGAGTCGGAAATAAGAAAAAATGATAGATAATAAAAAAAAGACAATGAATAAAGCATCCTCATCCATTGTTTCTGACTCTTTGCCGCCGCTTATAATTATAAAGATCGGCGGGAAACTTGTAGAGGACGATGAGGTATTGAACCGGCTGTGCGATAAAATAGCCGGCGACGATTCAAACATGATATTGGTGCATGGCGGTGGAAACATGGCAGGACAGCTATCTGCGAAACTCGGTATAACAGTCAAAATGCATGATGGACGCCGGATTACCGATAGGGAAACATTGGATGTAACAGTAATGGCGTATGCAGGGTTAGCCAATAAAAGGGTGGTGGCAGCTATGCAGGCGAGGGGAGTGAATGCCTGCGGTCTTTCGGGATGTGATATGGGAGTGATAGTTTCGCATAAACGGGATGTTCAGGAGATCGATTGGGGATATGTCGGAGATATTGATGAAGTGAAGGGAGATTGTCTTGCCGGCTTGTTGGAACAAAAGATTATGCCGGTTCTTTCGCCAGTCACCTGTGATCTTTCCGGTCACCTGCTGAATACCAACGCTGATAGTGTCGCTTCGGCAGTGGCACAGGCGATGTGCAGGCAGTATGAAACGGAGTTGATTTATTGTCTGGATAAACCCGGCGTATTAACCGATATAGAGGATGACGACTCAGTGATTCCTTCGATTGATCGGGAACAATATCTGGAATTTATTAATAAAGGGTTAATCCATTCAGGCATGATCCCGAAACTGGAGAATGCATTTATAACGATCGCCACCGGCGTGAAAACAGTACGGTTGACCTCTCCTGAACAATTGCGGGGAGGGACTATTATCCACGGATAAACACAGTTATTTATGACCTCACAGATGAAAACAGATATGCACAACTATAATAACCCCGTTTTGTCCGGTAATTTGGTGCAGGAGTCGATAACGCTTTTAAAGAGGATAATTTCGATACCTTCTTTTAGCGGAGAGGAGGGAGCAGTGGCCGATTTGATTGCGGAGACATTAGCCGGTTACGGGCATAAGGTTCATCGAAAGGGGCATAATGTATGGGCCAGGTCGCCCGGTTTTGATGTGTCTAAACCGACTATTTTGCTGGATGCGCATATTGATACTGTAAAGCCTAACGGAGCATGGGATACCGATCCCTTTATACCAGTGGTACAGGAGGGGAAACTGATCGGACTAGGCAGTAATGATACCGGCGGAAGTGTGGTTTCTATGCTGGCTGCTTTTGTATACCTTGCCTCCAGACCGCAATCTTACAACTTGATTTACTTAACTTCTGCCGAAGAGGAGAATACCGGGAAGGGCGGGATACAGAATGTAATCTCCGAACTTGGAAAAATCGACTTGGCGCTTATCGGCGAACCGACGGGCATGCAGGCCGCTGTGGCTGAAAGAGGGCTACTTGTACTTGACTGTATTGCGAGGGGCGAGTCCGGACATGCTGCCCGTAATGAAGGAGTGAATGCAATTTATGAAGCCTTACAGGATATAGAATGGTTTCGTACTTACGCATTTGAAAAAGAGTCGCCTTTATTAGGGCAAATCAAGATGACGGTAACTGGCATCCAGGCCGGTACATTTCACAATGTGCTACCTGCCGAATGCACGTTTGTTGTGGATGTACGGGTTAATGAATTTTATACCAACCAAGAGGTTTTTGATGTGATCCGGAGACATGTGAAATGCGAAGTAAAACCCCGCTCTTTTTCTCTGAATTCGTCAACTATCGATGCCAATCATCCTATTGTAAAGCGTTGTAAAGCGTTGGGCCTTACTACTTACGGGTCGCCTACGACGTCCAATCAGGCGATAATCCCTTATGCCTCGCTTAAGATAGGTCCCGGCGACAGTGCCCGCAGTCATACTGCAAATGAGTATATATACCTGAAAGAGATCGAGCAGGGAATCGACATCTTTGTACGGTTACTGGATAATATTTTATTGGATAAAGAGTAAAGAATGAAAGGCAATATGCCGGGTTAAACAACAGAAAGTAATCTTATCCCTGCTCCTTGCCTCTTAAATATCTGTTTATGAAGCTTTGGGATAAAGGATATGATACGGATCGGTTTACAGAAGCGTTTACCATTGGAAAAGACCGGGAATTGGATATTTTGCTGGCGCATGCCGATGTGTTGGGGAATATGGCGCATTTGACGATGTTGCATGCCATCGGCTTGATCAATGGTCAGGAATTTGCTGTTCTACGACAAGCGTTGAAGGAGATCGGCACGGTAATAGAGCAAGGGGATTTTATCATTGATGAGGGGGTAGAGGATATACACTCGCAGATAGAATTTCTGCTGACCCGGAGATGTGGGGAAGCAGGCAAAAAAATTCATACCGGCCGTTCACGGAATGATCAGATACTGACCGATATCAAATTATTCGCCCGTTCGGCATTGATTGATATACTGTATGATACGGAACACCTGTTCCGGTTATTATTGGAAAAAGCGGAAGAGAGCAAAGGTATTCTGATGCCTGGTTATACACACCTGCAGATTGCAATGCCGTCATCGTTCGGAATGTGGTACGGCGCTTATGCTGAGTCGCTTGCGGACGATCTATTGCAGCTAAAAGCTGCCTATGACATGGTCAATACGAATCCGTTGGGTTCGGGCGCCGGTTATGGCTCGTCGATTCCGTTGGACCGGACGATGACCACCCGACTGTTGGGCTTTGACGATATAGCTTATAATTCGATATATGCCCAGATGCAGCGCGGAAAAGTCGAAAAGCATGTGTTATATGCTTTAGGTTCGGTAGCTACGACCCTCGGACGGATGGCTGCCGATGTTTGCCTTTATTCTTGCGGTAATTTCGGTTTCATGACTTTGCCCGATGCTTTTACCACCGGCTCGAGTATTATGCCGCACAAGAAAAATCCCGACATCTTTGAACTGATCCGGGCAAAATGTAACCGCCTGCAATCTTTACCGGTACAATTGGGTATAATTTGCGGGAATCTGACTTCCGGGTATTTCCGGGATATGCAGTTGACCAAAGAGATCTTTTTACCTGCCTTTGGAGAACTAGCTGATTGCATCTGTATGACGGAAACGATTGTAAAGGAGATCCGGCTAAACGAGGATATCCTTGCCGACGAACGGTATAACTATTTGTTTACTGTTGAGGATGTAAACGATATAGTGACTGCCGGAGTTCCTTTCCGCGAAGCCTATAAGACAGTAGCGATGAAGATACAAGCCGGAGAATACCGGCATGCTGACCGGTCATTGCATCATACCCATGAAGGAAGTATCGGAAATCTCTGCCTCCATCAGATCGAGGCCAAATTCAAACGCCATAAAGCAACCTGGGATATTGAAAAGGTGTTGAAGGCTGAGGCTGCATTAATGGAATAAATAATGTTTCTCTGGATCATGAAATCACTTGCAAGTCAAAGAATAAATAAGCTCGCTTGTAGCTATTAGTTGGATCAATAAAAACGATCAGATTGACGCCTTTTTCCGCAAATCCTTGTTGCATTTCCTCTAAATCGGAATAAGCATCGTTCGATAGGTCGTTGTCGGCAACCATGTAAACAAGAATGGTGCGACTAATCGGATTTGTTATTTTATCTAACACATCACTCCTTTGACAGGCGTAACAAATAAGCAAAGACAGAGCGATGTACGTTTTTATAATGATATTTATAACTTTCATTTACAGAAATTTCAGATTCTGCAAATACCTGGGCGAAACTCTCTTCGCCCAGGTATTTGAGGTTACTAATAAAATCTATTTTTCATCATTTCTACCTCCAAAGATGAAATATAAAAGGCAAAATGTAAGAATAGTTGACACGATGCAAATAAATAATATTTTTTTTACATCCTTCTCAAAAAATAAAAATGCAATTAATGCTGATAATGTTGAGCTAAGAATCGCACATAGAATTGATTGTTTTAATTTTCTCATGGGATTTACCAACCAAAAATGTTTTTCCATTCATTTTTAAAATCTTCCCATGCTGACTTTCCATAATTATTAAAAATATTGATAACAGCAGCTCCGGTAGACTGAGTTACGGACATGGCAAGCGCACAAAGGGCGATTCCTGGCCCGGTAATAGATCCTGCAATTGCTCCTTCCAATGCCCCTGCAATATCCCATGCAATAATGTCATTTCGCATTTTAATGAAATTCGGATCGTCCATAATAGATCCCCCAGGCTCAAAATTATTACTTTTAAGCCTTATAATATTTTTAATTTTTCTTTTGAGAAGTATATTTTCCCAATTATGTAAATTGGTACACCAATATTCAAAGGAATGCTTTGCTGTTGATGAAGCACAAAGAAGTATCTCCATTTCTTCGCGATCTAAATTTTTAAATGCTTTAACAATGAGAGAATTAACGTCTTTATTGTATCGTTCCATAGAATTACTTTTTTCTGTTATTTTCAATAAAGTCTTCAAATAAGTGTTTAAATTCTGAGATCTACTACTTAATATATCTCTGATAGTTTCACCTGGATCAATAGATTCATTAGACGTACTCTTTAATTTTATCGCATTTTTAATAACAACTGACTTAAAATCCATGTCCAAAAGACTATCTATAAGCGTTTTATTAATATTGTTATTACCATTTTTTAGCTTAGGGGAAAAATTATCTGTAGACGCAATGCTTAAATGAGCAGCTTTTTTGGTATTATTCAACGTCATTGCTAACACTTCATTCGGAGAAAGGTTAGCATTCTCCAAATTTTCTAACAGTTTATCATAAACTTGTCCCATTACTTCATTATGTGTAGTTCCCGCAATATCAAATTGTGAAACAAGGTCTTTTTCTTCTTTTGTCAAGAAAGCAAAGTCGTCTGCAAAGATTTCACCCTCATTACTACAATTCTGCATAAGGATTCCCCAAAAAACTATACTGGTCAAGACCAATCCTAAACTAAAAATTTTAACTGTTTTGTCTTTTAAAATTCGTTTCATTTTTTATTTGTAACAAAAGTTTGATTTATCTTCAACAAATTAATATGGAATTCCTAACTAAATCCGCACAAATAGTTAAGCACTTTTTGCATTTAGTTTCCAGAATTCATCTATTGTCATATTATTCAGAGCTTTGTGGCGTCTGATTTTATTATACCAGATTTCTATGTACTCGAAGATCTCTA
>JAVBLD010000023.1:0-33043 GCA_031553705.1 Marinifilaceae bacterium | reverse complement strand
TTGAGGTTGTTGCGCTCATAACTCATCTTTACCGCATGCTCCTTGAACACCCGGTCATACTGTCTTTTTGTTCCCATTTTTCAAAGTTAAAATTATTATTCAACCTTAACTATTTGTGCGGGCTAAGTTAGGAACTCCAGTCACCTAACGGTGGTATAAATACCCATCAAAATACGCATTTTACACACTTTAAACAGATGTCCTTTTAGCATAATTTTGTACTTGGGATAGTTTGTCAAAGCGATTGATAAATCTATAATAAGATATGTTATTAATACACAAATGATATGGCTGGGCTGACCGATAGACTGAAACAGGATATTCACTACAAAGAGGGATTGAATAGCTGCATGAATTGCGGGGTGTGTACTGCGATTTGTCCGGCAGCGGAGTTCTATAATTACGATCCACGTATCATTGCGGATATCGTACAGCGGGGAGATGACCAGGAGATCGAAAAATTGATGCAGTCGGAAGCGATCTGGTACTGTGGCGAATGTATGTCGTGCAAAACCAGATGTCCGCGAGGTAATACGCCGGGGAGTATCATCATGGCGCTCCGGAAGGTTTCGCAGGAAGAAGGGTACTTTACCGAGTCGGAAAAAGGTCGCCAGCAGTATGCACTGAAAGAGGTGATCGGTTCGAACATCCTGAATGTCGGGTATTGTGTTACCCCGGATATCGTAAAACCGGAGATGCACCCGGAACAAGGACCGGTGTGGGAATGGATCTATGAGCACCGGGACGATCTTTTCGAGCGGGTGCATTCGAACTACCGTAAGTCCGGATCCGGCGCATTGCGCAAAGTGGACGACGATTCGTTGAATGAGATACGCAATATCTTCGCTGTCACCGGAGCGCATGACCACATGAAAAAAATTGAAGAGCACTCTATCCGGAAGGCAAACGAATCCGGTATGGATATGGAGAGCTATTTTTTGCAGGTATATACGAATAATAACGGTAGCCATAGCAACTCGTAAAGAATTATGAATTATGAGTTATTTAGTTTTGCGGAGATTGTTGAAGCAGAGAATTTAATATTGAGTGGTTTGGAATAAAGATAAAAATCAGAGATATGAATCTACTAGGGAAACAACAGATATGGAATGAATATCAGAAGGAGATTGCCGATGACAACTATTATTATGCCAGAAGTTGCATTCGGCAAACTTTTTTTCCGGGAGCAGAATGGGCCTACACCGATATCCTGAAAAACAGGCTCGGGAAGCATCTTTTCGACGATCCGCGGCACACCACCTGCACCGGTATCGGATACCACACCGATATCGTACCGGTAGAAACAACCATGACCGTTGTGGCTCGTCACTTCGCGCTGATGACTGAGTCAGGGCTCGAGAACATGACCCCTTCATGTATCACCTCTTTCGGCATTTACACCGAAATTCTGGACACCTGGCAACACCATCCCGAAATGGAGGAGAAAACCAGGGAGTTTTTGTGGAAAGCGACAAAAAGAGAGTTCAAGAAGCCTAAAAATCTGGCGCATACATCGGATGTTATTTACAAATTCCGGAATGAAATTGCAGCGGCAGCGACCTACAAATTAATCGATGTCCATACCGGACGTCCATTACAGATCGTTGATCACATTGGTTGCCATTATGCAAAGATGTTTCCGGACAAAGGCATCGGGGGTGCCGAGTTTCCGGCAGTGTTGAGCGGGATGGTTGAGGCATGGGGAGGCGCAGCGGTCGACTATCCCGAACGGCGCCATTGCTGCGGTTTCGGTTTCCGAAACTACCTTGTGATGGCCAACCGGGGATTCTCCGTTTCCAACTCAAAAAAGAAATTCGAATCGTTACAACCCTACCAACCCGATTTTATCGTTACCAATTGTCCGGGATGCGGTATGTTCCTGGATAAATGGCAATATACGATCAGCGAAATGGAAGGGAAAACATACGGCCCGGACGGGTATGGAATACCGGTACTCACCTACGAAGAGATGGCCGCTTTGGTATTGGGCTATGACCCGTGGGAGATCGGGCTTCAGATGCATCAGGTAGCGGTGGAACCGTTATTGGATAAGATGGGTATTAAATACGATCCTGATGCCAAATACAAAAACAACAAAGGGGAAGATATGGGCTGTCCGAAATGTCCTACCTACCTCAAAATATGATCCTGAGTTCAATTTTCAACTAATATAAAATATGTCAACAGTCATTATAATCGGTGCAGGTCCGGCAGGATGCGAAGCGGCCCATCATCTGGCATCAATGGGAATAAAGGTGGAATTGGTCGAAAAGAGCCATCAGACCGGCGGTAACCTGAACAACTGGTACCAACTTTTCCCCGACCGGAAAAATGCAACAGAGCTGAATGCGATTCTCCGCGACAGATTGAACCATCAGAATATCCGGTTGCACTTGGACACAAAACCGGATAAAATTGTCCGCAATAACAACAATACCTTTCATGTCACACTCAGCAATCAGGCTCTACTGGAAGGAAACGCGCTGTTGGTTGCCACCGGTTATGATATCTTTGATGCGCGCCGTAAAGAGGAGTATGGTTATGGCATTTACGAAAATGTGATCACCTCCGTAGAATTGGAAAATATGTTTACCAACCATGTTATTACCACTTCGACGGGAAAATCGCCGAAACGCATCGGCCTGATCCACTGTGTCGGTTCACGCGATGAAAAGGTATGCAACCTGTATTGTTCGAAGCTATGTTGTATCACCGCTGTAAAACAAGCGATCGAAATCAAAGAGATGCTTCCGGATAGTGAGATATTCTGCTTCTATATGGATATGCGGATGTTTGGTCCCGGGTATGAGGAGATGTATCGTGAAGCGCAGGAGAAATACAGTATAAAATTTGTCCGCGGCCGCCTTTCCGAGGCGAATGAGAACATAGAAAAACAAATTATCATCAAAGCTGAAGACACGCTGGTCGGCAGGCCCATCAGGATGACCCTCGATCTGCTTGTTCTGATGACCGGCATGGAGCCCTCCGGCGGAAGCCGTGAAATGGCTTCCAGGCTTGGACTACCGCAAGCGCCGAGCGGATTTATACAACCGCTGGATCCGCATTACGGCAATAACCTGACCCATATCGGAAATGTATTTGTTGCCGGTTGTAGCACAGCACCGATGAACCTTACGGATACAATCGCCGACGCCCGGTCGGCCGCCGTAAACATCGCCGCTTATTTAAAAGAGGGGCAAAAGGCAGAGACAAATACAACTAGAATTCTAAAAAATAATAAGTAATGAACAGTGGGTAGCAAAAAAAGTGTCTTATTCCTTGCTATTTACCACTGTTTTTTATTCAGAATTTAAAATACATACAGATGACTTTTTGGGGATATTCTATCACAACAGGACGTGTCATTAATTACGATAAAAATGATAAATCGATTGCCGAATACGTGATTACGAAAGCGCCGGACAGCAAAAGGTGTATCGGATGCGGCGGATGTACGTCGACCTGTACGGCCGGCAACCTGACCGAATTTAATATCCGCAAATTACAAATGTTGATGAAACATGGTGAAGACCTGCCGATCCGCGATCAGCTGCAAAAATGTATGCTTTGCGGAAAATGCCTGTTGGTTTGTCCCCGCGGAATAAACACCCGGAAAATGATTCTGGCAATCATTGAAATAGGAGGGCAGGGAGCAGGAGGCAAGGAGCAAGACAATTAGGAATTCACTTTCAATTTTCCATTAAACGAAGTATTATGTATTACGACCATTTTGTATTGCCCTTTTCTATCGGACTTAACATTCTGATTATCTACCTGATATTTAAATATGCCCGTTGGATCCGCAAATTTTCAAAAGAGGATAAACACACGATATGGAAAGGCATGTTCAGTTTCAAAACCGTGAAAGCCGCGAAGGAGTTGTTTATGGAAAGCCTTGTGCATCATAAAATCTTCCGGACAAATCCTTTCCTCGGATATATGCACATGTGCTTCGGGCTCGGGTGGTTCCTGCTGATCGTAATCGGTAAAACCGAATCGCTGGTATATCATACCAGTTTTTTCAATCCTCCCTACTTCGGGATCTTTTTTCGCTTTTTCCATCCGGCAAAAGAGACATTTCCGTATAGCAACGAATTTGCGTTTGTGATGGACCTGGTCCTGCTGATGATTCTTTCCGGATTGACCCTTGCCGTCGCCAAAAGGATATACGCCAGGGTGGTCGGATTGAAAAAGACCACAAATCACCGGCCTTACGACCTGCTCGTCCTCACTACATTATGGCTGATATTCCCGCTTCGTTTCCTGGCCGAAAGTTTCACCAGCGGAACACGGGGAGGCGGTAGCTTCCTGACCCATTCGGCCGGTAACTTTTTCGACACATTCCTGCCGATCGAATCGCTCTCTTATCCGACATGGTGGGCTTACTCCTCCGCCCTCGGGCTCTTTTTCCTGCTACTCCCCTATTCGAGATATATGCATATTCCTACCGAAATGGTATATATCTTCCTTAAAAACTGGGGAGTAAAGCAGGGACAGAAGTTTACCGCCATCAGTCAGTTTCAACTCTACTCCTGTTCCCGTTGCGGAATCTGCATCGATAAATGCCAGCTTAACACCTCTCTGGGAATGAACGACACACAACCGGTCTACTTTCTAAAAAAAATACGCCATCATAAAGACTATTCGGCACAAACCGAGAACTGCCTGTTATGCGGACGCTGCGAACAAGCTTGCCCTGTAGACCTCAAACTGAATGCGCTCCGCCTGAGCCAACGGACCGACCACAGCCGGATCACAAAAGAGACCTTCAGCTATATCTCCGCTCCGGAGGTGAAGCCGTCAAAAATAGCCTACTTTGCAGGTTGTATGGGACACCTCACTCCCACCGTCATCCGGTCGATGAAGCAAATATTCGAAAAAGCGCAGGTGGACTATACATTTATCGACGAAAACAAAGGGATTTGCTGCGGGCGACCAATGACTCTTTCCGGCAACCTCAACGCCGCATCGATTATCATGGAGAAAAATAAAGAGATGATCTATACATCGCAAGCCGACATACTGGTAACCTCGTGCCCGATATGCTATAAAATATTCAAGGATGAGTACCAACTGAATATAAAGGTAATGCACCACACCGAATACATCGATCTGCTTATCCGGAACGGATCGATCAAACCGGCACAAACCAGTACCAAAACAGTATTTCACTCCCCCTGCGAACTTGGAAGGGGCAGTGATGTATATGCCGCTCCGGATCATGTACTGAAGGCCGCCAGCCATAAACTGGCCACCCGGTATGACGGGGCAAATGCATTATGTTGCGGCGGCTCACTAGGTAATACGCATATTACCGGGGCAGGACGCACACAGATCAGCCGGGATGCGCTTACAGCTTATGCCGCATATAAACCGGACCTGATTGTTACTGCCTGTCCGCTATGTAAAAAGACATTCAACCAAGGCAACGCTGCAATTCCGGTCAAAGACATCGCAGAGGTTGTCGCCGCAACATGCTGAATAATATTAATCCGATATAAACAACTTCTAACAAATCAACACTATGCTTTGGAATAAAGTCCAACAAACATGTATTGACCGCTTTTTGGAAGAGATCAAAAAAATAGAGTGGTTCAAAACGGCAGGCGAACCCTCTTCCCGTTATATGGTGGCCGACACGATATACGAAGCCTGCGATACATACGGCAGGCAGATGTATGATGTGTGGAACCGCAATAGTGAGCAGATCGAAAAGGAGGCAACCAAGGCATTAGACGATGCCCGGATAGACGCAGTCTTTGAAGCCGTCAGCCTGGCTATTGGCAACGAAGTATATGAAAATATCTGCGATTTCGAAGACCGGTTGGGAGAAAGCACCGGAGAGGATCAGTCCGGACTGGAAACTGAAATCCTGGATTTTATCAAACGGGACACGGCCTGGGCATGTATCGAACTACTGCTCGACCAAAAAGGATTTTTCTCTCGTGTCTATGACATCAATAAAACCGGCCGCTGGGCCTGTTCATGGGTCGGAGAATATCCGGCAGGTAACTTCATCATTATTTAGCTGAAAGTGGAAAATGAAGAAAATCTGATTATCCGAATTCACTTTCCACTTTCAATTCTTATAACAAGTCGCTGGCAAGATCTGCCAATCTGCTCCGTTCTCCTTTTTCCAGATGTACATGAGCGAAAATTTCCTGTCCCTGCATCTTATCGAACAAATGGGACAAGCCATTTGACTTTTTGTCCAGGTAAGGGGAATCGATCTGATCTATGTCGCCGGTAAAAACCATTTTAGTCCCTTCGCCGGCACGTGTAATAATTGTTTTCACCTCATGAGGAGTCAGGTTCTGCGCCTCGTCAACAATAAAATAGATATCCGAAAGACTCCGGCCCCGGATAAATGCCAATGCTGATATCAATAACCGCTGATCTTTCTGCAGATCCTCTATCAGGCGATTCTCCGGGCTGTGCATGTTAAAACGGCGCTTGATAAACCCGAGGTTATCGTAAAGCGGTTGCATATACGGATCCACCTTCTCGTTCATATCGCCGGGCAGATACCCCAAATCCCTGTTTGACAAAGCGACAATCGGGCGGGCCAAATATATCTGGTCATAACTTTTGTTCTGCTGTAACGCCGAAGCCAGCGCCAACAACGTCTTTCCGGTACCCGCCTTTCCGCTGATCGCCACCAAGGATATGTCCGGATTCAGCAACGCATCTACGGCAAACGCCTGCTCGGCATTTTTCGGAAAAATCCCGAACACGTTCGATTTCTCCACTTTCCTCACCACCTTTTTGACCGGATCATAGCACGCCAGCAGAGAAGCATTTCCGTTTTTCAGCACGTAATAATTATTTCCTTTGATCTCCTTTCCAGGAAAAACCTTCTCTACATCCAGGCCCTGGTTATTTTCATATATTTGGTTAATCAAACCGGTATCAAAACCGTCGATCTCTTTTACACTCATATTGATCGCAAAATCCAGATCCTCCACCTGATCTGTCTTATAATTTTCGGACAACAGTCCCAGCGATTTTGCTTTCATCCGCAGGTTAATGTCTTTTGTCACCAATATAACCTTCCGGTCTTTCCGGTGCTCGGTAAGATATTCGGTAATAGCCAAAATGCGGTGATCCGGAATATCCTCACTGAAAGAACGTCTCATATTCTCGGAAAAAGCCTTGCCTGTCTCGATAAACAACCGTCCCCGTCCTTCTCCGAGGGGCGCTCCCTTATCGAAAAAGTCACTGCCGGTAATACTATCCAGCTCGCGGGCAAACTCACGGGCATGAAAATGAATCTGGTCATTGCCTTTCTTAAATTTGTCCAACTCCTCCAATACCACGATCGGTACCACAATATCATTATCCGCAAAACTATATATAGCCTTATAATCGTGAAGGATCACATTCGTATCCAATACAAATATCTTTGTCTGCTTTTTTGTTGCCATGATAAAACTTTTATTAAGGAGCGGGGTGCAAGGGGTATGGCGCAGAAGTTAATATTCCATCCTGCATCTTATTCCTCACACCTTATTTCTAATCATGTATAAACCTAAACATCCGGTTCCATCTGATCTTATTCAGGAACTTCTGATCCTTATCCAAAGAAAGCCAGATAAAATAAGCTTTCCCGACGATATGGTCTTCCGGCACAAATCCCCAGAAGCGCGAGTCTGCCGAACGGTTGCGGTTGTCTCCCATCATCCAGTAATAGTCCATTTTACACACATAACTATCAGCTCTCTCCCCATTAATATAGATCACGGAATCCTTCACTTCCAGGAGATTCCCCTCGTATGTACCGACAATTCGCCTATACAGCGGCAAGGTCTCCATGGTCAACTCCAGGCGATCGCCTTTTTTCGGCACATAAATCGGGCCGAAATTATCCACATTCCACGGCAGATCTTTCCGGAACGGGAAAATGGCGGAATTGGGCTCCAACTCTTGTCTTTTCCTCACCTCGATTACATTCGGAAATCTCTTCAATTTTTCAACCATTGCCGAAGTCAGCGGTAAGGAATAGTTTGTTGACGAATGCATCGTTATATCCTCCAAAGCAATCCCCAACTCCTGCAACTTCACCTTATTTATCGGAGTTCCATTGGTAAACACCCCATAATCGAACTGCATATTCTCCGGGTTATATGCCTGCGCTCCATTTACATAAAGCTGACTGCTTCTCATCTCCAAGGTATCCCCCGGCAACCCGACACACCGTTTGATATAGTTCTCCCGCTTATCTACCGGACGGGTGATAATTTCAAAATGCTGCTTTATATCCCGCCGTACAAGCCCCTCAATCTCCTGATCAGTAAGAGGTACGCCTTTAGTACCTTCCAATTGTTGCCGGTAGCGCTGTACGGTAGAACGTAACTGACTGTAAAAATCAGGGTTCTCATTTCCGACAATCACCGTATCGCCGGTAGGAAAATTAAATACGACAATATCATTGCGTTTAACGGATGACCATCCGGCAATCCGTTTGTACGGCCACCGGATCAATTCGGAATAAGCCTTTGTACTCTTCGTCAACGGCAAGGTATGGTGTACAAAAGGTATTGCCAACGGGGTATTAGGTATTTTCGGTCCATATGCCACCTTACTGACAAACAGGTAATCTCCCACCAACATACTCTTTTCCATCGAAGAGGTCGGTATCGTATAAGCTTCAAAAAGGAATATACGGATCAACGTCGCCGCAATAATGGCAAAAATCAACGCATCGATCCACTCTACCGTTTTGGTTTGTTTCTCAACCCCTTTCTTTTTCCAGAAGGCCCAGTGTACCTTTTTAGTGATATATACATCAAAGATCACCGGTACCAGGAGCAATAGCCACCCATTCTGTACCCATAATACCCACAGCATATACAAAAATAAAACGATGCCGAACTTTATCCAGGCGGCACGCTTATTATCCTTATTAAACTCCTTGCTCATCTTTTTTTTATTATATCATTCCCAATTTTAATTTCCGATCGCTAATTCCTTCATCATATCATTCATTCCGTAAACCCCTTTCTTTCCTTTCAGAAATCCGGCCGCTAACAGGGCTCCCTGAGCAAATCCCAAACGGGAAAAAGCCGAATGGCCGATCCGTATCTCATCGATAGCCGAGGTATAGGTTACGGTATGGATACCTGGTATCTCTCCTTCCCGTTTTGCAGTGATAGGCAAAACTTCTGCCGGATGATCAGTCCCGTCCGACAGTGCCCATGACCGATACGCCTGATGATTCTCCAGGATCCCCTCTGCAATGGTGATAGCCGTACCGCTTGGAGCATCCAGCTTATGAATATGATGTACTTCCTCCACCGCTATGCTGTAATCCGGAAACCTGCTCATCAATTTTGCCAGATACCGGTTTAAGTGAAAAAACAGATTCACCCCTATGCTGTAGTTGGAAGCGTAAAAAAAAGAACCTTGTTTATCGGCACAATAATCGGCCACTTCACGCCATCGCTGCAACCAGCCGGTTGTACCGGAAACGACAGGTACGCCGCAGTCAAAACACCATTTATAATGTCCTATGGCCACTTCCGGAATTGAAAACTCAATGGCCACATCTGCCCTCTCCAATTGCTCATCAGTACACTCTGCCCGGTTATGCTCATCCACAATCAAAACGATCTGATGCCCTTGATCTATTGCCATAGACTCGATCATTTTTCCCATTTTCCCATATCCCAGCAATGCAATTTTCATATAGATTCTATATTTGAATTTGGACCACAAATGAACACAGGCTCAAAAAAGATGAGTCATAAATGGCGAGCTGCCTACCTCTTATCATCTGCCACCTGCCACTTTTGTCCAATTTGTCAAAGGTAATATTTTTTTTCTGTTTATGTATATTCCATAAACAGAAAAAGGCTGCCGGCGGCAGCCTTTTTCAAGGATATTTTATCATTACTTTTTGTTATTTTGCTAACTCCTTCACTTTAGCCACTACGGCTTTAAAAGCTTCAGGATGATTCATAGCTAAATCAGCCAATACCTTACGGTTCATGTCCACATCCGCTTTATGAACCAAGCCCATAAATTTAGAATAAGACATTCCCTCCAGTCTGGCAGCAGCATTAATTCTCTGAATCCACAATGCTCTAAACTCCGATTTTTTCTTACGTCTGTCACGGAACGCATACGTCAAACCTTTCTCGTATGTGTTTTTAGCAACCGTCCAAACATTCTTTCTGGCGCCAAAGTTTCCTTTGGTCTGTTTTAAAATCTTTTTTCTGCGTGCTCTTGAAGCAACCGCATTTGTAGCTCTTGGCATAATTTTTTGTTTTTTGAATGTCAGCGTTCCTCTCTACAAGGAAACTTTTCAGGCATAACACTCTGGTTAATGATTCTTTTTTACGTCTTACATGCAAAGCATCTTTCTCACCATCTTCACATCAGCTTGAGACACGATGGCTGCATAAGTAAGGTTTCTCTTTTGCTTGGTTGTCTTCTTAGTCAAAATATGACGTTTGAAGGCATGCTTTCTTTTAATCTTTCCGGTAGCAGTCAAAGCAAATCTTTTCTTTGCGCTGCTCACTGTCTTCATTTTTGGCATTTTCTCTCAATTTAATTGTGTTTCAGAAAAATATATAATAATAAAATATCCGTTATTTAATCGAAAATGGGAAAGTGAAAGCCGAAAGTAAAAAATCAATTCAAAATCATCCTGCACCCTTTATGCTGCACCTTACCCTTTATTTCTTGCCCTTATCTAAGATTTTTTCGGAGCCAGCACCACGATCATTTTCTTTCCTTCAAGTTTCGGAAGGGCTTCTACTTTCCCGTAGTCTTCGAGTTCGGAAACAAAACGGGCCAATAGTGCAGATCCCTGATCTTTAAACAATATCGAACGTCCTTTGAAAAAAACATAGGCCCTTACCTTTGCTCCCTCTTCCAGAAATTCTTTCGCATGTTTCAGCTTGAAATTAAAATCATGATCATCCGTCTGAGGTCCGAAACGAATCTCCTTCATCACCACTTTAACGCTTTTGGCTTTGATCTCCTTCTGTTTTTTCTTTAGCTGATACAGAAATTTACTATAATCTATAATCCTGCATACAGGTGGTTCCGCATTCGGCGAAATTTCCACTAAATCCATTCCGGCTGACTCTGCCATCGCAAGAGCTTCACGCAAAGGATAAACTCCCGGCTCAACGCCCTCTCCGACAACCCTGACGGTTGCCGATCTTATCATTTCATTAATTTTGTGCTGCGGTTCTTTGCTAGCTTGATTTCGTGAACCTCTGACTTCCATTCTCGGTACTATATTAAATCCTCCTTTATTTTAATAGTTGTAGATCGCCTCTAATTGGCCATCCACTTCTTTGTTTACTAATTTTATAAATTCATCTATCGACATGGACCCTGCATCTCCGCGTCCCTGACGGCGGACAGAAACTTGTTGCTGACTTGCTTCGTTTTCCCCGACCACAAGCATAAAAGGTATCTTTTTCAACTCGTTGTCCCGGATTTTTCGCCCGATTTTTTCATTTCTGTCGTCTAAGACGGTGCGAATATCGGAATTATTCAACAAATTCAAAACATTTTGAGCATAATCGTTAAATTTTTCGCTGATCGGAAGCACCACAACCTGCTCTGGCGTAAGCCATAACGGAAACTTACCGCCCGTATGTTCTATCAAAACGGCGACAAAACGCTCCATACTCCCGAACGGAGCACGGTGGATCATGACCGGCCGGTGCTTCTGGTTGTCCGCTCCGGTATACTCCAACTCAAAACGCTCCGGCAGGTTATAGTCTACCTGGATCGTTCCCAACTGCCACTTGCGACCGATAGCATCCTTCACCATAAAGTCGAGCTTCGGACCGTAAAAGGCAGCCTCTCCCAATACAACATTCGTCTTCAACCCTTTCTCTTCGGCAGCCTCAATAATAGCCCTCTCCGCCTTTTCCCAGTTCTCATCGCTACCGATATATTTCTCTTTATTATTAGGATCCCTTAATGACACCTGCGCAGTAAAATCATTAAAATCAAGTGCTTTAAAGATAATAAAAATAATATCTATTACCTTTTTAAATTCATCTTTGATCTGGTCGGGCATACAGAACAGGTGCGCATCATCCTGCGTAAACCCGCGAACTCTGGTCAACCCGTGCAGTTCGCCGCTCTGTTCGTAACGATAAACAGTACCGAACTCTGCAAAACGGATCGGCAACTCCTTATATGAACGGGGCTTAAATTTATACATTTCACAATGATGGGGACAGTTCATCGGTTTCAACATAAACTCTTCTCCCTCCTGAGGGGTCGTGATCACCTGGAAACTATCCTTTCCGTATTTCTGAAAGTGTCCGGAAGTCTTATATAAATTGACATTCGTGATGTGCGGGGTAATCACCTGTTGGTAATCGTGCTTTTTTTGCAGTTTCCGCAAAAAACTCTCCAGCCGGTCCCTTAACATCGTTCCTTTAGGCAACCACATCGGCAATCCCTGCCCCACAGCCTGCGAAAACATAAACAACTCCATCTCCTTACCGACCTTACGATGATCACGTTGTCTGGCCTCCTCCATCAACACCAGCCACTCCTCGAGCATCTTCTGTTTCGGGAAAGCAATCCCGTAAATACGGGTCAACATCTTATTTTTCTCGTTTCCCCTCCAATAAGCGCCGGCCAGACTGGTTAACTTAATTGCCTTGATATAAGAGGTGTCCGGCAAATGCGGACCACGGCACAGATCTGTAAACGTTCCCTGCTGGTAGTAAGTGATTTTACCATCTTCCAGATCATTGATCAACTCTACCTTGTATGTCTCATTCCGTTTGGAGAAATAATCCAAAGCCTCCTTCTTGCTTACATCCACCCGTTGGTACTCCTGCCTGCTTCCGGAAAGCTCAACCATCTTTTTCTCGACGGCTTCCAGGTCTTTGTCGGTCAATACGATATCATTACCCGGTTCTATATCATAATAAAAACCGCTCTCAATGGCCGGACCGATACCGAATTTGGTACCCGGATACAACTCCTGCAATGCCTCTGCCATCAGATGCGCCGAAGAGTGCCAGAAAGCGTGTTTTCCCTCCTCATCATCCCAAGTATATAGTTTTACCGTCGCATCGGTTGCGATACCGCGTGTCAAATCCCAGGTCTCCCCGTTTACAGAAACGGCTAATACCTCTTTGGCCAATTTATGACTGATCGACTTCGCGATATCAAGCCCGGTTACCCCCGACTCATACTCCCTGATGCTTCCGTCCGGAAATGTAATCTTTACCATATTTCATTTCATATTTTTAATTAATCCCCTCCTCCTGTACCCACAAGCCGCAAAGATAAGATATTTCAACGTAAAGAACAATAACACTGGCTTTTTTGTTCTACTCCTTCGGCTGATATAATTTATTGAAAAGTATAGCCAGATTCGTATAGATGGTCGTATGCTGAACGACAATATGGGCGGGCACTTTGATACGGGCAGGAGTAAAATTCCAGATCGCTCTGATCCCCCAGGCTACCATCAGGTCGGCAATACCCTGTGCATGTTCCGCCGGAACCGTGATGATTCCGATGACCACATTCCGCTCTGTCGCCATAACCCGGAGTTGGTCGATATGCCAAATCTCAATGTCGTTTATCTTTGCTCCCACTTTCGCCTTGTCTATATCAAAAGCCGCCACGATACTCAGACCGAAAGCGGAAAGCCCTTTATCCTGTAGCAGTGCACATCCCAGCGAACCCGCTCCCACCAGAAAAGCCTCATCGACACTATTGAAGCGCAAAAAATCTTCCAAAATCGCCACAAAACTGTCTACCTCATAACCGATCCTTGTCTTTCCGGAAATGCCGGTATGGGACAAGTCCTTGGTAACCTGCGTCGAATCGATCTCCATATATTCGGCAATACGTGTCGACGATACATATCTCTCGCCCTGTTTCTGCAATATTTTCACAAAAGAAAGATAAGACGGCATTCGTCTTAATACGGGTATCGGCACACTTTTATCGATCTTCATAAAACGTCTTATATGTTTAATCTACTTGACTTTTTCTATTTTTATATCCTTAAGATAAGGATATTATAAGTTTTATAATGTATCAGTAATTACTTCAGATCACTTATAATCAGCAAAGATAATTTTTTTCCTATTCCAAACAGAACATTATAATAAAGTTTTTAGTTCCTTCCTACGTTTTTCATCTCTAAGTTTTCTACTTTTGCCTCAAAAGCGGCGGCATAGCATTTTTATTTCCCGCTACCTGCCGTCTATCGTTTAGCACCTATGAATTACAAAGAAACATTAGATTGGATGTTTGCCCAACTCCCGATGTATCACCGGGTAGGTTCGGCTGCTTACAAAGCGGATTTAGCCAATACCGTAAAATTGGATGTCCATTTTGACCATCCTCACACCCACTTTAAAACAATACATGTAGCCGGAACCAACGGAAAAGGTTCCGTATCCCATCTGCTAGCCTCAATATTACAGGAAGCCGGATACAAAACCGGACTTTATACCTCACCCCATCTGAAAGATTTCCGGGAGCGGATAAAGATCGACGGAACAATGGTCAGCGAACAGTATGTCATGGACTTTATCGCACAAAACAGAGCATTTTTCGAGACCCTGCAACCTTCATTTTTTGAAATGACGGTAGCTATGGCTTTTAAATATTTTGCAGACCAGCAGGTAGACATCGCCGTGATCGAAGTGGGATTGGGCGGAAGGCTGGATTCCACCAATATCATCACTCCGATGGCATCCGTAATCACCAACATCTCCTTTGACCATATAGCGTTATTAGGTGATACACTGGAAAAAATCGCAACGGAAAAAGCGGGGATCATCAAATCCGATATTCCGGCAATCGTCGGGATACGCGACCGTGCTTACGATTTCGTGTTCGAAAGAAAAGCATCGGAATCCCACAGCCCGCTGAGCTTTGCATCCGATCAATGGACCTGTTCAAGGCAAGCGGACGGCACCTACCATCTTCAAAACAGGTCGGGCGTCGTCTTTGATAATATGCAATGCGAACTGAAAGGGTTCTATCAACAAAAAAATATCCCTATTGTCCTGGAAACCGTAGCGATACTCCAGGGTTCTGGATTGGCCCTTTTTGAAGCAGATATCCGGGCCGGTATTGCCAATGTCGTCAAAAATACCGGACTGCTCGGACGCTGGCAGCAGTTAGCCGGCAAAACGTATACAATCTGTGATACAGGCCATAACCCCGACGGCATCACGGCTGTTTGTGAACAACTAGCCGCATGCAAATATGACAAACTGCATTTTGTCATCGGAATGGCAAACGACAAAGATGTCGAAAGCGTTCTACGCATATTACCGAAAGAAGCAGTTTACTATTTCTGCAAAGCATCCATCCCGCGGGCCATGGATGAAAAAGAGCTGGCCGAAAGAGCAGCATCCGTCGGACTCCACGGCAATATTTACCCCACCGTCGCCGAAGCATATTCCGCCGCAAGAAGACAGGCCGCACCGCAAGATATGATCTACATCGGCGGAAGTACTTTTGTCGTAGCAGAGGTGATTTGATAGTTACTGAGTTATTGTAGCGTCATTCATAATTCTTCCTCTTTTTGGATGAAAATTTAACAGATTTGCTTTGAATGCATAAAAATTATACTAATTTTGCCTTATCTGTTAATTATTAAACAAAACATTCTATCATGAGTAAAACGATCTCTATATCAGAAGCAATAGCTTATGTAAAAGACGGAATGACGCTGATGATCGGCGGATTCCTCGGCACAGGCGGGCCGAACAGTATTGTAGACGCTCTGGTACAACGCGGGGTAAAGGAATTGACGATCATTTGTAACGACACCGCTTTCCCCGACAAAGGTGTAGGCAAGCTTATAGCAAACAGACAGGTAAAACGGGTCATCACCTCCCATATAGGAACCAACCCTTCCACAATCGAGCAAATGAACAGCGGAGAACTTATGGTTGTCTTTTATCCGCAAGGTACATTAGCGGAATGCATCCGGGCCAAAGGTGCCGGATTGGGCGGAGTACTCACTCCCACAGCTCTGGGAACGGTAATCGCCGAGGGGAAAGAGGTGATCCGGGTGGATGGTAAAGATTTCTTGCTGGAAAAACCGATAGGGGCCGACATCGCCCTGATCCATGCGAGCATTGCGGATGAAGCGGGTAACCTCATCTATAAAGGTACCACTCAGAATTTTAACCCGCTCATGGCCACCGCTGCCGGACTTGTCATCGCAGAAGCGGACGAGATCGTGCCCGCCGGTAACCTGGCACCCGAGACAATTCATACGCCTTCGATCTTTATAAATCATCTCGTAAAAATTTAGAAGGTACTAATTGATCTATGTTTTATTTCAAAACGAATATATTATGAATAAATCGATGATTCGAATGAGAATGAGCGCGCATGATGCGCATTACGGCGGTAATCTGGTCGACGGGGCCAAAATGCTCCAGTTATTCGGTGATGTGGCTACAGAACTGCTGATCCGGCATGACGGCGACGAAGGGCTTTTCAAAGCGTATGATAATATTGAATTTATTGCACCCGTTTACGCAGGGGACTATATCGAAGCGGTAGGTGAAATCGTTTCGGAAGGGAATACCTCCAGAAAGATGGTCTTCGAGGCGCGTAAAGTGATCGTTCCGCGTCCTGACATTTCGGCATCGGCCTGCGATGTGCTGGACGAACCGATCGTAGTATGTCGGGCCAGCGGAACCTGTGTGGTACCCAAAAACTGCCAAAGAAAGAAATAACGAACTTTTCATTAACCATTAACTGTTCTCAATAGTATGGAAAAACTGATCATAACTGCTGCTATTTGTGGCGCCGAAGTGCTGAAAGAGCACAATCCGGCTGTTCCTTACACAGTGGAAGAGTGTGTACGCGAAGCCAAATCGGCTTACGATGCCGGCGCAAGCATCATACATTTGCATGTGCGCTACGACGACGGAACTCCTACCCAGGACAAAAAACGCTTTAAAGAGGTAATGGACGAAATCTACGCCGTTTGTCCCGGTGTGATCATACAGCCCTCCACCGGGGGAGCCGTAGGGATGACTAACGACGAACGCCTCCAACCTACCGAACTGAAACCCGAAATGGCGACGCTGGATTGCGGCACGCTCAACTTCGGAGGGGATGATATTTTTGAAAATACGGAGAACACGATCAAATACTTCGGCCAGAGAATGATCGAACGCGGTATTAAGCCCGAACTGGAAGTGTTCGACAAAAGTATGATCGATATGGCGCTCCGCCTTCACAAAAAAGGATTTATCCAAACACCGATGCACTTTGATTTTGTGATGGGTGTTAACGGAGGAATCTCCGGAGAGCTGCGGGATTTTGTATTCCTTAGGGGGAGTATTCCTGCGGACGCTACTTATACTGTGGCCGGAATCGGCCGCTACGAATTTCCATTGGCAATGGCCGCCATCATCGACGGAGGACATGTGCGGGTAGGTTTCGAGGACAATGTATTCCTTGCCAAAGGCGTATTGGCGAAATCGAATGGAGAACTGATAGCCAAAGTAGTGCGTATGGCAAAGGAATTAGGACGGGAAATCGCAACACCAAACGAAGCGCGTCAGATACTCCACCTGCCTGTCAAGTAAAATATAAATATGACCATAAAAAAATAAATGATATATATATTATGAAAAAAGGAAATAAATATGGGATTCATCGCGTGATTGAACCGAAGGGAGTTTTGCCGCAACCGGCCAACAAGATCGATAACAACATGGATGAGATCTACGACAACGAGATCCTGATTGATGTGCAAACACTCAACATCGACTCGGCCAGCTTCACACAGATTGAAGAACAGGCCGGAGGGGATAAAAAAAAGATCGCCGAGATCATGCTGGACATCGTAGCCAGACAGGGGAAGCATCGTAATCCGGTGACCGGATCAGGCGGTATGCTTTTAGGAACGGTAGAAAAAATCGGTGATGCCCTCATCGGAAAGACCGACCTGAAGGTAGGCGATAAAATTGCGACATTGGTTTCGCTGTCGTTGACTCCATTGCGTATCGACAAAATCAAAGAGATCCGTCCGGACATCGATCAGGTGGATATTGACGGAAAAGCAATCCTGTTCGAAAGCGGAATCTATGCGAAAATACCGGACGATATGCCTGCTACACTGGCTTTATCGGCATTGGATGTAGCCGGTGCACCGGCCCAAACGGCAAAACTGGTAAAACCGGGCGACACGGTACTTATTATCGGGGCAGGAGGAAAATCAGGAATGTTATGTTGCTACGAGGCTAAAAAGCGTGCCGGGGTGACAGGTAAGGTGATTGGCCTTTGTCACAGTGAAAAAAGCACTAGACGTTTGCAGGAACTCGGCTTTTGCGATTATGTATTCTCTGCCGACGCTACACAACCGGTACCCGTTCTGGAAAAAATCGAAGAACTGACCAAAGGAGAAATGTGCGATGTGACCATCAACAATGTAAATATTCCGGATACGGAGATGACCTCTATTCTTTGTACAAAAAATAGCGGTGTCGTTTACTTCTTCTCGATGGCCACCAGCTTTACCAAAGCTGCCTTGGGTGCCGAAGGAGTAGGCAGCGACGTAACCATGATCGTAGGCAACGGTTATACGCGTGGCCATGCGGAGATCACACTCCAGCTATTGCGCGAAAGTGAAAAGCTTCGTAAAATATTTACCGAACTGTACGCTTAACGGTTTGAGGTATAAAAGGCAAGGGGCAGGAAATAAGATAATCAAAAACCTGTATCCCTTTCCTCTATGTTTCGGAGAGGAAAGGGACAGATACAATGAACAGTAGTCTGTTGGATAAAACATATAAACAATTGTTTGCATCAGACTGCTGTTATTTAAACAAAAGCGAATTATGGCAGTAAACAGAAGAAAAGAGTTGTTTCCGGACGCTTCCGACGAAGAGTGGAACGATTGGAAATGGCAGGTAAAAAACCGGATAGAGACCTTGGGACAGTTGAAAGGATTGATAAAACTCACGGCGGAAGAAGAGGAGGGAATTAAAAAATCGCTGGTCTCTCTTCGTATGGCCATTACGCCCTATTACCTAAGCCTGATCGATCCGGCAATCCCGAACGGTCCTATCCGTAAACAAGCAATACCTACCGGGGCGGAGACTCACATGTCGACAGCGGATCTGCTCGACCCGTTGCATGAGGATGAGGATGCCCCGGTACCGGGCCTTACACATCGTTATCCCGACCGGGTACTGTTCCTGATCACCGATATGTGCGCTATGTATTGCCGCCACTGCACCCGCCGCAGGTTTGCCGGACAGAATGACTGCGAATCAACATCGGACAGGATACAAAAGGCGATCGATTATATTGCACGCACGCCTGAAGTGCGTGACGTTCTGCTTTCAGGCGGGGATGCGCTTATGGTAAGCGACGCCCGGTTGGAATCGATCATTCAACGTCTACGTGCGATACCCCATGTGGAGATTATCCGTATAGGCACCCGCACGCCGGTAGTATGCCCGCAGCGGATCACCGACGATCTGGTAGACATGCTCCGGAAATATCATCCGATCTGGCTCAATACCCATTTCAACCATCCCAACGAAGTGACTCCCGAAGCTGCCGCAGCATGTGCAAAGCTTGCCGACGCAGGTATCCCTCTGGGTAATCAGTCTGTGTTGTTAAGGGGTGTCAATGACTGTGTGCATGTAATGAAAAAATTGATGCACGAATTAGTAAAGATACGTGTACGCCCGTATTATATATATCAATGCGACCTCTCTATGGGACTGGAACATTTCCGCACACCCGTATCGAAAGGAATCGAAATCATTGAAAACCTGCGCGGCCATACTTCGGGATACGCCGTACCCACCTTTGTGGTGGATGCTCCCGGAGGAGGAGGTAAAACGCCGGTGATGCCTACCTACCTCATTTCCCAATCTCCGGGCAAAGTGGTGGTACGCAACTTTGAAGGAGTGATCACCACCTATACAGAGCCGAGCAATTACGACAATGTATGCAATTGTCCCGAATGCGAAAAAAACCGTAAAGTAGACGGAGTAGCTTCGCTACTGGAAGGACAACAAATGTCACTGGAACCGAAGTACTTGATTCGCAAGCACCGGCATGGATGATAGTGACAAACGGCAGTAGCAGAAAATTCATAACTCATAATTCATAACTAAAAAATGCCTTTTATCCCGGAAGTATTGAAATACAGGACGGTCTCGATTATAGGGGTAGAAAAAAACACCGGCAAAACGGAGTGTTTAAACTACATTTTGGGAAAGTTGTGCCGAGAGCATAAGCGCATTGCGGTAACCTCCATCGGGTTGGATGGCGAGCGGGTGGATCAGGTGAGCCTGACAGCCAAACCGGAAATCACACTCTATGAAGGGATGCTGTTTTCCACTAGCGAAAAGCACTACCGGGAACGGCATCTTATTTCGGAGGTGATCGACGTAAGCCGGGAGTGCACCGCTCTGGGGAAAGTGGTCACAGCCAAGGCGCTGAGTAGCGGTACGGTACTTCTGTCCGGACCCTCCACCAGCTCCTCTCTCCGGCAATGGACGGAAGAGTTGCAATCAAAATATGGCGCCGAACTATGCCTGATAGACGGGGCATTATCCCGTAAAAGCCTGGCCTCTCCGGCATTGAGCCAGGCGATAATTTTGGCCACCGGAGCGGCTTATTCAGCGCATATTCCGACCCTGGTCCGCCACACGCGTTTTCTATACGATTTGATTGCTTTGGAACCGGCCGTCTCCCCGGTTTCCATACAAATGTCACAGCTTCGTCAAGGGATATGGGCCATTGACAACAAGGGGCAACTGCGTGATCTGAACCTCCCTTCGGCCTTTGCCTTGGACAAAATGGAAGGTGACCTGTTCACACATGGCACTCGTTTTTTCCTGTCCGGAGCACTGAATAACCGTTTTTTACAATTTATAGTACAAAACGGACAGGCGGATAAAGCCGAAATCATCGTACCGGATTTCACCCGGATTTTTATCACACCGGAACTATTCTATGCTTACACAAAACAAGGCGGGAGAATCAGTGTACTGCAAAAAACAAAACTGATCGCCGTATGTATTAATCCGGTTTCACCGCAGGGATATACGTTACATTCCGAAAAACTTTCGCAGGCAATGGAAGCCGCTCTCGGTATTCCTGTTTATGACATCAAAAAGGAGGCATCACTATGCAATTAAAAAGTATTGTGGATAAATTCGGTGCGCTGCGGTTCATGGCCGACGACCTGGAGCTTTTATCAGGCCCCGGCAGAAGGGTGCTGATGGAGACATCATGGATAAAAGAACCTACTGTAATTGAAAAAGAGTTTAATCTTCTGGCGGAATACCGGAAAGCGCTTTTGTCGGATAATACTTCTTTTTCAAGGCAACTGCTCGAGATAAAATTGGAAAAGGTCCGTGATATCAGGGGAACGGTAAAACGGCTGCAGGAAGGTGCCATATTGGACGACGTAGAGTGGTTCGAAATCAAATCGTTCGCATTGCTCATCGAAGAGATACGCCCTGTATTGCCCGCATGCGGGATCACCGTATCACCCCTCCCCGATCTTTCCCTGCTGGTGCAGATGCTCGATCCCGAAGGACTCAAAATAGCTTCATTCTATGTTTACAATGCATATTCCGGATATCTGGCCGACCTGAGAAAGTGTTTAAAGGCGATTCCAAACACCGAACAGACGGAACAAGAACGCCAGAGGCTGTTCGAACAGATTGCCGGGGAAGAAATGCAGGTCCGTACCGAACTCTCAAGGAAGGCATCCCTCTTTGCCGCAGATGCTGCCTCGGCATTATATGAGATTGCCCGCATAGATCTGCTTTACGCCAAGGCAAAACAGATGATAAAAAGAGGGCTTTGTATCCCGTCAATCGCCGGAACGGAAGCCGAAACAACATATAAAGGATTATTCCACCCTGAGGTGGCACAACGCCTCGAAAAGGAAAGCAAGTCTTTTCAACCGGTCGATTTCTCGTTCTCTCCGGAACCTGTATTGATCACGGGATCGAATATGGGAGGAAAGAGCGTATTGCTGAATATGACGGCGTTAGCCCAATTCCTGTTTCAATTCGGATTCGCAATACCGGCCCGTGAAGCTTCGATCGCTCCGGTCGACCGGGTAGCGCTCTGCCTTACACAGGAGAACGGAATAAAGCGGGGACTTTCGAGTTTTGCAACAGAGATCTCGAATATCCAGGAGATTATCCGCTTATTAAGGGAAGGCCACTCCCTGCTGGCCGTAATAGACGAGCCGGCGCAAACGACCAATCCGATAGAGGGCACCGCAATCGTATCAGGACTTATTGCATTATTACGTAAACTGAAAGCCAGGGCGGTAATCACTACCCATTACAGCGGCATCGGGGGAAACGGACGGAGGATGCGTGTAAAAGGCTTTACAACCACGGATGACTCCGCTTTAATCACGTCGCAAAATATAGGAAATTACATGGATTACAGTTTGACGGAAGAAACAGGAGGAGCTTTGGTTCCCAGGGAAGCGTTACGTGTAGCAAAACTGTTAGGCGCCGATAGGGAATGGCTGGAAAATTCCAGAAAAATGTTGAACTTTGAAGCAGACAAAGAATAAAAAGAGATTAAAAACGTTTAGTCATTCATCACACTTTCAACCGGGAAGATAAAATTTATAAAGTCAATATATGAACAGCAAATTAGGGATTGATTTTAAGAAAGTCAAACAGGCAAAGGCCATTTCAAAAGATATTGCCGTCGATGTACAGCAATTCGTAAATCATTATACCACAGTTGCCGTAGAACGTACACTCTGCCGGTTAATGGGAATCGACGGAGTAGATACCAACCAGGTACCTCTCCCCAATATCGTTGTAGACGATCTGAAAGCAAAAGGAGCGCTCGGTCAAGGCGTACTGTTCTATGTGGGTAATGCTATGGTATCTACGAAGGAAACACCTCAGCAATTGGCCGGGCAGATAGCTGCAGGAACACTTGATCTCGCCCGTTTGCCGATCGTTCCGAAAGAGGAGATCGAGAAAGCATTGCAACCGGTTGTCGCCGCATCGGTCGAAAAGATAAAGATGCGCCGTCGTCGCCGCGAAGAGGCGATCTCCCGTCTCGGAGAGGGCCGGAAACCCTATATTTATGTAATCGTTGCGACTGGGAACATCTACGAAGATGTGATACAGGCACAAGCGGCAGCACAGCAGGGTGCCGATATTATCGCCGTAATCCGGACCACCGGACAAAGCCTCCTGGATTACGTTCCGTATGGAGCTACGACCGAAGGCTTTGGCGGCACCTACGCCACACAGGAAAATTTCCGTATTATGCGTACCGCCCTCGATGAGATCGGGGAAGAGTTGGGACGCTATATCCGGCTGTGCAATTACTGTTCGGGACTCTGTATGCCGGAAATCGCCGTCATGGGTGCTTTCGAAGGACTGGATGTGATGCTGAACGACGCCCTTTACGGTATACTCTTCCGCGATATCAATATGCAACGTACATTGGTCGACCAATATTTTTCCCGGATCATCAATGGGTTTGCAGGAGTAATTATTAATACCGGCGAGGACAACTACCTCACCACAGCCGATGCATTCGAACAGGCACATACGGTACTGGCTTCCGATCTGATCAACGAGCAACTGGCTCTTCTGGCAGGTATTCCGGAAGAACAGATGGGGCTGGGACATGCCTTCGAAATGGATCCCGATATGGAAAACGGTTTTCTGTACGAACTGGCGCAAGCACAAATGACCCGTGAGATATTCCCGAAAGCTCCACTGAAATATATGCCCCCGACAAAATTTATGACCGGGAATATTTTTAAAGGACATCTTCAGGATGCTCTTTTCAATATTGCAGGGATATGGACACACCAGGGGATACAACTGCTGGGAATGCCTACCGAAGCAATCCATACCCCTTTTATGAGCGACCGTTACCTCTCCATCGAAAATGCAAAATATATCTTCAGTAACCTGAAATCAATAGGGGATGAAGTGGAATTCAAAGAGGGCGGTATCATCCGGAACAGGGCAAAAGAAGTATTGAACAATGCTATCGATTTACTCAGGAAACTGCAATCAGAAGGGCTGTTTACAGCTCTTGAGAAAGGGATATTCGGAGACGTAAAACGATCAAAAACAGGTGGAAAAGGATTGGACGGAGTATGCGAGAAAGAGGCTCACTATATGAATCCGTTTATCGAAATAATGAAAAAAAGATAATCAATCAAAACAGAAAAATATGAGCGGAGGATTATATTCTACACAATCGCACGACTTTGATAAAACGCTTGACCTCAAAAGGGTGAAACCTTACGGCGACACGATGAATGACGGCAAAACGCAAATCAGCTTCACCCTGCCCGTACCGGCCGGTGCCGAAGCAGTTGAGGCGGCCAAAATGCTGCTGAAAAAAATGGGGTTCGACAACCCGCAAATCGTCTTCTTCAAAGAACTTATGCCGGGCTTTACCTTCTTTAACTGTTACGGATCATGCACCCAAAGTATTGATTATACAAATATATACGTACCCAAAGTAGAGTCGACCGTTATGGATATGAGCCAGACCGACGATTATATCCGGGAACACATCGGCCGTAAACTTGTTGTTGTCGGTGCCAGCACCGGTACCGACGCTCACACGGTAGGCATCGACGCCATCATGAACATGAAAGGCTATGCCGGTCACTACGGACTGGAGCGATACGACATGATCGAAGCCTGCAATTTAGGTAGCCAGGTGCCCAACGAAGAGTTTATCGCCAAAGCGGTAGAACTCGGTGCCGATGCGCTACTGGTGTCCCAAACGGTGACCCAAAAGGATGTACATGTAAAAAATCTGGTGGAGCTAATCGAGATGCTGGAAGCGGAAGGATTGCGGGAAAAGATGATTGTAGCATGCGGTGGCCCCCGGATCACGCACGATCTGGCCAAAGAGCTTGGATACGACGCCGGTTTTGGGATGAACAGCTATGCCGATAACGTAGCTTCGTTTATTGCACAGGAGTTCGTCCGCAGAAAGAGTTAAAATAAAGAACAATATGCAGAACGCTTTTCTGCCTTGCTTCTATAAATTCAGCATTCAAAATTTAAAGCAATGGATAAAAATCAAATCAGAGAAATTATTGCAAAACGGGCTGCTTTGGAGTTAAAGGACGGCGACGTGGTAAACCTGGGAATTGGGTTGCCTACGCTTATTCCGAACTATCTTCCGCAGGGAGTACATGTGACTCTTCAATCGGAAAACGGCCTGTTAGGCATGGGGCCGGCTCCTGTTCCGGGCAGTGAAGATCCAGATATGATAAATGCCGGAGGCGGATACATCACGGCTCTTTCCGGAGCGAGTTCGTTCAATAGCGCCGATTCGTTCGCTATTATCCGCGGCGGACATGTTGACCTTACCATTCTCGGCGCACTGCAGGTGGACGAAAAAGGGAATCTGGCCAATTGGATGATCCCCGGTAAAATGACTCCGGGCATGGGAGGTGCGATGGATCTTCTGGTAGGAGCCAAAAAAGTGGTGCTTGCGATGGAACACACCGCCAAAGGTGCTCCGAAGATACTGAAAGAATGCACATTGCCACTCACGGCTGCCGGTCAGGTGAACCTGATCATTACCGAAATGGGGGTAATGGAGATCACCTCCGGGGGGATCGAATTAAAAGAGATCCACCCCGAATTTACGGTCGAAGAGGTACAGGCGGCTACCGAAGCCCGGCTTATCGTCGCAGCCGACCTTAAACCGATGCAAAATATAAATTGACTGTATCGTAACGAAAAGAACACTTTCAACTATTTAAAATGAAAACATATATCGTAGCGGCAAAACGTACTGCAATAGGAAAAATGTCAGGTAGTCTGACGGACGTTCCGGCAGCGGAAATGGGAGCAATCGTGATCAGAAATATACTAGAGGAGACCAACATTGACCCGGCCAATATCGACGAAGTCATTGTAGGAAATATCCTGATGGCCGGACAGAAACAAGGCATTGCCCGGCAGGCAGCTATCAGGGGAGGTATTCCACAGAAAGTACCGGCATATGGACTGAACATGATCTGCGGCAGCGGCATGAAAAGCATCATAAACGCTTGTCATTCGATCAAAGCTGGAGCAGCGCATCTGATCCTCGCCGGAGGAGTGGAAAATATGTCTATGGCCGGTTTCGTTCTCGGCGGAGATGTTCGCAAAGGGATTAAAATGGGCGACTTTAAAGCGGTTGACCACATGGTTTGCGACGGTTTAACAGATGCGTTCGCAGATTATCACATGGGAGTGACAGCGGAAAATATCGCCGAAAAATATAAAATCACCCGTCAGGCGCAAGATGAGTTTTCTTATCAATCGCAACAAAAAGCAATCGCCGCCATTGATGCAGGAAGATTTAAAAACGAAATCGTACCTGTACCGATCCGGATAAAAAAAGAGACTCTGTTGTTCGACATCGACGAGTACCCTAACCGCACCACGACAGTCGAAAAACTGGGCATCCTGCGCCCTGCCTTCAAAAATGACGGAACTGTTACCGCAGGAAATGCCTCCGGAATCAATGACGGAGCCTCCTTTGTATTGGTGGCATCGGAAGAGGCAGTGAAAAAGTACGGTCTGACGCCTATGGTGGAGATCATAGCGACAGGACAAGGCGGCGTCGATCCGGCCATTATGGGTATGGGCCCCGTACCCGCTATTGCACAAGCGCTCCAAAGGGCCGGATTGAAACTCACCGATATTGAACTGGTGGAACTGAATGAGGCATTTGCAGCGCAGTCACTGGGAGTAATCAGACAACTCTGTACGGACCACGGAGTGAATGCGGACTGGTTTCAAGCCCACTGTAATGTAAACGGCGGAGCCATCGCACTGGGACACCCGATCGGCTCGTCAGGCAATCGCATCACGGTAAGCCTCGTTCATGAAATGAAGCGTTCCGGAAAAAAATGGGGCTTGGCTTCACTCTGTATCGGAGGTGGAATGGGCACTGCATTGATCCTGAGAAATATATAGAAAATAACATCCTAAATCTATCAAACACGAAGCATTACCTGCCTGACGTTTGCCTCCGATTTAAGGTCATACAAAAATAACTGATGATAAAAATATGAATTTTAATCTAAACAATACCGAAAAGCTCTTTCTCCAGATGATCAGGGAGTTTACCGAAAAAGAGGTAAAACCGATTGCTGCAGAGGTGGATGAAAACGAACGTTTTCCGATGGAAACGGTAAAGAAAATGGGCAAACTGGGAATCATGGGTATCCCGATATCTGTAAAATACGGCGGTGCCGGCGGTACGAAACTGATGTACGCTATGGCGGTAGAAGAGTTGTCAAAAGCCTGTGCTACTACCGGAGTGATTGTATCGGCCCATACGTCATTATGCATAGACCCGATAGAAGCCTACGGAACGGAAGAACAGAAAATGAAATATCTTCCAAAACTCTGTTCCGGCGAGTGGATCGGCGCATTCGGTCTCACTGAGCCCAATGCCGGCACCGACGCCTCCGGCCAACAGACATTCGCTGTAGCCGATGGAGATGACTATGTACTGAATGGTACCAAAATATTTATCACCAATGCCGAATATGCCGACATCTATGTGATCATAGCAATGACCGACAAGTCGCAAGGTACCAGAGGAATTTCTGCCTTTATCGTGGAAGCCGGCACGCCGGGATTTACGATAGGCAAAAAAGAGAAAAAAATGGGTATCCGCGGCTCTGCCACCTGCGAGTTGATCTTTAACAATTGCCGCATTTCCAAAAATCAATTACTGGGAAAACTGGGTGGAGGATTCGGACTTGCGATGAAAACACTGGACGGCGGACGCATCGGGATTGCTGCCCAAGCGCTTGGGATAGCTCAGGGAGCAATGGACGAAACAATAAAGTATGTCCAGGAACGGAAACAGTTCGGCAAACCGATCTCCGCATTTCAGAACACCCAGTTTCAAATGGCCGACCTGTATACCAGGATAGAAGCGGCGCGTCTGCTGGTATACAGCGCTGCATGTAAAAAGGACGAAGGAGTACCTTACGCCAAGGATGCCGCAATGGCCAAGCTTTTTGCCGCAGAAACGGCAATGGATGTGACCGTAAGGGCTGTACAATTCCATGGCGGTTACGGTTACACCCGCGAATATCCAGTAGAGCGAATGATGCGCGACGCAAAGATCACCGAAATCTACGAAGGTACCTCCGAAGTGCAGCGCATGGTGATCTCTTCCTATTTATTCAAGAAAAAATAGACCAGTATGAAGATAATAGTTTGTATCAAACAAGTACCCGATACCACCGAAGTTAAAATAGATCCTGCAACGGGAACAATGGTCCGCGACGGTGTGCCAAGTATCATGAACCCCGACGATAAAATGGGGTTGGAAGCGGCATTATTATTAAAAGACCGATATGGAGCCGAAGTAACGGTCATTACGATGGGACCACCACAGGCCGATGCCATCTTAAGGGAGGCCTTTGCGATGGGTGCTGACCGTGCGATATTGCTGACCGACCGCAAATTTGCAGGAGCCGACACACTGGCAACCTCCCATGCACTCGCCGGAGCCTTGCGATGCTTACTCTTCGATCTGGTAATCACAGGCAGGCAGGCAATCGACGGCGACACCGCCCAGGTAGGTCCTCAGATAGCCGAACACCTCGACCTGCCGCAGATTTCTTATGTCGAGCAGGTACAATACGATGGTAGAAAGGAGCTCACGATAAAGAAGCAAACCGAAGAAGGCTACCAGATACTAGCCGTCGAAACTCCCTGTTTGCTAACGGTATTGGCTTCAGGCAATCGTGCACGCTATATGTCGGTTCGCGGTATTGTCGAAGTTTATAACCGCGAAGTGGAAATCTGGAGCGCCGACAAGATCGACGTAAATGAAGAAAAACTGGGCGGCAAAGGCTCTCCGACGAAAGTGGCCAAAGCCTTCAGCAAAGGTAGTAAGGCCACCGGGGAACTATTCGAAACCAGCCCCGAAGAGGCAGTAGATATTATTATCAGTAAATTGAAAGAAAAGTTCATCCTCTAACAATGAATCAGACACAATTTGTATGGTGTCTATTAATAATCAATCCGTGTAATTCACGGATAAAATAAGAACCGTAATGGATACAACAAACTATAAAGACATCTATGTATTCATAGAACAACGAGACCGAGTCATTCAGGGAGTAGCCCTCGAACTGTTGGGTAAAGCCCGGGACCTGGCAACCGTCCTGAATGAACAGGTTGTAGCTGTCCTGCTGGGACACGGGATATCCAGCAAAGTGCAGGAACTGATCGCCTACGGGGCCGACAAAGTAATCTGTGCGGATGCTCCCGAGTTAAAAGAATACCTGACAGAGCCCTACAGTCAAGCGATGTATCAGATTCTGACGGCCTACAAACCGGGCATCGTCCTGATCGGAGCCACCACCATAGGCCGCGATCTCGGTCCTCGCCTGTCCGCACGCCTGGAAACAGGACTGACGGCAGACTGTACCAAACTGGAGATATCCGAGCAACGGGAACTGATGATGACACGTCCGGCATTCGGTGGTAACCTGATGGCAACGATCCTCTGCACCAACCACCGTCCGCAAATGTCCACCGTCCGCCCCGGTGTGATGAGAAAAAAAGCGAAGGACACCACCCGTAAAGGCGAGTTCATCACCTTTGCCCCGATATTCGACAAAAGCAAATTCAAAGTACGCCTGTTGGAAAAGGTAAATGTCGGCAAAGAACTGATCGATATTGCCGAAGCTAAAATCCTTATCTCCGGAGGACGTGGCGTCGGATCGGCCGAAGGCTTCAAGAAACTGCAGGAATTAGCCGGACTGCTAAAAGCTGAAGTTTCAGCCTCCCGCGCAATGGTCGACGCCGGGATCATACCCCACAATCGCCAGGTAGGTCAAACCGGTAAAACGGTTCGCCCGGACCTCTATTTTGCATTGGGAATCTCCGGTGCCATCCAGCATCTTGCCGGTATGGAAGAATCGGAATTTATCATAGCCATCAACAAAGATAAATTCGCCCCGATCTTCAATATTGCCGACGTAGGCATCGTCGGTGACGTAAACAAAATTGTCCCGCTGCTCTCCGAACGGCTAAAAAGTGAATTGAGCAATCCGACATAATCTCCGTAAGGTTGCCAAAAAGTAAAATGACCCCCTAAAGCTATATAGTTTTAGGGGGTCATTTTAAAGCGACGTGTCTTGAAAAGAGTTTTACTCTGTGCAAGGGATTTGAGACATTTTGTGTTCTCATTTTGTTTCCCTGTAACAGTTACGAAAACAACAAAACAACAGAAGTAATCCTCTGATGCACAAAATGATTTTGATGGTTTATCTTAGATTTATACAGGAAGAGTAGATTCATTTACAGGAATTTTATATTATATCTTGAAATTTTATTATTTTGTACCTACGATGGTTGGGGGAACGGACAAATATAAATATATTTACATCGCCTGCAAAGGTTGGGAATTCATCCAAACTATTTTGCAATAAGTGGCGTACATACAAGGATATAGATAAAAACATCATAATATCACTATGACTATGATAAACCATGACAAACCCGTCCGGCATAGCAGATGGAAAAGAATCCGGAATACGATATTGGCCATGTTGTTTCTGGGCCTCGTCCTATTTGTGTATTTTCGGTTCTACCATCCTTACGGGGAAGGGGTAAAAACCGGACAGCTAAACTATGTGGTATATAAAGGCATTATATTCAAAACATACGAAGGGAAGTTGATCCAAAGCGGATTCTGGACCAATAGACCGGGTGGGATACAATCGAACGAGTTTAATTTTTCGATTTCCGATAAAAAAATTGCCGACTCTTTAATGCATGTAGGAGGCCAGACGGTCGAATTACGCTATAAAGAGTACTTTGGGGCACTGCCGTGGCGGGGATATTCAAATTATATTGTTGACAAAATCATCAGTATTACGCCGGCAAATGGCTCCCCTATCAATACGATTCCACCGACCGGTTTGGAGTAAGAGATATGGCAATAACAAACTAAAGTTAAAAAGAGTCAAAGGATTGAACGGATCGCTATGAGTTCCATCACAGGCATCATCGAAATTATATATATCCTCCTGGTTTTAGCCGTTACGATCAAAATCATATATGACACCCATGATCCGGTCAAAACACTGGGATATCTATTATTGGTCTTTTTTCTGCCGGTAATCGGGATTATTTTCTACTTCTCCTTTGGCGTCAATTACCGCAAACGGAAATTATACAGCAGGAAAATCACCCACAACGACGCCCAGTTCGAATCGGTACGGCAGAAAGTCCTTGACTCTTCCCGCGAACACATGGAGAGATACAAAGAGCTGTTGGCCGATAAAATCTCACTGGCCCAGGTCATGCTTTCCCAATCCTCCCTGCCGATAGCGACGGTAACGGATCTGAAACTACTTATAAACGGCGAGGCAAAATTCCCAGAAGTGCTGGAAGCACTGGAAAAAGCTCATGATCATATTCATATAGAGTACTATATCTATGCCGATGATGAGATCGGCAACCAGATCAAAGAGATACTGATTCAGAAAGTACGTGAAGGAGTACAGGTACGCTTTATCTATGACGATTTTGCAAGCCATGGCTTAGGTAAACGAATGGAGAAAGAGTTACGGGAAGCCGGCGTTGAAGTCTACCCGTTCTATGAAGTAAAGATATGGATGCTGGCTAACCGGATGAACTACCGCAACCACCGGAAGATTATTGTTATCGACGGAGAATACGGATTTGTCGGGGGTATTAATGTCGACGACCGCTATATCAATAACGGCCATAACAGTCTCTATTGGCGCGACACCCATTTGGCTATGCGCGGTCATGCGGTATCGGGACTACAATATGTATTTATCGCGGACTGGAATTTCTGTGCCGGTCAACATGTGGAGTTTGCCGACCGTTATTTCCCTAACATGACGGCTCCCGAGGCGTCCGATTCACTGGTACAGATTGTAGACAGCGGTCCCGATTCGGAACTGGCAAACATTATGCTCATGTACATGGGAGCTATTGCTGCGGCAAAAAAGAGACTGTATATCACCACCCCCTACTTTATCCCGAACGATTCCGTGATGAACAGCATCAAATTGGCTGCATTGAAAGGAGTAGACGTAAGATTACTGGTACCGGGCATATCCGATTCGCACATTGTAAATGCCGCCTCATGCTCCAACTATCAGGAACTGCTGGAAGTAGGCGTCCGGATCTACCGCTATAACAAAGGATTTATCCATGCCAAAACGATGGTGGTAGACGACAATCTGTCCATTATAGGCACAGCCAATATGGATATCCGCAGCTACGACCTGAACTTTGAAATCAATGCGATACTATTTGACCGCCGCATAAATAGCGAATTATATACAACCTTTATGAACGATTTACAGGATAGCTCGGGACTCAATCTGGAGGAATGGAACGATCGCAACAAATGGATAAAATTCGGGGAAACATTGGCTAGACTAGTCTCTCCACTGTTGTAAGCAGTATGAAAGCAGCAGGTTTTGTTCTCATTCAAATAACCGTCTGCTTCCCGTTTATTGTCTCAAAGCAAGAAAAATAACGGAAAAAACGTCCCTCGTTTCAATAAAAAATTCTTCAGTTATTTTCAGAAAGACACCTGATAGTAATTGGGTGCCATTTAAGCTTTGTTCTAAAAAATAAAGATATTATAAAAATAAAAACATCCTGATATAGAACTTATTTCATACTTAAAATGTATAATAAGCATGAAATAATCGAACCCACTTTATATCTTAGATAATAAGAAAAAATGTAAGAATGCCTTATTAATATTGCTTGCAATAAAATAATCACCCGGAGCTTGTCTCTCAAAAATAAACTATCATCAAATGAAAAAATTAATTGACCTTCTTTTCGACGGATATATAAAACTATTATTCCTGGAAAAAACGGCTAACCAGACCCCTGAATGTCGGAGGAAAATGACCCCGGCAATCCGGTCAAAAATGACCCCCTTTTGTCGGTTCAAATTGACCCCCTGAAAACGGTTTAACCAGCCCCCTGTCAGGAAAGCGTAAAAATTGTTCATTACGGGCTTTTTAAGTAGAGAT
>JAVBLD010000053.1:0-31642 GCA_031553705.1 Marinifilaceae bacterium | reverse complement strand
CCGCGAATAAAACTCCCGCATCATTTCTTCAAACAAAACGAGCAAGGTTTTCTGTGCGGTAGCTATTCCCTGAAAGGCGTTCTTCACTTCGACGGCGGTTACCGTTCCTGTACGTTCTAAAATATCCTTGTAATGCGTGTGAATACCGAGATTAATTTTATTAATCTCACGGTTCAACTCCATTGCCACATGGCTTTTACCCGTTGCCCGTCCCGATTTGACATGCCACAGGCGTTCCTCGATTTTCAGTTTGGTACTGAACTGCGCGATACTGTTCCCAATGATGATTTTGCCGGTAATCGGATAAGCGACCTTTTCTCCGGCACTGGATTTTTCCAGCCTGCTTTCCCTTTTCAGGTAAAACGATACTTTCAATTCGTTGTCCATAATACTCACATTTTAAGTTGGTAAAATTACTTCTTATGTGAGTTATCTAAACAATGTAAACAGCAGTCGGACAGTGCTATAACCAGCCATTTAGCGACATCGAATTTCCGTGTTTTGCTCCGTCAAAAATGGGTAACGGGATAGAGACGGAATGTTTGCTATAATCTGCTCAAAACTGCATTTTAGCGATTCGGCAACCGATGCCTCCTAATGCCAATCAAAACTGATTACCAGTCGATTACCTCGTTTCCGTCTTCTTTGCTTTTTTCTCTCTGGTTTTTTGAAAGCATGAAAAACTAAGTGTATCTAAACACTTTCTCTTGTACCTATCCATTGCCGTTTTTCACGCGAAGGCTTCTCAATCTGTTTACAGTCAATTTATTATCTTCCGACTGTTACAAATATATAAAAAAGAATGAAAAACCAACTTAGAATCATACACAAAACCATCTTCATGTAAATACTTTGAAAATCAATCACTTAAACAACAAAATTAATAATTTTACGAAAGTCGTAAGATTTAACATAACTATCCTTCAAAAACACCGTTTAAATAAAATGAAGAACAAAAAATGAACAATGAAAAATTACTTCATCAATAATTATTTATTATCCATTCATTTAAAATCGAGTAATCGTAATTTAATATTTATATTTTTTATTTTTTATTTTTCTGTTTTTATTGCATGTACTCCCTCGCGTATACTGGTGCATAATTTTCCGGAAAGCGGCGACCGGCATAATTTTCCTTGTGTTTCATTTTCCGCCGCAGAGACTCCGCAGTCACTCCCGGTAAAATACGACACGCTTTATACAACGGCAACTTTCCGCAAGTTTCTCCGTTCGCATCATACCCTCGCATTCCTGGTCATTCAAAATGACACTATTCGCGCTGAATACTACGCACCACATCACCGGAAGAAAGAGGCAATCGACCTCTTCTCGATCTCCAAATCAATCGTAGCCGGAGTTCTGGCCATTGCCCAACAGGAGGGCTATATCTCCGGCCTTTCCGACAAACTGGGGGATTATTTCACCGATCTTCCTCCCGGCTTTCGGGATATCTCACTGGCCGACCTGTTGAATATGCGTTGCGGTATAAAAGAGTCGTTTTATACTACTACTAAAATGTATTACAGTAACGACCTGAACAAAGCGCTGAAACAACTTCATCTGCATGCTCCTCCCGGCCAGCAATACGAATACTGTAATCCTGCCACTCAATGGCTGGTTGCAGTGATTGAACAAACCACCGACATGAAATTTTCGGACTATTTTTATCAAAAAGTATGGCTGCCCTTACGGACGGAATATGACGGCAGCTGGAGCCTCGATTCCCGGAAACAATCAACGGTAAGGGGATTCTGCGGTTTAAATATGGCACCCAGGGATCTGGCAAAATTCGGCATCTGCTACTTGCACAACGGAAAGTATCTCGGACAACAGATTATTCCGGCCGGATGGGTTGAAAACACATTTTTCACTTCTCCGGATATGATAAAAACACCGGATGACTTTATTTACAATATGCATTGGCGTATCATCACTCCGGATGAAGAGTTTTTGGCCAAAGGGCTGTTAGGCCAGTATATGTACCTCAACAAAAAAACAAATACCGTTATCATCCGTCTCGGCACAAGCGAATCCAATGTCGAATGGATACCATTTCTCAGACAAACATCAAACGAACAGGGCAAGATAAAAATGTTAGATTAAATATTACCCTATATCATTATTAAAACGTTCCTTAAAATAACCTGCAATATAGGCGCCAACCGTCTTTTCCTGCCATCAGTATCCGGCAGAAATTGAGCCCCCCTCTTTAACGGGACAGAACAAAAAAGAATTGAAAAAAGTATTGCACTACCTTTTGATTTGAATACACCATCAATAAAAAAACAATCTGAATGAGTATATTATTATCCTATTTTTATGTTTTGCACAGGCTGGCAAAGAAGCCTACCTATTATAATCATTATACAAATATCATTTAATATTATATTGATAGTAACCCTCTTTAATAAACAGGCTTCCCGAAATCTGATTACTGTTATCAATGGCATCTTTCAGTTCTTCTTGTGAAAGTTGCAGGCTTCGCATCCTCGTTTCATTCAAAAGTATATACAACTCAGGTGAATAAGAACCGCTGATATCCACCATCGCAACATCGGGTAATTGTTCCAACCTCTTCTTCAACACAGCCTCGGTAAATTCACAGAATTCAAGAAACTTTTCTTCGGATTGGATATCTTTTAATGTAAGATTGATATAAAATACGGGCAAATCGGAAGTAGAGGCCTTGATGATAGAGGGCCGTAAAAAATCTTTCGGTAAACTATTCATAGCCGCATCCACCTTTTGATTTACTTCGATAAAAGCATAATCAACCGGTGTACCATATTCAAACTTCATTACAATCATTCCGCTTCCCTCTTTCGACTCGGATTGTATGTCGACCAGTTGAGATACCTGTTGCAATTGTGTCCGGATCGGAGACGTGACGGCATTCTCGATCTCCCTTATGGAGGCATTCTCTAAGGTATAGTGCACAGTAATTTGCGGAATATCGATGTCCGGCATCAGAGATACAGGCAGTTTAAACGACATCGGTTCGCAGCTGCAACGACCTATGGCCGTCACATTAGTTGGAGGTATGGTGATCGGGACTTTCGTCAGCTTGTATATTATACCGCTGTTTTACTATTATGTGCAACTGATCGGAAAAAAGCAGGTAACCTATAGAATCTTTTTTCATTCAGACATTCGTTCCGAATGACATGACGCTAGTCCATCGCTATTGATAGTCCATCAGTCATTCCGCAAAAACCTCTATAGCCTTACATTATCAAGTGCGGTTATATTGGCAGTGAAGGAGTGAATGGTATCGGGGATGGTTACCGTTTCCCTGGCAACCATCCCCATTTTTTTTGATTTAAATATTTTCTTTTATGTCGTCACTCTCCCTGCACCTTATTCCTTGCCCTCCGCCCCTCATTTTATTTTCCGCTCTTTATGATCTCCACAATCTTTTCATTATTAATGATGATCATACCATGGCGATCGTCGGTGATACCCTGTTGCAAACGGTACGGGTATGTCGGAATACCGTCCTTCATCACCGTTGGCACAAACACAAATTGCAGGTTATCTTTATATCCTCTTAAGGTATGTCCGGCCTCAATAATGTGGGTAGAGATGATAAACGAACAGTTCCGATGGTCGGCATACGCATCGGTTACGGCTACCGTTGCGTCAAAAGCATCCTTCACATTGGTACCTTTAAACAATTCGTCGAAAACAATCAGCATATTCTTGCCGGCGGCTACCTCTTCCGCCACATGTTTTACACGCAATACTTCAGCATAGAAGTGGCTATATCCCAAGTTCAGGTTATCCGACACGTTGATTGAAGTATACATTCCGTCCTGTACCGAAAACTCCATCCCTTCCGCTGCCACCGGGAATCCCATATGGGCCAGGTATACTGAGATACTGATCGATTTCATCAAAGTAGACTTTCCGGCCATATTCGCACCGGTCAGGAAAACGACATTATGTTCATGCGTCAGCTCTATTGTATTCGGAACGGCACGTTCGATGCACGGATGGTATACATTATTGATCCTGATATGATTCTTACCTTTCTCAAAAGGCAACGCCTGGGCATAAACAAAGCCGCGTTTACGGGCCACATCCGTCACTGCTATATAAAGGTCGAATTCATAGAATAATATCATAAATTCCCGCAACTCTTCCCGCAGTTTCGAACGCAACATATGGTCGTACGAAGCCACTTTATACCAGGGAAGGGTTTTCTTTTCCTCGCCAAATACAAAACTCAACCGTTTATCGGCAAACAATTTACGAGCCTCCTCCAACCTCGGACGGTATACCGCAGGTACATTCCCCGATGCAAGCTTCTCAACAAATCCTTTCAGGATATTCAGAAACCGGATTGCTGCAAACAATCCTTGACGGATAACTTCGTACTCCTTGTCGGCTCCGATGTAATGCATTATCTTCCGGCGTCCCATAGTGAGCAATGAATCCATCACATTTCCCCCTCCCGGATTACTGAAATAGTGGTCCACCAGATTAAACAACTCATCATCTATCGGAAACTGCAACGCCCGCTCCTGAAAATATTTCAGTATACTTATCCGGTTATTAATCTCACCCGCATCTTTCAGCGGCTGTTGGAACATTCCTTCCAATAACTGCTTCCCTCCGCGGGTACGGGAATGGTTGAATACATTAAATATCGAGTTGGGCTTGAACTCACCCAACATATTCAAATCCTCGATCGTCTGTTTATCGACAATAAAAGGCCGTCCTTCAGCCGCGTTTCCGTCTTTACCTCCCCGCCGGATAATATCGACCACATTTTCATTATTGATGATCATCATTCCGTGACGGTCACTGGTAATTCCTTCCGACAAGGTATAGGTATAACGCGGCATACTGCCGTCCATCACCGTAGGAAGATAGAGGAACCGGATATTATCGCACATACCTCCCAACACCTCTCCCGCTTCGATAATGTGGGTAGAGATTACGAACAGACAATCCAGTTTACCGGAAAAGGCTTCCGTAATAGCTATTGTAGCATCGTAAGCATCTTTTACATTGGTACCACGGAACAACTCGTCAAAAATCACCAGCAGGTTTTTCGATTTACCCAACTGTTCGGCCACTTTCTTCACACGAAGCACTTCGGCATAGAAGTGGCTGTAACCCATGTTCAGGTTATCCGGCAAATTGATGGTCGTATACATCCCTTCCAATACGGAAAACTCCATTCCCGAAGCCGGAACCGGAAATCCCATATGAGCCAGGAACACGGTTATACCCAACGTTTTCATAAAGGTAGATTTGCCGGCCATATTGGCTCCGGTAAGGAAAATAACGTTGTTGGAACGATCGACTGTCAATGAATTGGCTATCGCATTTTTCACTTCCGGATGGTACATGCCCGTCGCGCGAAGAGAATTATTTCCTCCCGGCAATGCTTTTGCAAAAGCAAAATTACGGGCAGTAGCCACGCATGCCACAGAGATATATACATCCAGATTATAAATCCAATAAAGCAACCGCTCCAGTTTATCATGCACTTTAAAGCGGAGCAATCCGTCCAAAGCGGCAGTCTTGGCATAAGGCAACTTCTTAGCTCCTTTCTCCTCAAACAGCGGAGCATACTCCGGGTCGCGCACCAAGCGTCCCATCTCCTCCACCTCTTCGCGGTAGGGCCCCATATCGTTGCTCTTCTCCATCTCTTCGATAAAAGAGCGCAGGCTATTTACGATCTCAATACTGGCCAGTACGCCTTTGTGCAACTGGTCGTAATCGGTATCGGCACCCATTGCACCTTTCAATTTCCGTTGAAGGGTATTATCCTCCGCCTGCAAACGTGTGCGTGAATCGGTATTAGACAAATAGTACTCTATCGTATCAAAAAGTTCCCCGCGAAAAGGGAACACCATCTCCCTTTCCTGAAAATAACGGATGATCGAACTTCGTTTGTTGATTTTTTCCTCGTCCGACAACGGGTATAAAAACATCTCCTCCATGATCTGCGCTCCACCCCGGGTTCGTGTTGTATTGAACATGCTGTAGATAGAATTCCTACCCCTTTTTCCAAATATGTTCAAATCGTCCAGAGTCTGTTTGTCTATGATAAAAGCCATTTTTTTAAAATTTTACGATTTTAGAAACTACAATTTTGGATTCACGGTTCCAAATATACAAATTTAGATTTTGGATTTATTATTCTTTCTGTCATTTTTTTCTTAAAAAGGAAAAAAATATCGAACATTTCATCCCATATTTTGGTTTTTTGATTGGAATTCTTTACTAAAAAATTGAAAATAGTTTCAATTCATAATGTATCCGACAATCGGAGGACAACCGAAAACAGGATAGAAGAATGGTTTGGAAAAAAGCAATAAAACCGACGTCACTCAAAAAATAAACCGCCCCTGATATAGAGGCGATTTATTTGTAAATTCCAAAAAACAGTAATTATCTGGGGATAACGACTTCAGGAAGAGATTTCTCCGGAAACTCCTTTCGAAGGTTTCCAAAGCTTAAAAATGGATGGGCCGCATTCGAAACATCGGCACCCGAATAGAAATGCTTATTGGCTAACGCACTGATTGCCTCTGGATAATTGTCATTGGCTATTTGAACAGCAGCATAATAGGTAACTGCAGCTTTATTCGGAATAATCCTCAATGCATCCTTAGCGATTTCCATTACCTTACCTATATTGGTTTTATCTCCGCTAACCAGGTATTTTGAAAGGGCAATGGAATATAAAAGCTGTTCATACAGATAAGGATTATCCGCTCCGTATTTTTTCAATACGGTTGCCACCGCATCTATCCCCTGGGTATACTCTCCAATGTACAACAATCTCTCAGCCTTTGCACAATCGGTATAGATCTCTTCGTATTTTAAGTGATATGACCTGTTCTTTTCCAATTGCTGCTCGAATTGCTTATCTACTATTGCTATGTCCCGTTTACCAAGGAACGGAGCTGAATTCATCCGTACCAGATAACGGTACAGTACCGTATAAAACCCCTGGATACCGGTGTCATATTTGTTCGTGTAATTCTGTTCGTAATAATCATAATACTTTAAAAACAACTCCATAACTTTATCATTCACCAAACCTCCCCTCGGAGTACCGATGTTCGACTTAATCAGGTTATAAACCGGATAGGACTTCAACTCACTTTCCGATAAACCGTTCAGAAATTCGATGATAGCCGGCCTGACCTGCTCCGGATGGTTTTGCCAGAGCACTCCCAACACATATTGATTGACCAACTCGAGGTTACGCTCCCCGGAATCCCATCTTTTTTTCAGTTCCGCCTGTTGAACAGCCAACGACCCGGTCATCGCTTTCTGGGCCATTGCAATAAAAACATCGGGCGCACAACTTCCTACCTTCTGGTCCAACAGCAGTCCGTCCGCATCCAACCAGAAATAAGAGGGATAGGAACCGGCTTTATACTGTCTAAAGAAGCCGTGAGACGCTTCCTTCTCCGCATCCAGTTTCAACGACACAAAATTCTTATTAAAGAAATCGCCCACGTCCTGTCTCGGAAATACCTCTGCCGCCATCTTTTTACATGGCCCGCACCAGGAGGTGTATACATCCACAAAAATCTGCTTACGCTCCTTTTTTGCCTTTGCTTTCGCTTCTTCATAGGTACCATGAAAGAACTGGATACCTTGAGCATTGGACATATTGCATAATATGACCACTAAGAAAAAAACTATTCCTATTATCCGCATATAAATTGTTTTTAATAATCACAAAGTTGAATAAGGCAAGGCATAGAAAGAATGCTCATTTTCTTATGCCCTTTACCTTTATTAAAAATAATTCCACCTAATTCAATTTTTCATCTATATCGATCACTTTGTCACAGAAACCACCGATCTTCCGGAACACTTCCGTGGCTTTGATTCCACCGATCGTTGTTATTTCATAATACACCAACCCGCCTTTCAGACTGGAAAGGGAATTATCCTGAAGTAACACACGGATCTGATTGGCAGAACGGGTAGCATTGGGATTCGATTCGGTAGGTGCCGGAACGGTAGCTACGGTAAATTCCATCTTGTTGACCGTTATATTTGCTCCCAGATCCACCAGCATCGCTTCGGCATTTGCATTACTTCCGGAAGTAACATTGGCTACATTCAATGCATATATCTTACCATTTAAGATATAGAAAGCCATACCTGCAATATTGGTATTCGGAATAAATACGGCGTTTGTCGTCAAATTGGCCGCATGCTCGCTTGTCAACAATATTTTTGCAGTCGAGGTAAAAGTTATAACGTATGTCCGGTCCGGATTACTTCCCTTTACAAGACTAAACTTAAACAGATAAAATTCTTTTGTAGTTCTCTCTTGTAGAATCATCCAGTAATTAGTGCCCGAGAACAATCCGGAACATTTATAATCAAAGTCCCCGATATCACGGGAATCAAAAAAAGTATTTATGGCAGTGGCCGGATTTGCAAGCAACAGAGATCCCATATTCCAAGGATGATGGGTGATCAATCGTCCGTTTAAATCATCATATAATATCGGCTGGTTTTCCTTATGTATAATACCACCTACCGTATAATCGGAAGGCTTTCCGTACACGGTCAAAGATGCCGATTGAAATTCCAGTTGGTTCATATTGGTGAGCCTCTTATTAATCTTTTTATTGATCAAGAGGTATTCGATATTTCCCATTTTTCCGGTGTAATTACCAATATTAAGTTGCGGATCGGACGGGATAGGATTGAGCATTTGAGCCATGCTCCTCTGTGTTACCATAGAAACAGGATCTAATGCCACTCCTCCCTCTCCGCCTTCTTTCAAAAGAAATACTTGCTTCAGATCCTGACGGATATCGTTAGGATTTGAAAAATATACCTCTTTGTAAGCATTGCTCAATTTTCCACCGTTGTTGTCCTCATAAATATTAGCAAGAATAGTTCCGTCGTTAAGCAACATATCCAATCGTAGCTGACCGCTATATTCGACGAGCATCAGTAAGCCTTTGGTATACAACCCCAACGCCTCAAAAGTGGTCGTTGTAGAGGTATATACCCCAGTTTTGTTATCAGTGACCCGGAAAACCAGTGTATAGACCTTTCCGGGTACCGCATGCTGGCCATTGATCTGGACATCCAGATCCTTGGTAGTCGCCAATGTATCCCGCCGGGCTCCTGATTCTGTCGAATAGGCATACCATACGTAAGATACATCGTTATCCGTAAGTGTCACGTCCGGACGGATCACCAGATTATGTTGCATATATACCGTATATTTATATGCTAAATCTGCTATCTCGATCTGATTTAACGTCTTATAATCGATCGTACTGTTATCTTCCACACACGAGCCTAAGGTCAGGCAAGCGGATAAAAACAGAAAGATATATTTATTTTTCATCATAATGTGTTTTTTAAGAGATTAAAAAGTCGGCCATGGCTCAATCAATACACCATTTTCATCCATTGTAGGATTCAATGAAAAATATAAACATACGGCCCGCCCGGTAAGCATATAAAAATTAGCATCGCCGGTTGCCCATTTTAACGGGAAATCTTTTTCCATAACATCTATCGCTTTCTGGTGTTTTACTTTGGAATATACCCCAAGATAGAGCGCCAGATTCGAATCCCAAAAAGAGGGTTTAACTAATCGATTGGTGATTCTGATCTGCATATAGGTTTTATTCTCATAACCTATATCGAAGTTTTCATTACTAACCAGGCGCAGATTCAATGAAACTGTCCCTGTGCTCAGATCAGCAGCTTTTATCAACGTAATTGGTAAATTAAAAACTACAATGTTTTTAGGAAAAATACAGGCTGTTCCAAACGGTTCGTAATGTACTCCCTCGATAGCCGTAGAAGAGGTATCGACTACAATCCGAAAAGCTTTATCTTCCAATAAGGTTTGCCCTAATAGTTTAACTCCGGCAATCAGTTTCGACTCATCTACGCCTCCAACCATCGTAAAAGAGAAGTTTAAACTGTCCGTATTGGTAAAGTTCGGGAAATATAAAGCGGGTTTTGCTTCATATATCATCCTTTCATTTTCGTCGCAAGCGACAAATAAAAGGATAAAAGATGATAATAATAAATATAATTGTTTCATACGTTATATAATTGAAAGTTGAAAATTGAAAGTTGAAAGTGAATTACATTCATCGCTTTCAACCAGCTTTAATTCAAAATTTTACTCTATTTTTCCAAACTCTATTTCAGCTTTCGGTAACGGTAAAATATATTTCTCAGGAGCAATGGCAAGGGTTGAACTGACCGGACCTCCATAGCCGGCCGATCCCAATCGCTTGTAATAATACCATAGTTGTCCTTCACCTACAAACTCTTTTATATACTCATTTTTAAGCTGAGCAGCCAAATTAATAGTGTAATCCATTGGAAATAATCCCCTGCTCCCCCGGATTTTATTCAGGTAATCAATACCTGCATTGGTATTTTCAGAAGCTTCTGCTGCAATATAATACACTTCGGAAATACGAATAATCGGTATAAAAGTAATATCGGTATATTTCTTTAATGTCGAAGCATTGCCGTTGTTTGCCGTAACATCAAACCAGAGATTTTTCCGGTACTCCACATCTGACGGGTTCAGAGGACTATACAGATTATCCAGATACGGAGCTGTAGTCAACATTAATCCGGTTGCAGTAGCCGACGCGGTAGCAACCGGTCCGAAATAAAAATCTATATTATCCTGAAGTTTGGAAATATTCATACTAAACAGGACTTCAGAGAAAAACAACTGATCCGGGGCCCCGGATGAATTGAGAAAAATAGGAAGTTGAGGTTGATCGACCGGCTCTCCTATCAACTCTTTGGCAGCAGCAAGCGCAGCCGGTTTATTGCCAGCATACAGTTCAACTCGTGCCAGTAGGCCGGTCACCGCCCAATAATTCATCTTAATAAACCGATCTGTGGCGTCTATTTGCGTTTGCGTAAAAGTTGAAAACGCGGGTCCCCAAGGATCATGCTCTCTCATCAGCTCTCGGGCTTGATTTATATCCGTTCTTACCAGATCGATCACCTCGCTGATTGTTTTCTGAGGTTGCGGATCCACAGTCTGCCGGGTATAATAAGGAATAGCCTTCACATCCATTCCGAATGCCGGAGAAGGAGAGAAAAAACGAAGAATTTCAAAATGTAAAAAGGCCCTGAGCGCAATCGCCTCTCCTTTGATCAATTCATAGTTCCCGGGAGCGAATACACTCTTCTTTGCATCTATATTCGCCAGCAATCCGTTTAAGTTTGATATTGCTTTATACATTGAACTCCATATCGCATCAAACCGGGCAACCTCTGACGTCACCGTATAATCCAGATTATGGGCATAATAATACACATGCCCTGTCGACGATGTAGAGGTAGACCAATAACGAACTCTTGCGTCATTATAACCGAATGACAATTCCCGTCCGTACAATGTGGGGGTAGCCATGATCTGGTATACACCGGTCATTACATCCTTAAAGCCTTGTTCATCCCGATAAAGTACTTCCTCCCTTATATTTGTCGAAGGTTCTACTTCAAACCAACTGTTACATGAAGAAAGCACCGCTATCGTTAAACCGATCAGTATCTCTTTTATTTTCATATCTGTCTGAATTTTATATTATAAAGTAAGTTGAAGGTTTAATGAAATGGTTCTTGCAAAAGGATAATATATTCCTCTCTCCATCTTCACTGTGGAAATCCTGAATAAATCATTGGTGATGGCCGATAATCTGAGCATCTCTATACCTATCTTTTTCAATACTTCAGGTTTAAACTGATAAGAAAGATTTAATGAAGATAGCCGTACAAAATTTTCCTTCTCAACAAAGCGGGAAGTCGGATGAGTTTTTGTTTTATTGCTTATATTTTTAAAAGCGGCTACATCTCCCGGCTTTTGCCATCTGCCATATAAGATGCGTTTATCTCCGTTAAATTGAGGGCTGACATTTTCAATTTTATTTACCAAGGTCTCATTATATAGGTAAGCTCCGTAACTATACGAAAAGATAGCATTCAGGGAAAAGCCCCGGTAGCTTACGATTGTCCCGAGACTTCCCTCAAATTCCGGATCCGTAGTGGCAATCGGTTTGTCATTCCTGACATCGTATATATTGGTTTTGCGTCCCAACAGATCCACAAATATTTCCTCTCCGGTAGCCGGATCTATACCCAACGACTCATTTGCCCAGATCGTATTGATCGAATGTCCCTCCATGTATTTAACAACCGGCTTATTGGAAGAGGGATTATCAATATTACTGTTAATATACTCATTTTGCGCTTCATTGTAAGCGGTCAAAGCATCATTGATCTCTCTCAGCTTATTTTTATTGGTAATCACTTTTGCGAGCAGATCCCAGTAAAGACCACTTTGTTTTTGCTTTATAATTGTTGCTTTAATACTTCCTTCCCATCCCTGATTCAGGACATTTCCCAAATTGACGGTATACGTAGTAAAACCGGTGGAAGGAGCCAGCGTAAAATCAATCAACTTTCCTTCTGTCAGATTGGAATAGCGATTGATAGCACCGGAAATACGGTTATCGAAAAAAGTAAAATCCACACCGACATTTAATTTTTTAGTGATCTGCCATTTCAAATCTTTATTTCCATAAGCCATCGCCAAGGCACCCAACTCTCCTCCATATGGTTCTGACATTATTTTATAACTATACATCATCATCGCCTGGTAAGGATTAAAATTCTGTCCTCCCGTTGTACCGTACGACGCTTTAAGCTTTAAATTATCAATAAAGCCCAGCCCTTTGATGAAATGTTCGTTATGCATATTCCAACCGGCTCCCACCGAATAAAATGTACCCCATCTTTTATTCGAACCGAAAACTGAAGAGGCATCGCTACGAATGGAAAAATCGAACAAATAACGACTGTCGTAAATATAGTTGGCATTAAATGCCCCTCCCATCAAACGTGAAATAAGTACAGAACCGCCGGGACGATCCCCTTCCTGATAATTGACCGCCATACTGATATGGTCAAAATGATCGTTCGGGAAATTATATGCGGTAACGGAATACGAATCATCCTTAGTCTCCCTTACATTATATACCACTGCCAGGCTCAATACATGCTTGACAGTCGCCAACGAATAAAGCGCCGAAGCGGTAATGTCATAAATCGTTCCGACTGCAGTTGTTTTCTGATAACTTCCCTTATTTCCCGATTCGGCGAACGAAGTATGTTTTCCCGGTTTAAAAATATCCGAATTTGACATACTTCTTTCGTAAGAAGCATTCGCTTTTAATATCAATCCCTTAGCCATCTGATATTCCACCGAGAACCGATCTGCAATATTATCAAGGTCTGACTCATCCTTTGTATTGATTGTCGCGTTAAACATCGGATTATAAACATTTACCTCCGAATTGTTGGTCGCTTGGTACATCTGATATAAAACATTACCGTTTCCATCATAAGGAAGATAAAAAGGATTCATCCTTGTATACTCGGCAAACGACCCATACGGAGAATTATATTGCTTGGTCCAGCCATAAGTAAGCGCATTGCTAAATTTTAGCTTTTCATATACATACTGGATTTTTACTCCAAGACCGTAATTATTCCTTCCCGATTCTTTCATAATACCGGTCTGACGACGATAACTCAAATCCACATTATATCTGAAAGAGGAGGAGCCTCCCTGCAGACTGACAGTATGCTTATTACTAAATCCGAGTGCTTCTACCGGTTTTTTTATCCATTCGGTATTAACTCCTTTCTGAACCAATACCAACTTCGCATTGTAATAAGCATCCAATGTCTCCTGAGACGGAGGATACCCGTTAGGTTGAGTATACAGGCCCGCTATTTTCTCGTACTGTAACTTCTCGGCAGCATTCATCAGATTATAAGACGATAGATCGGCCATTTCGAAATCCCCGCTAAAGCTGTAACTGAACCTAAGATTACCCTCTTTAGGCGCAATGGTCTCTATTACAACGACTCCATTAGCGGCACGCGATCCGTAAATAGCAGTTGCCGCCGCATCTTTCAGAACAGTCATACTCTGGATTTGATTCGGATCCAGATCAAAAACCTTCTGTGCCGATACCTCAAATCCGTCTAAGATAAAAGTGGGCATATTGGGCGTATTGGAATACTCATTTTGTAAATTGGTAGGCCCCTGAATCTGAAAATCCGGTATTCTGTTCGGATCACTACCGTATTCATTATTGATAATCATTTTAAATGACGGTTCGAGCATCGATAAAGACTGCAGTACATTCGATGTGGAAATCTGCCGTATTTCATCGCCAGTATAAGCAACGGCATTCCCGGTATAGCTTTTGGAGCTCCGGTTAAAATAACCGGTTACCACCACCTCCTCCATCTCGGCAATATCCTCTTCCATATTGATGACCAACTCTTTTTGTCCGGTATATACGATCTGTTGCGGCTTCATACCCATAAATGTAATGAGCAGGGTAACATTCTTGGCATTGGGAAGCGCCAGTGTAAAACGTCCGTCGACATTGGTAACCGTTCCGGTAGTAGTCCCTTTGATAATAACAGCCGCACCCGGAAGAAGTTCCTTATTACTTTTTACTACTCCTCTGACGGTATCAAATTTTGCTTGTTGCGAAGCGGAAACCGGAGTAATGATAATTGTTTTCCCGACGATCCGGAAATTGTAATTACTTCCCAGGGTTGCCTTTAACAACTCTTCCACGCTCATTGTATTTCCGGCAAGCGTTACCTCTTTTTTTACATTTAACTCGTCGTTGCTGTAGAAAAAATCGTATTGATGCTGTTCCACAATGGCATTAAAAACCTGTCCCAACGTCATTTTCTGGTTTTCAAGAGTAACCTTCTCCTGTTGGGCATTTACGGTTCCGTTAACAGACATTACTCCAAGAAAAAGAAAAAGACAGATTAACCTTAACATCATGAAGCATTTTTTAATTCTATCTCCGGGATAGAATGGTTTTTCTGAATCGCTTTTTTTCATAAGTTTGTAATTAGAAATTTATACTACAGTCTTAAGCCCGTTACTTCCACATACCGGTTTTAAGGCACTATTCATTTCGAAGGAGATGAGAGTTACGACCTCTCGCTCCTTTTTTATTTGGGTTTTATACTGACCGTTATCGTTTTATTCTTTATACTAAACTGTATATCCGTCGTCAATTCCAATATCATCAACATCTCTTCAATCGGTTCGTGTTTGTTTACAAATCCGGTAAAAATCCGGGTTTTAATCGCCTTATTGGTATAAATCATTTGAAAATCATACCAACGTTCCAACTTTTTGACAATCTCTTCGAAAGTATATGCTATAAAATAAAACTTACCGTCTACCCATGAAGTATATAGCCTGCTATTCACCTGCTGCAACTCCTCCCTCTGAGTCAATCGGTTCAATACAAGCCGTTCCGATGGTTTCATCTGTATCTTATTCTCCGCTTTTCCTATCAGGATAGCTCCTTCCACGAGGGTTGTATGCCAAAGTACATCGTCATTATAGGCACTCACATTGAAGGTCGTTCCGACCACCTCAATCTCACGGTCTCCGATGTGCACCCGGAATGGACAGGCATCATTCTTTGCAACTTTGAAATAAGCCTCTCCATCCAGGTAAACGTCGCGGGATGTTCTGGAAAACCGCTCAGGAAAGCGAACCGATGATTCGGAGTTCACCCAGATAACCGTTCCGTCGGGAAGCTCAAGTTGATATTCGCCTCCCTTAGGCACATACAACGTATTATATGAAGCGTGTCCCTTTCCGGCAGAATCAACCATATTATATTGCAGGCGGCCGGAAACGGTATCATTGACAAGCAGGATCCCTTTTTGTTGCAACGCTTCATTTGTACCCTGTTCATTCAGCAATATCTTCTCTCCGGAAGACAAAAGCAACTCCGCTTTGGCACTACCCGGAATAATGAAACCGCTTTGGTGACCGGATCCTTCTTTTTTTCCTGTTAAATCAGAAAAGAAATAAACCAGCCCAGATACCAAAAGCGCTACAATAGCAGCATATCTGGCAGTTCGCAAAATAATACGACGCATATTTCGCTTTTGAAGCACGACATTCTCCCACGCCTTATTTATATCGTAGGTATGATCCGCTTCACGCCGCATTGCCTGACGGATCAGAAATTGATCTTTCAGTAAAGTCTCCAGTTCCTCCTCTTCAGGATCAAGCTGCTCCGGAATATTCCCATACCACAGCTTTGAAAGCTTTTCCCATAGTTGTTCGGAAAATCGGTTCATATTTATCTTCTGTTTTTCTATATGTCACCATAGAGCAAAAACGGGTAGGTAAAAATGGAAAGAAAATCAGAGAAGCCGGAAATAATTTTTTATAATCAAGAGAAGCAGAAGGATATCCCGGTCAGAATCGACTTTCTGCCGGATATGCCGGTAAGCATTAGAAATATGAAATTTAACCGTATGAACCGAAATGCCCAATTCCCGTGCAATTTCCTTATATGTTTTCCCTTCCAGGCAGCTCATGGTAAAAACAATTCTACTTTGCGGAGTCAGAGACTCCAGCGCCTTATTTATTTTCTCGATCTTCAGCTCCTCCTCTTCAGAATATCCTTCTTGCTGGAGCTTCTCGATAAAATCAATTAAAACAGGATTGTTTTGTCTCATAACAACACGGTGTCTTAAAATATTCAACGACCGGTAGCGAACAGACGAATACAGATAGGATTTAATCGAACTCTCTATTTTTATCTTTTTCCTGCTATTCCACAAATAAATAAATATATACTGGACGACATCCTCCGCCTCTGCATAATCACCCAAAATAGCATAAGCATAATCACAAAGAGACGCATAATAAGCTCTGAACAACTGCTCAAAATCCTTTTGATTGTTGTTAATCAAGCCGGAGAAAAGCTCATAGTCATCCCTATGCACCTGAAAATCCATGCCGCAAATTTACATAAATTTCCAAATATAATAAGAATTTGAAATAGAGAATCCCATGAAAAGATATGAGAATATCCCGAAAATCCATTCCGGGTACCCTCATCATTAATTAAATCCGACATCCGCTTGGAAAGCAATCTTTTTTCATCATCTCCCAAAGCTCCCCGGAACAATAAGCATAAACTAAAGTTCCTGTATGCTCTTTAAGCCACTATCTATCCTCAGAATGATCCGGTATATGAAATATTTAATACATTCTTCGACGTAGCCCAAATATCACAGATTTATAGGAAGATATACTCCTAAATATCGAGAACATTTTAAAAACAGTTCCGTTTTTAATCTAAAATATTGATTATCTTTTTATTTTTGTCCCTACTTTAAAGAAAAGATTAGAGGATATGGCTATAGATCCGGATGAAATGCTACGCGGAGTGAATCTGAAAGACCTGCAAGTATGGGAGAAGGTGTACAGTTCCTACTACGCTGCATTGTGTTCTTATGCGAATGCCATTGTAAAAAATTCCGATTCGGCACAGGATATTGTGCAGGATACGTTGATCAAGATATGGTATTCTGACCGTATATTCGCTGATATCATGGATTTTACCTGGTATTTATACCGGGCTGTATACAATAATTCCCTTTACCACCTCCGGTCATTCAAATCTCAGCAACACGCCATCCATAAAATGCATACGGAAGAACCGGAGCTCTCGGAAGAGCAATTTGCATTCACCGTACAGGACGAGTTGATCCGCCAACTCTATCTTTATATCGAAGACCTTCCGAAAGAGCGGAAAGAGATTATCCTGTTAAGTTTAAAAGGTTATTCAGGCCAGGAGATCGCCGAAAAACTGAGCATAACCATCAATACGGTCAAGAAACAAAAAAACAGGGGATTTAAATATCTTCGGGAAAAACTGCAAGGAACGATATGGGTTTTCCTGATATAAAAATTTAAGAACAATGAATTGTTTATTGAAGATGTCACCATCCAAATAACACTTTGACTTAAAATATATTACATTATCATATCGAATGAAAAAATTAATCCGATAACTCCTTAAGATTAATCCGTAGAAATTTATCATTAATTTTTTTTTCGGCCAAACGCAAAAAAAAATCTTTTTTTTGTCACACCTAACGCTACCTTCTGCATTTTAATAACAAAATATTGTTGTATCTCAAATCAAATGGAAAGAGAATATAAAAAATAGCGGATGAAGAGTTTTCAATTTTTAAATCTTGTAGAATGAAAGACCTATTTTTCACCCTCGTGGAATGGTTAAGAAAGGCTAAAGCCGGAACATTAACAGATGGCGAGCAGGAAAAACTGAACGAGTATTTGCAAAACGAGCATTTGCGCAAGGTGTATTCCGATTGGCAAAACGATGAGTTTGTCGGAGATAAGCTGCAGGAATATACCCTTTATTCATCCCGGAAGGCCTACAAGCGTTTCGTACATCGCGTAGCCCCAGACCGGTTACGTATATGGCTTATCCGGGGAGGATCGGCTGCTGCGATACTGGTTATGGTGATCGGCCTGGCCTGGCTTATCGGAGATCTGCATCAAAACAACCAACCTCTGCCATTGGCTGAAAACAATATCATTTTGCCGGGAAGTAACAAAGCGCATATCATTTTCGACGACGGCAGCACGATGAACGTAGAAGGCGATTCATCACAGGTTGACGATAGAAACGGGATCCGGATCAATTATTCAGGAGGCGCCATCTCCTATCAAAGCGACCGGAAAGTCGAAAGTCAGGTCTATCACCAATTGGTTGTTCCGGTGGCCGGAGAGTGCTATATCTTGCTGGACGACGGAACCCGCGTTTGGATGAATGCCGATTCAAAATTGAAATACCCGATAAAATTCGTAGAGGATACACGAACCGTATATCTGGAAGGAGAAGCCTATTTCGATGTAAAAAAAGACAGCAAGCCGTTTATTGTCGTCACCTCGTTTGGAGAGGTAAACGTACACGGCACCTCGTTTGGTGTAAGGGCTTACCAGGAAGAAAACAAAGTACTTACCACCCTGGTTTCCGGGAAAGTAAGTTTCACCTATAACAACGAAAGTGTCACACTTTCTCCGGGAGAGCAAGCCGTAGCCTCGGCTTATGAACCGCTTACAAAAAAGAAAGTGGATGTAGATGAATATATCGGGTGGAAAGACGGGCTTTATATTTTCCGGGAACACCGCCTCGAAGATATTATGAAAGAGCTGAGCCGCTGGTATGATGTGATCATCTCTTACCAGGACGAAAAGCTAAAGGATGTATCGTTTACCGGAAACCTGAAACGATATGAATCAATCAATTCATTTATGGAATTATTGCAACGCACCGGAGATGCAAACTATAAGATTATGGGAAAAACAATCATCATACATAGATAAAAAGGAGAAGGAGGTTACAAATTTCTCAGGTCTGCGGCCTCTTCCCCTTTAGTATTAATCATTTATAATACATTACAAAGCTATGAAAAAAAAGCGATTTTTCTACCGGAGAGATCTACCAAAATCTCCTCGAAATGTGTTTTTAATTATGAAGTTGACTTTTGTGTTGTGCGTCTTCCTCACATTCAGCCTCTCGGCAAAACTTTATTCCCAGCAGGAAAAGATCTCCCTGAATCTGAATAATGTAACATTAGAGGAAGTTATTGATGCGTTAAAAAAACAGACAGGTATCAGTTTTTTCTATAACTCATCCCTGTTTAAGGATGCTCCACGTGTATCGTTACACGTAACAAACGAACCCCTGGATAAACTGTTAACCGATATTTTAGGAAAAGAAGGTTTTGTATATGATTTCCGGGACGATGTGGTTGTCATTAAAAAGAGTGCTGAGACTGCTCCTCAGGATCAAAAAAACAAGGTAGTCGAAGGGATTGTTTTAGATAACCAAAAAGCTCCGCTGCCCGGAGTAACGGTTCGTGTAAAAGGCCTGACAGTAGGTACGGCAACAGATGTGAATGGGAAGTTTGCTATCTCTGTACCCGCGCAAAACGAGCCCGTTATCCTGGTATTCTCCTTTGTCGGCTTTGAGACACAGGAGGTAAAAGTAAATTTCGACAAACCGATCTCGATTGTTCTTAAAGAAAAAGTCGCCGAGATTGAAGAGGTCGTAGTGACCGGATACGGAAATATCAAAAAATCGAGCTTTACCGGTTCCGCTACGACGATCAGCAAAGCTGAATTACAGAAAGTCTCTACAACCAATATCATTCAGTCTTTACAGGTCTTCGATCCCTCTTTAAGGATTGCACCGAATAATCTGCGAGGATCCGACCCGAATACACTTCCCGAATTCTATATCCGTGGGCGTTCCGGGATGAACGGTGTTCAGGAACTGGATAAGATGGAAAATATGTCAAAATATGCGCTGACGAACAACCCGAACCTACCTGTATTTATGTTGGACGGTTTTGAGGTTAGTAGCGAAAAGATTTATGACCTTGACCTGAATATCATAAAATCCGTCACCATTTTGAAAGATGCAGCGGCCACAGCAATCTATGGTTCAAGAGCATCTAACGGTGTAATTGTGATCGAAACTGAAGCTCCCAAAGGCGGAAAATTAAGGGCGACGTATAATTATGTCGGAACAGTTACTGCACCCGATCTTACAGACTACCACCTGATGAATGCCAGGGAGAAACTGGATGCTGAACTGGCTGCAGGCTTGTTGGATGAAATCGACCCGACCTATCCGTCACAACACACTTACCCTAGTAGGTTAGAAGAATATAGGATGAAAGAGAGTAACATTTCACGGGGAGTTGATACATACTGGTTATCCAAGCCTTTACAAACGGAATTCAATAACAAACACAGTTTTTATGTTGAGGGTGGTGAAAACTCAGTGAGATTTGCGATCGGACTCAGGTATGAAAGTCGAAACGGAGTTATGAAAGAGTCGGGTCGTAAGAATATGGGAGCAGATGTGAAAATTGATTATCGTCTAAAAAATCTAATTATCAGCAACAACAGTTCTTTTAGTAATGTCAGAACCCAGGAGTCTCCTTATGGGCTCTTCGGAGACTATGTTAAACAGCAACCTTACTATTCTCCGACAGACTTTAAAACCGGAGAATGGGTAAAAACATTACCTGGATACTGGGGAAATAGCGCTCCGACTGTAAACCCGTTATACGAAGCGACACTTGAAAACTTTAATCGCGGCGGATATAATGAGTTTATAGACAATCTAAGCGTTAATTGGCATTTTACAAAAGCATGGCAGTTGAAGGCTCAATTTGCCATTAATTATAAAAATGATTTCAAAAATGAATTTACCGACCCTGCTTCAGCGATATATAATGTTTATAACAAACCTATTTTTGAAAAAGGCGAATTATATAAGAATAAAACAGACATACTCAGTTGGAATACCAACATCTTATTCTTATATTCAAATGCGATAAACGATCACTATATCAATACAACGGTAGGCATTAATGCCAAAGAAGATATTTATGATTACTCATTTTCGCATTTCAGGGGATTCCCGAATGGATCGCTTAGCGATCAAAAATACGCCCATGAGATTGTTACCGTACCGGATCTTCAGGATAACCATACCCGTTTGGCAGGAGTTTTGTTTACAACAAACTACACCTACAAAAACATTTATCTGGCCGATGTATCCGTACGTTTTGACGGTTCTTCTGAATTTGGTTCCAAGAATCGTTATGCTCCGTTCTGGTCAGCAGGTATTGGACTCAATGCCCATAATTACGAAGCATTAAAGAACTCCATCATTTCCAGATTACGTTTCACATTAAACTACGGGCAGACTGGTAAAGTTAACTTTCCGCCTTATGCGGCAAGATTCACTTATGAACTTCTAACTGATACATGGAACTCAACCGGTATCGGAGCTGTGCTCTATTATATGGGTAACGAGGAATTGAAATGGGAAAAGACGAATAACCTAAATGCAGGAATGGATTTAGGTTTCTTCGGAGACAGGCTGAATCTTACACTCACATGGTATGATAAGCATACCATAGACCTTATTGCAGATGTGACCTTACCGACATCTTCAGGCTTTACCATATACAAAGATAATATGGGAGAAGTCAGTAACCGTGGTTTTGAGGCTATGTTAAGTGCCGCTATAGTAAAAACATCGGATTTAGATGTAAATGCATTTGTGCGGACAGGCCATACTAAAAACAAAATCATCAAAATATCGAATACGCTCCAGGCATATAATGACAGAGTAGACGAGTATTACAGCGAATATCAGGAATACTATGAATGGTCGGTGCCGATTAATTCGAATAATGCCAAATATTCAAAGCCGCTATTGAAATATGAAGAGGGCGGTTCGTTAACCTCTATTGTCGGCATGAAATCGTTGGGTATTGCTCCGGCAAATGGTAAAGAATTATATGAAAACAGAGATGGTAGTACGACCTACCAATGGGACGCTTCACAACAACAGATTCTTGGTAATACCGATCCCGATTTAAGTGGTTCGTTCGGGTTAAATGCACGGTATAAAAACCTTACGCTCTATACCTCATTCTTATTTGAAGCAGGCGGGCAAATCTATAACCAGACATTGGTTGACAACGTTGAAAACCTGAATGTATGGGAGAGAAATGGTGACATTCGCGTATTTTCCGAGCGTTGGCAAAAACCGGGGGATATATCCAAATTGAAATCAATCAAAGATCGTTACCAGACTACACGTCCTACATCGCGTTTTGTACAGGACAATAATGTAATCACATTTAATTCGCTTTCATTAGGATACAACTTTAATTCGACCTGGATGGATAAGGTAGGAATAAGTATGTTAAAGTTGGCATTCAATATGAACGATGTAGCCAGGATCTCCTCGGTAAAAGCTGAAAGAGGAATTGATTATCCTTTTGCAAGATCTTTCAGCTTTTCACTCAATCTAGGTTTCTAACCTTATAATCAAAGTTTATGAAAAGAATAATACAACATATTACAATCATCGGAATAGCAGTAAGCGGAACGCTTTACTCTTGTAACGATTGGTTTGATGTAGATGCATCGACAAAGATAACTCAGGAAAAACTATTCTCCACGCCGGATGGGTATCATACGGCAGTAAACGGTGTATATCGCATCTTAAGCAGCCCGGAACTTTACGGGAAACAACTTATATGGGGCCTTGCAAGCGTATTGGGACAAAATTATCAGAACAATTATTTACCTTATGACTATAGGCTTATTTTATCAGGCGATCTCGAAAGTAGCAGAGTCAGAAATATTATTGATCCGATATGGACAACAGGATATAAGGTGATTGCAAATTGCAATAATATCATCGCCCATACCGAAAGTAAAGATCCTTCTTTTTTCCAATTAGGACAAACAGAGAAAGACGTGATCCTCGGCGAGATGTATGGTATCCGTGCTTTAATGCACTTCCAGATGTTGCAGCTTTTTGCTCCGACACCGGCACAAGACGACGGTAAGCTCTATATGCCGTATGTGACTAAATATCCTGAACATCAACCCGAACACCTGACTGTACCGGAGGTCATGAAAAAAGTGATCGAAGATATGGAGCTTGCGCGAACTAAATTAGCCTATCATGATACGATTTTTAACACATACGGAATAAACTCGGTATCTTCAAGATTTGAAGGGCTAAACGCCTATCAGGAAGGGGGACTATTCTTCGGCTTAAGAGGCACGCGTATGAACTATGTTGCAGCCACAGCACTGCTTGCAAGGATCTATTTGTGGAATGGGGATAAAGTAAATGCACTTGCCTGTGCAAAGAATGCATATCATTTCTTTACTTACAGCACCCCATCAGGTACCACAAGTACAAAAAGATGGTTTTACTATACCAGCATATACACATCCGATCCTAAAGACGTAAGCCGTAAATTACATGATGATATTATATTAGCCTTCTACAACGCCAATGAGTATGACATATACTTAGAAGGGCTGGACACCTATTCTAATTACATCTATAAAAATGTAAATGAGATCTTTCAACGCCAGTTCTCAACGTCCCAACTTCCGGCAAAGGCACTGGAAAGTGACGACTACAGATATTCAAAGCTGATTGAAACTGACAACACTTCTCGCAAATGGCAATACCCGGTGCCGACAGGCCCATACGACTACACTCCGATTAATGTTATCAATTACCAAGGACCGCTACTTCCGGTAATCCGGATGAGTGAAATGGCGCATATTATTTGCGAATGCGACCAGACTGCCGGCCTCAGACCGATCATGCTTTTAAGATATTACCGTGGTATGCAGACAAGTGCAACCGTTCCGGATGATCAGCAATTCTGGCCTACTGTTATGAATGACGTAGTACGCGAGAATATGTCGGAAGGGCGGACCTTCTTCTTTTTCAAAAGGTTGAATTTACCTGTATTTAACGGCGTGAATCCTGTGGATATGTCGAATCTTTTCAAGATCCCGCTTCCTCACAGCGAAACAGCCTATTCTAATCTTTAAAAAACAAGGATATGAAACAATATATAATTATTTTAGGTTTGTTGACCATACTATTTAGCTGCGAGAAGTCCGATATTCCGACTTATAGCGCTCAGGACTATATAAAGTTCACGAAAAACCTGGATGATTCTACCAACTTTACATTCCTGTTTCATCCGGGAGTGCAGAGCTACGACCTGGCATTGCCGTTAGAAATAAGCGGCATACCTGTTGTTCAAGATAAAGCATACAAGATCGTTGTTGATACTAAACTATCAACGGCTATCGAAGGTACACATTTTTCTCTTCCGGCCCATATGGTGTTCAGGACAGGAAATGTTATCGATACCTGCTTTATCAAACTGTACAAAACTGCAGATATGAAGAGCAATACATATCGTATTGTGTTGCGTTTGGAACCGACCACAGACTTTGGAGTTATTGGTCAGATCGAGTACACTGTCGCCATTATCAATGTCAGTGATAAAGTTGCTAAACCGGATTGGTGGGAAGGTAACGTTGAGTGGTATTATCTTGGTGATTATTCCGATACCAAATTCCAGAAGTTTATAGAAGTAACCGGTATCAGCGATTTAACGGATGCTTCAGACGGTTTGATCAGAGCTTATGCCTTGCAATTCACCTTTTGGCTGCAGGAAGAGACAAGGAACAACCGCACGGTATATGACGAAAACGGAGATCCGATGGAAACCCCATTTATGATTTAATTTAAACGAAAGAATGATCATGAAAACAAAAATATTTTTACTGCTCACTACGTGCATCTTGCTTTTAAATGCCTGCTATGAGGACATAGGCCATTATGATTACAAACCATCAAACGCCGTTGATCTTTCAAGGATGTATCCTGCCAATACGAATGCAAACCTTGGGATGGAATATATCTTCGATCCAGGGTCTATGATCATTTATTCGAAACTGGAAAGAGAAGGGGAATTTGAATACTGGTGGGAATATATCGGTACAAACGATGTAAACGGATCGGCCACCAAAGACGAAGTAGAAACAGTTTGTACGGGCAAGATACTTAAAGTCACTCCGAACAAAGTAGGAGAATTAAGGTACAGGTTTTGTGTAAAAGAGGTCAGCACAGGCGTAATCACATCCAATTATATTCAGATTAAGGTAATATCTCCTTATAGCAAAGGTTGGATAGTGCTTAGCGAATTGAATTCCAAGTCGTCACTTTCGTTTATTCTGCCGGATTATAATATGGCAACGAATCCTAAGACAAGGATCTTTTCGGAGTATAAAGATCTATACAACAACTTGTTTAAAGATGCACCGCTTGGGACCGGTCCTATAGCAGTACGTCAAACGCTTACATCTTCCAAATCGACCATCATGGTACTACAAAATAGCGGATCACTTTCGCTAAACGGAGAATCATGGGAAAAAACAGTGGATTTGAAAAGCGAATTTGCAATACAACAATATCCGGAAGGTTTCAGTCCTAAAGATTACTACTACGGAACGAGGATTGATGTGCTAATTAGTCAGAACGGCTATGCATATTCGCGTAACTACCGTGAACAAGCCGAATATATGTCAGCGTTCCATGTCAAATTCTTTAGCCATATTCCGGAAGAGGTTAACGGAGTAAAGGTTACTGTTGATAAAACCCTCGAGACGTTGGCCAGTCAATGTGGTTTCTATGGGCTTGCGGACAATGTGCATGGCTTAATATACTGGGTAGGCAGTGCAAGCTGGAGTGACGGCTTGTTCTTTAAAATACCGATGACTCCTGCCGCCGGACAGATCGACATCAACAATTTTGACGGTTATAAGCTACTGTTCGGCGGCGGTTATGGTCCAGGCTACTACTACTCAAATTATGTCACCGTATTTAAAAAGGGAAATGAAGTCGTTGTACAGACATTTAAAGTAGATGAATGGAATTCTTATACCATACAGAATGTGACTGCCCGGGATGTTTCCGCTACGATGAATGTAAATGACGAGAGTAAATTCTATATGATGAAAACAAAAGAGTATTTATTCTATACTAGTGGTAATCAGGTGTATTTATATACGGTAACTACCGGAGATTCCAAAGCAGTATATACTATCGGTGCAGGAGAAAAGATTGTGGGTTTAGCGCTAAACCCGCAAGAATCCGAACTGGGCGTGGCAACAGAGAGCGGTACGATAGCTATTGTAAACATTGCTGACTTCAACAATATTTCCGAAACATCCAAATTTTCAGGCTATGGAAAGATTATAGATTTTCAGTATAAATATAATAACTACTTTACATATAGTTCAGGCAGGTATTATGGAGACTAATTTTTGAGTAATGATTAGAGACTGTCTGATAAGTCGAGAAATATTTATTAGTTAAAATATAAAGTTATAGCATTTCGGTTTATTAGATAGTCTCTTAAAATAAATCTAAATATTTATGGAAGAATCAATTGTGAAGGTGGTAAACCTCTCGCACCGGTATAGTATCCAGTGGGCTGTTCGTGATATCAATTTCGAGATAACACAACATGGGATATATGGGTTGCTCGGATCAAACGGTGCAGGAAAATCGACAACAATGAATATTATGTGTGGCGTGCTGAAACAGACCGAAGGGGATGTTTTTATCAAAGGGATCAGCATGAGGGACAATCCGGTGGCAGCGAAACAGCACATCGGGTTCCTCCCTCAGAAACCGCCTTTATATACGGACCTTACTGTCGAGGAGTATTTAAGGTATTGCGCCAAATTGCGCCAGATGGAGAGCAGTCAGGTAAAAAATGCAATCAACACTGTGATGGAAAGGTGTAGCATCAGCCATTTCGGCAAAAGGCTGATACGCAACCTGTCAGGCGGATACCAGCAACGGGTTGGCATCGCCCAGGCCATTATACATGATCCGGAATTTGTAGTGCTTGACGAGCCTACCAACGGCTTGGACCCAAATCAGATCGTAGAAATACGCCATTTAATCAAAGAGATTGCCGAAAACAGAACGGTTATTCTATCTACCCATATCCTGTCGGAAGTTCAGGCTACATGCCAGTATATCCGGATGATCGAGCAAGGGCAGCTTGTATTTGCCGGCACGGTGGAGGACTTCGACAGTTATATTACCCCGGACTCTTTGTTCGTTTCATTGGCTGTAGCGCCTTCGGTCGAAGAGCTAAAAGCAATTCCAGGTGTAGCAGCGGTAGAAGAACTCGGAGGACCTAATTTCAGGATCCGGTATACGGACGCCCACGAAGTGATAGATAATATAATAGAAGCCAGTGTCGCGAAACAGTGGAAATTACGGGAAGTACGTGTAGAGAAAAGCTCGATGGATGCGGTCTTTGCCGAATTATCGAAAAACAAGTCCTTTTAAAACATTACTGAAATGAAAAAAATTAAAACAATATACGAAATTGCCCGAACGGAGCTACAGACACTTTTCTACTCTCCGGTAGCGTGGCTTATTCTTATCATTTTCGCTTTTCAGGTAGCAATGGCTTTCTGTAAGGCTTTTGAAGGATATCCGCGTTGGGTGGACCTGGGTTCCAAAAATTTTTACAACGTTACATGGAGGGTTTTCGCTGATAACTGGAACGGAACGTTTAAGATGATTCAGCAATATATCTACCTTTATATCCCATTGCTTACAATGGGTCTTATGAGCCGGGAGTATTCCAGCGGGTCGATAAAACTGCTTTACTCCTCCCCGATCACAAGCACCCAGATCATTTTAGGGAAATTCTTATCCACGATGGTTTACGGCCTGGCAATGATCGGTGTACTATGCGTATTTGTGCTCTTCTCCGCATTTGCAATTCACTCTTTTGACTTTGCTCAGGTTTTAACCGGATTGTTCGGACTTTATCTGTTGATATGCGCTTATGCGGCCATCGGTCTGTTTATGTCGGCCATAACCTCCTACCAGGTAGTGGCGGCCATGGGAACCCTGGCTATCCTGGCCGTATTGAATTTCATCGGAACTGTTGCTCAGGACGTAGAATTTGTAAGGGATATCACGTACTGGCTATCCATCTCGGGCAGGTGCGGGGAGTTTATCAACGGGCTGATCTGCAGCGAGGATCTGCTCTATTTCCTTATTATCATTGTTATGTTCCTGATGTTCTCGATTATTAAGCTTCAGGCAGAGAGAACAAAAAAATCATTTTCGTTTATCGCCGGTAAATATACCGTCGTATTCTGTGTTGCGATGTTATTGGGATATCTCTCCTCACGCCCGATGTTTATGGTATTCTACGATTCGACAAAAACAAAGACTCAGACCCTTACCAAAAACAGCCAGGAGATCATCTCCAAAATGAAAGGCGGCATGACGATCACCTCTTACGCGAACCTGTTGGACCCATACTACTGGTGCGGCATGCCAGGCAATGTAAACCAGGATCTTACTCGTTTTAAACAATACCGTCGCTTTAAACCGGATATCAAAATGAAATATGCGTATTACTGGGATAAAGCTAAAAATCCAGATCTTGATAAACGTTACCCGAACCTTTCCGATGAGGAACGAGCTAAAAAAATGGCAAGCTCATACAATCAGGAATTTGAAGACTTCCTGCGTCCGGAAGAGGTAAAGAAAAAGGTAGACCTGTCATCCGAAGGTAACCGCTTTGTAAAACTGCTTGAAAGGGAAAGCGGCGAAAAGACATTCTTACGTGTATTCGACGATATGCAGGTATTTCCATTCGAAACGGAAATTTCGGCAGCGTTTAAACGCCTGGTGATGCCGTTACCCAAAGTCGGATTCTTAGCCGGCCATGGCGAACGGGATTGCGGTAGCAACAAAGACCGTGATTACAATCGGTTTGCACAGGATAAACCGTTCCGTTACTCCCTGATCAACCAAGGTTTTGACTTTCTGGAAGTAAATCTGGAAAAACCTGTTCCCGATACGGTTAATATATTGGTAATTGCAGAACTTAAATCGGCGCTGACCGAGACAGAGATGGCAAATCTTAACCAGTATATCCAACGGGGCGGTAATATGCTTATCGCCGGCGAACCGCGCCGTCAGGATTTTATGAATCCGCTGACGGCACAACTGGGAATTGAATTTCTACCGGGCAGGGTTGTTAAAATGACCGAAAGCCGCCAACCGGATCTTCAGTTGGTGTTCCCGACAAAAGAGGCCGAATCGATCAGCTATAACTTCGGCACAATGCGCGACTGGGAGATGTGTGCTACAATGCCGGGAATGACAGGTTTGAAATACACCGAAGACAAAGGTTATAAAGCCGTTCAGCTGCTCGTTACGGATACTGCGGGAGGATGCTGGAGCGAACTTCAAACCACCGATTTTATAGACGACACGCCTAAATTGGATACCGCCACCGGAGAAAAGGAAGAACATTTTGTCGCGGCCCTTGCCCTCAGCAGAAATGTTGCCGGCAGAGAGCAAAGGATAGCCATCTTCGGTGATGCCGACTGCCTCAGTAATGCAGAAATAAGTATAAATCGCAAAGATGTCAGGGCGCAAAACTACTGGTTGATTACAGGCACGTTCTTCTGGTTGTCCGACAATCAGGTTCCTATCGATATACGCCGTCCTACTCCTCCGGATAATATGGTCAACATTGGTCAAAAAGCCATGCAAGTATGGAAGATCACGTTTATGGGCGCACTACCCGGAATATTGCTGGTTTCCACATTAATGATCTGGCTCAGAAGAAGAGGAAGATAACCTATTTATTCATACAATTTCTATAAGTGATTGACCGTAAAGGCAAACATATTGTTTTGCCTTTACGGTCAGTTTTTTTATATAAAAACAATTGTAAAAATGTAATATTCAGATCACCAACGTACAGATGGACTCTGATGAGGCAATAGATAACGATTTAATAACCGATAAATTTGTTGATTTGCAGTGTTAGACAATCATAAGGCTTTAAACCAAAACATGAATGACAGTTTCCAACTCTCGATTCGCATCAAGTACTATTTTTTCGAATTGGATATCTCTTGGTAGTATTTTTCTACTTCATCAAAGAATTTATACCGTTCGACAGAGGAGATATAAACAAAAAGAATACTCTTATCTATTAAATAAGGGCGATTATTCATAATACAAACTCCAAAACAAAAATCTGTTGTCTTTCTATTTTTAAGTTCAGTTTTTTTTTTGCTTCCGCTGCTGACTTGAAGCCGACTTCTATGATCCCTATATCAGGTACAATCATTTTTGATTCACCAGGAGAACTTAGACGAATTTCCAAAAGAAAATCGATATCTTTCGTAAGATTTTTATTTAATGAATTAAGTCTATATGTTAAGCGAGAAATATCGTCTCGGTTTTCGATTACGGTGTCATATTTCTCAAAGAATAATGGCTTCAGATGATTCTCCCATTGATAGGCATTAATCTTACACTTTGATTTATCTACCTTGAATTCTTCAATAACAACTCTTTCCAATGGTTGTGCGGACAACGGTAAGGACAATAGCAATCCTGATCCGAAAATAAACATAAAATGTAATGCTTTTGTTTTCATAATATTAATGTTTTAATTAGTTTTAAGAACCAAAGAGGGCCTCGTTGCAGATTCAAAAACTATTTTTAAGCATCCTGAATTAGCCTATTGCGCTTCGCTTTGTGCTCCCGAATATTGCAATAAGATCTGGTTTAGTTCAGGCATTTGATCAGGGCCACATAAACAAATACAGCCCCAACTCGAAAAAGGGGTTTGCCTAGAACTCGACCCCACATGAACATAATGCCCTGCCGAGGTAAATTGCCATCCGCCGGCATTGGGACCGGTAAGGGTGCTTAAATAGCTTGGATTATAATAATAAACTGTATGTGTCTGGGCATCGGCAAGACCAACTACTTTCATTACATGATTCTCTTCTTTTACCCCAAAACGAACCGCTTCCATTGGTGTTCGATGTTGTGGAATGCCATCCGTATTCAATAGCTCTACATATATACGATAAGTAGGCACTGTATATAAGTCAGAGCTTCCTTCAAACGGTCTTAACACTGCCGTATATAATTTCTTCCCTGTCACCTTGATCCTGACATTCCGAAGCCCCGCCGGAGTATTACAATCATCCCAATTGATTCCATTGCCGTATGTACAATATCTATCGTGCAAATCATAGACATAGCAGTCATTAAAGAAATTCGCCAGAAAGTAGATCGCATTGCACATATTTACTTTCTTTTCATCAAAATAGGACTTCAAATAAGATAACGTATAATTGGAAGCAACATCGTAATAGTCGACAGGTTCGACTATACAGGCAATATCTCCACGCTCCAGGATATCCTTGTATAAATCGGCGTATGCATACTTGCCATCCTCCGTTGAGTTCAAATGATGGATC